>CAYWDH010000001.1:0-149130 GCA_964456985.1 uncultured Eubacteriales bacterium
CTCATCCGAAGGCTAAATCTTTAAAATCGCTTCAGCCATACCTGAATTTCATAAGGTCTATACAACCTCGACTTGTTCATCATCCAGGATGTCTGATATGAAAAACAAACTGTCCCTCCGCACGTTGTTTCTTTTCTTCCCCCTTATTACTCTCCTATTTACAGGATGCGGCCTCAAAAAAAGCCACAGAGTCTTGAAACTTGCCCATGTTCTGGATACCACTCATCCCGTTCATAAAGCCATGACTTTTATGGCTGAAAAAGTTAACGAAAAATCAAATGGAAGACTAACCATAGAAATATATCCGAGCGGACAGTTAGGCCAAGAACGTGAGCTGATAGAGCTTCTACAGATCGGAAGCCTGGCAATGACTAAAGTCTCCACAGCCCCTCTTGAATCCTTTGTCCCTGAGATGAAAATTCTTGGAATCCCCTATGTTTTCAGAGATGATACCCACAGATGGAATGTTTTAAATAGCGATATCGGTAAATCCCTGCTTCTTTCAGGAGAGGACTGTTTTCTTCGCGGCTTGTGCTTCTATGATGCGGGAAGTCGAAGTTTTTATACCAAAAAAATTCCCATATATTCCCCTGAAGACCTCAAAGGTCTTAAAATCAGAGTCATGAAAAGCGTGACATCCGTCAATATGGTCAAAGCTCTGGGTGGTTCCCCAACTCCTATTTCTTGGGGTGAACTTTACACCGCACTCCAACAAGGGGTTGTCGATGGAGCGGAGAACAATCCACCCAGTTTCTTCCTCTCTCATCACTATGAAGTGTGTCAGTATTACACCCTGGACGAACACACATCGGTTCCGGATATACTCTTGATAAGTACTGTGGTATGGAAAAAACTTACCTCACAAGAACAGAAATGGCTCCAGCAAGCTGCTGATGAATCCGTGGATTTCCAGAGAGAACTCTGGGAGAAAGCCTGTAAGGAGGCTCTTCAAGAAGTTAAAAAAGCAGGAGTCACAGTCATATATCCTGATAAAGAGGCTTTCATCCGGTCCGCAGAAAAACTCCACAATTCGTATAAAGGCACAAAGATATTTGAACTGATAAATAAAATAAAGGAGATGGAATAACAAACTCAAAATGAGAATCCTCAAATGCCACGTTTTATTCAGAAAATAAACAGGATCACCGGAGCCCTTGTTTCTTTGTTAATGGGCCTCATGGTCCTGGATGTAAGCTGGCAGGTATTTACCAGATTTATTTTAAGGAGACCGAGTCCTTTCTCTGAAGAAGTAGCGGGATTTTTTCTCATATGGGTCAGCATACTGGGAGCCGCTTATGCCTTTTATAAAAAGGCCCACCTGGGAATAGACATTCTATCATCTAAACTAAAGGGATTAAAAAGACAGATTCTGGAAGTGACTGTAAATCTTATCATCCTTGGTTTTGCTCTCTTTATAATGGTTGTGGGGGGCATGAAATTGGTCATCCTGACGTTTAAATTAAATCAGATATCCCCAGCCGTAGGGATACCCATGGGATATGTCTACTCCGCTATACCTGTGTCAGGAATCCTGATCATCCTCTATTCCATAGGATTCATCACAGCTTCTGTTAAGAATAAAAACAAATCCATCCTTTTAAATAGGGACAAAAAAGATGAACTGCCTCTTTAAATTTTTTCAATTGGAGAAATGAATTCATGGAGATCTCTGTTATCATACTCATTCTCAGTTTTATAATCCTCCTCGCACTCAATGTCCCCATTGCTGTGAGCATTGCTCTCTCAACTATACTGACCATGCTGTTTACAATAAATCCGGTCCCGGCTCTCACTACCGTGGCCCAGCAGATGACCAGCGGAGTCAATCGATTTGCACTTCTAGCCATACCTTTTTTTATATTGTCCGGACAGTTTATGGGAAGAGGTGGTATTGCCCGCCGACTCATTGACTTTGCCAAGTCTGTGGTGGGTATGTTCCCGGGAGGTCTTGCTTATGTCAATGTCCTCGCATGCATGCTTTTTGGCTCTATATCCGGTTCTGCTGTCGCAGCCACATCAGCTATAGGAGGTTTTATGGTACCTGTCATGAACAAGGAAGGATATGATAAGAATTTCAACACAGCCCTCACAGTAACAGCTTCAACCACCGGTCTTCTCATCCCTCCTAGTAATGTTCTTATTGTCTATTCCCTTGCAAGCGGAGGGATCTCTATAGCCGCTCTTTTTGTTGCCGGATATCTCCCTGGAATTCTGGTAGGATTAGGTCTGATGGCTGCCTGTTCTGTGATAGCTGTTATCAAAAAATACCCGGTCGGGAACAGAGAAAAATTTTTTACAGCTCTGAGGAAATTCTTTTCGGCTGTTCCAAGTCTGCTTCTGGTCATTATCGTCATCGGAGGCATCATAACCGGCATATTCACTGCGACTGAAGCCAGCGCTGTGGCTGTTATCTACTCTTTTATCCTTTCAGTCCTTATATACAAGGAAGTCCGCCTTCCGGAGATCCCCGGTATTCTGTTGAAAACAGCAGAAACAACAGCCGTGGTCATGCTCCTCATTGGAACCTCCAGAGCCATGGCCTGGATCCTATCCTATGAAAACATCCCCCAGAATATAAGTTCCGGTCTGATAGGGATCACAGATAACAAATTCATCATCCTTATGATGATAAATCTGATGCTTCTTATTGTGGGCACGTTCATGGACATCACCCCGGCTGTGCTTATCTTTACTCCCATCCTCCTTCCTGTGGTGACAGGGCTCGGTATAAGCCCCCTTCACTTTGGAATCATCCTTGTGTTTAATCTGTGTATAGGCCTCTGCACGCCCCCGGTCGGTTCTGTCTTGTTCGTGGGATGCGGAATAGGTCAGACCACAATAACCAAAGTCACAAAATCCCTTCTCCCCTTTTATGCGGTAATGGTCGCTGCGCTCATGCTGATCACCTATTTTTCGTGGTTCAGCGAATGGTTGCCTAGGCTCCTCGGCCTTTATTAATATCGTGAGTATGATTTATGCTCCCTTCATGTCATTGCCAACAACCATAAGGGAGTGTGGCAATCTTATTGTGAAACGAAGCATATTGAGATCACCACGTCGCTACGCTCCTCGTGATGACAAGGGAGCACAAACTGTGCCTGCAGTTTATACACAATCCCACAAAATTAATGATTTATTTTATGGAATTATTCCAGATTGAAGCAGATGGTCTTTGGCTCTGTCATCTCCTGAATGGAAAACTTGATCCCTTCTCTTCCCAATCCGGAATTCTTTATCCCTCCAAAGGGCATTGAATCCAATCTGTAATCAGTGGAATCATTCACCATAACTCCTCCGCACTCCAGGCCATAAGCTATTTTAAAAGCCAGATCTATATCCTTGGTAAATACAGCCGCATGAAGCCCGAAAGGCAGGCTATTCGCTCTCTCAACAGCCTCCTGCAAGCCAGACACAGAAAAGAGATTGACAGCCGGACCAAATACCTCTTCCCTGTATATCTTGGCTTTTTCCGGGACTTTTTCCAGAACCGTAGGCTCAAGAAGCGCATTTTTGCGCCTTCCCCCGCACAAAACATCGGCTCCCATGGATACAGCCTCATGGATCCATTTTTCAACGCGTACAGCTTCTTCCTCTGTAATCATTGGTCCCATGTCTGTGTCCTCTTTTAACTTGTTGCCTATCTTATATTCCCTGGTCCTTTTGACAAATTTATTCTTAAAAGAATCATAGAGTTCCTCATGGATATATATCCTCTGCACTCCAATACAGTTTTGGCCTGCCGCCCAAAACGCACCAGAGACACAGGACTCCACAGCTCGGTCCTCTGAAGCATCTTTCCATACAATAACCGGAGAATTCGAACCCAGTTCCATCCCGATCTTCTTTATGCCTGCATTGTGTGCGATCTGTTTTCCTGCTTCCACGCCTCCTGTAAAAGAAATCATGCGCACCCTCTTATCGAAAACAAGAGCGTCGCCTATTTCACTTCCATATCCAGTCACAACCTGGATCACTTCAGGGGACAAACCGCACTCAAGCAGAGCCTGCGTTAATTTAATGGCTGAGAGAGGAGTCAATGTGGCTGGTTTTAAGAGGATGCTGTTACCTGCGGCCAATGCCGGACCAATTTTATGGGCAACCAGATTCAAAGGGTCATTAAAAGGAGTCACGGCCAGCACCACTCCCACCGGAAATCGGTAGTAATACCCGATTCTTTTCTCTCCTCCCGGAAAAGAATCAAAAGGGATGGTCTCCCCTAGAATGCGTTTGGCTTCTTCTGCAGACACCGTGAGTGTGTTGACACATCTTTGGGTTTCTTTACGGGCTTCACGGATGGTCTTTGAACCTTCTCTGGCAATTAGGGTGGCAAACTCCTCTTCTCTTTCAGAAATATATTTTGCTGTTTTATATAAGACGGAAGCTCTCTGATGAACGGTCATTTTCCGGGCTGTCTCAAAACCCTGATGAGCGGCTTCCAGAGCCTGTTCAATATCGTCCGGGTCTGCTTTGGGAACCGTGTCTATCACAGAACCATCAAACGGGTCATGGACCTGTATTTTATCTTCCTTATCCACCCATTTTGAATCAATAAACATCTTCATTTTTCCCTCCCAGGTTTACTGGATGATGATATCGTCATCTGTATTGAAAGTCTTGTCTCCTCCTGCTGACGTTAAACGGAACTCTATGTCAGATAATCTTTCATATTTGATCTCAGTCCCCCATGCATCCAGTTTCCCGGTTGTTATGGGAACAGCCATTCTCAGATCTTGAAGTTTATCCGGCAGCCTTCCCTTCTGAGCCGTATAATAATCAACAGCCCGTTTCAGACTATTCATGTTCGTCCTTGTCAGTTTCTCTTTTGCCTTTGTAAAAGAACCCACTTGATCTTTTATGACTTTTTTTTCTCCGGAACCAATATAATAGATGAAAAAGGCAATGACTGCTACCAAAACAAGGATCACTAAAAATCCTTTGATTTTCATTTTCTTCTCCCTATTAAAAGTGGTTGAATCTTATCATTTATAGTTTAATGGCAAACGAGAAAATTTTAAAAGGAATTCACCAGGAAATCAATGAAAATCTCACCTCGAACATGAGGTATTCTTAAGGGAAAAAAGAAAATAAAGAAAAAAAGTTATTGAAAAAACTTTTCAAATATAATATAAAACTATGTTTATATTTATATGTTTATAAGTAATATCTTGTTATGTTTTTCTTAAAGATATAAGATATGCACATAAAGAAACAAACCCAAACTTTCAAAGTTCCTGACCACCCCAGTCGCCTCGCTATTGTCAAAAAATTATTTACTCACTAAAATGAAAACATATTTTATGCTTCAACTTAAAGCAAATAAAAAAACTTTTAATATCTAGGAGGTTAATATGGCTAAAGTAGCAATCACAGTTAATGGTTCTGAACCGGGAAATGTCTTCCCACCTTTCATTTTAGGTTCATCCGCAGCCGCATCAGGGGATGATGTGGTAATCTTCTTCTGTCCTGGAGGGGCTCCGGCAATGGTAAAAGGGAAAATAGAGGAGATGAAAGGCAAAGGCTTACCAGAACTTAAAGAGTTGTATGACGGATTAGTAGGTCTTGGCGGAAAAATTTATGTTTGTGAACTGGCTCTGGAAGCAAAAGACCTAAAAAAAGAAGATCTCAGAGATGGTGTCGAAATCATCGGTGCAACCACATTTATAAATGAAATCAAAGACGCCACTTTGACTTTTTCATTTTAAATATCAATAAACATTAAAAGGAGAAAAAAATGGCACAGAAAACTCTCGATACTCTAGGACTTAAATGCCCCCAACCAATTCTAAAAGTCGCCTCTATGGCTCCTCAGCTGCAGCCTGGCGATATATTGGAAGTGGTGGCTGACTGCGAATCTTTTCCCAAAGACGTAAAAGCCTGGGCGGAAAAGACTGGAAAAACTTTATTGTTCTGCAACACAGATGCCGAAGGAAAACATACCGCTCAAATTCAATTTTGACATCAACGACTTTTTCAATCTTTGTAAAGATCATACATCAGTAAAGTAGTCTCTAAAAGCAATTTAAAGAGGATAAAAACATGGAAAAGAATTTCAAACCTAAAATAGTCGGATTTTTATGTAACTGGTGCTCTTATGCCGGTGCTGACCTAGCTGGTTCAAGCAAAACAAATGTTGATTCCTCCCTGTCCGTTATTCGAGTCATGTGCTCCAGCAGAGTGAATTCCAATTTAGTGCTGACCCCCCTGCTCTGGGGCTCCGATGGAGTGTTAGTGGCTGGATGTCACCCTGGAGATTGTCATTATGAACAGGGCAATTATTATGCCAGAAGGAGATTCGCCTTGCTAAAAAAAATAGCTCAAGCCCTAAACCTCGAACCGGACCGAATCCAACTCTCTTGGATATCCGCATCTGAAGGCAAACGTTATGCGGAAATAGTGAATAAATTCGCTGAGGACATCTCTAAACTGGGCCCCAATCCCCTAACAAGTAATCCAAAAGTATAAGAAAAGGAAAGGAAAATGAAAAATCAAAATGTATTGGTCATAGGATCCGGGGTTGCTGGGATGGAAGCAAGCCTGGTTCTGGCTGACGCGGGAATGAAAGTGCACCTTGTTGAAAAGGATTCTCTAATTGGGGGCCAGACCATTAAATTCGAAGAAGTCTATCCCAATATGGAATGCGCTACCTGTATGCTCGCACCAAAACAACAGGAAGTTCTCCAGCATGATAATATCACTCTATACCTTCTGAGTGAAGTCAAAAAAACACAAGGCTCTGCCGGTGAATTCAAAGTCCAGATAGAAAAAAAAGCCAGATATGTCAGCCTTATCAACTGCATCGGATGCGGCGCCTGCTATGACCCCTGTCCTGTCAGTTTAGACAATGAATTCGAGCAAAGGATGTCTCAGAAAAAAGCTATTGCTGTAGCATGCCCGGGCGCTCTTCCGAATGTTCCTGCCATCGACCCTGAAAGCTGTGTCCGTTTAAATGGTAAGAAAAAGGACTGCAATGCCTGTGCGGAAGCCTGTGGATTCGGCGCTATTGATTTCAAAGAAAAAAATGAAACCATTAATCTGGAGGTAGGAGCTGTTATTGTGGCCACAGGATTTGGTCAGTTTGATGTGAGCGGTCTTTCTAAATTCGGATATGGAAAACACCCCAATGTCTACACAGCCATGGAGTTTGAAAGACTGTATGCACAGAACGGGCCAACAGAAGGAAATCTGACGTTAAGAGAAGAGAGACCCATAAAATCAGCAGGGATCATTCACTGTATAGGAAGAGAAGAAAAAGGATATTGCTCAGGAGTATGCTGTATGTATTCAATGAAATTTGCCCATTTTATCAAAGATAAAGCACCTGATGCAAAAATCCATGAATTCCATACAGATTTGTGTATTCCAGGAAAATCTCATCAAAAATTTTATGAAGAACTCAGTAAAAAAATTGATTTTATTCGCTATGAAGATATAGAGGTCAAAGGAAACAATGGAAATCTTGAAGTCACTTACAAGCACAGCAATGGTAAAAAGAATTCCATTAAATCTGACATGGTCATTCTCTCCCCTGCAATGATCCCATCAAAGGGAACTAAAGACCTGGCCACAATACTCGGGATAAGCCAAGACTCAATGGGATTTTTCTCTGCCCAGGATCAGAATCTGAATCCCGTAGATTCAGAGAAAAAAGGTATTTTTGTCATAGGATGTGCTGAAGGTCCAAAAGATATCCCCGGATCAGTTTCCCAGGCTGAAGCAGCGGCCGGGAGGGTACTATCTCTTTTGCAGTAAGGCTGAATCAGATAATTGAAATTAATTACCAAGGATTAAAAAATGAAAAATAAGATTGGAGTTTATGTTTGTGAATGCGGCCCGAATATTCCGGAAAGGATAGACATCGATAAGGTCGTTGAAGAGCTGTCTTCCATGGGTGAAGTTAAGACCGTCAAAAAATATTCCTTATTGTGCTCCAATGACGGAAAAAAATTTCTTAAAGAAGATATAGAAAAAGAAGAACTAACCCA
The DNA here is from genome assembly GCA_964456985.1 of uncultured Eubacteriales bacterium. Classification (GTDB taxonomy): domain Bacteria; phylum Acidobacteriota; class Aminicenantia; order Aminicenantales; family Aminicenantaceae; genus WJMT01. The sequence continues at coordinate 7,983 of CAYWDH010000001.1, forward strand.
TGTAGTGGTTGCTGCCTGTTCTCCCAAAGACCATGAAGCCACATTTATGAAAGTCTGCGAAGAAGCTGATATGAATCCTTATCTACTACAAATGGTTAATATTCGGGAACAATGCGCCTGGATGATTCCGGACAAAGAAGAGGCCACATCAAAAGCCATTAAATACATTAAAGCAGGAATCCAGAGAGTTTTGTTTCACGACCCGCTCAAAAAAAAGGAGCTCGAAATCAATGTAGACGTTCTGGTTATCGGAGGAGGTATTTCAGGAATCGAAGCCAGTCTCTCTTTAGCCGGTCCCAATAGGAAAGTCTATTTAGTTGAAAAAACAGATTCCTTAGGGGGAATGGCTGGTAAGTTATCCCAGATTCTCCCTCATCAAGGCTCAAAAATAAATGTGGTAAAGGAAAAGATCGAACAAGTCAAGAACAACGAAAATATTCATATTTATACATCCAGTGATGTGAAAGAAGTCCGTGGTTTTTTGGGAAATTTCGAAGCGGTTATCAAAAGCAATCAGGAAAATCAAGAGGGAACAGAAGAAGAAATTAAAGTTGGAGCCGTGGTCCTGGCTACTGGTTTTGATATGTTTGACCTCAAGGAAAATCCTGTATTCGGATACGGAGAAAATGAAAACGTGCTGAGTGCGTTGGAATTTGAAGAAATGATCCATTCTGAAAAAATAGAATTGAAAAACGGCAAAAAACCCAAATCTGTGGCATTCATTCACTGCGCGGGCAGAAAAGAAAAAGGTTATTGTTCTAAAGTATGCTGTTTGTACACCTTAAAATTCGCCCACTACCTTAAAGACAATCTCCCTGATATTGAGGTCAAGGAACTTTATGTGGACTTATGTCTGCCACATAAACAAGACCAATCCTACTTTGACAAGGCCAAAGATAAAGGCGTTGAATTTATAAGAATGGATGAAGTCGTAAAAACAAAAAAGTCCGGAGACAAAATTGAAGTGGAATACAGAAACAACGACAAGACAGACAAAGTCTCAGTCGATATGGTTGTGATCGCTCCGGCTATGGTCCCATCTCAAGACACACCCCATCTGGCCGAACTATTGAATCTTCCCCTTGACAAATCCGGTTTCTTTAAGGAGCTGCATGAGATGCTGGACCCGGTGGCAACTCCTATGGAAGGAGTCTATATCACGGGCTGCGCTTTGGGTCCCAGAAACATACCGGAATCCATGACTCAATCACATGCGAGTTCAGGTAAAATACTTTCCAGCTTGATTCCGGGCAGAAAAGTAAAACCAGAAGTCAAAGTATCAGAAATCAAAGAAGACATGTGCACAGGGTGCCAGACATGCCTTTCTGTGTGTTTCTACGGAGCCATCAGCTATGATTCCTTTAAAGGTGTCTCTGTTGTCAATGAGGCCATCTGTAGAGGATGCGGGAGCTGTGTGGGAAGCTGTCCTTCAGGAGCTATTCGTTCCAAACATTTCACCTATTACCAACTCTATCAGGAAGTAATGGAAGCGCTGCGTTAAAACAGTTGGATATCATAAGGAGAGATAAATGAATAACAATCAGAAAGAAACAAAAAGTAACCCAAAAAAAGGGAAAACTCTGCCTGTTGAAAAAAGCATAAAAAATACTGTTTTCAATATTTTTAAAAAGGCATTTGAAGAAAATATTTTTGATGTCCTATTGGTTCCTGCTAAAGTTCCTGATACAGATGCTTATTCATGGATTCTGCTTCAGGATGAATCTCTGTTTGATATAGCTGATCCTTTGCCGCCTATCATGTCTGTCCAAGGAGGAAGGGCTCTATCCAGCTTTGCAAAAAGCGGAGAGCTTGATCTTAAAGTAGCGGCTTTGATAAGGCCATGCGAAGCCCGGGCAGCCATAGAACTGTTCAAACTGCATCAAATAGACCTTAATATGGTGACCCTCATAAGCATTGATTGTCCCGGTGCCATGCCCCTCTCAGACTATATGAACGACCCTAAAAAAATCGGGGACACCTTTAAAAAAATCTCAGAAAAATGGGAAATCAGTGAATCCCTGAGGCCTGCATGTCAGAACTGCCATAGATTCAGCTTGATGGAAGGGACTGGCCCTGACCTGCATATAGGACTGGTTGGAGAGAACAACAAAATCACTCTAATCGCCAATTCTTCCACTGGAAGCGATGTGATGGATAAACTTGGCTTTGAATCCAAAGATTCTCTTGAGAAATGGAAATCAGAGATAGAGAAACTGGTCAAGGAAAAAACCAAAAATAGACAATCCTTTCTCAAAGAATGGCAGGAAAAAATAAAAAATCCAAACGGCTTTTTTAATGAATTGAACAAGTGCATTAACTGCCACAACTGCATGAACGCATGTCCTATATGCTACTGCCAGCAGTGCTATTTTGACTCCCAAATGATAAATTTCAAACCTGAAACATACCTGGAAAAATCCAGAGAAAAAGGAGCCCTGAGATTCCCTCTCAACACTATGCTCTTTCATATAGGACGGATGTCCCATATGGTTCTCTCCTGCGTTGCCTGCGGTGCCTGTGAAGATGCCTGTCCTGTTTCCCTTCCCGTAGGCCGGCTTTTTAGTATGGTCGGCGACCGGGCTCAAAAAGAATTTGATTATGTTCCCGGATTGAACAGAGAGGATCTCCTGCCTTTGCAGGACTTTAATGAAGACGAATTCTGTGAGGTAGAAATCCCCAATGAATGTGAAGAAAAAGCGACTGAGGAGGTAAAGTAAAATGCCTAAAGCGATTAAAATTAAAAAGAATGTTGAAGAGGGTCTGCTTGACTTTTTAAAATCCCTTCTTGAAAAAGAAAAAATCAACGGCGTTTTTACTCTGAAAAAAATGGATGATAAAGGCGCTGTATCCTACTCATTGATAACCAGTCCTGATGAATTCAAGAATGCGGTTCCTTTGTACCCTTTTATGCCGGTCAATGCTGGAAAAGCTCTTTCCAGTTTTACTCTGCTTGGCAAAACAGATGAGCCTATAGCTGCTGTACTCAGACCTTGTGAACTCAGAGGCTTTGTAGAGCTTGTAAAAAGGGCTCAAGGAGATATGGAGAATTTCCTTATTATCAGTCAGACCTGTGGTGGAGTCCTCAGTTTGGATCTAATGGGAGATAAAAATCAGGAAAAAACAGTATCCCAATACTGGACATCTGTTCAAAAAGCAGATATCTTTCCTGAGACACGGGAAGCCTGTCAATTCTGTGAAAACTTCCTCCCGATCAATGCGGATATAACGGTCGCTTCTCTGGGAAATAAAGACCTGGATAAGGAATTCATACTATTTCTCAACTCGCCCAAAGCAGAGGAGTACGCTAAGGAGGCGGGAGGAAGTTCGGTTTCAGAAGAAATCGAAACAAAGGAAATCAATGAATTCAAGAAAAAAAGAGAAGAACTCCAAGAGAAATTTTTTAATGAAACAGGGAAAGGATTAGAATCCCTTATAAATACTTTTGCTCCGTGTTTGGCATGCCACGGATGCAGCCATGTGTGTCCTATTTGCTACTGCACACTCTGTGAATTTGACTCTAAGACCCAAGAATACAAAGCGGCCAGCTTGAACTCTGATCTTAAGAGAAAAGGCGGCCTTAAAGTCCCAACAGGAAATTTGCTCTTCCATCTCGGAAGAATGACTCATATGGCTGTATCGTGCGTAAGCTGCGGGATGTGCTCTGACGTATGTCCTGTGAACATCCCTGTAGCTACTGTGTTTTCTAAAGTGGGACATACTCTTCAGAAAGAATTTAATTACTTTCCTGGAAAAGACATTGAAGAACCTGCTCCGCAGGGTACATATAAAGAAGACGAATTCAAGACAACAGGCGAACAATGATTTTAAAAAAAATGAACAGGGGCTATTAAAATGAATGATAAATTTACTCCAACCATAATCGGATTTCTCTGTAATTGGTGTTCCTATACAGGAGCTGACCTTGCCGGTACTTCACGGATGAAAATTCCTCCTTCTCTCAAGACTATAAGAGTCATGTGTTCCGGCAGAATAGATCCTCTCTTTGTGCTCAAATCCTTTATTAAAGGCGCGGATGGTGTCATGATGATGGGGTGTCATCCCGGTGACTGTCATTATCAAAAAGGCAACTATAACGCCCGCCGCCGATATGTCATGATGGACAGCATCTTTGACACACTAGGTTTAGAAAAAGAGCGCATTGGGATCTGGTGGGTCTCTGCTTCTGAAGCCACGCGGTTTGCCAACGTCACCAATGAATACACAAAAAAATTAGAAAAATTAGGGCCTAATCCAACTGCTAAAGAAATTTTCCTGTAAACAGAGAACCTGATCATCTTTCCAGATCCAGTCTTATCTTAAGATCACATCCTTGTTTTCTTTTTCAAAATCCTTTTTATATGACTGGACGTTTCATATATAAATCCTGTATGCTGTTTCTACGATTAGTCTGGTTATTCTGGATTATTCAAAGGAGTGTCATTATGAACCTCAAAGTATTTATAGCGACATTTTGGGCGATATTCGTTGCTGAATTAGCTGATAAGACCCAATTAGTGGGAATGAGCATGGCTGCAAAAACAGGCAAGCCAATCAGTGTGTGGCTTGGTTCAATATCAGCCTATGTCATAGTGACCATCATCTCAGTTCTTCTAGGTGCGTTATTAAGTAAGTATATAAAACCTGAGATCATAAGATACAGCGGGGGCTTCATTTTTATTATCATCGGTATTCTCCTTTTATTTGATAAAATCTAATCCATCCTTACCCAAATGAAAAATCATGGAAAATCAAGTATAACCACAAATGTCCGTTTACGAACATTCATTGTTGTGTAACCGGACACAATCATTGCTTATCACCTATCTCTACCTCTACTGATACCAATTGGCACATTGTTTGCATAGTGACATATTAGTAACAAATAACGGAGCAAACATTGTTCATCAATTACTTCAAAGTGGCTTTTAGAAATTTTTCAAAGCAAAAAATTTATTCTTTTATCAATATTGCTGGCCTTGCTTTAGGCATGGGATTATTTGTTTTAATCTTCCTGTATATTCAGACTGAACTCAGTTATGACCGATTCCATAAAAACGCTGACCGGATTTACCGGGTAGCTGAAGAGTCCCTCCAGAACGGAAGCTCTGTCAGCCATGCTAATATCTTCCCAATCATAGCACCAAATCTGGTCAAGGAATTCCCGGAAATCTCAGGTGTCGTTCGGTTTGAGAAATCCCCCAGGGTCTTCGTGAACGCAAATGAAAACAAATTTATTGAAAACAGGTTTTTTTATGCAGACAGCTCTGTTTTTGATATCTTTTCCTTTTCCCTGATAAAGGGAAATCCAAAAACAGCTCTTAATGCCCCCTATTCTCTGCTTTTGACAGAGGAAAAAGCCAAAAAGTATTTTGGAGACAAAGACCCTCTGGATCAGGTCCTCAGTATAAATAATGAACATGACTATAAAATAACAGGCATATTAAAGAATATTCCTTCAAATTCTCATATTAAATTTGATTTTTTAGCCTCAATATCCACACTTGAGGCTCAAGACAAGAACTATGGAAAAATCTGGGGCGCCATGTCCGCTTATACCTATATTCTCCTTGCTCCAGGACACTCTCCTCAAGAAGTGGACAAGAGATTTCCTGAATTTATCAGAAAACACCGTAATGAGGAAGCGGCCCAGAATTGGAAATTTTTTCTTCAGCCTCTTACCAGCATCCACCTTCATTCGCATTTAAACTATGAACTGGAAGCAAATAATGATATAAGATATATCACCATTTTTACAGCCATAGCCCTCTTTATCATTATCATCGCAGGCATCAATTTTATGAACCTCTCGACAGCCCGTTCTGCAAAAAGAGCCAAAGAAGTAGGCATTCGAAAGGTTTTAGGGGCCGTAAAGCCTCAACTGGCCAAACAATTTCTTTTCGAATCTGTAGTAATGACTGTAGTGGCTGTTCCTCTCTCTTTGATTCTGGTTGAAATTTTGTCTCAATCCTTGCCATCCTTTTTCGGGAAACAGCTGAATGTCAATTACTGGAAAAATCCTCTCCTCCCCATCATCCTGTTTGGACTGGTTCTTTTTTTAGGACTGTTCTCCGGAAGTTATCCTGCGTTTTTCCTCTCTTCATTTAAACCTTCTTCAGTCATTTACGGAAAATTTAGATCCGGCGCCAAAGGGCATTTGTTCAGAAAAATTCTTGTGGTGATTCAATTTTCTATTTCCGTATTCCTTATTACAGGAACATTCATCATCCATGAACAGCTCAACTTCATTCAAAACAAAAACCTTGGATTTGATAAAGATAACATTATGTTCATTCCTGTGCAGGATGAGACTGTAAAAAGAGATTTTCAGCCATTCAAAACGAAACTGCTCCAATATCCCGGTATTCTTAGTGTTTCGGCTTCCACCAGCCTCCCCAGTGTAGCTCCGGGCATGGGAGCTTTTATTCCCCAGGGACACAGTGAAGAGGACGCGTTTATTGTCAGACATTTGTTGTGCGATTATGATTTTATTCCAACCTATAAAATGACAATCATAAAAGGAAGAAATTTCGATCAGTCTATCGCAACTGACAGAAAACAAGCTCTCATTATAAATGAGACAGCTGCCAGTCATCTTGGCTGGGATAATCCCATAGGTCAAATTCTTGTAAACCGCAGTGGGAAATACCAGGTCATTGGTGTGGTTAACGACTTTCATTTCAGATCAAAACATCAGAAAATAGAACCTTTAGTGATATCTCTTATACCGGATAACAGATATATCTATTATGCTTCATTGAGGATAAAAGGAGATAAGATTAATCGCACTTTAAACATCATAAAAGATACCTGGAGATCAATGTCTTCCGGAGAACCTTTCCAATATTTTTTTCTCAATGACAACATTGATCAATTGTACAAATCGGAAACAAGTACATCCCGACTTTTTGATTTCCTCACTGTGATGGCTCTTTTCATTGCCTGTTTAGGGCTGTTTGGCCTCGCTGCCTATACGGCTGAACAGCGCACTAAGGAAATGGGCATAAGGAAAGTCCTTGGAGCTTCTGTTTTCAATATCTTCTATCTTCTGTCGAGTGAGTTTACCAAATGGATTCTTTTGTCGAATTTGATTGCCTGGCCCTTATCCTATTATTTTATGAGCCATTGGCTGGAGAATTTTGCTTATAGAATCAACCTCAGTGTATTTACTTTTATTCTTTCTGGTGCTATCGCTCTGTTGATTGCTTTAATTACAGTCAGTTTCCAAGGCCTTAAAACCTCTCTTTCTAATCCCGTTGCATCACTCCGTTATGAATGAGATCAAATCTTTGCCAGTGCCTGATCCAGATCCTTACATAAGTCATCCTCGTCTTCGATCCCTATGGAAAGCCTTAAAGTCTGGGGCTTGAACCTGGATTTTCTTTTGTCCTCATCAGAGACATCCATATGAGTATGGAACCAGGGGCTTTCTGCCAGTGATTCGACTCCGCCCAAAGAAACAGCTAATCCAAATATATGAAGGCTGTTAAGAATAGCGTAGGCTTCCTTTTTCCCTCCCTTGGGATCAAATGTGATCATGGAACCAGGGCCTTTACACTGCTTCTGATAAATTTTCCATTCCGAGCTCTCTTTATCATAAAAATCAGGATAAATAACCCGTTCGACTTTATCATGTCCTTTCAGGAACCGGGCAATTTTTTTTGCATTCTCCTGAGCCTTCAGCACTCTTTCTTCCAGAGTATCCAGAGATCTAAAAAGAAGCCACGCATCAAAAGCTGACGGGGTCGGTCCTGTGCTTATGCGAACCGACTGTGTTTTAAAGGCTCTTTTCCTATCTTTATCTATCACAAAGCCGGCAATTAGATCAGAATGCCCTCCTATGGATTTTGTTCCAGAATAAACAACAATATCAGCTCCGTGCAAAAACGGATGCTGCAGGATAGGAGACATAAATGTATTATCCACGACTAAAAGACCATCTGAGTTCCGATGGGTAAGATCCGCAGCTTTTTGTATATCGACCATGGCTAAACTCGGATTAGCAGGAGTCTCAATGAACAGCATCTTTGCTGTCTCTGTATGTTTTTTTAGAGCATCCTCCACTTGATTTAAATCTGTGGCATCTACAGGAACCACATTTATTCCCAATCTCTCCGGAACAAGATGCCTCAGGAGATGATCTGTGCCGCCGTAGACAGGGTACCCAAAAATCAATGTATCTCCAGGCTTGCATAATGTGAGAACTGTGGTGAAAATGGCTGAAAGCCCACTTGGGAAATATACAGCCGTAGGGTCTTCAGCCCCCTGTTCCAGGCACTGAATACGGTCACACAGCATGATAAAATTAGGATTTGATACTCTGGTATAAATAGGCCATTCTTCATCCGGAGATAAGGGAGGTTCAAAACCATAAGATCTTCGAAACATATGCTCCAGTTTTTCCGCATCTTCAGTAGCAAAAGTTGATACAGCAAAAATAGGGGGACGCACAGCCCCCATACTTAAAAACGGATCATAGCCGACGTGTGCTGCTCTTGTCTTCGCTTTCCACTCCTTGGGAGGTTGTTTCCAATTACTTTTTCCCATAAAAATATCTCCTCTAGCTGTCAAATTTTTTATTTTTTTATCTATCTTGAGACTAATTTTTTAAGCCCACAATGTCAAGAAAAATAAGGCAATCGTCAAGTATTCTCCAGTAGGGTAAGCAAGCTAAGGAAATGTTGAGATCTCTGGTGAGAAACAAAGCCATATCCAGACTTCTCTATGATTTGCATTCTGTCAAAAATTATTGATAATAGGGTAAAAAAAGAGATTCTTATTAGATCATTATTATGAGATTTATTGGTTCCCCGGTGTTCAAGAAATATTTTCTTCCAGGATTTGTGTTCCAATCCGTGGTTATTGCCGGAGGCTACGGAACAGGAAGGGAGCTCATTGAATACTTTCTTAAATTCGGACCTCTGGGTGGACTTCTGGGAATGTTTCTTATTACCACCCTCAGCTGGTCAATCATCCTTGCTGTTACATTTGAATTTTCCCGTAAATTCAAAGCATATGACTACAGAACTTTTTTTAAAAAACTTTTGGGGCCAGCATGGCCTGTTTTTGAGATCCTTTATCTTCTCATGTTGTTTCTTGTACTGGCAGTTATCGGGTCCGCAGCCGGTGTGATTCTTAAAGACAATTTCGGCCTTCCTTATATGCTGGGCGTATGCTTTATGCTCGCAGCTGTTGGGTTTCTCACTTTTAAAGGCAGGAATCTGATAGAAAATTTCCTCTCCTCCTGGTCTCTTCTCCTGTATCTAACTTACGGGGCTTTTTTGGTCATCACTTTTTTAAAATTCGGTCCTGAAATCCAAAAGAATCTATTTTCCTCAGTAACCAAACCTTCATGGATGCTGGGAGGTTTTAAATACGCCCTTTATAATTTGGGCGTCATACCAGCTGTTTTTTTCTGTCTGACTCACATAAAAACAAGAAGGCAAGCCTTTTCAGCAGGGCTTATGGGCGGTCTTATCGGGATCATTCCGGGTTTTCTTTTTTATTTGGCTGTACTGGGGCACTACCCGGAGATTCTGCCTGAACCTGTCCCTGCACTCTTTGTCCTCAAACAAATCAACGCTCCGCTTTTCATGATCCTCTTTCAAATTGTTCTCTTCGGAACTCTCATAGAAACAGGCACCGGATTTATCCATGCAGTCAACGAGCGAATCCAGGCTTCCCTTAAGCTCAGGGGAAAACAGCTCCCCCGTTGGATGAGGCCAATGATTGCTTCTGGATTGATTGTCATAAGTATAGGGGTCTCAAGCTTCGGTTTGATCAATCTGATTGCTAAAGGGTATGGAACCATAAGCTGGGGATTCTTTGTTGTATTTCTCATCCCTCTCCTGACCCTGGGGATTTACAAAATCATAAAATCCAAATCCTAGTTCCTTTAACATAAATGACCAGGCTAGGAGACTGGATCATTCACGAGTCGAGGTCACTGCAGATGCGAGGCGCAGGGTATGAAGCTGTGGTCCTTCACCGCGAATGCCCTGCAACAAAGCAGATGCTGTGAGATCGGCTCGCCCGAAGGGTAAAAGCTGCCGATAATAGGATAATAGTATAAGTATCAAGAAGCGAAATAACCTTGTAGAGTTTCTTAAAGAACTGTAAAAATGTGTAGAACAAGCATGCCAACTATTATATTATCGGCAGCTTTTATGAATGACCAGGCTAGGAGATGGCTGCGCAAGGAGGAAGATCTTTCATGACTTTCAATCCGGAAGAAGCCTGAAAGACTTTTGGAATGGAGTTGACAGTCACAGCAACCGTTCCGATATCGCCGTGGACGCCTCCTATAATTTTCTGATGAATATCAGGAACTCCGGTTATAAATATCTCATCATACTCTTCCTCTACAGCAGCGTGAGCGTTAAAAACCAATGTGATGACTTCCTTCCCCTTGACGCTTCCAAATGCTGTACTGGACAATCCAACAACTTTTCCGGATTTGATCGTTCCTAATCCTGTGTCCACATCACTTTCACCCAACACGGGTGTGGGAGGAGCTTCCACAGCTTCATCTAGATTCCAGCCTAATCCCTCGGCTATCATATAGATGGATTCCAGCAAGCCCACATGACCGGTTATTTCTTTCTTCTCTATTTTTTCATGGAATTCCTTCCGGGTTAAACCGGTCCCTACTTTTTTCTGAAAAGGAATCCTTCGTTTTGAAGAATCCATCATTCGAACAACCTTGACCCGGCTGACCTCTAAACACGGCGCTGTTAAAACAAGAGGAAGCGTATCCATGAGAAATCCAGGATTGATCCCGGTTCCAGTAGCCGTTACCCCTTTTTCCTTTGCAAGCCTGTCAATTTGAGCTGCTTCCTCAGGTTCGCTGCGCCAGGGAAACGAAAGCTCCTCACAGGTAGAGATCACATTTAAACCTGCCTCCATACAGAGGATTATCTGAGAAGCCACATCTTTGAGGTATGAGGTAGTGGCAACTACAGCAGCCTGAGCCTTTTTATCTGACAAGACTTTTTCCGCATCTTTTTCTATTATTATGCCTATCTTTTTTTTATCAGGGAAAAGCTCGCCTAAATCCTTCCCCACTAGAGCGGGGGCAGTATCAACAGCCCCTCTTATCTCAAGACTTTTTTTGTGGTGTATAGTATGGGCTATTTTCCTTCCCATAACCCCGCAGCCATAGATTATGACGCCTAACTTACTCATTTCTATGATCCTTCCATTATTCTGTTATTTATAACAAATCTTGAACATGATAGTCTTTCCATTTCCGGGCAATTCTTTCCACAGCATCCAAAGATGTCTGTATTTCCTCTTCCTTATGAGATACGGAAAGAGCTCCGTAGCCATGAAAAGTGTGGAACCCCTCTACTATCATAGCTAACTTAAAGGCCATCTCTCTCAATTCAATATCAATCACTTCTGGATTCCAAACCTGCTCAGGGGAAGTCACCTTTTCAATGTTTTTGCGCAGGAATTGAACCCCGATACAAGAACTGTTTTCCGCAATATCTTCTCCCGTCCCCGTGCATTTCACATTGAATCCATAAGTGGAAAAGATATCCTCAACGCTCTTCCTGACTTTGGCCCCGAGTCTGCCAATTTGAGGGTATATCTCAGACTCATGAGCAATAAGATACTCGAGATACGTAGCACCGGCCAGCATTGAGGCGGGATGACCGGAAAAAGTCCCTCCTTCGAATTTGACCCGATTTTCTTTTCCGGCATCCGGGCTGCATAGAGACAAAATTGCCTTATCTCCTGCTACAGCACTGACCGGCATTCCTCCTCCTATAGCTTTCCCGAATACCGTTAATTCAGGCTTTATTCCATATAAGCTCTGGACTGGACCCGCATGGAACCTGAAGCCTGATATGACTTCATCAAAGATCAAAACAGCACCATATTTTTTGGTCAAATCTCTGGCTCTCTGAAGATAACTTTTGGAAGAAAATATAAAACCTCCTGCCCCTATAAAAGGTTCTATGATAAAACATGCGATCCGTTCTCCATATTTTTTAAACATATCTTCAAGGTCAGGTATATCATTAAAACGGGTCACTAATATCATGGAATCAGCTGAAGGCGGAAGACCCGCGGATTCTATGTGATTCAGCCCACCCTGGTAAGAAGTAATCCCCTTTAATGCATACGGATGCGCTCCATGCCAGCCCCCGCCAACTTTCAGTACTTTTTCTCTCTTTGTGTATGCTTTGGCCATCATCACAGCATACATGGAAGCTAATGTGCCGCTGGTCGTAAACCTGATTTTATCCGCTTTCGTTCTGTTCAGAATAAGCTCGGCCAGTTTTCTCTGAGCTTGTTCGGGGAAACCAGTCTCTAGCCCCTGACCTTTACTGAAATAATCCCTTAATCTATCAACAACAATATCCGGATTATGTCCAAGAATATTTGCGAAATGGCCCTGCCAGAAATCAACATAAACATTTCCGTCTTCATCCCAGATTTTCGATCCTTTGCATTTAACCGGATAAATAGGGAACGGAGGAAAAAGCCTTAGATTATGACTTCCCCCTTTGATCTGATAATGGGAAGCCGATGTATAAATCATCCCCGATTTCTTGTTTTTCGAGGAGTATTCCTCTGTTAGTTTTTCTATAAATTCACTGCGCTTCATTGTTTTTTCCTCACTCAGTCTATAACATTATGCTAAACACTTAAAGTCCTTCTTATTCCTCTCTTTTCTCATTACCAGAACAAGATGTACAAAACAATCGTGACCGCAATGACACACAATCCGAGCCACAACACCGAAGGGGTTGGTCTCATATCGAATTCTTTTCGAACCGGCATGATTTTGAGCTTTTTTAGAGGCTTAACCAGAGTTATTATAGCCATAACAGCTATGATGAATACAAAAGTGATGGCCATCCGGTTGAGAAAAGCAATAGACCCGATGGTCAAACCCCAATTATTGAACAACGGCACATTACCAAAGAATATCAAGAGAATGGCATAGACTATTGGATTTAAGATCAGGGCCCAAAGGCCGGCTGATTCAGGAGCCTTTTTAAAAATCAATCCAAATGCGAATGCAGCCAGAACACCCGGAGAAATAAAACCCTGGAATTCCTGGATATAAGTAAAAATTCCCTGAAGACTGGGATGGCTAAGAGCTGGAGCAATCAGACAGCCTATGACCACAAAGAGCATGGTCATGATCCGCCCTACGCCGATAACTGTTTTTTCAGAAGCATCTTTTTTCCAATGCCGTTTAAAAAGATCCATTGTGAAAATCGTGGAAGCTGAATTCAGCATGGAGGCAAGAGAGCTGATCACTGCTCCGGCAATAGCAGCAAAAATAAAACCCCGTACTCCCAAAGGGATCAGATTTTTTATAAGCAGGGGGTAAGCGGCATCTGTGGTGGCACCAGGTGCAGTGAGTTGGTCAGTATATAGCTGAAAAGCCATAATTCCGGGAAATATGATAATAAAAGGGATGATCAATTTAAGACCAGCTGCAAATACCACCCCAAGCTGGCCCTGCTTCAGGTTTTTAGCAGCAAGAGTTCTCTGGCATATGTATTGATTAAGACCCCAGTAATAAAAATTAGGGATCCATAAACCTATAACCAGAGCAGTCCAGGGAAGCACTGGATGGTCTTTTGGAAGAATCATATGAAGCTTGTCAGCATTCACTTCTAAAAAATTCTCGAGACCTCCTACAGCATGAAGGGCGAGAAAAAGAGTGATAGCACCTCCCACTATAAGGGCAGTCCCTTGAAAAAGGTCAGCCCAGGCTACAGCTTTAAGCCCTCCCCATGTTGTATATAGCGCGGCAATCCCTCCAATCAGCCACACAGCATGAGTCATTTTAAGTCCGAAGATAGTATGAAGAGTCAAGCCGCCTGAATAGATAACTGCAGAAATGGTGACAAAAACATAAATCAGCATGGTATAAAAGGCCATAAGCCCTCTTGCCGCTGAATTATAACGATATTCCAGATATTCAGGTATGGTGAAAATACCGCTTCTCAGAAATTTCGGAAGGAAGAACAATCCCACAAGAACAATGCAAATGGCCGCCATCCATTCATAACTGGCAACCGCCATCCCTGCGATGCCCGCACCCTGGCCGGACATCCCCACAAAATGTTCTGTGGATATATTAGCCGCTATCAGCGAAAGGCCTATGAAAGGCCATAGAAGCCCGCGGCTTGCCAAGAAGAAATCCTCTCCGGTCTTTCTTTTTCGGCTCTTATAAAGACTGACTCCGACAACCACGGCAAAAAAGAGAAGGAAGAGGCCAATATCCAAAAAAGTAAGCTCCATGTTATCTCACCTTATCAGTAATTGTGTTTTCTCGGCTAACCATGTGTCATTTTCTATTGATGATTGGCACTAAAGATTAATTGTTTAATTTAATCCCTTCCATCTTAAAATGCAAATTTTTTATTTCTTGATTAATCATTATTGAGAATGTATAGTGAGTTTTCAATACTATTTAAAATTAAAAAAAATAAATAACAGTCGTCATAACACAATAAATATGAAAACGGTCGTCATCCTTTCCATGCCCCGGAGCGGTTCTTCTCTTCTTTCAGGAGTCCTTTACCGCCTGGGAGTCTGGATGGGAAAAGAAGAAAACATGAAAATAGGCAGACATCTGAACAAATTCGGATGCTATGAAAATCAAGATTTTATCGGATTTAATGAATACATGCTCTTTAAGTCCAGAAGACTTTTGGACCAGGCACGAAGGCTTAACCACAGCGATGGTCTCGTAGAAAAGGCGGTCAAAGACCATGAAGACCGGATCATAGAAATCATCCGAAAAAACGAAAGGGAACTCTGGGGATTTAAAAATCCCACTATGATATATACCCTCCCCTATTTTCATCATCATCTCAAAAATACCTATTACATCAGTTTAAAACGCGACTCTAAAAGTATTGCGGATTCTCTAAAAAGAGCCGCGAAGTTCAAAAACTGGCTTCCTGAAATAAGACATGAATTCCTCTACTTTTCTCTAATCGAAAAACTTCAGATTATAATGCGTTTCATTAAGGTCTTTTTAACATCTGGCTTTATCTTTACCCATGAATACCTTTACGAAGAAATCGCAAACGATGGTTACAAAAGAATAGACGATTTCATGAAAGACAAAAAATGCCTTGACCTTAAACTCATCGACCTTCTGGAAGACTCTGAGAATACCATCCGAAAAATCACTGATTTCCTTGACATAGCCCCATCCAAGGAACAAATAAGGGATGCGTTGAGTTTCATAAGGCCTGATTTAATAATATCCTGATAAAAGGTAATTGCGAGAATGCTGAATGAAATCTTCTATGAAATGTTCAAGCAGATGCCAAGGCAGGGTCCCGGCAAGGCAGAATACACAAAAGACGCCTGGGATGAATTCTACGCGGCTTTAGAAGTAATCACCATCAGAATGCAAGAGAAATACAAAAACAATAAGGAAGCGGGAAAAATCATTGACTATGCTGTCAGAGAGATTGAAACCTATGAGAAGTTCGGTGAATTTTACGGTTATGTTTTTTTTATTATGAAAAATTAATACCGGAAACAAACGAAATTCAATCCTCCTGATTCGGCTCATATGAGAGAACATCCCCGGGCTGACAACCTAGAGTTTTGCAAATGGCATCCAAGGTGGAAAACCGGACAGCCCGAGCATGCCCCTGCTTGAGAATGGATAGATTTTGAACTGTTATTCCGACTTTTTTTGAAAGTTCTGTTAAGGTCATTTTCCTTTTTACCAGCATAAGGTCCAGGTTGATTTGAATAGACATTGTGCACCGCTTTTATATAGTAAGGTTTTTTTCTTTCTGGAGCTCTAATCCTGACTCAAACACCTTGCCAATGACCAGAATCCCCAATCCTATTATTAACAGTTTGAAAAAACCATCCAAGACTAAGTCTATAAAACCAGCAGAACTGAAAGTGCTCTCAAATCCTTGAATCAGGATTTTTCCTATAATATTAATGGGTATAAGAACAAAGACAGCATAGGCTATGTTTTTTATATACTGGACATTGGCCACTTCAAATGGAGATTTTGCTTTTATCGAACGAAGTATCTTCCGGAGATAAAAAATGATCAGCACAAAAATGATTGAGTTTAAAAATCCGGACAGAGATATCCCTGTTTGAACCATAAAGTTTTTATCTCCCCCTGACCTGGCGATCATCACAAAACACATTATAAGGTACACAACCAGTCCCACAACAGCAAAGACCCAGATGATATCGACTAAGAGAGAAAAAACCCTGAGATATGAAGATTGAGCTTCTTTTTTGTCTTTTCTCATTCATCACTCCTTTACTTTTTTTTTAATATAAGTGATGATTTATCGTTTGTCAAGTATTTTTTATTGAATATCGTTAATTTGTTAATGATTTTCAATATGTTTCGATAAAGAACAATCCTTCACTTTTTTGGGATCAAACGGTAGCGAAAGTCCCTTTTTGGTTTCCGCCTATTTATTCTTAACGTATTTGTCGAACCACTCAAACATCTCAGCCAGAACATGAAAGACAGATTCTTCGGCCCTATAGCCGTGGCTTTCATGAGGCAGCATCACAAGCCGGACCGTGGCTCCATGGCCCTTCAGCGCATGGAACAGGCGCCTCGATTGAATAGGAAATGTTCCGGAATTGTTGTCTTTTTCACCATGGATGAGAAGAATGGGCTCATTGATTTTATCCGCATGCATAAATGGGGATATCTTGAAGTATATCTCGGGCGCCTCCCATAGGGTCCGCCGTTCGCTCTGAAATCCAAAAGGTGTCAGAGTCCGGTTATAGGCTCCGCTCCGGGCAATCCCTGCGGCAAAAAGGTCACAATGGGCCAGAAAATTCGCGGTCATAAAAGCTCCGTAGCTGTGCCCTCCTACTCCTACGCGCTCTGGATCAATAATACCCTCGGCATCCAGATAATCAATGGCTGCCTTAGCGCCGCTCACGATCTGCTCAATGAACGTGTCATTCATTGTTTCCGGATCTCCCACAATGGGAAGCTGAGCTCCATCAAGAACAGCATAACCCTGTGTCACAAAGAAAAGCTGGGAGGTTCCACGGAAAAAAGTAAACCGGTTAGGAGAACTTCTCACCTGTCCCGCCACACTCGGATCGCTGTATTCCAGTGGATACGCCCAAAAAACAAGGGGAAGGCGCTGGCCTTCTTTATAATCAGGAGGCAGGTAAAGAGTCCCGCTGAGGTCCACCCCGTCATCTCTCTTGTATTTGACGAGCTTTTTGATCATTCCTGTCATTTGAGGGGCCGGGTCCTTGTAATCAGTTAAAGCCTGCCGCTTGCCGCTTTTAAGATCAAGAACAAAATAATTGGGAGGTTCGGTTTTGGACTGAAAGTTAATGATGATTCTATTTCGGGATTTCCCTATAAAATCAACAAATGATTCATAGCAATCCTCCCCTGATTGAAATATCCGCTCCGTTTTCATTGTTTTGAGGTTCATCTTATCAAGAAAGGGACGTTCTCCCTGGGGATTAGCTCCCTGCCCACTCAGATAAATCCAGTCTTTGTCCTGGAGAACCACCCATTCTCCGTTGGAAGTGATGGTATACACTGGACGGCCCGGGTCATTATAGCGATCATTTATGCTGAGGTCGATAATCTTCTCAGGCTCCTTGGAAGGATCATCCACATTGATCAAATAAGTGGTCCGCCATCGGCGTTTCCAGTCATATTCAGTGAGAAAAGCCATATCCGGATTCTCAAGCCAGGTGATGCCTGAATAACGGTGTTTGACTTTTATAATTTCCCTAGGCTTCTCTTTAAAGGGATAGGACTGGGTCATTATGATATCTCGGTAAGGGACCTCTTTATCCGGATCTCCTTCATCCAGAGCTTCCACCCAGATAATGCTGGCAGGCCGAAGGGCGCGCCATTCAGCAGACCGGATCCCTTTAGGCACACCGCGCATTGGAACGTCATCCGCCAGAGGGACATCGGCCAGCATATGAACCAGATTTCCATCCATATCCCAAATTTCTAAATTATGAGTAAAATAATAATAGGGAACACTATAGGAATAAGGCTTCTTGATCCTGTGAACCAGAAGCAGAGTGCCGTCAGGAGAAGAATCCGCATAAACATAAACAGCCGGTCGTCCAAGATTTTCAGCCTTTCCAGTAGTCACATCGATCTTCATTATTTGAGAGGTGGCATAATAGGTAAACAGCTCCTCGTCATAAGGTGTCTCAAGAAGGTCCTGATAGGTCCATACTTTGGCGAACTTTCCGGAGACTTCCTGAATATGGGGCCCTACAGGCACTGTGGGTTCCTCTGGAGGCTCTCCTCTGTCTTCAGGAATCATGTAAGCTAGAACGTGCTTGTTGTCCGGGAGCCAGTTAAAACCTGAACCAAGAACAGCATTTATGCTCGGGCCTGTGAGTTTTTTCACCGTACCTGTATTTGTCTCCACAGCCCAAAGCTCTACTCCATTGTCCAGATAGTGTGTAAAGGCAAGCCAGGTGCCGTCATTTGACCAGCGGGGAAACCCGAATCGGGCATCTTCAGGAAGCTTTATAGGAATGACTTCGCCATTCTCAATGGTCCTTATGTTCAAGGATGTCATAAAATATGTCTGCTGTCTCGAGTTATTTAAAGGAGTGATCCGTGTTCCCGCTAATCGAAGCAATGGTTGTGCCATGTAGGCAATGGACGGCATGGTCTCATATGTATAAAAAAGCACTCTTTTTCCATCCGGGCTTAGAGAGGCCTGGGGCGGCGGAGGCGCTTTCAGAATATCGATCACCTCTTGAGGCGGTTTCTTATAAGGCTCCTGCCCCAGCAAAACCAGGCTGTTCATAACAATAAAAAGAAATAAAATCACACATATTTTCTTTCTTTTATTCATTGTTTTCCCTCCGGCATTGGTATCATTTTAAAAATCAAATATGACTTATTATATATTATTATAAGTATTTGTCTTCTCTTATCTATCGATTAATTTGACTTCCCTTCCAATTGTTTGATCCACTGCTCTATTTTTTCTCTTCTTTCCGCAGGCATGCTGTTTTGATAAAGGTCAAGGTATTTCGAAAAATACTTCAACGCCTTTTTATTTTCTCCTCTATTCATATGACTAAAACCAAGATTGTAAAGAGGAAGCCCGTATTCCGGATCAATTGCCAGTGATTGTTCCCATGCCTCAATAGCTTTATCCATGTCTCCAGCCTCTCTATAGGCAGCCCCCAACCCATTATACGCCACTGCATTTTCAGGATTGATTTCAACCGCTTTTTTGTAATTTTCAATGGCTTTTTGTAATTCCTGCTCATTTTTTGTATTAAGAAAAATCGAGAGATAAGCATTTCCCCTGTTATCGTAAGTCGAAGCAAAATCACTATCTATGGAAACAGCCTTATCTAAAGACTCCAAAGCTTTCCCGTATTCTCCTTTTCTTGTGTAGGCGATCCCAAGGAAATTCCATAATTCAGCATCTGTATCCTTCTGCGGGATATCAATCTCATTAAAAACAGAAATGACCTTATCGCTTTGGCCTGCTTCTGTTAAAAAATTGAGATAAGCTGAAAAAACCTCATGACTTGTAGGGCAGTTCTTCATCCCCTGTTCAATAACTAAAAGGGCACCTTTGAAATTCCCTTCCTCTTTGTACAGAACCGCTAAATTTGAATAAGCCAAACCAATGTCTTTTCTTTCTGTGATCACTTCCTGAAGCATTCTAATGGCTTCCTGTTTTCTTCCTTTCAAAAAGTACTGTTTCGCCACTATCGATTTATCGTAAAAAGGCAGAAGACTTTTAATATCCGTATCCGGCCCGAATTCTTTCTCATCTCTACTGGATGAGCCTGAAACATAACCAAGGCTTTTCAGCTTGCGAAGGGCTTCTTCATTCAGAGAGCTCTGGGAATCCTCCTTCTCCTTGGCAGAATATTTCTCCATAATGTCATCCAGTTTTTTTCTGTATCTGCCTAATTCTTTTTCCTTGGCCATGTTGTTCTTTTCGTTAAAATCCTTATGCAAATCGTAAACCTCGGGAATGGGAGATTCTATATATTTTTCTCCGTCATCAATGAATCCATAAAGCGGAGCCCAATCTCTGTTGTATACTTTTTCGTAGTAAGGATAGAGCGATTCAAAATAGATAGGACCGTGTTCCAGCTTTTTTCCTTTCATAGCAGGAAGAAGCGAAACTCCTGTAAGGATATCAGGCTCTTTGAGATTCAATACATCGCATATGGTTGGAAAGATATCTATATGCCCCACATAATTCGGGACATTCCCTGGCTTTATTCCAGGAAAATAGAAAATTAGAGGTATCCATAGAGTCGTATTGTAAGCAAAATATCCATGTGTTAACTCCCCGTGCTGCCATAGACCTTCACCATGATCTCCCGTCAAAACAATAAGGGTATTCTTATACAGATTTTCTGATCCCAGATAATCAAAAATTTTTCCTATCTCAGAATCCACATAAGCAACTTCTCCGTCGTACAGGTTTTTCTTGAATCGATCTTTAAAAGGCTGGGGAGGCTCATACGGTGCGTGAGGGTCATACACATGCACCCACATAAACCAAGGAGAAGATTGGCTTTTAACCCACATAAGCGCTCTGCTAACCACTTCTTCTGCTTTTCTTTCCACATAGTATTTATCACCCCGATTGAGTTGGTTCCCATACTCATCGTCATAAGTGCTGAATCCCTGATCAAGCCCAAATGTTGAATCCAGAGGATAGGCTCCCACAAAAGCACCTGTGGCGTATCCCATATCTTTTAAAAATTCAGCCAGAGTCAAATATTCTTCATGTACGGTAAAACTTGAATTATCATGGACACCGTGATACAGAGGCGTTCTGCCTAAAAGGATATTGGTGTGGGAAGGAAGGGTTGTTGATGTGTGAGCAAAGGCATGATCAAACAAAACTCCTCTGTGAGCCAGAGAGTCAATATGCGGAGTTTCGAGATGTTCCCTGCTGTAACAGCTCAATCTGTCGGATCTGAGCGTATCAATGGTGATAAGAAGGACATTCCATCCTTTTCCCTTGATCTTTGCCGCAGCAGAAGAAAGCAAACAGAAGAAAATTAATATAAAGACCATAAAAAAAGAAAAATTAGGTATTCTTTTTTTCATTTTATTTATCTAATATCTATCTTACACACCTTTTTGTATGAGTCAAATAGTATCAAATCACTTTTATTGACTTTATCTCTTATTTCCTATTATATTATAAACCAGCAGCGCTAAGGGATAATATAAACAAAAAATAGTCTTCAGATGACCATTACACAAGGGAAACAAAATGCTTGAAATCAAAAACCTCGTCAAAAAATACAGTGCCATCCGCGCCGTGGATGATGTGAGCTTCAAACTGAAAAAAGGAGAAACCACCGCGTATTTGGGCCCTAACGGAGCAGGCAAAACAACCACATTAAAGATGATGGCCTGCCTTCTTGAGCCCACTCAAGGTCACATTTTCTACAACGGAATAGATATCCGGAAAAATACCATAGAATACAAAAAACACATCGGGTATGTCCCGGAAAACTCTCAAATCTACCCCCATCTCAGTGCCTCCGAATACCTGACGCTTGTAGGCAGGCTGCGGCATATTCCTGAAAAAGAACTTCAAACCAAGATCAAAGAAATGATGAGACTTCTCGATCTATCCGTTGAAATGGACTTTTCCGTCTCTTCATATTCCAAAGGCATGATCCAAAAAGTGCTCATTGCTTCCAGCCTTCTTCATGATCCGGATATTCTTCTTTTTGATGAACCACTGACCGGACTGGATGTGACAACCAGCCGGTTTATCAAAGACCTCTTAAACCTTCTTGCCAAAGAGGGAAAGACCATCATCTATTCTTCTCACATCCTGGAAGTGGTCGAAAAAATATGCAGCCGGATCATCATCATCCATGAAGGCAGGATCGTGGCGGATGATTCTGAAGACAATCTCAGGAAACTCATGAAAGCCCCTTCCCTGGAAAGTATATTCGGCAAGCTGACCGTGACTGAAGATACCCGAGCCAAAGCCAGAGAAATGATGGATATCATCACATACAAAACAAACTGAATGAGACAATCATGAAAATGCTCCTGCCCAGCAGAAAACAGAAAAGCCCTATCCTCACGCTCACCCGGCATTTTTTCGATCGGTTGTTTCAAAACGATATCGTCTCGTTTGAAGAACAAATGACAGGGCGGATCATTGCGGTCATGGCCATACTGAGTGTTTATTTCGGATTCGTGGCTTTCTGGCTGACCGGTCACTATACTATTTTTCCTGATCAAGGGACATCGTGGCAGGAAAAATTCATCATGCTCGCTATCACCATGCTGGTGATTGCTGTTTTATCCCTTTTGGAATGGGATTCTCTTTTCCTTGACTCCCGCGATTACGCTCATTTTGCGCCGCTTCCCCTCAATGTCCGAACTCTATTCCTGGCTAAGTTTCTGAGCCTCTTCATTTTTTCAGGGATTTTTGCACTTGGGATAAATGTCCTGGTGGCTTTTACATTTTTTAGTACCTTTGCCACTTATGTGTCCAATAAAATATCGTTTATTCCCTATTTTTTTCTGGTCCATTTTTTGGCATCTTTTGCCGCTTCTTTTTTTACTCTTTTCTTTTTTGCCTCTTTTGTGGGAGCTTTATCTGTTGTTTTGGGAGAAAAAATATTCAAAAAAGTCTCCAGCTATATAAGAGGGATCCTCCTGGTTATAGCGGTCTTCCTGGGATTAAACGCACTGACCATAGATGTTACTTTTTACGAAAGCCTAGCCCAGACTCTAGCATCCTGGAAAGCCCAGGCGTTAAGTAAAATGATATTGGTGCCTCCTCTGTGGTTTACCGGTCTCTATGAAACGCTTTTAGGAAATAAAGATCCCATTTTCCACGCGCTGGCCTCTGTGGCCCTGCTATCCATTCCCGTTAGTTTAGGAGCTCTTTATATGACTGTGGGATTGAGCTTTCGCCGGCACCTTAAAAAATTCACTGCTGCGATTCCCAGGAAAAAGCTTTTCTTCAGATTAAAAGAATCGGTGTTCCATATTATGCAAAAGTTGCTTCTCCGTCATCCGGACCAAAGAGCGGTTTTTGATTTTTACAGAAAGACCATGAAATCAAGCCAAATCCACCGAACCCGGTTGATTGGTTTTCTGGCAGCCGGAACCGGAATCATTCTCTTTTATCTTTTGGGCTGGCGTGTTTCCCTGACTTCCCTCAGCGAGGTCAACCGGATCTCTCTATCCATTCCCCTTATATTCAATCTTTTTTTGATTCTAGGGATCCGGAATGTGGTCAATGTTCCCTCTGCCTTAGAAGCCAACTGGATCTTTCAGCTTACAGAGAAAAAATCTCTCCATCATTATTTATCCGGACTTCGCAAAGGCATCCTCTTTCTTAATATTCTGCCGATAAGTATTCTATTTTTCGTCTTTTACGCCCTTCTCTGGGATGCAACAACAGCCTCTTATTTCTTAGTCTATATTTTGGGAATCTCCATTCTTTTGGTTGAAGTGTTTTTTGCTAGATATCATAAAATCCCGTTTGCCTGTTCGTACATACCTGGAAAGGAAAAATTTCACATCTATCTGATATTCTATATCATTGGATTTGTCCTTTACTATTTTCTCACTACCTCTGTGGCGACGGTTCTTCTCCAAAATCCTCTGTATCTGGCTGTGTTCTGGGCGGGGATTCTGGTTTCTGTTTTGGGGCTCAGGCTCTATCAGAACCGCTTCTTTTATCCCCGCACACAGATCATTTATGAAGAAGAAATCGAACCGGTCATGGTCACTCTGGACAGTTCTTTCTAAAAGAAAACATGGAACGACCCTTTTTTTTACAGAAATGTTTAAGAAAAATCATCTTCCGCTTTTGTTGACTTTAGGTTCCTTCCACTATTATATTAATGACATGGCTAGCGAGGGATAGATAAATATGAGTGAAAGGATTTCCAGATGAAGTCAATAAACCGCAGGGAATTTTTGAGATTATCATCCATAGGTTTGATTACAGCTGTGTCTCACAATTGTTCCAATCAATCAGAATCCATGGCTAATCCCATAAAAGAAAAAACTCTTCCTGACTCTTCGGCACAAGTGGCTGCATTCCGCGGGCATGACCTCTCTGTCATGACAAATCAAGCCTTAGAGGCACTTGGAGGCATTGAGAAAGTCGTTCATCCTGGAGAAAGTGTGTTCATCAAGCCCAACATGGTGACTCTTCCCTGGGCTTATTTGGGACACAATCCATTCAAACTTGGAGAATGCGCCAAACCGGAGGTCATTATCACGGTAGCTGAACAATGCTTGAAGGCAGGTGCTTCTGAAGTGATCATCGGGGACGGTTCTCAAATGCCCCGGTTTGACTGGAAATATGCCACCTATCTGGATGGCTCAACAAATATGGTCAAAGAATCCGAACGCCTCAATTCACAGTATAAAGGTCAGGTCAGACTGAGCTGCTTGGAAGTGGACACGCCTCGATGGATAGAGGTCCCCACTGAAATATCACTCAAAAAGGTTGCTATTTCCAGTCTTGTAACTGAAGCTGACCGGATCATCTCTGTCCCTGTGATCAAGACCCATATGTGGGCAAAGCTCTCTCTTTCCCTAAAGAATTTTATCGGCATTACTCCGCTAAAACGTTATGGATGGAAGAATGAGCCGAACTATGACCGGGTCGACCTCCACCGGCGAGATTATACTCCAGAAGCCATGGCCCGACTCTATATAGATATCACCTCTGCCATAAAACCTGATCTCGCGGTTATTGATGGGTCTATCTGTGTAGAGAGGAATGGTCCCTCAGTCGGTGAAGGATTAGGCGTGACCGTTGACATGAAGGATCGATTGGGTTCCTGGCTGATTATTGCCAGCACTGACCTTGTGGCAGCTGATGCCACCGCTGCGCGGGTTATCAACCATGATGCTTCTTACGTGGACCAAATCCTTACTTTAGCAAGAAAAAAGAACCTGGGGATCACGGATCAAGAATCCATTGATATGAAGGGAGAAAAGCTTGATGACCTCCGTGTAGATTGGACTCCTGCTAGACTTGCCATCTCGGCCTATGATGCTTATTCCACAAGAATGATCAACATTGCCTGACCTAGCAAGGTCACTCTGGATATCTTTATTGTCTCAGCGCTCGTGGCCCTGGCTATGGCCTGGATCACCGTGAGCCTTCAAACCCGAAAAGCCGCCCAGGCCAATTCCATCGCATCCCTGCGTTATGAGTGATGCTGGACGCTAATTTTCTCATGTACTTTCTTTTATATGGGGTTCTTTGTTGACTCAACCTCTACTTTATATGCATGATGGGAGATGAAGTCGCTTATAGGATGGGAATTTGTTGGAATGGAGTGAAAATCAACAACAACAGAAAAACCAATTTCCTATGTTTATGAAATACTCTGATTATGCATAGGTGTCAGGCAGGATGTAATCTCCGTGTTCTTGCTGTGCTTTTTGCAAGCGTTTATGTTCTTCTTCAAGATTCGAGAACAGGATTTCCGGAGTATCAGGCACCTTTGACCTGTAAACTTCCTCAATGCGAACGATCTTTGCTAAGAGCTCTGGAATACGGAGCTTGAATTGCTCATCATAATCCTCTTTCTTGTATTCCTTGTTCAGTACCTGTTTGAAGAGCTTACTCAGATCTTCATATTTAGGAATATAACCGATGGGTGTCTTAATGGCATCGGCCTCGTCATGAGCGCGGAGCTCCATCCATTTGAGCCAAACGTACTTGTCAGTTTTTGCATTGAGAAAATCGCCATCTTCTCCTTTGAGGAAGTAATTAACAGAGAAGATAAGCGGTGGATTAGGGATGGTACTGCCGAAATCGAGATTGCTCTGGATATACTTGCCAAGAGGGATAGAGATAAAGTCAAGATTGCTCATAAGGTTGAATTTTCTTACCCCTTCCTTGCCCAATGTTGCTGCGGTGGTCTCGGATTCAAGGGAAGATGCCTTATTGATGATACCGTGTACCCAGTTAAATGATTGAACAACCGGAGGCCAGGTATCTGAATCCCTGCCGCCATAGATGATGCCACTTACCGGACAACCTTCAGAATCATCTAGCTTTGGATCAACATTTTCCAGAGTGTTGAGTTCGATCGTAAATCGGGCATTTCGGTGAGAAGGTGTGATTTCGTTGCCCTCTTTATCCTTCTTTCCCTTATGCCAATCACCGGAATGGTTAGTCCCCTTTTCCGGTACATCCTCATCATCCTTGCCTATCCAGTATATGTTATTATCTTCCTTTACCAGGATATTGGAAACGATGCTCTCCTTTCCCTCAGCATGCAATCTCTTCCAGATAATGGGATCATCCTTAGAATTGACCCCCATAATGATGCCGAACATGCCGTACTCAACGTTCACTGCATAGACATCATCGCCCTTTTTTCTCAGGTATGCAATATCGTCACCAACGATGGTTTCACCTTCAACCATTGAAGTGGATGTCTTTCCGCACAGAGAGGGGAATGCGCCGGTGAAGTACGAAACCCGGTTGTTGGGGCCATGCACGCCCATGAGGAACATGTGCTCGGTAAGCCAACCCTCCTCAGATGCGCGGTGGATGGCAAGGCGCATGGCGAGTTTTTTCAATCCAATGGTGTTACCACCGTACTGGGTATTGGTGCTGTAAACAATATCTTCCTGCGTATCGATGTATATTCTCCGCTTGTCAATGTTCTTTGAGGTATTTCGCTCATCTAATTCGCCCTGACTGTGCACGAATTTGAAGAAACGTGCATTCCTCCCCTGACGTACGAATTCCTCGTAGCCAGGTCGATAGAGCAGCTTTTCAGAGTGGGATACATAGCTTGAGTCAGTAAGCTGAGCACACGGGATTGAAAAGATAGAGTTTCCGGGACCGAGTGTGAAGAACCGTACGTAAAGCTCATGCCCCTTCATGATATCCTTCAGGATGGACTGCAGCTCTTTCAATCCTTCTTCCTTATCTATTGCGTTGATATTGGGACCAAGATCAATACCTTTCGGAACAAGGAATTTTGTTTGCTTTTTGTCTCGCGCCTGATCGTAGTAGCCGTCGAAGTGGACTGTCTGCCCTTCGATTGCAAGCTTTTTCTCTTCACCATTCTTTATTGCTGCCTGGCGAATGTAATCCTTATCCTCTTGAGAATCATCACAAACGAAAACCGATTCAGGATTGCACAGATCAATATAGTGCGCAATAAATGCATGAAGATCAGGATTATCGATCTTAAGCAGTTTTTCCAGGTCCTTCTCATCCAGTCTCTGCTTCAAGATTTTCTCAGTCGCTTCATCCATTCTATCCTCCTTTGAATTTTAGATAAATACCTCACAAAGACGATGGAATATAGCACATCTTTCAAACGAAAGCAAGGGCTTTTTTATTTTTTCCGATTGCTCTCACTCCCCATTGCAGCTGCAGAAATCACCAGCAGCAATAAAACCCAAATTCTTATCATTTCAGATTAAAATGATTATTAATTGACAATAATTACATTTACCTATACGATGAAGGAATTCGAAAAAAATCTAAAACGAATTTAAGGAGATAAATCGATGAAAAAAGATGAAAAAAAATACACAACCAATGATGCAGGGATTCCTGTTTCCAGTAATGAATACTCATTGACCGTAGGGCCTGATGGTCCAATCCTCTTACAAGATCATTACCTTATGGAACAGATGGCAAACTTCAACCGGGAGATGATTCCAGACCGCCAGCCCCATGCAAAGGGCTCAGGGGCCTTCGGGCACTTCGAGGTGACCCAAGACGTTAGCGCCTATACAAAGGCAGCCGTGTTTCAGCCGGATACAAAAACGGAAGTACTGGCCCGATTCTCCACAGTGGCAGGCGAGAGCGGCAGTCCGGACACCTGGCGGGATGTGCGCGGCTTTGCTCTAAAGTTCTATACCTTCGAGGGAAACTACGACATGGTAGGCAACAATACGCCAGTGTTCTTCGTACGTGACCCTATGAAGTTCCAACATTTCATTCATTCCCAGAAACGCCTGGCAGAAAGCGGCTTGCGCGACAACGATATGCAGTGGGACTTCTGGACCCTGTCCCCTGAATCGGCCCATCAGGTCACCATACTGATGAGCGACCGCGGCGTCCCAAAAAGCTACCGGCACATGAATGGTTACTCGAGTCACACCTACATGTGGATCAATGCCAAGGGAGAGCGTTTCTGGGTGAAATACCATTTTAAGACCGATCAGGGCATAGGATTTCTCACTCAGGAGGAAGCTGATCGGATCGCCGGCAAGGATGCAGACTTCCATCGTAGGGACCTGTTCTATGCGATCAAGCGGGGTGATTATCCCAGTTGGACACTGAAGGTACAGATTATGCCATTTAAGGAGGCCGAGACCTACCGGTTCAACCCCTTTGATCTGACCAAGGTATGGCCCCACAGCGATTATCCGGTCCAGGAAGTCGGGAAACTGACGCTGAACCGTAATCCAAGCGATTTTCAAGCCGAGATCGAGCAGGCGGCATTCGAGCCGAACAATCTTGTTCTCGGGATCGGTCCCAGTCCTGACAAGATGCTGCTCGCCCGCCTGGTTTCTTACGGCGACGCCCACAGGGCACGCCTAGGCGTCAATTATAAGCAGATCCCGGTCAACAGGCCGAAGAGTCCAATACACAGCTACAGCAAGGGCGGTGCGATGCGGATCAATAAAGCATCGGATCCGGTCTATGCCCCCAACTCGAAAGGAGGTCCCAAGGCCGATCCCGATCGCTATCCCGAGACAGCCATCTGGAGTGCCAGCGGCGAGTTTATTCGCGCAGCCTATACCAGGCGAAAGGATGATGATGACTTTATTCAGCCCGGAACACTGGTGCGAGAGGTTATGAATGATGCGCAGCGTGACCGTCTGGTATCCAACGTGGTGGGACACCTGAAAGGTGGCGTATCTGAACCGGTTCTGGAGCGTGCATTCGAATACTGGCGCAACATCGACAAAGAAACAGGCGACCGCATTGCTAAAGGTGTAAAAGGCGACTGATTCTATTTAATTAGACAGCCTGCCTGCGTTTTTACAGGGGAGATATAAAAAGCCTGAGACATCCATGCATTGCAGCCGTTCAAAACTTAAAGACTAAAACCCCCTATTGACTTCGCTCTGCCGCTTCGGTTAGTACTGTTTGATCGGGAACCTCAAGATTCAAAGGGACCTCTGTCTTATGAATGATACTTGAATTAAATTAGGGGAGGAGGGGCTGAGATGATAAAGAAAGTCTACCATTGGTGCATCCTTTTCATTAACATACATAGTTCTGCTGGATTGCTCTCGAACTTCACTCTCTTGACATTATAAGTTTTTTTCATGTAATATTCTGATAACAAAATAAAAAGGGCTTTATAAGTAAAAGGAGGCCCTCTACGCAGATCAGAAATAATTAATATTCCTCAATCCCCTTCGAACAGTTCCCTATTTAAGCCCTAAGATAATTTTAACGACCATGGAAGAAATACTGGGCAAAAAAGTTTCTCACTACAAGATACTTGAGAACCTTGGACGCGGAGGAATGGGGATAGTTTATAAAGCCGAGGACACCAAACTCAAGCGAACCGTCGCCTTGAAGTTCATTTCCCCGGAGAAAATGAGGAGTCAAGAATCCAAGAAGAGATTTCTTCATGAGGCCCAGGCTGCAGCAGCTCTGGACCATCCCAATATTGGCACAATCTATGAGATCGATGAAGACGAGGGACAAATTTTTTTAGCCATGTCCTATATCAAGGGTATGAGCCTGCACAAGAAGATCAAACAATCTCCCTTAAGTATAGAAGAAGCATTGGATATCACCTTACAGGTCACTGAAGGTCTGCAGGAAGCGCATGAAAAAGGAATCATCCACCGCGATATAAAGAGTTCCAACATCATGATTACGGGAAAAGGGCAGGCTGTCATCATGGATTTTGGTTTAGCTAAATTGATCGGAAGAACAAAAATCACAGAAACAGCTACCCTTATGGGCACCATTGATTATATGTCTCCTGAACAGGCTTTGGGTAAGAAAGTGGACCACCGCACAGATTTCTGGTCTTTAGGGATCGTGATGTATGAGATGCTGACAGGGCAACTGCCTTTTCAGGCAGACAGCGATCAGTTAGTTTTGCATTCCATCCTAGGAATGGAACCTCAGCCTGTGACATCCAAAAGAAGCGGGATTCCTTTGGAGTTTGAAGCCATTATAAAAAAATGTCTTGAGAAAAATCCCTTTGAACGCTACCAGACAGCTTTAGATTTAAAAGCAGATCTGATGCGGCTCAAAAGAGAAGAGTTTTCAAGGAAGATAGGAATTCCTACTGGGACTGTAAAAAAGCCTCCTTTTCCGCACATCCTGAAAAAAAGTCTCATCCCTGCAGCTCTGGTGATATTGTTTCTTACTCTGTTGCTTCTAATTCCTTCCACACGGCAGTCCCTAGAGAAATGGATTGGATTTGATATTGCAAAGAGCGAGAAAAAGGTGGTGATTCTGCCTTTTACAGTGGTAGGAAGTGATGAATCAGATAAAGTCTTTAGCACAGGTCTTATGGAGACAGTGTCCCGGAAACTGCTTCGTTTAGAACCTTTACAGAAATTTCTATGGGTTCTTCCACTTGAAGATGTATATGAATTTGAAATCACAAATCCGAGTCGAGCCCACCGAGTTTTTAGAGTATCATATGCTGTCACAGGGAGTTTCAAGCGTATGGGTGATATGTTCAGCTTGACTTTGAAGCTGATCGATACAGAGACTCTAACCCAATTGGACTCACAGACCATTACCGATCAAATGGCTAATATCTCCACTCTGCAGGAGGGAGTGGTGATCCGTATCATAGAAATGCTTGGTATAGAACTTGCTGAGCGGACGAATATTGTTTTAGGGGCAGGAGAGACCACGGTTCTGGATGCTTTCCGATCTTTTCTTATGGGAGTGGGTTATACCCCTAGAGAAGGGAAACAAGGCGACCTGAATAAGGCTGTTCAGTTTTTTGAACAAGCTGTGGATAGGGACCCCTATTATGCTCTGGCCTCTTTTGAATTGAGTCAAGCTTATTTAAAGATGCACCAACAGACAAAAGACCCAATCTGGCTAGAAAAAGCCAAACAGTCTTGTCAGCGCGCTGTTGAGATGAGCCAGGATATCAGCTCAGTTTATGCCGGGATGGGAACTATATATAGAAAAATGGGCCTTGACGATAAAGCCATAAAAGAAATCCAGCGGGCTTTACAGATTAATCCAGAGAATTATTATGCAACTCAGGAATTAACCATCATATACGAGAATAAGGGAAAGTTGGATGAAGCCATAAAGCTTTTTAAGAAATTTATTGACCTAAAGCCAGATTATTGGTCTGTTTACAGCAATCTAGGCTATTGTTACTATCACCTGGGGAATTATGAACAAGCTGAAGAAATGTACCAGCGTTCTACTGAATTTATGACGGAAAATGTGCGAGATTACAACAATCTAACGGCTATCTATTATCAATTAGGTGATATAGAATCAGCCAGAGAAGCGTTTGAAAAATCCGTGGCTTTAAAACCTGATGACCAAACCTACAGCAACATGGGCACCATGTATTTTTATCAACGCCGTTATGCGGATGCCATGGCAATGTATGAAGAGGCTATAGAGTTGGGTGATGATGACTATATGGTATGGTCTAATTTGGCAGATAGTTACCGATTTGCTGGATATGAAGAAAAGGCGCCGGAAGCCTACAGACGGGCCGTCCATCTGGCTGAGCAAGAGTTGAAAGTGGATCCCAACAACGCACTCCTTCTCTCTCGGTTGGCTGTGATTTATGCCAAACTCAAAAATAACCAGAAGGCTCTGAGTCATATCTCAAGGGCCAAGGCAGTGGCATCTAATGATGTTTCCATTATCCTCAACAGCATCCTTGTTTTTGAAATAATGGGTCAGAGAGATCAGGCACTGCAGGACTTTGAAAAATATATACAGCAGGGCGGCTCTCTTAAAGAGATCCGCGGACAAGCTGATCTTTCAGGACTTCTCACTGATCCCCGTTTTAAGAAGATAACTGATGAAGAAAAAAGCTCTCCAACAAAGCACTCCAAAAAGGATTAAATATAGATTTTATCTTTAGGAGTATCAAATAAAAAAAAGGAGGGAAATAAATGAAAAACAAAATTTTATTGGTGACTATCACTATTTTTGCTGCGGCAGTCCTATCTGTACTTATTCTTCATGCTTGCCGAGCTGAGGAGCAGGAGGAAATGACACAGACAAAAGAGGAGCCTGTTATAGAAAAAACTGAAGGGGTGCATGAAACGACTATTATGGTGGATGGGAGGGGGGAATTTAAATACGACAATGGCTTAATTCGGGTCTATCCGGGAGAAACAGTTGTTTGGAAGTGTCCAACTGCAAAAAACAATCCTTTCACAATTCATATAGGCTGGGATTCCCCTTTTAAAGAATGTAGTTATCGTTCAGAAAATGGAGAAGATATCAGAGCAACTCTGCCGAAAAATGCCAGACCTGGTTATTATAGGTATATGGTCGCTGTTCTTATAGAAGGTGAAATTCACACAGATGATCCAGAATTAATCGTTAAAAGACCCGGAGGAAAATGATAAGACTCAAATAATAATACTTCCCTCTCTCTTAGAGATTACCCCCGGCCAATACACAGAAGTAGGTCGCCTTTCCATACGGAAAACACATCTCTGTGACAGAGTCCGGGGATTATCTGGAGTTTGATTCTCGAGCGACCTCTATTCTTTCTACGTCTCTCTAAGACCGATTTCCTGACGTTCTTTCCTTTATATGGGTTTCTTATTGACTTGCCCCAAGTTTCATATATATGATGGGAGACGAAGGTGCATTATTATATTTGAGAAAATGCTTTTTTAAGGAGTTAAAATGTTCAGGGGGACAACAAAATGAGGAAACTGCTTTTTTATACGGCTCTTTTCATGGGATTTTTTTTGGTTCTTTATTATGCCTGCCAAAGCCAGAAGGAAGAATGGAAGGGAGAAATTCAAGAAGAAAACGGAGTGACCGTGGTTTACAACCCGAAAACACCTCTCTATGAAGGGGATGTGTTGCACTTTGAAGAAGACCTTGTCATCGGAGAGAGTGAGGGGCAAGAGGAGTATATGTTCTCCGAAGTGAGGGATATGGATGTGGATCCGGAGGGAAATATCTATGTTTTGGATTCTAAAGAAACTCATATTCAAGTTTTTGATAAGGAAGGTAATTATATAAGAACCATAGGCCAAAAAGGGCAGGGCCCGGGAGAGATGCAGAGCTCCAGAAGTCTATCCATCACGCCAAACAATGAAATCATGGTCAGCGATTGGACCGCCAGAGCGCTTCACTTTTTTTCTCTGGACGGGAAATTCTTGAAATTAATAAACCTTAAAGGCATGCTTTGGTTCCTCAAACCTGTGGCTGATTCTCAAAACCATATCGTGGCCGGGTATACGGTTATGGATCAAACTGTCACCAGTTATTTAAAAATATTTAATCCGGACATGACTGAAAAAAAGGCCATCTATTCCTATCAAGTAGCTCAATACCCGAAGGTCAATCCTCTTTTTGCTCAGTGTTTCTGGCAGATCGATAGAGATGACCACATCATCTGGGGTTATAACGGCGTCTATGAGATCCGGTTCCTGAAACCGGACGGAAGCCTGTTCATGAAAATAACAAAAGACTATGATCCTGTGAAAATCACCGAACAAGAAAAACAACAATTTATCAAATCAAACTATGGAGAAGAACCTCCCCCTGAGATTGAATTATCCTGGGATTCCCATTACCACCCTTTTCTATACCTGAGCGTGGATGATAAAGGAAGAGTGTTTGTGCGCACCTACGAAAAAGCTCCCAACGGCCACTATTATTATGACGTGTTCAACGCCAAGGGAAAATACATCGCCAAAATCCCTCTGGAATACCGCCCCCGCGTCTGGAAAAAGGACAAACTCTATGTCATCTCAGAAGACGAAGAGGGGTATCAACAGGTCAGGCGCTTCAGTGTGAGCTGGCAAATCAAGTGATCAGTGCTTGCCTCCCAGGATCATCTTTTTTCCATGCTCCAGGACAGGAAGAAGAAGCCTTGTACACAGAGCCACGGCTTTTACAGAGCCCGGAAAATTGATGATTATTGTTTTATCTTTAAGGCCGCTGAATCCGCGGGAAAAGACAGCGTAGGGAGTCTCTCTTAATGATTCCTGTCTGAGAAATTCACCGATACCCGGCACTTCTTTATCGCACACCTCACGGGTCACATCCGGAGTGATGTCTCTGGGGGAAATCCCTGTCCCCCCTGTCGTCAAAATATAATCTTTATCCGAATTGGCCATCAAAGCTTCTTTGATGGCTTTCCTTTCATCCGGGACCACACTCAAACTCACCTCAGCCTCTATCCCGCTTTCCTCGATCATCTGTTTTATTTGGGGCCCGGAAAGGTCCTTGTATTCTTTTTTATAAGCCCTATCCGATACGGTAATGACCGCGATCTCCAGCATGGATGGTCCCTCCTTTTTTAACTTTCACAAAAATCCCTCTCTCCGGCATAATGCACCGCCCTGCTTTGTAAAAGATCTCACAGGGTTCGGGGCATTCTTTGCCAATTTGAGTGACTTCCATTTCCGCTTCCCCGATAAAAATCTGCCCGCCGACGTTCGCCTTTGTCCAATCCATCCCGCGAGTAACAACATTTTCAGCAAAATCACCGGGTTTAAATTCCAATCCCTCTGCTTCCATCTCCTCGATATCTTCAGCTGCCAGAAAAGAGACCTGCCTGTGCCCGTGGCCGGCATGGGCATCCCCTTTGATCCCAGAATCTTTGACCAGCTCCGCCTTCTCAATGAGTTTCTTCTGCTGCCCTCTTTTTTTAGACAAACAAACCGCTTCAACTGTGAATCTCACTTTTTGTCTTCTCCTTAACCATTATATCCGTAATTCTCATCTCTTTATCCACCGCTTTACACATATCATAGATGGTTAAAGCTGCCGCAGAAACAGCGGTCAAAGCCTCCATCTCAATGCCTGTTTTCCAGTCACAGGAGGCTGAAGCGATGATATCAATACTGTCTTTCTTGACATCAAAATCAATATCAATCTTATATATGGGTATATTATGACAGAGAGGAATGAGCTCAGAGGTCTTTTTGGCTGCCTGGATCCCGGCGATCCGGGCTACTCCCAACACTTCTCCTTTTCTTATACTCTGTTCCTTTATCAACCGGACTGTCTCTGATCTGAGATAAATCCGGCCCTGAGCTACCGCTTCGCGATGCACTGTTTTCTTCGCTCCGATATCTACCATCCTTGCTTTTCCTTTTTCTGTCACATGCGTGAGTTTCATTCTATCCTCCTATTTCCCAGTTTCCCCTTCTTGTTCCGTTCTGCCCTAAAGCCGGTTTTCTTTGAACCGCCAGACGAATACCTGATTCAATATCATTAAAATCCACAGGGATTTCGTGCTCTGAAAAAAGGCACGGCTTGAACATCCCGTCCGCAGTGATCCGTATCCGGTTGCACTTTGTGCAGTCCGGGGGGCGCTCTGCTTCGTAATGATATCCGGCTTTTAAACGCGAATCTAAGGAATAATGGTTGATTCTTTGAAGGACAAGCTCCTTTTTCTGGCAAAATTCAAACATCTGATCGATCTCATCCGTATTAAATCCGGGGATCAGTACCATATTGATTTTTGTGCCTGAAAATCCTGCTTTTTTTACTGCTTCGATTCCTTCAAAGACTTTTTGAATATCGCCTCCCCGTGTAAGCTCTCTGTACCTTTCCGGATCCAGAGTATCCAGAGAAATATTCACTCTTGAGAGACCAGCCTTTCTAAGCTCCTGGGCCAGCGGAGCCAGAAGAGTCCCGTTTGTGGAAAGACACAGTTCTTTGATTCCTCTTATTTCCTTCAATATCTTAACAAGATGAGCGATGTTCTTCCTGACCAGAGGCTCCCCGCCGGTAAGTCTTACTTTCCATATTCCCATTCCGGAAGCCACCCGGCATATCTCAGCGATCTGCTCCAAAGTCAGTATCTCATCATGAGATTTCAGTTTTACACCTCGAGCCGGCATACAGTATGTACATCTGAGATTGCACCGATCTGTAACAGATATCCGTAAATAAGTAATTTCCCGATTAAATCTGTCTAACATGGACTTTTTTCCCTTGCCGCAGTTCTCTCACTCCCTTTGGAATGCATAAAAGCGCATTGGCACTGGTAAGAGCATGCATATGGGCCGAGCCGTGATAAGGAAGCCTTTTTACTGCTCCTTCCCTGTAATCGACAGGTATGAAAAAAGCCCGCGAGGTCTTTCTTCTCCGTATGCTCTCTTTCAATACCCCGGAAAGAAAAAGAGGCTCATATCTATGGCCCATTAAACTCATTAAAAAGGGATTTATGAAGAGCTCAAACACAACAAAAGTGGAAACCGGATTTCCCGGAACACCAAACACATATTGATTTCCTTTTGTTCCGAACACAGTGGGTTTTCCGGGTTTAATAGCCACTTTTTCAAAATGGAGTGCAAAGCCAAGTTTTTTGAAAACATGAGGGACATAATCAAAATCTCCCATAGACACGCCTCCGGATACGAGCAGCACATCGCAGCGTTCCATGAAATCTCGGACTGCCTTTTTTATTTTATCCGGATCATCCAAAACCATCTGCCGGTCGACCAATCGAACACCTGCCCGCTTTACTTGGGCTGATAAGGAATAAGAATTACTGTCATAAATCTGGCTTTGTTTGATCTTCTCCCCCGGAGGCACAATCTCTGAACCGGTTGAGATAACTCCTACGCGGGGTTTTTTATACACTGTGACTTTATCCAATCCCATAGAAGCTAAAACTCCTACTTCCTGAGGCCTTATTCTTATTCCTCTGTCTAAGACTCTATCTCCCTTTTTGATATCCTCTCCGGCAGCACATATGTTCTTATTTGTCTCCCTTCCTGTAACAAATATGTAACCGTCCTTTTCCTCGGTCATCTCTTTCATAATGACCCTGTCCGCTGCATCGGGGACGATTCCCCCTGTCATTATCTTGGCGCACTCACCTCGATGAACTCTTTTCTGTGGTGATTTTCCAGCCGGAACGGTCTCAATGACCTTGAATTTTTCCGACGGGTCATCTGAAATCACAGCATATCCATCCATAGCTGACTTATTAAAAGGAGGAATATTGATGGGAGAGATAATATCCTGGGCC
The DNA here is from genome assembly GCA_964456985.1 of uncultured Eubacteriales bacterium. Taxonomy (GTDB): domain Bacteria; phylum Acidobacteriota; class Aminicenantia; order Aminicenantales; family Aminicenantaceae; genus WJMT01. The sequence continues at coordinate 45,147 of CAYWDH010000001.1, forward strand.
AAAATCCGCTCCCCCGCTTTATCCAAAGGCACTGTTTCCGTCTCTGTCCTTACCGGGACCTCATTCAATATCTTCTGAGCTTCTTCAAGTAAGATCATTTTTCCTCCCCTAGTGCAAAAAAACTTTTACAGCCGCTGTTTTAAAAGTCGCCCAAATCCGGGTTCCTGCCCTGAGCCTCATTTCCTTGAAAGACGGATAGGTGATATCCACATAAAGCAAAACCCCAATGTCTACAACAACCTCCATGTGATTGGTCCGTTTGATGCCTTTGACCACTTTGCCGGAAAAGGAATTGCGGGCCGATGATTCCAATTTGGCTCTGGATAGCAGGATATCATTTGACCGCACAGCGATATGGGCTTTTTCCGCTTCTTTTTCAGTGGTCATGATGGGAATCCCGTCAATATCCATTATATAATCTTTTATCCGGCCCGAAAAAACATTTTTATACCCTAAAAAATCAGCTGCTTTCTTTGAGATCGGGTGGTTAAACACTTTTTCCGGAGTGTCTTTCTGTATCAACTGTCCTGAAAAAAGAAGCCCGATCCTGTCTCCCATAGCCAGGGCTTCTTCAAAGTCATGCGTTACATGAACCACAGTCGGATTGTCCTTTTTGTGAATGTTGAGGATCAAACGCTGTATCTGCGTCTTTGTGCTCAGGTCCAGAGCTGCGGTGGGCTCATCCAAAAGGTAGACATCTGGCTGCATCACCATGGCCCTGGCAATGGCAGCCCTCTGTTTTTCCCCTCCTGAAAGCGTCTTGATATCACGCGACAGAAGGTTTTCAATCCCCAACTGCTCGCTTACACTCTCAACCTGAGTTTTGATGACCTGTTTCTTCTCTTTTCTAATGGTCAGGCCGTATGCGATATTTTGAAACACATTCATATGGGGAAAAAGCATATAATCCTGGTAGATCAATCCTGTCCTCGATCGATCCAAGCCTGTTATTTTCCCTGAATCCGGAGACTCCAACCCGGCCATCATCTCCAGAAGCAGTGTCTTACCCGCTCCACTGGGCCCTAGGATCACAAAATACTCTCCGAGACTCACTTCCAGAGAAAAGTCCTGGATATGAAAATCCCCGTAGTTTTTGTTCACTCTCTCTAGTTTGATCACTTTTTGTCCCCCACTACTCTTAAAATCACAAAGATCACCAGTGTGATTATAATCAGGACCGCTGTGGCCGGAGCTGCATAATCAAGACCAAAATTCTGGAAGCGCTCAAAAATCAGAACCGGTGCTGTCATAGGATGATAAGCCAGAATCACCACGGCTCCGAACTCAGAAATCCCGCGTGCCCACATCATGATAGACCCTGAGACGATCGATTTTTTGGCCATGGGAAGGCTTATAGTAGTAAACGCTTTCCAGGGGGAAGCTCCTAAGGAAACGGCTGTTTTCTCATAACGCACATCTATCATCTTGAATCCTTCTTTAGCGCTGTTCACAAGAAAAGGCAGGGACACAAACAGCATACCAATGGATACAGCCGCTTCTGTGCCTGGTATGGAAATCCCTGTGATCCGGGTAAATACCGACTCTCTCCCCCACACCATCAGAAGTGCAATGCCTGCGGCTGTATGGGGAATAACAACCGGGATATCAATGAGCCCTTCGATTATTTTTTTGCCAAAAAACTTGTGTCTGGCCAGGACAAAACTCAAAGGGATCCCTAAAACCAGGGCGACCAGGGTCGCCCATAAAGAAGCTCTTAAGGTCAACAAAATAGAACTCATAAGCTCCTTCTCCCCGAGAGCGCTGCCAGCCTCCGAAGGGGTGACCGAGAAAATCATCCGGAAGATAGGCACAATGATAAAAAGAACCAGCAGGGTTCCTAAAAGATAAAAAAGGGGGTTGACTTTCATCCTAATCGTTTCTAAAAAAACGCCTTAATTCCTGAGGAAGCTTTTCAAAATAATCTATCCCTGGTGGAATGATTTCAGGCTGTCCGCTCTTTGCCATAACTTCCTTTCCCTTATCACTTAGAACAAATGATACAAATTTCACACCCAGTTCAGGATGAGCCGCTGTTTTAGGCACAGTGATCCCATACACCATGGGAGCTCCTTTTCTGGATATGGTCTCACCCGGCTTTTTTCCGCTGAGCTCTACACTCACCTCCTGGTAAAGATGATTCATCTCTGGAGATTTGAGATTGATCTCATCCGGAAGAAGAACAGATTTCCCATTGTGCTGTTCCGCTACACTGCGGTAGATGAAAATATAATCCAGTTCTCCGCTTTCGAGAAGAGCCAGCAGGTCGACTTCTTTGGGACGGATATTTTTTTCCGGACAGTTTCTCACAAGCTCTTTATAAAGACCCGGTTTTCCATAATGCTTCTCCGCCAGTTTCCAGCAGAGTATGGTGCGGTATCCGCAGGGATCGGCATCAGGGTTTGAATGCCCGTACCACACATCATCCCTAAGCAGTATCTCATACCAGTTTTCCGAATTAATCTCTTCGGAATACCGGCTCTCCTTCCTGTACATGATCACCATTTCATTGGATGTAAAATCAATACAGTAATCCGCATATTCGGGAATAAGAAGAGTTTGTATCACCGCAGAATCCGCAGAGGTCATCACATCAGCTTGACTGTTGAGCTCTGTTATCTTCCGTGCACAGATCCGACTTCCCGCAGCCTCCCTTCTGACAATAATATCCGGATTCTGCTTCATGAATTCTTCAGCCATGTGCTTGAACGGCACTGAAAGAGAACCAGCATGGAGGACCAGAAGTTCCTGTTTTTCTTTATTTCCACAGTGAAGCGTGAAAAGAAATCCCAGCATCAGAACAGATAAAAATACTTTTCTCATATCTTTTCTTTTTTAGAATTATGAAACGACCTTAAAATCGATGGGATTCTCCTTTCCAATCCGGGAGGCAAAACCGTTTCCCGTTTTACCCTATCGGCTTAAAGGCATAGTCCCTACCTTAGCACTTTAAGCTCGGAGAACTCAATCATAATAAAAAAGAATATTTCAGTCAAACAGGGATCCGGAGCCATACTCCCTGCCAAGTCTGATATAAAGAATCTTCCTTCTAAATGATGCCCCTTTCAACTGAGATGGAAGAGGACTGAGCCGTATTTTCTTCTATTTCACTCTTATTTCCAAGATCCCGGCTGAATAATCGGGCTGGCACTTAAGCTCCACGCGAAGAGCTTCAGTCTGAACCGGTCTGAACGTAACTGCATTGTATTGATCCTTTTTGACCTCATAAGAAGTTTGGTTCTCTACTGGTTCCCAATTTCCCTGTTTTCTGATCAGGACCTTCCATGACTCTGGAATCCTGCATTCACCACGTCCTGTATCATCAAACCAGTATACCTCGACTTGAGATACTGTTTCCGGCTTCTGCAGATCAAACTGGATCCATTCTTCTGTCCCCTTATTGGGCCACCAGTGAAGATAAGGAATAGAATGATCGTTTGAATTTTTGGGCTCTCTCCGGTCATTGACTGGAAAGCCGTCCTTATCCCCTGACACCGTTACTTGACTCTGTGAGGCTATGGTGGGCTGAGGCACAGGCCGGGCTTTTTCTTGAGTGCGTGCCAGCCAGACCATCATTTCCCCTTTTCCCCTGTGCGCCCAGGAATAATAAGGTATTGCCGTGAAATTTTGCTTCCGGCTTAAAACTTCTCCTTCAGAGCCTTCGTAAAGACCCTGGGCCTCAGCTTCTATCACAGAAACTCCGTCAAAGAAATCAGGCCTGTAGTCTGAACGGAGCTCAACATCATCGGGCAAAACAAGATTGCTGACATGTCCGCCGTTATACTCCCATTCCGCACAAAATACAATAGGACCTCTTTGAAAGCTGACTTTTCCTGTATCTTCCGCAACATTCTCATTGCTCAGGACTCTTCTTACGGGCATGGGAAATTGAATCTCTATCTGATCCCCATTCTTCCACACTTTTTCTATAACGGCATAACCTTTTTCTGTTTTAAGCGTCATTTCTTCTCCGTTTAATTTAAGAGAGACTCTATCTTCATTATCCTTATAAAAGTGGTACAGGTCACCGGGAACAGGTTTGTTCTGGGTCCACCCCGGAATCCTTACAGCCATGCAAAATCTCTCCTCCTTCTCAGGAAAAACAGTGACCTTCACATCACCTTCCCATGGATATCGGGTCTCCTGCTCCACTCTAATGGTTTGATCTTTCATCTCCACCTGGGCATTACAGGAAGTGAAGAGATTAACATAGATTTTATCCTTGTCTGTGGCCAACACATAACCCGGGACAGAAGGCATGAATCTCGAGATATTACCGGGACAGCAGGCGCAGGAAAACCAGGGACTTCTCTCGTTCTGACCGTAAGATTCCAAAACATTTTGATAAAAGAAACGGTCACCTTCCAGAGAAACACCTGAAATGAGTGCGTTATAAAGCACTCTCTCCAGCACATCGATGTATTTTCCCTCCCCATGAAGAAGAAACATCCGGAAGTTCCAGAGCGCATTTCCTACGGATGCACAGGTCTCGGAATAGGCTGTGGCGTTAGGCAGCTGATAGGCCTTTCCAAAAGCTTCGCCGGCTCCGGTAGCCCCGATTCCTCCTGTAACGTAAAGTTTTTTATAAACCACATCTTCCCAGATATGGTCAATCGCCTTTATATACTCAGCATTCCCGGTCAGAGAAGCCACATCAGCCATGCCGGAATACATATATACAGCCCTGACCGCGTGGCCCACAGCCTCTTCCTGTTCCACCACAGGTTTGTGGTCCTGAGAATATCTTCCATAGAGTTTCCGGTGTTCGCTGTCTCCGCGTTCATCCAGAAAGAATTTGGCTAAATCAAGATACTTTTTATCGCCTGTCACCCTGTACAGCTTGACCAGACCTATCTCTATCTCCTGGTGTCCCGGAGCTCCTCTTTTTTTATCAGGGCCAAACACTTCAGCCACTAAATCTGCGTTTTTCAAGGCGATATCCAGCAGTGTCCTTTTTCCTGTGGCCTTGTAATGAGCCACAGCTGCTTCATAAAGATGCCCGGCATTGTAAAGCTCATGTCCCAGGTAGAGATTGGACCATCGGTCTCCCTCGCACCAGCGCACCGGTGTTTCGGATTTAATGGTTCTTGCTGTATAAAGATAACCGTCTTCTTCTTGCGCTCTTCCGATTATGGATATCAAATCATCCAAATATTTCTCAAGTTCAGGATCAGGATGCACCTGAAGGGAATAAGAGGCGCCCTCCATGATCTTATATACATCCGAATCGTCAAAGGGATAGACAGTCTGGAATCCCCCGCTTTTTATTCCTGCGGCTATTCTGAAGTTGTCAATGCGTCCGGTTTCTTCGCACTGTTCAAACGCATAAGGAATGGTCACACGCCGGTTGGTCTCAATTCTGGAAGACCAAAACTCATCATTGATACGAACCTGAGTGAAAGGGACCGGCTTTATGGAATAATCTCCGGTCTCTCTGCTTTGGCAGGAACTGTTCATAAAAACGAATCCCGCAAAGGTTAAAATCATTAACATAGAGACAGACTTTCTCATTGGACTCCTCCTTTAAATTTTCATCATTTTCCAAATAGCTTTTTGATTTTACCATATAAGGAAAATCAATCCACCTGAATTATTCACAAGTCAAGGTTAAGGATAGCTTACTGAAATTCAGGTGTGGCTGAAGCGACATTGAAGATTTAGCCTTTGGAGTGCTGTGTTTGAGGGAACTCGGCAAAGCCGAGCTGTGAGTATGTTTGGCCCACGGACGGGATGAACATTTTACTTGTTTTTTTCGCCTCTCTAAAATAAACTCAATAACAATTCATAAAGGAGAAAAATATATGAGGCAGCCCAAAAAAGTCTATCTATTTATTTTGATTTTAAGTTTTGCAGCGCTCACCTGCATAAGCGCTCCTCGCGGAAACGAGACACACACAGCCACACTTGTTATCAATGCAGATCAGGGTCATTTCAAAATCAGCAAGCACATTTACGGACATTTCTCAGAACACCTGGGGCGGTGCATTTATGGGGGTTACTGGGTAGGAAAAGACAGTCAGATCAAAAATACCAGAGGAATCAGGAATGATATTGTGGATGCCCTAAAAAAAATCAAAGTTCCAGTTCTCCGATGGCCCGGAGGATGTTTTGCAGATGAATATCACTGGAAAGACGGGATAGGCCCTCCAAGCGAGCGCCCAACTTTGGTTAACACTCACTGGGGAAGAGTCACGGAAAACAATCATTTCGGCACTCATGAATTTCTTGACCTCTGCCAGCAGATAGGATGCGAACCCTACATCTGCGGAAACGTAGGGAGCGGAACCGTCAGAGAGATGAAAGAATGGATTGAGTATATTACTTTTGACGGACAGAGTCCCATGGCAGACCTACGCCGGAAAAACGGGAAGGATGCTCCTTGGAAGCTTCCCTTTTTCGGTGTCGGGAATGAAAACTGGGGATGCGGCGGGAATATGCGGCCCGAATACTATGCGGATGTTTACAGGAGATTTCAGACCTATGTGCGGAATTACTCCGGAAACAGGATCTACAGAATCGCATGCGGAAGCAACGGCCGGGACTATGAGTGGACAGAAGTACTGATGAAAAGGGCCGGGTGGTATATGAATGGATTGAGTCTCCACTATTATACAGTTCCCGGCGGGTGGGGAAATAAGAATTCTGCTACTGAATTCGAAGAAAAAGACTGGTTCGAAACTCTGGAAAAAGCTCTGTTCATCGATGAACTCATCACAAGACATTCGACCATCATGGATCAATATGATCCACGGAAAAGAGTGGGAATGATCATAGATGAATGGGGCACCTGGTATGAAGTCGAACCGGGCACCAATCCGGGATTCCTTTATCAGCAGAACTCTCTCCGTGACGCACTGGTAGCCGGAGCGACCCTGAATATATTCAACCAACACTGCGAAAGAGTGAAGATGGCCAACCTGGCTCAAACCGTCAATGTTCTTCAATCTCTTATACTCACCAAAGAAGAGCAAATGATTCTCACTCCAACCTATCATGTTTTTGACATGTACAAGGTCCATCAGGATGCCACCCTTCTTCCCCTTGACCTGAAATGTCCTCAGTACACATACCAGGACAGCAGCATCCCCCATATCAGTGTGTCTGCCTCAAAAAACAGCCAAAAAGAAATACATATCACTCTCTGCAATCTCGACCCGAAGGAATCCATACACCTGACATGCGAACTGAGAGGTATCCGTGCAGAGACCGTTACAGGTCAGATCCTGACCTCGGATAAGATGACAGCACACAATACGTTCCAAAATCCGAACGAAGTCAAGCCTTCACAGTTTAAAGGTGCTGTTTTGGAAAACAATACTCTGGAAATAACGCTTCCGTCAAAATCTGTGGTTGTACTTAAGGTCAAGTAACCTGACCTATTCATAAGAAACTTGTGAATAACCCAGGATAAATCATTCCTGCTTCTCTTATCTGAATTTTCTGGTATAATATTGGTTTTTAAAGTGAACACTATGACGCCAATCAATATAGCAGCAATGGTTCTTATCGGAATATTCACCGGTATACTAACAGGATTGACCGGTTCCTCAGGTGTTATGGTGGTAGTCCCTCTTCTCAACATGCTGTTGAATTATCCGATCCATGACTGTATAGGAACGAGCTTAATGGTGGACGTCATAGCCCCTGCAGCCATAGCCTACTCCTATTATAAACACGGTAATATTGCTTTGAAATCAGGGCTGTGGATAGCTGTCGGTTCTGTCCTGGGAGCCCAACTGGGCGCAAGGTTTTCAGACAGCATCCCGGAGTTGGGATTGGCACGAATCTTTGGGATTTATATGATCGTCCTAGGGATTGTTATATGGAAGAAAGGGATAAACAGAGAGATCATAGGTGTGAAATTCAAGAAAGTCCTGAAATTCAAAACCCCGGCTCAAAAAACCATCACCTCTTTGTGCCTGGGATTTGTTGTGGGCATCTTAACCGGACTCCTGGGCGCTGGAGGAGGAGGATTCATACTGATACTTCTTATCTTTGTTCTTAATTTCCCTCTCCATCTGGCCATCGGAACATCCGTGCTTATTATGGCTATAACCGCAAGCTCAGGAGCTGTAGGATTTGCTCTTCACGGAAACATAAGACCCATTTCCGGAATAATCATCGGAATAAGCGCTGTATTCGGAGGGACCCTCATGGCGCGGTTCGTTAATCGGATTGAAGAAAAGATGCTGGCTAAAGCCATAAGCATCACTTTCATGCTGCTGGGAGCTGTCATGATCATTATCCGCTTTATTGAAACACACAAAATCATACCTTAGGTGATTTTGTTTTTCTCCCCTTAATATCTTTCTATTCTGCTGGCAGAGGTTGCATCTTTTTCGAGGATATTTTTTTATGCTCTCTCACAATCAAGAATCCCAGAAAAATCCAGACCACAGCCATAATGATGTTGAATTTAGCAAAGGTTTCGACCACGATAAATTGAGCCCAGAGGAAAACAATCAAGCTGTGAGTGACATCACCGGCCCGGTGAAAAAAGGTATCAGTGGCTGCCTTGGCCTTATACTTCTCTTCCCTTGAAGTAATAAGATAGAGAGCGTGCCGTGTTGTGTTCATCAATGAGTAATCTGTCCCATTCTCCGTGGCTTTGATCCACTTGACAATAAGCAGAGAGGCCCCCATGCTGATGAAAAAATACCCTCCCAACGCAATAAAAGGAAGGATGAATACAGCTGTCCTAACTCCGAACCATTTAAATATTCGGGATACCAAAAACAGCTGGATAAACATGGCCAAAAGGTTCATGATAATATAAAAATCCGAATAGAAACTTCCATAGATCTGCTCGACCGAGAGCCCTCCTGCTGTTCCTGCCTGAACTGCCTCAAGAGCCCTGCTTTTTATCACACGGTCCAGTATGTATCCCCCATTGGTGTTGATAAGATTCAAAAGAAGGACAAAAAGAGCAATATAAAGAAGATAGCGCTTCTTGAAAACAAGCTTAAAACCTCCACCTTTTTTCAACGGCTTTTCTTTTTCTGTAGATATGCTTTTCAAAGGAACGTCTGTCTCTTTTCCAACTTTACCTTTGATCTCCCTTTTATGGATCACATAGGTAAGGACAATGCAAATTCCCAGCACAGCTGCGGATACAAGAAGAAGCTGATACATTCCCATCCAGTTCTGGATACGCTTAAAGATATAAGATCCGGAGAAAGCACCAAAAGTGGCACCAAAAGCAATGATAGGAAAAAGGCGCTTTCCGGCTTCTTCCGTATAAACATCATTGGCAAATCCCCAGAACTGGGCAATGACCACGACATTAAAAATGCTGGCCCAGATGAAAAAGATGATACTGATCGTGCTGAAGGGAATGCCAAAAAGATTCAACACGGAAAATATGATCAGGTTTGATATAAAAAACAATGTGACCCATGCTATGAGTTTCTGCCTGGGGACTTTTGACGAAATAGAGCTGAATGCCTTGATGACGAAAATCAACAGGACTGAAATAACTCCATAAAGATAGCTTTTTGTCTCGGGTCCCCACTCCGTAAGGATGGATGAATCTCTAACTATCTTTATTATGTAGTACGCCCCCAGGATCAAATAAATATTCAATGTCAGAAGTAAAGCCGTACCCGCTTCCCCGGGACGAATATCTGTAAATAACCTGAAAAATTTAAGGAAGAATCCTCCCCTAATTCCTTTATCTCCCCTTTGATCCATAGAACCCTCCGAATAGAACAGTAAAGTTTTAATAGGATTTTTTCTTATACAGAAGGAAATGTCAATAGAAAAATAGGCGATTTAGTATCTTTTTCGGCTTATATCAGTATCATACTTGATAATTTCCTTTATATATTCCTGTCCAGGAGGAACATCCATCATAAGACAGAAATGGTCCCACACAGCCCCGAGAGGCATGGTTTTAAGCTCTTCGAGAAGTGCCAGTCTGGAAAAATAATCACCCCTGTTTTCCGCTTCCAAAAGCCTTTCTCTGGGCTCGAGAAGAGCTGACAGAACAGCCTTTAAAACAGCCCTGGCCCCGACGACCCATGCACCCACACGGTTTAAACTGGCATCGAAAAAGTCAAGAGCGATGTGTACCCTATCCAGATATCCGCCCCTGACCACTTCTTCAAAAAGGTTTCGCGTGCTGTCATCCAAAACAGGGACATGGTCACTATCCCATCTGACACCGCGGCTGACATGAAGCAGAAGTCCATCCGAGAACTGAAGCAAAGCCGAAATTTTATCCCCGATGTTCTCCGTAGGATGAAAGTGCCCTGTGTCAAGGCATATCATCTTATTCTCTGTCAAAGCATACCCCAGATAGAACTCATGAGACCCGACCACATAGGATTCGCTTCCGATTCCGAAAAGCTTGCTCTCCAGAGAATCTTTAAGCTCTTTTTCCGGATATTTCTTTCTGAATATCCGATCAAGAGACTCTCTGAGCAGGTCCCTATGCCCTTTTCTATCAACAGTAATGTCTTTAGAACCATCCGGAATCCATATATTGTGGACACAGGGGCTGTTAAGCTCTCGCCCCATAAAAGCTCCGACCTGCCGGCATCTTTTGACATGCTCTATCCAGAAGAAACGTATGTTTTTATCTTTACTGCTCAGAGTAAAACCCGAATCGGCCAGAGCATGAGAGAAACACGAGCAGTTAAAGTCCAGTTTAAGCCCTCTCTCTTGAGCCCAGTGAATCCATGCTTTGAAATGTTCGGGTTCTATCTTATCCCTGTCTATGAACGTGTCTCCGAATTCTCCGTAGATGGCATGAAGGTTCAGTCTGTGACTACCTGGTAGCAAAGAATAGACCTTTTCCAGATCTTGACGGAGCTCTTCCACTGTTCTGGCTCTTCCAGGATAACTTCCCGTAACCTGAATGCCCCCTCCCGTAAGCTGGGAACCGGGTTTTTCGAATCCGGCCACATCATCTCCCTGCCAGCAGTGAATAGAAATGGAAATGTCCTTTAATCTTTCAACAGCCTTTTCTGCATCCGAACCAATAACACTGTACTTTTCTATGGCTTCCTTGTAGGCTTTTTCACTTTTTTGAGATTTCATTATCATCTCCTATAGATTATACATCCTCTATCTCTTTATGGCTCTCCCTGCATATCTTTATAAAACGGTTATAATGCCTCTCCCATTCCTCACTCCCAACAGGGTCATAAATCCGAAGGTCAAAAGAAGCAGAAATCATATCCCGCACATTCTCTATGGAATCCACCTTATCTGCGGACAGAGCCTGTATCATTATGTTGCCTACAGCTGTAGCTTCAGCAGGCCCGGCAATAACCGGAAGGCCCAGTGCGTCAGCCGTATACTGACAGAGAACTCTGTTACGGGAACCACCGCCTATGATGTGGACTTTGCTGATACGCCTGTCACAAAGAGAGCAAAGTTCATCAAACACATACTTGTATTTAAATGCCAGGCTTTCCAGAACACACCTCACGAACTCGGAGATAGTCTCTGGATGGGGCTGTCCGGTTTTCCGGCAGAACTCACCTATGGCTTCTGTCATATCAGCCGGCTTTAAAAACAAAGGGCAGTCAGGATCAATAAGAGAACGGAAAGGCTTCGCTGAATCCACCTTATTCATTAATTCCCCATATTCAATATTATGGTGTCCCCTCCATTTTTTTCTGCATTCTTGTAACAGCCATAGTCCTGTAATGTTCTTGGATAATCTGAACCTATGTCCGATCCCTCCTTCATTGGTGAAATTCAGTTTATAACTTTGTTCACTGATAAGGGGGGAGTCTAATTCAATGCCCATTATGGACCAGGTACCCGAGCTTATAAAGGCCCATTCCTTTCCTTTGGCCGGCACAACAGCCACGGCCGAGGCTGTATCGTGTGTGGCTGTCAGCACCACCGGCATAGAAGACACTCCGAGTTGCTTTAACAGAGATGGTTTCAGAGGACCAAGCACCTTTCCAGCTGTTTTGACATCCTGCATCAGGGATACAGGCACATCCAGAATCTCAAAAAGCCGCCCTTCCCACCCGTCTTCGCTGGGATTGAAAAGTTGTGACGTTGTGGCATAGGAAAACTCAGTGGCCATCTCTCCTGTGAGAAAATAATTAAAAATATCAGGCATAAAAAGGAGATTCTTGGCTTCTGTTATAATTTCAGGATTATGAGTCCTTAGAGCGTAAAGCTGAAACAAGGAATTGAACTGAAGAAACTGGATCCCAGTAAGATGATAGACCTGTCGGGGTGGTATTTTTTCTAAGAATTCTTCCATGGCTGTCTTATTGTGCTTATCCCTGTAGGCAAAAGGAAGCGAAATGAGATGGTCTATTTTATCAAATAAGCCAAAATCCACTCCCCATGTATCTATCCCAATACAAAGGATAGAGCTATTGCTGGCATTGGCGCCTTTCCTTATGCCCTTTTTTATCTCTTCGAAGAGATAGTAAACATCCCAATAAAGATGGCCGCCTTTAGAAATCATCCTGTTATTGAATCGATAGACCTCTCTGACTTGGATTCCATCTTTTTTCAGTGTTCCCAGAAGGGCTCTTCCGCTTTCAGCGCCTATGTCGAAAGCGAGAAAAGAATTATGACTCATCTCCCCTCTCTGGTTTCTTCCATTTATATCCGGATCCATCAGAAAGTACAGAGGGAAAAGCAGATATTCGAAGCCGGGCACACCCCATAGGTATCAATGTGACAGTCTCCACAGGCTGATCTGTTTGTGCCGGGCTCTGCTGGATTTCCCCGACCAATCCTAAATCATCGAGCTGCCATTCCGGTATTTTCCTGGCCTTAAGCTTGATTTCTATAGGGGCTGAATCCGCTCTAAAAGGCTGATCATCTTCAGGCCAAGGCTGCTCCATAACCTCCACACCTAGGGCGGGCACACCGTCTTTCAAAAGTATCCCGTAGTTCCAGTCTGAAGCCGGATAGATCTCCCAGGCCGGCCATTCGTCTGTCCCTCCATGACGGACATATTTCTCTCCGATTTTAAGCGAATAGGTCAAAGGGCCCCGATTTATGGATACACAGTCTAGATTTTTGGTCCAATGGGTGATGCTTACATCCATAATCAACTTAAGGTTCACTTTATCCCCGCTTTGCCACTTTCGACTGATGCATAAAAAAGTTCCCGGATTTGAACTCACATTTCGGGCTTCTCCGTTTATCTCAAGTTCAGCATTCCGGCACCACCCCGGAATCCTCAAATAAAGGGGGAAATCCACTCTTTCAGGGGTCGAAATCACAAATTCTATGTTCTCATCGAATGGATAATATGTTTTCTCCAAAACCGTTACTTTTGTTCCCTCTCCTACTTCAGCTGTGACCTCTGAAGGGGCATAGATCACCGCGCCCAATCCGTTATCATGCGTAGCAGCCCAGAGATGCTCGGTAAAATAGGGCCAACCGTGACCAGAATTGTGCTGGCAGCAGCGGTGTATATGCGGATTCATCCAGAGCATAGGCCCTCCATTCTGAAGACCGGGGGACTTGCTTTGGCTGTCTGAGAGGACCATATTAGGAGCTGTCAAGTAACGGAGCGCTTTTAGATCAGCTGTCATGGACGCCGGATATGAATTGAACGCCACATCCTCACAACGGTCCGCCCATTGAGTATCCCCAGATATCAAAAGAAGAGTCTCCTCTGAAAGCATCATCTCTACCATGCCGCAGGTCTCTACAGCCTGTCTGGGACCTGAATACCCCTCCCTGCAGTTTTCATCTCCTCCGAACATTCCACCAGGGACCTGTCCGTAGAGATCTCTGACTTTCTTCCAGTTTCTTTCAGCCGCCTTGAGCTGCTCCTTCTCCCTTGAAACCTGGTAAAATGTTGCCGGTTCTCCGAATCCCTGGGAAATGTTAACATTATGCCAGTTGATGACATCCTCTTCCCATCTGACGGTATTGCGATGGACTTTTCGGGCAAAATCAACAAGCCATTCTTCCCCAGTGCGGTTGTACAGCCATATCACACTGAACAGCATATCCCCTGCCCTCATTCTGGGCCAGTAACCCACTAGGAATTCCTCATCCGGAATCACGGACAGATATTTAAAATAATTTGTCATTAATGAAATGACCCGTTCATCTTTACTGCCCGTATATTCGTAATAATCCTGAAGGCAGAACAGCATGATCATATTGGGCCACAAATCTGTTCTCCCTTTGAGTTTTGTAGCCGCTCCGCCGCTTCTGAATGCCGGGCCAAACCAGCCGTCAGGCTGCTGGCTGCCCAGAGCTCCCTCGATCCATACACGAGATTCCTTTATCATTCTCTCATCATCGAGTAAATAACCACAGTTACTGAATCCTTTAAGCCAGTAGGGTTCTTCCTCCCATCCCCTCTCCCCTTTTCCATCATGACTGAGCCATGCATTATTTTCTTTTTTAAGATATTCGCTTATTTCGTTTAGATGCCCGTGGAATCCATCCGCCTGGAGTTGAAGCTGACGCAGCAGCCATCCTTTGGGCTTGACCAGCCCCACGGGCAGCTTTATAAAGGGCGTTCGGAGTAATGGCTCCCGATTGCTTATATAATGATCATTTTTAACATCAACAGGAGGAACTCTGACCATCGAAATCTGATCCGCTTTTTTACAAAGGGCAGCCGTAAAAATAAGAAGTATGAAAACAATACCAAACGCATATCTCGTTTTTTTCATATCCTCTCCCCGGTCTATTTTTTATGCAGCATTACCATACAATTTATATCATCAAATCCATAGGAAAACAAAATTTTTCATGCAGTAAAAATCTTCAGCGAGCGCAAGCCACGCCTAAATTTCATTTCGCCTTGCCTGAAAGTAAAAAATCATTGATAATAAAAACAATCCGAATTCAATGAAGCTGCTCATTACCATTATCACCATCACCATCATTGCCCTTATCGGTTCCCGTCTTACCTTTCTTAACCGAAAGCTTCCTCTCGGTTTTAGAAACATCATATTCACCGGTACGGAGTATATATTCATGGGAGTGTTTTTAGGCAAAATGGGACTCAATATGATCGACCCGGAGACCCTGACCAGTTTAGGGCCCTTCCTATTTTTCGGTCTCTCATGGATCGGATTTCTCTTCGGACTACAGTTTGACCTCAAAAGCCTCAAGAATCTGCCGAGACTCTTTTTCTCCATATCAGCCATCCAAGCCTTATTTACTTTTCTCGTTGTGACTTCGGTCATTTTTTTCTCATTCAAGATATTTTCCACCCTTCCGGAGAGGACCGTGCTTATCCTTTCTTTTATTCTAGGCAGCGCTTCTGTGTGTACAGCCCAATCCGCCCTTGCTATCGTAAGCAACAACTACAGATTCGAAAACCGGAAATTGTTCTCTCTCATGCATTATATTTCAGGTATAGATGGTGTTTTTGCTCTGGCTTTTCTTGCGCTGACTTTTTTTATTTTTCCTCTTTCAGGGAGCGCTGAATTCAATTTAACAGGTTCTTTAAAGTGGCTGTTTCTGGCTCTTACCATAGGAATAATTACGGCTTTCCTCTTTATTATCTTAAGCAATGTCAGGTTCTCTCAACAGGAATTTGTCGTATTTATTCTGGGGACTGTGTTGTTCGGCGGAGGGCTGGCCATGAAAACCAACAATTCACCTCTCCTCATAGGATTCATATGCGGATTGATAACAGCTAATCTTAGCAGACACAGACTGAGAGCTCTTGAAATCATGGTACATTCTGAAAAATCTATTTACATCATTATACTTGTGATCATTGGAGCCGGATGGAAACTTGATTTTAACTTCATTCTTATCATCACGGGATTCTATTTCTTATCCCGACTGCTGGCAAAACTACTCGGCGTATTCGCAGCCACACGATCCTTTAAATTTGATTTTCATGTCCCATGGAATACAGGGCTTGGACTTTTATCTGAAGGGGGATTTGCCGTTGCCATTATTATCAGCTTTTCGGTCTTTTATCCTTCTTTATCGGACTATCTGGTCACTGTGGTTGTCATATCCATGATCTTAAATGAGTTTATAAGCCCAAAGCTTATTCTTTCCCTTCTTGAAGATCCCGTCCCCATTGATTTCAGAGGCCAGCCAGACATAACTAAAAAGATCAAATGACAAACAGAATATTAGGACTCATTCTCGTCATCACTACCGTGATTCTGCTCATTCACTTTGACCCGGGCGATTTCCAGAAAAAGTGCCCTGCTCTTATTCTGGGGCTCATTCTTTTGGCTGCCTACTGCTTTGGCTTTGTTTTAGAGAAAATCGGCCTCCCTCGAATCGTAGGGTATATACTGGCAGGTCTGTTTATGGGCCCTTTTTTCCTGAATTTATACTCGCTTCAAGAAGTTCACAGCCTTGCCTTTATCAACAAATTAGCCCTTGCTTTTATTGCCTTCTGTGCGGGAGGAGAGCTGCGAACATCCAATTTACGAAAAGTCCTTAAATCCATTGTCTGCTATGTATCTGGAGTAACAGTGGTGGTCTTTATCGGAACGACCCTTATAGTGTTTTTGCTGTCCGGCGCAATACCCTTCATGAACGATTTTAGCCTGACCTTAAGGCTGGCTGTCTCAGCTCTTTTCGGAACCATTGCTGTGGCCCGTTCACCTTCCTCGGCCATTGCCATTATCAGTGAGACAAAGGCCAAAGGGCCATACACGGATATTGTTCTCAGTGTATCAGTGGCCATGGACGTCTTTATCATTATGCTGTTTGCTGTGGTTGTCTCCTTAGCTCAAGTCTTAATTGTTGGCAAAGGCGGATTGAATTTTACCTTGATATTTTCCCTTCTTTTTCAAATCACAATTGCTTTTCTGCTCGGTTTCTTACTGGGAAAACTCATTGTTTTTCTCATTGAAAAAGTCCATGTGGAATTTCCTGTGGTCATCATTGCTATGGGATTTATTGTGATTGAATTTTCACACCTTCTGGGAGATTATCTGCACCGGGTCTTTGATATTAATCTGGAACTGGAACCTCTTCTCATTTGTATGGCAGCCGGTTTTACTGTACAGAACTTTTCCAAACACGGAGATAATTTTTTGGAAAGAATGGACAGGATCTCTCTTCCTATCTATATCGCGTTTTTTGCCATAACCGGCGCTTCGATGAATCTGAATGTGCTCCGCACAGGGTGGCTTCTGGGATTGGTTGTGTTTTTCGTCCGCCTTATCTCAATCTATGCCGGCTCTTTTATAAGCGGCAGACTTGCAAAAAACGAGCCGAAAATATATAAAAATGTGTGGCTGGGATTTATAACTCAAGCTGGAGTCAGTTTAGGGCTGCTCACAGAAGTCGCCCGGCGTTTTCCTGAGATCGGCCCTTCTGTCCAGACCATATTGGTGGCAGCTATTATTATGAATCAGATCATAGGCCCCATCGCCTTTAAATTCGGCTTGAAAAAAGTAGGCGAGACCCATGTCTAAAGGAGTCTGTAATGCGTATTTCCACATATTTGGATAAAGACTGTATAAAAATACCTCTTCTCAAAGAAAAAAAACAGGAAATCATAGAGGAGCTTTTAGACCTTATAACTGATAAATACCCTGAGATTGACAAACAAGAGACCATTCAAAGACTTATTGAGCGGGAAAAAATAGAGACAACTGCTATCGGAAACCATGTGGCGATCCCTCATGCCCGGTCTAATAAAATCCAGAAAGTATATTTTGCTTTCGGAATCACAGAACAATGCATGGACTTTGAGGCACTTGATAAAAAGCCGGTCCATCTCGTGTTTCTCCTTCTCTGCCCAGAAAAAAAGATCAACACCCAGCTCACCTTTCTGGCCAGGCTTTCCCGTATCTTACATGATAAAAAACTCAGGAAAAAGCTAATGAAATGTAAAAACAGCCAAGATGTAATAAATGTCATCACAGAGTATGAAAACAGACATTTCAGTTGAGTGAAGGAAACTCAAGATGAAGCTTATCATCATTTTCCTTAATAAAATCGAATACCTGGATGACCTGCTTTCCGCTTTCCTGGAAATCGGAGTTCCCGGAGCCACGATTCTCGACTCCGTGGGAATGGGCCATATTGTCAGTCATGACATCCCCATTTTTGCCGGGCTGAGGGACTTTTTCGCAGGAAGCAGCCCCACTAATAAAACCATACTCATGGTCATAAAAAAAGACATGATCACAAAAATAGACGAAGTGTTGAGGGATGTCACCGGCTATCACAAAAAAACAGGTATCGCCAAGATGATATCTGTGCCTATTGACGGTCTTTTCGGATTTGAGAAATAAATCCAACCGATCCTTTTTATCTAAAAATTCGTTGATAAAGGACTATTTTATATGACTGGTATGAGGGCCTATTTCCCAGCCTGTCCGTTCTTTGATGAGAGCTCTTCTCTCAAGCACATGGCCTTTAAATTCAAGTTCTATTCTGTATATTCCCGGATCTTGAAGTTCTCCGCGAGCCCATCTCCCCATCCGTGCTTTCTGTTCTTCTGTAGGCATTGATCTCATATTCCACATGACCATGTTTATGCCTGATTCTCCGCTTCCTTTCAGCTCACACAAAACATTCCCGAATGTGTCTTTGATCCTTATTGTCATTCCCTCGGAAGACTTTTCCTTGAGATAATAATAAATCCTCATCACATCCGGTTCATTAGGTGTTGTGTGATGGCGGTCTCCGTAAAGCTGGTAAGCTCCCCAGGGCCGGGTCATTCTCTGCGCGGTCGGTTCAACCTGGAAAAGATACACCTCTTTATTCAGCACATTCTTATTGAGTTCTTCAAGAGGGGATATATCCGTTATGAATATCCCTCTTCCGTAAGTTCCAGCTACAAGATCATTTTCTCTGGGATGGATGAGCAGATCCGTAACAGCGATGGTGGGCATATTGTTTCTCATATAGACCCATTTTTCTCCTCTGTCTATGCTCACATAGATCCCCTTATCATTACCCACAAAAAGAAGATCCGGGTTCTTTTTGTCTTCAAACACCACATTTATGGGCTTATCCGGTAGATTGTTCGAGATATCGGTCCAGGTCAGGCCGAAATCATCTGTTCGGTATAAAAAACTTCTGAAATCATCTCTTCTGAATCCTGTTTTTGACACATAGGCTCTTCCCTCTTTATGATGAGATGCAAACACACGGCTGATCCAGTAATTCTCCGGAGCGCCGATACTTACAAGGTTCTGGGTCAGATCCTTCCAGTCAGCGCCGCTGTTTTGGGTCACCCATACCTTCCCGTCATCTGTACCCACCCAAATCAATCCGGGCTTCATCGGTGATTCGGATATGGTGGTGATGGTGCAGTACTGAATATGTCCCTTCCCGGCAATTTTAACAGCATCATTTGTGGTCAGGTCAGGACTGATCTCCTGCCAGTTCTCGCCCCGATGCATGGAGCGCAAAAGCATCTGGGTGCCTGCGTAGATCACATCGCTGTTATGGGGGGAAATTTCAAGGGGGGGACACCAGTTAAACCTATAGGGAGCTTTTCCATCTTCTCTTCTTGGCTCGATATCAGCCCTTATCCCCAGTTTCTGGTCTATTCTCTGGAGCCCTCCGAACTGGATGTCGTTATAGACCCAGCGGCTGTCTTCAGGAGACACCACATTGTACATTCCGTCCCCGAGCCCCATTGGAATCATATCCTCGAGGCTTACCTCCCCTGACCAGCTGCTGGTCGGGATCTTCCATGAATCATGACACTGCAGTCCTCCGTAAACATTGTAGGGGTCCTCCATATCCACACATATATCATAATACTGGGCCATGGGAAGATTATCATAGAAATCACAGGTCCTTCCGCCGTCATAGGATACAAATACACCTCCGTCGCTTCCCATCATCAAACGGTCGGAATTCTGGGGATCTATCCACAATGTCCGCACGTCACCAAACGCCGAAGAAAATGTCTTTCTCGGAGGCCAGTTAATATCATGCCAGGTTCTGCCGCCATCATCAGAACTGGCAAGGCATACGCTTGTCACATAGATCTTCTGATCATTATTCGGATCCACCCTTATTTGATTGAAAGAGTACGCAGCTTTGCCTCCCACATTATCCTTTAGGGAATTCATTTTTTCCCAGGTCTCTCCTCCATCTTCGCTTCTGTAGACTTCTCCCCCTATCTCCCTTTCCCCGGGTTCAATTCCTCTTTCCCTGTCTCTCCTTGCTTCCTCCTCTGTAGGAGGCCGCATATTTGTGTTCTCCACCACAGCATAGATGATATCAGGATTGCTTCTGTAAATATCAAGTCCTATCCTTCCGATCTTACCCTTCGGAAGTCCTTTGGAAAGCTTTTTCCAGGCTTTTCCCGCATCTTCTGTCTTGTATATTCCGCTTTCCTCACCTCCGGCTTCAAAATGCCAGGGAAATCTTTCCTTTTCGTAAGCCGCCGCATACAGAACATCCGGGTTTTCTCTGTTTATTGCCAGGTCGATTACGCCTACTTTTTCATTTATATAAAGGACTTTTTCCCAAGTCTCTCCTCCGTCTTCGGTTTTATAAACACCCCTTTCCTTATTCGGAGAAAACAGATGGCCCATTGCGGCAATGTAGACAATGCCAGGATTCTTAGGATGAATCACCACCCTTCCTATATGATGCGTCTCTTTGAGCCCCATGTGCTTCCAGGTTTCTCCTCCATCTATTGACTTATAAACGCCGTCTCCCCAATAGGAGCTTCTTGCGGTAGCGTGTTCTCCGGTTCCCACCCACACTATTTGAGGCTCAGATGGAGCCAGGGCAATATCGCCTATGGAAAAGATATCCTGGTCATCAAAGATGGGTTTAAAAGTGGTGCCGTTATTGGTCGTTTTCCAGAGCCCCCCATTTCTTCCTGCAACATAAAAAGTGTAGAGATGTTCCTTCTCAGGTGACGCGGGAACCGCAAAATCAGTGATCCAGGCTCCGCTTCGAAAGGGCCCTATATTCCGGTACTGGAAACACTTGAGAAGCTCTTGATTGAAAGGGTCCGGGTCCGTTTCCCTGGCATGAAGCACTGAAATCAAACCAAATAAAAAGACCATAAAAAAACAAAATATTTTTTTTTCAGACAATGTTCCTCCTCATTCATATGAATTCATAATCCATGGTCGTTCTTCATTATTATATAAAATTCCATATCGCTCAACTTTTAATATTCATTCTACAGCCCGAACAAGGAGCGGCTGGGGCTTGGTTCCTCTTATTGCGAAAAAAATGGTTTTGTTTTAAACTTTTACAGACAACACCTTCTTAAAATGAGGAGCAAACCATGAAAAAAAAGAAAGTGACAGCACCTCTTCCTCTTTTTCTTTTATCATTCCTGTTGATCTTTTCAGCTTGTAAAGGAAAACCGGAAAACAAGGCCAAAGAAACTTCAGAGAAAGGAAAAACAAAAATGATGATTGAAAAAAAAGACTTCGGCAGTCTTCCGGACGGCCAAAAAATCGATCTGTATATCCTCAAAGATCCGGGGGGAATGAAAGCCGCTATCACAAACTACGGAGCTATTCTTGTTTCTCTTGAAGTCCCGGACCAGAACAATGAGTTTGCTGATATCACTCTGGGTTACGATGACCTAAAAGGATACCTGGAAGAAACGCCTTACTTCGGAGCCACAGTGGGTCGCTATGCCAACCGAATAAAAGGCGCTGTATTTACTCTTAACGGAAAGACATACCATTTGGCAAAAAACGACAACAACAATCACCTTCATGGAGGCACCAAAGGATTTGATAAAAGAGTCTGGAATGCAGAGCCCTTTGAAAATGAGGATTCAGCCGGCATTATATTCCGTTATCTAAGTCCTGACGGAGAGGAAGGATACCCCGGAAATCTCTCCTGCACCGTGACCTATACACTGACGAACAACAATGAACTCAGAATAGACTATGAAGCTGAGACAGACCAAGCCACTCCCGTCAATCTGACTCATCACAGTTATTTTAATCTCAAAGGTCAGGGAAACGGCGATATCCTTGGCCATGAACTCTATATAAACGCTGATAAATACACTCCTGTTGACGAAGAACTCATACCTACGGGTGAGATCCTTTCCGTCAAGAGCACGCCTTTTGATTTCACGAAACCCACGGCTATTGGAGAGCGCATCGAACAGGTCCCCGGTGGATATGACCACAATTTTGTTCTTAACGGCGAGCAAGGAACTCTGAGACTAGCTGCCCGAGTCCTTGAACCGGAAAGCGGACAGGTCATGGAAATCCTTACTACAGAACCCGGGATCCAGTTCTATTCAGGTAATTTCCTTGACGGATCTATCAAGGGAAAATCAGGAAAAATCTATGAAAAGCACTATGGATTCTGCCTTGAACCCCAGCATTTTCCGGATTCTCCCAATCATCCGGAATTCCCTTCGACCGTTCTTGAACCAGGAGATAAATACTCCACGACCACAGTCTTCCGGTTCTCCAAAAAGTAGATAACCTCTTTAATCCTTTAGAAATCAAACGTAAAGATTATCTGAGGAGGAATCCTTTTTTCAGAGGATCATCAGGATCAAAACAGAACCTGCTTGTCCCTGTGATAGAGGCGCTTCCTGTTACCTTAGGAATGACCGCCTTGTAAGGGCCGAACCTTGTCACTTCCTCCACACTCACCTTAAACTCGGTACCGATGAGACTCTCTATAACCAGAGTCTCTCGTTTTTTGATCTCCCCTCTTGAATAATGAAGCGCAGCTCTGGCACTCACTCCGGTACCCGTTGGAGACCGGTCCACTTCTCCGTCCGCAAACACACACACATTCCGGCTGTGGTTGCAGGACTTCTCAGGGGGGCCTGTGATAATGGTCCCATAGAGAAAGCCGAGCTCTTTCTCCAAAGGATGTGTGATATATACGGAATCTTGAACCGCTTTTTTTATGGACCGGCCCAAATGAATCAAGCGGGCACAGTTTTCAGGTTTTAAAGGCACATCCAATTCCTCAGCCATGCAAAAAGCATAAAAAGCCCCTCCAAAAGCAATGTCATAATGAACCCAGCCGATCTCCGGGACCTTGATCTTCTGGTCCTTTAAATAAACAAAACAGGGGACATTTAAAAAGGAAACCTGTGTCACTCTTCCCTTTTCTCTATAAGCCACGGCTTTCACCAAGCCAGCGGGCGTATCCATTTTGATTTCGGGATTTTTTCCTTCTTTTTTGACCATGCCCGTATCCAGAGTCATTTTAGCCAGAGCAATGACAGCATGGCCGCACATGGTCGAATATCCTTCATTGTGAAGAAAAAACACACCGAAATCACCTTCTTCACTCACAGGTTCCGTAAGAACAGCCCCGTACATATCAGCATGTCCGCGCGGTTCCCACATCAATCCTGTCCGTATGAAATCAAAGTTTTCACGAAAAAACCGGCGTTTTCTGAGAATAGTATCACCAGGAATATGAGGCAGTCCCTTTGTGATGAGTCTTAACGGTTCTCCTGCTGTATGGGCATCCAGAGTCTCAATGACCTTCCATCCCTCAGGAGGTCTCCATTCAGTATTCATTTATTCCTGTCCCTATTAAAAAACGACTTCCCTGCCTATTCCCTTTTCCACAGCTCTCTTGTAAATAAATCCGGATACCATAAGGTCAAAAAGAGCCATGCCCACTGACTTAAATATTGTGGTTTCCTTCTCCCCGCAAGTTACGGGAATTTTCCCAGATATTATTTTGCCCAATGTGACAATCTGATCTTTCCGGATCCAGCCCTTTTCCAGGGGCACCTTAACATCTCCGGATTCAACAAGCGCATACTCCGTATCCACAGCCATTGTTCTGACGTGGGTATAGAGGGCTCTGGGAAACTCCCGCATATCCGGTTTATAAGAACCTATACCCACAACATGCTTTCCTAAAAAAAGCCCCGGATCATCGGGAAGCACAGGCTCCAAAGATGTGGTCGCTGTGATCACGACATCTGACTCGGTTAATAATTCTTCAGAGCTTTTCGCTTCCTGAACAGCGATATCTTTGAGGACCTCTGATAATTTCTCACATAACTGATACGCTTTTTCTGCAAACCGGTCATACACATAAACCGTTTTAAACTGTCTCTGAGTACATGCGGTAACTGCCTGGTGAAATCCCTGGACTCCGGCTCCCACAATCCCCAGAGTTTTTACCTTTTTTAAAGTCATGTGGCGGATTCCCACACCTCCGACAGCTCCGGTTCTCAAAGCGGTTAGAGCAGAGCCGTTAAGTACGGCCAGCGGCTCTCCTGTTCTTCCATCATTAAGCACCATCACTCCGAAAAGTGCAGGCAAATTCTTTTTCTCATTTTCAGGAAATAAAGACACCAGCTTTGTGCCCATACTTTTTTTTGTGAAACAAGGCATCAGCAAAAGGCTGTTCCCGCCGTAGTCCACACACATCCTGTCAGGCATATGGAAGTTTTTCTCTTCGTACACCAGCACAGCTTTTTCTACACAATCCACTACCTCTTCCCGAGAAGCAACACTTAATATATCATTACGGTTAAGGATCAGCATGTCACATGTTCTTCGTTTTTTTCTTTTTCTTTTTTGTAAAGAGTCTATCAATCACCTCTTTTGAAGGAGGTTTTGTGAAAAAAGATATCCCTATCAAAGTGATCAGCACCACAGCCAAACCAGGATAAATGATCGGAATCCCGAATGGGTCGCCGTTCGGATCTCCCACCGGAACCATTATGGAAGGCCATATGTCTCCGGCAAATTTCAAGAACAATACCACTACAGTTCCGCTTATAATAGAGACCAGACCCGCGGTCTTTGTGACTCTTTTCGAAACCAGCGCACCGAGAAGGGCGGGAGTAATGGCTACCCCGTATATTGTATAGGCAAAATACGCACTTTCCAGAACTGACTGCATCCTCCACGCTATCAAAAAGGCAACGATACCGACAATAATGATCAGGATTTTCTGCAGAATCACAAGGTGCCTCCCGTCTTTTTTCTTATCATTAGTAGCATCCTCTTTTTTAATGAACCTGGTATAAATATCGTGGATCATAGTGGTCGTCGGTGATAACAGGTAGTTCATCCCCGTTGAAATCACAACCGCTGTGGCCGCTCCCAGGAGAAGAACACCTACAGGAAGAGGAATCATCTGCTTGGCGGCCTGAATGATGACGGCAGCATGATCCATAGCTCCTGACTGAAGGTCAGTCCAAAAATAGGAAGACGCAAAAATAGCCATTATCACAACCACAGATTCTATGAACATGGTCCCTATGACCCACATTCCGGTGGCTTTCCGGGCTTCCTGAGGATTTTTTGCACTGTAAAATTTCTGGTACATGCTCTGAACTCCGAGTAAGAGAAGCATACCGGAGAGCCCGATAGCCGGGATTTTCAAATAGGGGATCCCGCCGAACTCTTCACTGAATACTTGAAAATGAGTTGCAGGAAGGACTGCTTTTATCTTATGCCAGCCTCCTGCGGCAATCAATACAAGGGGAGTAGAAAGAATAGTAGAAAGCAGTATCACAATTCCATTAGGAAGATCTGTATTCGCGACAGCAATCATTCCTCCAATGGCCGTAAACAAGATCACAAACACCGCTGCCATGAACATTCCATGATCCACGGCAATCGCACCGTCAGATATGGCATTGAGTATGTATCCGCCGGCTTTGAACTGATAACTCACAATAACGGTGAAGCTGATGATAATAGCTAGGGCACCGAAAATTCTGGCCACCGGACCATATCTTAATTCAAGTATATCACCCACCGTGTACTGACCAAATGTACGGATTTTAGCAGCCAGAAAATAGATGATAATGATTCCGATCCAGGCACCTGCAGGCTGCCATAAAGCACTCCAGCCTGCTTTGGCGGCAAACTCTGCACCGGCAATAAATGTGCCTGAACCTATCCAAGTACAGATCAGAGTAAAAACCATCTTGGTCATGGGGATGGACCTTCCCGCAACCATCATATCGTCCTTGTCTTTAACTTTTCTTGACTTCCAAAAATTCATAACCGTCAAGGCTACTAAATAAATCAAAATGACAGTAATGTAGAAGTTCATGCTCTGCTCCTTTTCAGATTTGTATCATTGTTTTGTATAAAAACTCTCTTTATTCTTGTTGATTTTATTTTTTAATACCGTCCATGTCAATGAACATAAAAAATACATTAAACAATTTACTTTATTGGTTGATTCCACTAAAATAGATTTTCGGTAATACCAACAAGAATAAGTTTCACCAGAGGAGAAAAGAATGAAAACCAAGTATTTCATCGAAGGCCATAAGGCCAAAACAGACTATTCTTATGAAGACACTCTCATTCTGGATGACGAAAATTCCTATGCCTCTGAAGAGGATGCTATTAATAAAGCCAAGGAATACTTTGAAAAAGACGAAAACCTTCAACTCATCGTCATATATAAAGGCCTCAAGATGAGCCCCAAACACGGGACCAAATTCTTGTTCAAAGATAAAGAGGGAAATCTGGAAATTGTGGATTCCTGGTGGAAACAAGACTCCTGCTGTTAAAATCCTCTGCCGAATAATCCCCAAAACATATCACCCAATTCCCAGTATTTATGAATGGCCGCACGGGCAAAATCATTGATGTGTGAGGCCCTGCCCCAAAAATTTAAAAATACCAGACTTCTTTGGAATCAGCACCTGTAGTCTTTTTCATCCAATCTTATCTGGATCTGCCCATAAAGGAGGTATGGGATAAGGAATAGATAAGAAGGGCTGTCCATATAAGCGCGAAACTTATGATATGGTTTAAGGCGAACGCCTCCTTAAAAACAAAAACTCCCAGTAAAAGTTGAAAGGTCGGAGATAAATACTGAAGAAATCCAACGGTCTTTAGCTCAATCTTTTTCACCCCGTAATTGAAACAGATAAGAGGGAGGGATGTCACTATTCCTGTGCATAGAAGAAGAACAAAAATGGGAAATGAAACTTTTCCAATAACACCCATATTTCTGATATTTATAAGGATGATAAAACCAGATGCCAAAGGAAAAAGAAGGATCATTTCAGCCGTTAGCCCGGCAATGGAATCAGCATTGACTTTTTTCTTGAAAAACCCATAAAATCCAAAAGTCAGCGCAAGAGAAAGAGATATCCAGGGTATACCTCCGATGTCCACTGTCCTGTATAAGACACCGATAAAAGCAAGAAATACGGATATCTTCTGCCAGAAATTGAGTTTTTCCTTAAGAAATAAAACTCCGAGTAAAACACTCACCAGGGGATTGATGAAATAACCGAGACTGGCCTCCACAACATGAGCTGAGTTAACAGCCCATATATACATAAACCAGTTCATACCCAAAATCAGGGCCGTGAGCGATAAAGTGGCCCTGGTCTTTTTTGAGGAAAAGATTTTCCTGATTTCAGGCCAACGTCTTTGAAAAAAAACCAACATAAAAAGAAAAACAAAAGACCATATAATCCTGTAGGCCAGTATCTTTTGTGCCGGAATCTCATCCAGAAGCTTCCAAAAAAGAGGCAGAAGACCCCATGATACATAGGCCGTTACTACAGCCCATGTGCCCACAGCTTTGTCACTGAATCCGGTTCTCATTTCAAAAAAACAAGAGTATTCACGAAACTTAAAATACTAAAAGATTGATTGAGGTATCCTATCAAAATACAATTCGATATGCCAGGCTTATTTCTTTAAAAGCACCTCCTCTTATTATAGCATTGCCTCCGTCTCTTTATTTCCATATAATTGACCTGAATGAGCTTAACAGCTTAAATTCCAATGAAAAAGTACAGATTTTTAATACTGATTATCCTGTATACTCTGTTGTCTCTGGCTTCCATCTATTTTCTTGTGCCTGATTTCAACTCTCAATTAGCTCTTCACACCCATGCTGATAACTATATTGCTGTGGGCATTCTCATGCACAACATAAAAGCCATATCAGCCCTTGATTTTTCAAATCTCTATCATTTCCCCATTTTCTATCCCTACTCTTTTACTCTGACCGCCGGAGTGAACTTTTTCGGCCAGAGCCTTCTGTTAACACCATTTTATCTGTTCGGCATAAGAAACATATACACTCTCTACAACCTGATGCTTCTTATGTCTTTGATTCTGGGAGGATTTGCTGTCTACTACTTAACAAGATATCTCATCAAAAACGGGACCGTTTCACTCATGTCAGGGGCCTTGTATATACTCCTTCCCATGAAACAAATCAACTATCCCCATCCCGCCATGTTGTTTTTCCCCTTGTCTATCTTTGCTGTGTTTTTTCTCTTCAGATACATGCAAAAATCTCGATGGACAGATGCTTTTCTCTTCTATGTTTTTCTCTTTCTTCAGGCTCTTACTTCTCTCTCTTTGTTTTTTCTTACGTCTCTTTTCTGTGTGGTCTTATTTATTATATCTCTCGTCATCAAAAGGAAAATCTCCTTAAGAAACATGGCCCACTTGAGCATAGGATTGATCCTCCTGGCAGTATTCATACTGGCTGTATTCTATCCCTACTTCTCAAACCCCCTGGACATCTCCTACAAGCAGCAACACATCGGAAAAGCAGTACTTATCTCTTCTCTTGATTTCTACTCGTCCTGGTTTCCTCTGACTTTTAAATTTCTCAGAGGCCGTCCCTCTCCATTGTATTTAGGAATCATAGCCTCGTTTCTTATCTTTTATTTTTTTTATTCTAAAACAGAAAGAAAATATCTCCGGACAGCAAACTATGCCCTGTTTGTCCTTCTGGTGCTTCCTGTATTCTTTGTGTTCTGGAGAGCGATTCCTCTGGAAAATCTGTTTAAAATGCTGGACCCCTTTGTTCTCTGTGTGATCCTTGTATTTATTCTTAATACCCTCTTTATATGGAAGCACATCTCTATAAATGAGAAAATTCTCCTTGGGGGAATACTTTTTACTTTTTTAAGTTATTTTAAAGCTCTGTACAGATTTATTCCCTTTAAGTATAATTTTCTCAGCTTTATAGCCTCGTTTCTTCCTCAAATAAACCGCTTAAAAGGAGAATGGAAATTAAGGTATTATTTCATTTTTCTCTGGATCCTGCTTGCCTTTCTGGGATACAAAGCCCTTGTTAAAAACATGAAAGACAAAAAAGGAAAAGTTGCCCTCACCGTTCTTATAGGAGGGCTCGTTCTCTTTGAAAATTTTCCTCCTCCTATAAGGACAGGTCCGCTTCTCGAATACAATCCCTCTGTTAAAAACCTTTACAATGAGATCACAGACCTGCCGGATTATTACGGTATGCTGGAACTCCCTCATTATAAAGGAGGATGGAATGACTTGAAGATCTACTCCCTTATGACTCTCTTCCATAACAAACACATCTACAATGGCTACTATGGTGCAGGTGTTTATGATCCCCTGGATATCTTTAAACGTGGATACTTCCACCCTGCGGAGAATATCCCCGGAGATATTGCCGATAAAAAAATAATCGATTATCTGAGAGATAATGGAATTAAAATCATCATCTTCCACAAATCCATGCTGGTCATAGGTGAAAGATCAGGTAAAGACACCGCAAAAAAGACACAGCAGGAAAACAGAATCTGGAGCGATGTCATATCCGGCTTTAAAAAGGCCGGTCAAATGGGCCTTCTCAGTAGAGTTGAGGTGCTTCCTGAGGGCATCGTAGGAGTCATCGCTGAAAAAAGAAAGGGGGAAACATTTTTTTACCAGCTCCCTTATTACTCTCTCAAATCAAAAAAATACATCCGGCTGGACATTGAAAAAACAGATCAGGAAGCCGTGCGTATATCCATTAGTCTTAACGGACAATTCCTGTACGAAGGCCGTATTGAAGAAGAGAGAAAACAGATTGCTATCAAAGTCCCGGATAAAAAGACATTAAACGCCAGAGGGAACCGACTGGAAATCAAAAGTACTGAAGAGGTGATAATAAATAATTTCTCTCTTTCTCGCTCATCTTTTTAACAAAAAAATGCTCATCGCCATTTTTTCATGAATAGGTCAGGCAAGTTATGGTTGATTGAAAAAGAGCAATATTCTATGATGTAGCGGGATAAATCATAATCTTTTTGAATAGTCCGGATTATAAACTTGAGGAGTATAAACATGAAAAAAGTCAGAATATTTTTTACTTTTCTCTCTGTAATCGCTTTGATTTTTCCTCTGTATACACAAGCACAGAGAGAGACCCCACCCATTGAAATTACAAAAGTCACAGAGAGTCTATATGAGGTTACAGGCGGCAGCGGTGCTAACACCGGTTTTTTTATAGGAAAAAATCAGGTTCTCGTCATTGACTCAAAAATGAGCAAGGAATCAGCTGTTCAAATGATAGAAGAGATCAAAAAGCTCACTTCAAATCCTATCAAATATGTAGTCCTCACTCACAGCGATGGAGACCATGTAAACGGCCTTTCTGGCTTTCCCAAAGGAATTGACGTTCTTTCCCATAGCAACACCCTTCTGCATATGGATAAAGCATTTGAAGATCAGGAGTTGAGAGAACATCTGCCAAACATCACATTCAGCAATGAACTGGACCTCACCATTGGAGAAGAAAAAATAAGACTCATTTACTTTTACCCGGCTCATACTGACGGCGATATTGTTGTTTTCTTCCCTGCACAGAAAGTTGCGTTTATCGGAGACTTAATCTTTCTGGACAGGGATCCACTGATACATAAACACAAAAACGGAAATTCCTTCGGACTGGTTAAAACATTAAAAGGAATTCTGGAACTGGAAGCAGATACCTTTATCCACGGACATGGGGAAATAGCCCATAAAAAGGAAATACAGGATCTTGTCAATTCCCTTGTGAGAAAACAGGAAAGAATAAAGGATCTGATACAACAAGGAAAATCTTTAGAAGAAGTGAAAAAGGAATTCGGAATAGAAGAAAGCCAGAGCCGGTGGCCCAGTATCGTGGAAATCATCTACTCAGAGCTTAAGAACCTTTAAATGCAGACCCTTCCATCCGTATATCCTCGCATACTCATGCCCCCCTATGACGAGAGAGAGAACAGCTATTGTCCGCTGAAAACCCATAATATGCTCATAACCCGTGTGATCTACAAAAAAAAGAACCACACATAAGACAAGAAAAACAGATCCTAATATCTTTTGCCCGATCCCTTTCCAAGCCCAGGGAGTTCTCTTTGAAATCTCAAGCCCTACCCAGACAGATATCCATCCCAGTGCAGCACCAGCTAAGACATCAATCGGCCAATGCACTCCGACCACCATACGGGCAGCCGCTATTATGGAAGCCAATCCAACAAACAGCAGCCGAAGCCGGTTTCTTTTTACTGTCAGAGAAAAAACTCCTGCCAAACTGAATATCATGGAAGCATGTCCTGAGGGAAAAGAATTATATCCCCAGTCAGGGCCGATTAAATGGAAGCTCTCAGAAGAAAGAACACTCGGGGGCCTGGGAATTCGGGAAATATGCTTCAATGCCTGCCCGAATATTGTAAAAAGAACCGCAGCGATTAAGACAGCCCAAATCAACCGAGGCTTCCGGTAAATAAGGGGAAATAGAACGACGAACACCACCAATCCATCTGAAAGACACGTGAGAAAAGCCCAGAACATATCCCCTGTTATCTGGGAAGCTTGGTTGATGAGAAAAAATAAGGCTTTATTTGAGCCAGATATGAGGACCGCTCCTGCCAGAACAAGAAACACACACGGAGGAAGCCACACCCATAAAGAGGTGGCAGTAAGGGATTCGGAATCCCGGAATCCAGTAGGCATTTAATTGGAAAAAATATTTACTTAAAAATATTTATAAAGCATTTCCCAGATAAAAAGGCCATATGATCAAGGCTAAAACAGCCTTCCAGAAGGTCAAATCAGCAAATCCTATGGTAAACAACCAGCCTATAAACCAGAGAGGGCCTATCAAACTGGCTTTTCCACCCATATTTCCTCTTTTTTCTTTGTCTCCTTCTTTCATAACACACTCCTTGTTTTTTCCTAAAACCCGTGTTTCTTACAACATCCATAATAATCAAATTATAAATAAATCAAAACAAAAAATGCTCATCGCCATTTCTTTATGAATAGTACAGGTTAATTCAAGAATGAGTCGCATCCCGCCGCAGTCTCCTGGTTCCTATGACACAAAGCCCGAATCCTGCCCAGAATAAGGCTAAAATTCTTCTGAAAATGGTGACAGACATACCTAAATCAGCACTGAATCCCATCAAAACAAAAAGGCCTACATACGTAGCTTCATAAGTCCCTAACGAAGCAGGAACATTGGGAACAAAAAAGACAACTGTCCCAAGGGTTACGATGAGGAAACTTACCAGGAAGTCCACTTTCTCTCCACTCAAGAAAATCATGGTTAAATAGATTTCAAAAACCCAGTACATATGGAGCAACAGGTAATATATAAAAATTCTTAAAAATTCTTTTTTATTTTGGCTGTAAAAATCTGAAACATAGTCATCGGTTTCCCTGATTTTCTCTCTTTTTTCTTCAAAAAAAGACAGCTTGATTCTTATTCTCTGCAAACATTGAACAAACCATGTTAAAAGTCCTTTTCTTTGCTTTAAGAAAATAAAAAGAACAAGAAGAATAGCCAATAGAATCCCTGTCATCGAGATATATTTAAATCCATCGGGAACCGAAATCCTGAAAACAGCCACCAGTACTCCTATGATTGTTAACAGCAGTGCCGTTATAATCTCTATAGTTTTGTCGACAATGACAGAGGCAAGGACTTTAGTTTTATTCAAGCTTGATACAGACATAATCCTAAAGACTTCCCCTCCAAAATAAGAGGCTGGAGTTAAATAGCTCACTGCGTGTCCTGCCATCCGGGCAGAAAAAAGATTCGAAAAAGAATAAGAGTCCCCATAGCACCGGCACACTCTTTTCCAGATATAAGTCCGAATCCCCCAGTAGATCAGTCTCAGGATAAAAAGTATGACCAGGCTCGTCCAGGTCAGTTTACTGATATTTTTTAGGATATTCATGGGGCCTATCTTAACAATGAGAAAAACAAAAAGGCAGGCCCCGATAACAAAAGCAAATTTAAAAATAATTCTTCTGCTCTTCATTCAAATCAATGGTTGACTGAAAGATATCATTAGCCGTATCACAAAAAAAATGTTAATTTGGACATTTGTTGTTTAAAAAAGTAATAATTCTATAGATCTCATCTTCGGGAAAAGCTTTCATAAAGTAGGACTCCTCAACATCTTCCGGATAATGGTCTGCTTCAGAATGAACGATTAAAAGGTCTTTGGCACCTTTTTTAAAAGCTTCCAATGAATACTCATAGTTGATTGTCCTATCTTTTTTATTAATGATCAATGCATAAGGAAGTCTCTGAAAGCTCAGAGGCTCTTCATTGTTAAGTATGATTTGTGCTGTTTCAAAAAAAGTTTTCCCGTCCATATGCTCAAGAATAACCGTCACCCGGTCTCTTGGATAGGAGCTGTACAAATAGGCCGCACTTTGGAACATTCTTTTTTGCCATATGATTCTGGACAGCTTTAAGTTGACAAAAAAACTGGACATAAAATTATAAAACGTCTTTTTTCCCTTCTTCAGTTTTAAAGAATGCTTGTTAATATAGGGAAATATGGCAACAACTCCCTTGCATTTCCCGTCAAGACAAATGTTGTTGACTATCAGAAAACCAAATGATATCCCTGCTATTATATAGTGATCTAAATCGAATTCGTCAATTTTCCCAGATACGAAGTCAGAATAAGCTTGAATGGAAATCTCTTCCAGAGGAGGAGAATGCTTTTCGAAACCCGGAAGGTCAATAAAATAAAGGTTGAAGTATTTGTTTAAATAATTGATGAGCCCTTTTAAAAGAATGCTGTTCGTGTAAAACGCATTTACCAGAACTAAATTTTCTCTCACTTAATCCCTATCGTCTCAAATCTGCTCACTTAAGGCTGATTATCCAGGTTATTTATCAAAGATTATTATCATATGAAAATTATGCCGTCAACACAAATATTTAATGAAAACGTATCATATAAAACGGAAATAATATTATCATAATACCTACAATTAACTTGACATCACACCAAAAGAAAAATATTCTTGATTCTCATGTTTGGTGAACCAAATTTAGCTTTTTTATTGAAAAGATTTGGGACTTTTTTCCTCGTATTTCTTTTTTTCTGCCTTCCTATTTTATGCCAGGTCAGTAACTCTGAAGAGGAAGAGGAAACTCCGGCTTTAAAGATCACAGAACCCATCCTTTTAGATGGCAAGTTTGAAGAGAATGTATGGAAAAACGCTCCTGAAGCCAATAGTCTTCTTTACATACATTCGGACCGAGCCGATGCCTCCGACGTCAAAACATCCGTTAAGATCCTCTACGATGCCTCACATATTTATATCGGATTTTCCTGCTTTGATTCAAACCCAGACCTTATAAGAGGAGAGATGACCATAAAAGATGCTGACCTTAGAACCGATGATTCAGTCTATGTACTTCTAGAGACCACTAGCGATAAGAATGACTACTATTTTTTCGGTACAAATATAATGGGAACCCTGCTGGATGCAAAAATCTCCAAGGACGGAACAAAGATCGATACCGGTTGGGATGGTTCATGGAATACAGCATCCGCTTTGGAAGAGAACGAGTGGAATGCAGAAATTTCCATCAATTTGATTGATTTAGGATATGAAGAGGGCGCAGATATAAATATAGGAATCAGTCTGTCCAGGGTGGTTCCCCGTTTGGATTCCCTGCTCTGGGCAGGCCCGCTCGACCCCATTTTCAATCTGGATGAACCCCTGCTCATAAAAAGCTTGTTTCTTCTCGCAAAATGGAAAGCATTCAGCTTCAATCCCTATATTCTTCCGGGTTATATAACCGGAGAAAAGGCAGGATTAAAAGAAGCGGGATTCGATGCTTCTTTTTCTCCCCATAAAAATTTTTCGAGTTCTGTGACCGTAAATCCTGACTTTGCCACCATAGAACCGGTTGACGAAAAGATTAACCTTACGATGTTCGAACTTAAATTGGCTGATAAAAGGCCTTTCTTTTTTAAAAATATAAAACCATTCGATGAAAATTTTAGTCTGTTTTATCCGCTGCGGATTGGAGACCTCTACGGTGGACTAAAGTTTCAAGGAAAGACAGGACCGATTGAGTTCTCGGGAATCAGCACACAAACCAAAAAAGAAGAAGAAATCCAAAGCGCTAACTTTTCTTTTCTAAACGTAAGCGTACAACCCATAAATTCAGTTACTGTTTCTCTCACTGCCTCCAATAAGATCCTTAAGAAACAAAGCAACGGGGCCGCTGCTGTGAGCATGGAATGGAAACCAACGCAAACAACAACTCTTGGAGGTCAATTCTTATTGAGCTATGGGGACTTTTCAGAAAACAGATCTGCCTCCTTTTTAAGACTTTATTTTGACCCTCCCTCCTTTTATTTCCATTTAGATCTAAAAAGGATCGAAAAGAATTTTTGGGAAAACGCCAACCAGGTCGGATATATCGTGGATGATGACAGACAGGAGATCGAAGCCTCTTTAGGAAAGTCATTCCCCTTAAATGTTATGGGAATCAGTGTCATAGACTATGACTCTTACTATGATGTTTACTGGAGCACTGATAGCAAACTCAGGAGCTGGGAAATCGATCAAAAACTATCCTTTCATTTCCGCACATTCTGGAAGATTTCCCTCCTCCAGTCCTGGGATTATAAATTCAATAATCTTTTCCCCGAAGGAATCGCCGAACACGGCGATTCACTTCTCACAGAGGAATGGGAGGATTTCTACCTCTCACTGGGTACGCTTCCGTATTTTGATCAGAACTATGTTTTTAACCTTCTCAATCCTACAACAGGCAGGTTCTATAAAATATATTCAGGTGACAGGGAATATCACGGTCACCTCACTCAATTGACTTCCGGTTTTTATAAAGAAAAAGGAAACACTTTCTTCCTTTCCATTGGGTGGGGGAAGTTTTTTGCTCACGTTTTTAATTGTTATGAGGCCTACAAGGACTTTATTATCTCTAATAAATTTTTACTCGGAATCAGAGCGAATTTTATCAGATACAAATATGATATTCCCCCTGCTTACACAAGCACGAGAATATACATTCTGGAAGGAACTTATGATATAGATAGGAACAGAAATCTCCGGATCTATTTCCAGCACAACTCAGCCTTTAAAAAATTTAATCTTTATTTGAATTATCACTGGATAATTATCCCGTCTGGAGGAGTGCTGGATCTTGTTTACACAAGAGATCTTTCTGGCATTGGAGAGGAAGGCAACAATGACCAGGCTGTTTATACCAAATTTACGTATTCCTTCTGATTTGTTATTGATCACCAGCGTATTATCTCTTGATCATCTTTGCTCTGTTCTTAAAAAAGCACATATGTATCCTGATTTGGTCAAAAGAAGCGCCTCATATCATTCCACGATGCCTGAGAACGATTGGCATAAAAATTGCGCTGTTATTATACATAGAAAGAGTTGAATACTATCAAAAACAAGAGATTGACAGGATAAAAGTTTGTAATATAATAAAAAAGGAGGGATTCCATGGTAAAAAAGATCTTTGGATGTTTGATTGTCATCCTGATAACCACAGGCTTTTCTTTAACTCAGGAGCCTGTTGGGATTAACATTAAAATTCCAGTCAGAGTGTTTGACGGAAACCAATTTGTGGATAATCTCACCATAGATGACTTTGAAATCTATGAAAACGATATCCGCAGAAACATAAATGCTTTAGTCCTGACGGAAAAAGCACAGATTGTAAGACAAGATTTAAAACAGCAGGTAAAACCCAATTTGAGCCGACATTTCTGCTTTCTTTTCCAGATAACCGATTATAATCCCAGAATAAGTGAAGGGATGACTTATTTCTTCGACAACATCTTCCAACCAGGCGACAGTATCATGCTCATCACGCCGTTAAAGCAGTATTCTCTTTCCTCCAAAGCTCTGGAAATAAAATCCCGCGAGGACCTCGTTAAAGATATCATTAATGTCATCCGGAGGGACACTCTTTCCGGCTCCGCCGAATACAATTCCGCAATCACTGACCTCAGGAGGATTGTCAGTTCCATATCCTCTGCTTCCGGCGGGCAGCAGACCGTGTATCAGACAAGTATTGATACAACACAATCAACCAGTTATACAAATCCCTTGGATCAGCTGCTTCCTAATTACCGGGAAACCTTAGAAAAATTGGAAAACATGAGAATTGTCAATGAAGAAAGTTTCCTGTCTTTTGCATCCCACTTCAAATCCCTTCCCGGTCAAAGGATCGCCTTCCTTTTCTACCAGAGAGAATTCCGTCCGGAACTGGATTCCACTACCATGAACCGTCTGATCAGCAACAATCAAGATAACCAAGCACTATTAAACCAGATTCAAGACCTCTTCCAGGTATACTACCGCGATGTGAACATGAATGTGGACCGCATGAAACAAGTCTTTGCCGACGCTTCTGTGATGATAAACCTTTTGTTCTTCAATAAAACACCTGAACAAATACCGGGAGTTTATATGAGAGAGCAGTCCGAAGACCTGTATCAAATTTTCTCTGAACTGGCCCAATCCACAGGAGGCATTGTGAACAGCGCCCAAAATCCGGCTGCAGCACTTAAACAGGTTTCTGACACTGCCGATAAATGCTACATACTCTATTACTCCTCTCCTATGTCTGATATTCAAAGCAGATTCAAGAACGTTAAGGTCGTTGTCAAAGGTGCCAAATACAGGGTTCTCCACAGACAGGGCTATTTCCAGCTCGAAATAAAATAAGTCTCCGCAACAAAAAGAGGCAAATCAGGCTTCACAGACCACTTTAAATCCAAGAAGTGAAGCAGTGTCAAAGATCTGCCTTTTAAAATCGCCGAAGAAAGTGACTCTGTGCCATCCCCACCTGTCCCACTCATCAAAGAGCTTGTACACATCTCCTTTGACTTCCACAGCCAGTTTGTTGCGGCAGGCTCGGTCCAAATCCACGTTCTCCGCAGTGATCCCCTGATGGATAATGACCTGCTTTTTTGCGGCATCAAACTTCAAGGTCGTGGTCATCTCTCCCAGAGGCATCAATGACCTGTCACAGGCTCCCTTTCTATCCTCCGAATGGCTGCGTATATGATAGGGATTGGCTTTTCCATTAGGACCAAAGACCCTTGTAGGAGCCACGCAGTGCGCATAGATGATCTGGTTTTTGGCAGTATCAATAACCGGGTCTGAAATAAAACCAGGGCGTCCGACCAGATACTTCATCATAAGTTTGGTGATAGCAGACCTCTGGTCAGCCTCACACGCACCGACCTGTCCGTCATTATCCAGCTGCATAAATCCCAGACAGGGATAAGCCTGAAGATTCCCGCCGTAAAAACCTCCCAGACAGTTTACAGTGATAGCCTGGGCACGATACTTCTTTAAAAGCTCCAGCATAGCCAAGTACATAAGAGCGGATTTTTCTATATCACTGCGGGAAGGCTCTATGACCTTTTCCGCCTCTTTGATCCAGCGGTCAGCCCATCTTTTAGCCTCTGTTTTATCCGCTTTCTTATATGCCTCATTGATCTCAGGGAAACCAATACCTATGATCTGCGTACCAAAACATTTCTGTATGCTATCATCCGGCTGGCCACCTACCACCAGCACAGTGGATGTGCTCAGCTTTTTTATACTGTCCACACAGCGGACAGCCTGGGCCACGTCATCAAAAGAAGAGGAGGAGACTCCCACTACAGGCAGGCCCTGCCTTTTGGCTTTAGCATACTCCGTCAAAAATTCACCGGAGCCTGCGAACAGATTATCAACCAGTATCATTGGCTTTCCGGAAGAAGCGATGATTCCGGGAACATTCCCCCAAAGGCAGCCTGAGAGATACACTACATATCCGTCTATTTTATCCCCTGATTTTATTATGTTCTGGGCGTCCTCATCCCTGCGGGCTGTGACGGGCAAAAAGTCAACATCCGGACAGTGTTTTCGAATATTTTCAAGAAACTTTGCTTTGTTCCTTTCAAAATCATATCCAATATTGGGCCAGCACGGCTCTTTTGACGAAGGATGGGCCATTACCAGGCGTATCTTTGTTCTTCCTCTTTCCCGGAGCTCCGGTAGTTTTTCGTCTGAGAATCTTTTGAACGCAGCGGCATTCAGTGAAGACAGAGCGGTCACTCCGGCAGCGCATGCTGAGCACCTTCCCAGAAATTCCCTCCTTGATAAAGATTTCCCTCTTTTTCTTTCGTTCATATCCCCTCCTTTATGTTTGAAACCAATGTGACACCTTTTTCTCAAGCATCACTTTTTTTTCAAAATCCAATCCTCTATCTCTTCCTGTTCGTACTGCTCCTGCTTTAATGTCAGATCCAGGTTGACCATGAAGCCCTTATGCTTTTGAGCTTCCGGATCCTCGGTGAACCGTGTGTGTCTTTTCCGAGATTCTCCCAGCTGCTGAACCGCTTTCTCCAAAGCCAGGCCAATGGAAGTGTTTTTTTCTATCTCTCCAAGTTCAAATCGTGGTGTCATCCCGTTTTCAGCTATGTCTTCAGCCAGATGGGCCAGCTGTTTCATCTGTGTCATAGAAAAATCCATGATCTGCCATGCTTTGGCTGCATCCTTTTGGAAAATCCACGAATCCCTTATATGTTGGAGCATCTGGGTATATTTTTCAGCAACAGCCTCTTGAAGCTTGTCCACAAATTCCTCAGGAAGTTCATTCTCTCCTCCTGGCAAACCTTCAGCCTCTTTTGGAGTAAGTTTATCCAGAATCCTTTGGAACTTAGTGGCATGCATATCTGATTCCCATGCCTCTCTTCGCAGAACTCTTTTGATATGGGGATCATCCGCCTTGTCCGCTTCCTGGTTGTAATGAGGTATCAGTTTCATCTCATAGGCCACATAAGATTTAAATATGGTAGCCCGGCTTGTCGGGTCATGAGGATACCCAGCCGGAGTCATATCCGGCTCTCCTCCCTTCTGGGCAATGATCCTTCCCAGCCAATGCATATGCCACATCTCTTCTCTAGCCCTTGAGAGGAGCTTGGCGCCTAAAGGCGTTTCCTCCCCTTCCAGATAACTATGGATGAGGTAGCGAACGACTGCGGCATGTTCATCCCGAATGTCCCTGTTCAGCATAATGACCAATTCTTTATCGTCCAATTTTTTCCTCCCCGGTATTTATTTTACTCTATGTTTAAATTTTTGGATAAAGGAGTACTGTAATTTCTTAAAAAAGAGACCCACTTGACTCATTCCACCTAATCTCATATTCATATGTAGAAACTTGAGAATAGGAAGCCTGAGATAAACAATCAAAGCTGCTTGTTTGTCCAGGATCCAAATCATTAGAAGTGACATAAGTGAAGGCCGTATCCAGGACGTTATCCCCAGAATCTTTTATGGTGAATGTAATCTTTACATTTAAGGCTTTTTTATCCCCATCATTTTTTATTTCCCCGAGAAATTCAGCATTTCCAGAAGAATCTTGCTGCATAGTGATTTCTCCCAAAATAATACAGTGGGCTTCTTTGTTAGATAAATTGCAGCTGCTGCTGAGTATGATGAGACACATCAATATTAAGACATTTTTTTTCATTTGTTCCTCTTTTTCTATAACTTTTTGAATGTTTTTATCTTTTTTATGTTATTCCTTATCTTATTGAATTTCAATTTCTTTTTTCGGTGCTCCACTTTCTATTGACAGGAGCACACAATGCCCGAATGAGGCTTCATTGGAGCTTAGACTGCTTATGGTTAACACTATGAATACTCGTTCCCCCCGATCTGCTATGGACATCTAGATAATCCCCTCTCAAATATGAACCACGATTCTGAAACATATAGAGTGAAAAAGTTCTTTGCGTTCTCTTCATAAATTCGGATTCTTCATTGAATGTTCTTTTTCTTTTATATAATATGGGTAATAAACGAGGAAAATCTATTCAAATTGAGGGAAAGGAGGTTCTCATGAATGCTTTGCACATCATATGGGATGTCTGTTTCATCCTTCTCGGTATTATTTTAATCATTTTCAGTTTCTCAGGGGATCTTGAGGCCTATTGGGCATTGATATGCCTGGCTTTGATGGGATGGGCTGTTTGGGATTTGAGAAAACAGATCCGTGAAATCCGCAAAAAGGGTGAACTTAGCCAGATGGAAAAAGAACGCGACGAGATACGCGAACGACTGGAAAAGGAGGAGTAAAAGTGGATCCCATTACGATTGCACTTATCGGTTTCGCAATTATTGCATTTGTAGCTGCAGGAATTATCAAACTTATCAAAGGAGAAAAGGCAAAAAAGCATCTGGCTGAAGCTGATGAGGCGCTGAAAAGCGGGGATGACAAGACGGCCATTCTCAGTTTCAAGAGAGCATTAAACAACGCCAATGAGAATCCTGAAAAAGAAGCCGCTATTCTGGCTCAGCTGGAAGTACTCTATAAAAAGCATGGACTTGAATATGATTTAACCGATTTTCACAAACTCACCGATCAATTCAAGATACTGAAGAAAAAATCCTCGAATAAGGCCCTACGTGGGTTGACAAAAACGCTCACATTGAAGAAGCAAATTGTCAAGAAGCTTCCGGAGTTATAGTCGGGAATATTGTAATTAGCTCATTTGACGATTTATTTCGAAATAGATGTTCAAGTAACAATCTATATGATTAATGTATTAGGCAGTGATGAATTGCCCGACCTATATCCTTAAGGGGAGACGGATTACTGAAGCCTTGAAAATTAGGAGGGTATTATGACAGATAAAAAGGACAAAACAGAATCGCTTGATCAAACAAAGACAACGCTGCCAAACGAACCTATGGAAAAGATCAGGATTGTCGGCAATTATAAAATCCTCGAAGAAATTGGCAAAGGGGGAATGGGGACGGTTTATTTGGCCCAGCAAGAAAAGCCGATGAAACGAAAAGTCGCCATAAAGGTCATAAAACCTGGCATGGACAGCAAGGAAGTTATTGCTCGTTTTGAGTCAGAACAACAGGCTTTAGCTTTGATGAATCATCCAAAAATTGCACAAGTTTATGATTCAGGATTAACAGATCAAGGTCATCCTTATTTTGTCATGGAATATGTACCGGGTTTGCCGATTACTGAATATTGTGACAAATACAAAATGACCACAAAAGAAAGGCTTATCCTTTTTCAAAAAGTATGCAGGGCTATCCAGCATGCCCATTTTAAAGGGATAGTTCATCGTGATATTAAGCCGACAAATATTTTGGTGAGTTTTCAAGACAATGAGCATATCCCGAAGATAATAGATTTCGGAGTTGCGAAAGCGTTGACCGATCAAGGCCTGACAGAAAAAACTTTGCATACTCGACACGGATTAGCTGTCGGGACCCCGGTTTATATGAGTCCAGAACAGGCAGAGTTAACCGGATTCGATAT
Source organism: uncultured Eubacteriales bacterium (assembly GCA_964456985.1). Taxonomy (GTDB): domain Bacteria; phylum Acidobacteriota; class Aminicenantia; order Aminicenantales; family Aminicenantaceae; genus WJMT01. Next base: position 87,345 of record CAYWDH010000001.1, read on the forward strand.
AGATACTCGCACAGATGTGTATTCGCTTGGAGTCCTGCTTTATGAATTACTTGTGGGGGCAACTCCATTTGACAAAGATGAACTCCAAAGAGCAGGAATTATCGAGATGCTGAGAATAATTCGAGAAGCTGATCCTCCTCGGCCCACCACAAGATATGGCTCGTTAACTAATACAACATTAGATATCGCGAAGAACCGGGGAACCAGCGAAGCAAATCTGAGAAAACAATTACAGGGTGATCTTGAATGGATTGTGATGAAGGCCCTGGAAAAAGACAGAAGGTATAGATATAACTCAGCAACTGATTTAGCAACAGATATTGATAATTTTTTGAATAAGAAACCCATTCAGGCCCGTCCTCCGAGCATAGCATACAAAATAAAAAAATATGTTAGACGACATAAGACCGCTGCATTCGCCTTGGTTTCATTTCTGCTTCTAATCATTACTTTCTCTTTTTGGAATACAGTGGAGAGACATAGAGCAGAAAAGTCATTGAAAGAAGCCAATTACAATTTTGCGGTTGCTCTGAAAGAAAAGGCAAGAGCTTATGCAGAAAAGAAAGAATGGCAGTTAGTAAAGCTGTACAATGTGAACTCATTGTTTTACCAAGCGAAAGCCCAAAAGTACTTATTGATGACTGATATAGAATTTCCTTTTAGATTTCCAGATTTGATGTTAAAACACAGAATCTATGGAGATTGGCCCTGGATATCTATGGCCTCATCCTTTAGCCTGAGTCCTGATGCTAAATATATGGCATCAGGAAGCAAGAGTGGAAAAATAAAAATTTGGGAAGTATCCAGCGGTAAAGTAACTTCCGCTATTAACACAGAAAATAAGATGATTGGTTTCCTGTGTTACAGTCCTGACGGAAAATATCTTGCTTCAGGAACTGGATGTGATTTGATAGGAACTTATGAAGTCAATCCACCGATAATAAAGGTCTGGGAAGTATCTAGCGGTAAGGAGATCGTGACATTTAGAGGTTTCAAAGATAAATTTTGCGGAACATTAAGATTCAGCCCCAGAGGGAGATATTTGGCCTATAATTCTTCGATATCCCAGGTTTCGTCTTTTAATATTGAATCTCCAGATAATATTCCTAATGAAAGCACAGGTGATTTTCTAAGCTATTCTGGAAGGGATGCTGTAAAGCTCTGGGAAATATCCAGTGGAAAGGAGACTATTCTGAAAGGCCATGAAGGCTTTATAAAATCAATATGTTTCAACCCTGATGGAATGAATATTGCTACAACGGATTCAAAAGGAACGATTAGAATCTGGGATGTTTCGAACGGTATGGAAATGACTCGTTATCTCGATAAAGGGGGTGGTCCGTTATGCTACAGCCCTGATGGAGAATATCTTGCTGCTGTTCGCCAAATTGAGGAGAGATTGTCTCCAGATCCAGCGGAAGATCCAGTAATAAATCTCTTAGAAGAATCCAGCGGAAAAGTCGCTCTTGAGCTAAAAGGTCACAAACAGGAAATAAAATCACTAAGCTACAGTGTTGATGGAAATTATTTGGCTTCAGGTGACTCAGCTAATACGATCAAGATATGGGATGTATCTAGTGGAAAAGAGATTTTTACTGTTTCTGGAATAGGCGATCACGCTCTGTTCTTAAAAGACGGAAAACATTTGGCAACTATGAATTCTAAAGATTGTCAATTGACTGTCTGGGAAATATCTGATACTGAAACTCTGTTTACACTGAGGGAACACAGGGGAGAGATCACTTCTCTATACTTCAGCAAAAATGACAACGCACTGACTTCAAAATGTCACGGAAGAGAGGTCATATTCTGGGATTTGAGTAAACAGAAACAGATAGGCTTCCATTCTAATCCGGAAGATAATGTTTTTTCTTTAGATGGAAAGTATGAAGCAAGATTTAACACAGAAGGAACAATCCGAATAATGGAGCATATGGATGCAGAATCGTACATGGAGGCAGAGACGAGTATGATGGACCCTAAGAAAAAAATGGAGTTCATACAAATAGAACTGGGACGGGCTAGATCAGATTTTGCTAAACTGAAGCATAAAGATGTTATTTCTGTGTGTTTTAGTCCTGAGGGAAAATATCTGGCCTCCGGAGACAAAAACGGAATCATTAAGACCTGGAAATTAACATCGAGTCAGGAACTCGCAACTATAAATACGAACACCGTGCCGGTCGATTTGATAAAATTTAGTGACAGCGGAAAATACCTGGCAGCTTTCAGCAGGTCTGGAGATTCGATTGAGATCTGGGAAGCTTCCACTGGCAGAGAGATTAAAACTTTGAGGGCTCATAGAGGAGGAGTGCGCACAGTAAATTTCAGTCCGGATCAGACATATTTGGCATCCTCTGGGGTCGAAGATAATATAATTAAAGTATGGGAGATCTCTACTGGAAGAGAGATCGCCACTTTAAAGGGGCATAAAGCGGAGGTAAACGCATTAGATTTCAGTCCTGATGGTGAAGCTCTGGCTTCGGGCAGCTCGGATACAACAACAAAAATCTGGGAGATCCAGGGAGGCAAATGCATTACTCTTAGAGGACATAATGGCCCTGTCATGTCTGTCAGCTTCAGCAGTGATGCTAAGTATCTGGCCTCAGGCAGTGCAGACAAAACCATAAAAATCTGGAGTCTAAATCATATCGCAAATTATCTTTGGTTGGGATTAGACCAGCCGCATGAAGAAAAGGATGTCAAAAAAACTCTCGAGGAAGTTGAGGATCAGATAGGCTCTTTACTGGATGGAATCAATCCAGTCGATGCAAATTTCTATTTTAATTCGGGAAAAGATTGTGCTGAAAGAGGAGAGTATATAAAAGCCATTGAGGAGTATAAAAAATCACTCCAACTTGTACCCAATTTCATAAAAGCTCTAAATAGCCTGGGTGAAGCTTATTACATGCTTGGGGAATATGATGAGGCCCACGATGCGTTCAGCAGATCAATCGATATCGATAGTTTCTCCCCATTCCCGCATTTCAATATTGCCTTAACTTATCTGAGTCAGAATCAGTACAAAAGGGCCAACGATTACTACCGGTATATAGTAGAGGAACTCAGTTTTAATCCTTATGATGGCATAGGAGACATCCAGGAATTATTAGACAGGAAACCTGACTTGATCTTTGCTTATTTGATTCGAGGGTATTTAAATATGAGATTCCTTAAAACTGACCCCCCAGACAAGGAACTAAGAATCACAAAAACCAAAGAGTTTATCAATAAGTTTATCAAAGAGTATGAAGGTGACCAGAAGTGGAAGGATGTGGCAAGAGAATTATTGTCAGAACTGAAAAGTCAGAGTAAAAAATAATGAGGCATGATAAATAATTTAACGATATTCTGTTTAATTTTTATTTACTTTTTCGCACTTCTTTTATCATTTCAATGACAGGCGTGATCAATGCTTCAGGCTTTTCCATATGAATATTGTGCCCTACATCATTAACGATAATGTGTTTCCCCCCAGGAATCATGGCTGCCAATTTTTTCTGCATTTCTATTCCCAGTTCTGCCATTTCCTTGACAGCTTTTTCACTAAATACAGGAGGCATGCCTTTTGTCCGGTCCCCGGCTGTTAAAACAACAAAAGGGACCTGAGGGAGCGGCGCGCTGTTCTTTACCTGTTCCATTGTGATATCTTGATTCGGGAATTTTTCCTGAAGTGAGCCATTTCTCTCCAGTGATTCGTTCGGATCAGTTGAAGTTGTTGGATTGGCCATTGCACTGATAAGGATAAAAATGAGTGAAAGGGCAAAAAAGATAAGAAAATTACTCAAACGTGATAGAAAATGTCTCATTCGATACCTCCTGCCATCTAGAATTCAATACTATTGAAGAATGCTAATCGTTGCAAAAAATTGGGCCTTCATTGTGATTCAGACTGCTAACCGGTTATCACTTTGAGGACTCATTCCCCCCAATCTGCCTTGAAAATTGAGATAATCCCCTCTCAGAAAGAAGAATAAAAATAAAACATATTAGATTGAAAAAGAAATTACTTATGTGAAATTTCTTTCTTAACAAAATTTTGACAAACAATTGACTTCCCCGTGACAACTTATAAGGCTGTTCGAATTAAATTGGGAATAGAAAAAGATAAAAGGAGGACAAAAATGAGATTCCAAATTAAAAAATCATTCATTTTTATTTCTATCTTTGTTTTCTCAATCTCGGCTTTTTCTATGGGAGAGACACCCAAAAAATGGAATTTCTCTTTGACAGAACATCCAGAAATATCTCTGTATAATTTCTGTTCTGAAAATTCCCCTAACACGAGCATTTATTATGAAGAAGGAGAAAGTAAAAGAAGAGAAGTCCCACCTTTAAAACCTGAAAGAACATTAGGAGAAGCCCTATCAGGAGCAGCACTGGGAGTTGCAGGCTTATATGGCGGATTTTTTATTGGTGGCGGATTTGGCGATTATTTCTTACCCCCACTAGATGCGATTATATTTGGTATTACTGGGTGGGCCCTTGGCTCATCATTGGGTATATACATCATCGGAAGTATTGGAAATCAAACAGGCTCCTATCTGGCAACTATAGCGGGAAGTGTTTTAGGAGGATTGGCAGGGGGGGCTTTGGGCTATTTTAGTCTTTATCTTATTCCATTAGGAGATTTGTTTGTTTTGTCTCCTTTTATTGGGTCTGTTGTGGGGGGAATTATAGGTTTTAATTTAACCCGTAGATACAAAAGCTCCGGACTTTCTGAAAAATCACTTATCAACTTCAACAATGGAAAAATGAAGTTGGGTTTTCCCCAGATTACTTTTCGTCCAAATCCTTTTGTCAGAGGTAATTTAATTCATACAGTAAATCTGGTGAGTGTGAGCTTTTAAATTTGAAGAATTACAATTGTGGATGGGAACAGAATATTACCGGAGAGTTTATTTCTTCTTTAAATGATAGAAATTCCCCTAACTCCCCTATTTATAAGCAGTTAGAGCAAGCACGCCCGGAGGGATTTGAACCCCCGACCTTTGGATTCGAAGTCCACCGCTCTATCCGCTGAGCTACGGGCGCACGTTGTTCCCGATTATTTTATCCTTAGGAAACAAGAAAATGCAAGTCTTCATCCCCCTTTAGAGATTCCCGATTCAAAATGTTCATTTTCGGACATTTTGTGTTCACTCTGATACAGATTTTCTGACTAAATTCCCCCAAAAAGCAATGAACACCCTTAACACAAAACATGGCACGCTTCTTGCTCCTTAATGAATCGTTCCGCTATGAGTACAAGCTTATCAAGATTAAAAATAATCCAATTTGGTATGGGAGTCACTTTTCTTCTTCTTGTCTCGTTTTATTCACATGCTAAATCCCCCAATACTCATCCGTACCTTATTTCCGCCTCCAACGAAACAAGCCTCCAAGAACAGAGGGAAACCAAGGATTATATTGTAACCAAAGCCACATCTGAGATAAAAATAGACGGCAGCCTGGATGAAAACGCATGGAAGGATGCCGTTGTCATCAAGCTCCCCTATGAATGGCTTCCCGGTGACAACATTCCCGCACCTGTGGATACTGATTGTCTGGTGACCTATGACGATCATTATTTCTACGTGGCCGTGCGCTGCTATGACCCGGATCCTTCGAAAATACGAGCTCATCTTATGGACCGCGATTCCATGGAAACTTTTATACAGGACGATCACATTAGTTTCATGATCGACACATTCAATGATAAACGCCGGGGCTTCCAGTTTCGCGCCAATCCGTTAGGAGTCCAAGCTGATGCTAACTTCAGTGAATCAGAGGGTTATGAAGATTTCTCCTGGGATGCCATTTGGAACTCGGCAGGTAAAATAACAGATTGGGGATGGGAAGTTGAGATAGCGATCCCATTCAACCAGCTCCGTTTCCCAAAGATTTCAGAAGTCCAAACATGGGGATTCAGCATTGAGCGGTCCTATCCAAGAAGTGTCCGCCACCGAATGACATCCCATCCCAGAGAAAGAGACATCACCTGTATCATCTGCCAGTTCAATAAGATAACGGGAATGAAGGGGATATCCCCTGGAGCTAACATTGAACTCGATCCGACCCTGACCACAATCCGGACAGACAAAAGAGATGATTTTCCAGCAGATCCGGAAAGCCCTATGAAAAACGGGGACATCGATCCTGAACCGGGCATCACAGCCAGGTGGGGCATCACTCCTAATTTAATGCTCAACGCTGCAGTTAATCCTGATTTTTCTCAAATAGAAGCGGATGTCAGAGAACTTGAAGTCAATACGCGGTTTGCCATCCAGTATCCGGAAAAGAGGCCTTTTTTTCTGGAAGGGGCTGATTTTTTCCTAACTCCCATTGAGGCTGTTTTTACACGGACTGTGGCTGATCCTATGGGAGGACTCAAGCTGACCGGCAAAATAGGGAAAAATGCATTCGGTATTTTTGGAACCTATGATAGAGTCAATAACCTTCTCTTCCCCTCTAATCAAGGTTCCTCATCCACTTCCATTGATCAGAACGTTGCCAGCGGAGTCTTCCGATTCCGCAGGGATATTGGACAGACGTCTCATTTAGGAGTTCTTTACACAGGACGTGTTTCTGACGATTACTACAATCATGTGGCAGGCTTTGACGGATACTTCCGCTTATCCAGAACCAAAAGCGTCAGTTTTCAGTACCTTCACTCTGAAACCGATTACTCAGAACAGACCTCAAACGCATTCAGCCAAAAAAACAGCCCCTTAGCTGGAGATGCCATTATATCTGAATTCCAAAGTATTGGAAGAAACTGGCTCTACGTTCTTGGCTATTATGACTATAATCCATATTTCAGGGCTGATTACGGATATGTCCCCAGAGTAGATATAAGGAGAGGATTAGGATTTCTGGGATACAGATTTTGGGGGAAAGATGGAGGCTGGTTTACTAATATTTTATTGAGTATGCAAGGGAATGCCATCTACAATCATGAGGGAGATCTGACTGACAGGAACGTTGCCATTCAGACTCAGTACCAGGGCCCCTTACAGTCAACCGTAGTTTTGCAGTATGAAAACACAAGGCAGCTCCATTTGACTGAATACTATGACCTGGACCAGTTAGATCTTGTCGCTGAAATAAAACCGGTTGGAGGACTGCGTTTTAACATAATCGCTCAGTATGGGGATACCATAGACTACACCAATGCCCGGCAGGCAATGGGATTGAATCTTCTTCCTTTTGTCGAATTCAGCCTGGGTCCTCATATAAATCTAACTCTCCAGCATGCTTTTCAGCGGCTCACATCTCATCAGAATGAGATTTTTACAGCCAATCTGTCACAAATAAAATTCGTATACAACTTCAGTGTTCGCACATTTGTAAGAGCCATTGTTCAATATCTGGATGTGGCGCGCAATCCTGACCTTTATGTTTTTCCGGTCTCTTCTAAAACCCAGACTGTGTTCACACAGTTTCTTTTCTCTTATAAACTCAATCCCCAGACCGTGGCTTTTATCGGCTATTCGGATAATTATCTGGGAATGACGGGTCTGGATATAACCCAGACTGATCGAACATTTTTTATCAAGATCGGGTATGCCTGGACCCGATAAAAAAAGGAGCCTTAAAATGGTACTAAATCTCATAAAGGTCGCATTAAGAAATTTCTGGAAAAACAAATCCTCTTCTTTAATAAACGTTATTGGCCTTTCAGTGGGAATAGCCTGTTTTTTCCTTATCATGGTCAATGTGCAGGATGAGTTTTCCTATGACAACTTTCATGAAAACAAAGACCGGATCTACCGGGTGGCTCTGGAAAGAATCTATCCGGATAATGTGGTAAACTATGCCATTATTCCCTCCGGCATAGGCCCTGCCATGAAAACAGATTTTCCGGAAATCGAAGATATGACTAGAGTGTTTAAAATGCAGGGAGAAGTCGTTTTTCAGTATGAAGATAAATCCTTTGAGGAAAAGAACATCTGTTTTGCAGAACCTAATTTTTTTAAAATGTTTTCCATACCTTTGATTGAGGGAAATCCCGATTCTGTTTTCCCTAATCCCAATTCAATGGTGATCACAAAAGAGACCGCCCTTAAATATTTCGGTGATGAAGAGGCTCTTGGCAAACAGATCACTACTCCTCAGGGGGAATTCATGATCACGGGAGTGTGTGACCTCTCTCAAAACTCTCATATGAGTTTTGATTTTTTAGGTGCCTTGGAGCTTATTGGTTTTGACCGCCGGCCCAATTATGTGAGCTTTTCTGTTCACACCTATGTTCTCCTAAGAGAGGGTGTATCTCCTCAATCCATTGAACAAAAGATGCCGGCACTGGTGGAGCAATACGCAGCCGGTCAAATACAAGCACAAACAGGAACCTCTTTTGAAGCTTACACTCAGGCTGGAAACGGATATAATTACTTTCTCCAGCCAATCCAAGATATTCATCTCAAATCACACCTATCCAGTGAGATCAAGCCCAACGGAAACATCCTGTATGTCTACATCATGATCGCTATTGCGGTTTTTGTGATTATTATCGCCTGTATTAATTTCATGAACCTGGCAACAGCCCAATCATCATCCCGAGCCAGAGAGGTGGGAATACGTAAGATCATCGGCTCCACGCGCGGGCCTCTTATCAGGCAGTTTCTCGTCGAATCCATTCTGATGGGACTGATCAGCACATTTCTGGCGGCAGTGCTGATCCAAATATTCCTACCGGTCTTTAATCAACTCCAAAACAAACAGCTTGAAATAAACTTTATAAAAAACCCATTTAATGTGGTTGCTCTCCTCTGTATAGGGTTAGTGATAGGGATCTTAGCAGGAATTTATCCATCGTTTTTCCTCTCCTCGTACCAGCCTGCCACAATTCTCAGGGGGCGGTTTGCCAAGTCTCAAAAGGGAGTCCGCCTCAGAAATGCGCTGGTCGTTTTTCAGTTCGTGCTTTCCATTGTCCTTATCTCCATGACTATGATCGTCTTCAAACAGATAGATTTCATGCAGAATAAAGATCTGGGTTTTAAAGAGGACAACCTGATCATGGTGGAAAGGGCTTATACCCTTGGCAACCAGTCTGAAGCATTCAAGCAGGAAATCAAAAGAATCCCTGGAGTGGTGGATGTAGGCGCCTCCGATACCATTATCCAAGGAGGTTATTACTATGGAGTGATGTTCAAAGACCAGGTGAATCCGGAAGTGAAGACCACCAGAGGTATGACCATAGACGATGACTTTATAGAAACCATGGGGATCAAAATCCTGGAAGGCCGTGATTTCTCAAAGGAATTCAATGACGAATGGAATGTGATTATCAACCAGGCCGCAAAAAGGGAATTCGGGTGGGACAATCCTATCGGTATGAAGCTCAGACGGTTAGGAGGTGAAAACGAGACCACAGGAGAGTTTACCATCATAGGAGTGGTTAAGGATTTTCATTACAATTCCCTTCATGAAGACATTGATTCTTTTGTATTCTTTTCTTTCCCTGAGGTATTTGCCGAAGAGAATGACGAACAGCAAAGGGTATTCCCCTATCTCAATGTGAAAGTAAAACCGGAAAATATATCTGCCACTTTAGCATCTCTGGAACAGAAATGGACTGAATTCAATCCTGAAGAGCCTTTCTCCAGTTTTTTTCTGAATGAAAAGCTGAACGATCTTTACAGCAACGAAAAGACATCCGGACAGATCTTCACTGTTTTTTCAGTACTGGCTATCATCATCGCCTGTATCGGGCTTTTCGGCTTGTCTGCCTATATGACGGAGCAGCGGACCAAAGAGATCGGCATCCGCAAGGCTCTGGGTTCTACCTCCTCTCAAATCGTGGTCCTGCTGTCTAAGGACTTTGCCAAGCTTCTCATTCTAGCCTTTCTTATATCTATTCCTATTGGTTATTTTGCCATGGTCAAATGGCTCCAAAATTTTGCATATAGAATAAGCCCTGGAATTCTCGTTCCGGTCATAACTCTGTTCATCACTTTTTCTGTGGCTTTCATTTCAGTAAGCTTCAAAGCCATCAAGGCTGCTTTGAGCGATCCTGCGGATTCTCTTCGTTATGAATAAAGATTTAGACCTGCCGGATCCAGCGACAATTAATTGCTTAAATAATTATTGAAAAAGGTCTTGCATATCGCCGAAAAGAAAATAATAATGAGAACATCGCTATTTTCTTATGAATAGTCCACGTTAGAGAGGAACATCATGCGAAGAATCATTATCCTTTTTGTTGTCGGAATGTGTGTTTTACCCCTGGCTGCCCAGAAAAATCGGCCTATCAGGGATGACGTAGGCTTTTGTTGGAATCCGGAAAGCATGCGCAAGCTTGTGGATTATCTTAAAAGTCAGGAAGACATGTCTTTTAATGCCAGGGGACTTGTGGCAGCTATTTCTCCTCATGATGATTATCTCTATGCCGGAAGAATTTACTACCCTCTCTTTAAAATTTTAAAGACTAAAGAAGTGGTCATCTTCGGCGTCACCCACGGCACGGTCCGCAGCGAGATCCCCGGCCTCCAGAATATTCTGATCCTGGACAACTTCGAATACTGGCCAGGTCTGAAAGAGCCTATTTCTGTATCCGGTCTGAGAGAATATATCAAGGGGCGGCTCGACAAGACGTTTTTTATCACAAATAACAGGGCCCATGAGATCGAACACTCTATCGAAGCCCTTCTTCCCTTCCTTCAGTATTTTAATCCTGAAGTTAAGATCACTCCCATAATGGTCACTCCTATGCCTTTTGCCCGAATGGATGAGATCTCAGAAAAGCTGGCTAAAGTGATTGCGGATTATATGACCGAAAAAAACCTTGAAGCCGGAAAGGATATCTTTTTTCTTGTTTCCTCTGACGGAAACCATTATGGAGAAGACTTTAACAATTCGCCTTTCGGAGAAGGAGAAAAAGCCTGGAAAACAGCCTTAGCGTTCGATCAGCGCCTCATAAGGACTTATCTCACAGGGACCATGGACAGCCACAAAATCGAAGGATTGACCAAAGAACTTTGGGGTGAGACGTATCTGGATTACCGTAATACCTACTGGTGCGGGAAATATTCTATTCCTTTCGGCCTTATCACGATAGAAAAAATTCTGGAATATTTCCTGAAAAAAGAGATAAACGGCACACTCTTTCGTTTCTCAGATACTTACAGCGAAGGTGTACTGCCGCTTAAAAAAACAGGAATGGGAACCACAGCCCCTTTCTCGCTCCGTCACTGGGTGAGCTTTTTCTCTATCGGATACTATCTAGAGTAAAACAAACTCACTTCTCACCAATAGTGATGTTCCCGTCAGAAGTGCGGATACGGATTCTCCCTTTCCCTCCGTTTATCTCACCGGATTTAGAATGACGTTCATCTTCAAAATTCTCTATATTTTCCAGCTCAATCCTTATGCGTCCATCATCGGAATAAGTGTAAAAAGAAGTTGAAAATCCTCTTTCAAGATTGATCCGAACAGGACCGTCGTCTGTTTTTATATCGGCATTTAAGGCGTCTGATATCAGAAGGTTAAGATCAATATCTCCATCCTCAGCTCTAATATACAGTTTTTCTGCCGTTGTCTGATCCATAATCACATCCCCATCATCCGAAGTGATGTCAAAAGAGCCGCTGGAATCCTGTACCTGAATATCCCCATCTTCCATAATCACTCTGCATTCAGGAACTTCACATCCTAAAAGATGTATATCCCCGTCATCAACGGAAATGGATAACTCTCCCTTGAATTTCTCTACCTCAGTATTTCCATCCTCCCCCCAGATCTTTACTCTGTCTGCATCAATATCTTTGAGTACCAGATCACCATCATCCAGCCTGCATTCGATCTCCTCTCTCCATCCTTCGATGTTCACATCCCCATCATCCCCCTTTAGATCCAGACGGATATAATTCGGTGCTTTGATCTCATAAATATATTCATATCTTTTCACATTGATGTAACCTATGGTAAAACCGTATCTTGCTTTTTCAGTCACATATACGGAACTCCCTCTTTGACTGAATTCGACATTAAAATCATGCTCCTTCCCGATCCCTACTCTATCAATATCAGCCCTGTAATTCACTTCCACGTCGATCCTGTCCTCATTCCAGGGAATGATTGTTACATCACCGTCTCCGTACGTAAGATGAAGTATATCCCCTTGTTTAACATCAAAGGTTTGATGAAAATGCTTATTGATTTCTTTTGCAGGTGCAGACCCAATGAATAAAGTCAGAATAACGAGAAACAAGATAATTAGTATGAATTTCTTCATGTCCACCTCCTTATATAGTCATCCTTTAATAGATTAAACGAAAACCATGGATAAAAAGTTCCTTTTATTGAAAAAATAAAATTTCGTAATGACAGCTCAGCGTTAAAAAAAGACCTTGATTCCTAAATTAGCGGACAATCCCCCTAGATTAAGCTCGATTGTTTCCCCTTCTTCCCATTGAGTGGTCAGAGGATGCTCAACCTCCCGTTTGGCAATGATATATCTTCCGGAAGCATAGAAAGCCACTCTATTTGTGATATAAAAATCCATTCCTCCTGAAAAATTAAAACCGAGCTTATTGACATTTGTCTCTTCGAATTCAATCTCTACGATATCTATATCATGCGTCCAATCCCAGTAAATAGTCTCTTCGTATATAATATCATAAAGCAAATCCATCTTACCTGAAATGTAGCTAACACCCGCCCCAACAAAAGGCCGGAAGCTTCCTGAAGTAACAGGATGAAAGTTCACTATAAAACTAAACACTGTTGCCCTGAAAAACGGATTGGCTTCTTCCTCGTCAGATGCAATATCATCCCATAAATATATATTCGGAAGGCTGAATCCGTAGACTCCATTCAGTGATTTGGAAAATATGTTCAGATGGGCCGCTATCTCCAGGCTTTCCACAATATAAAATCCTGCCCCTGCGCTGAATCCAAGAGCGTCTGCATTTTCGACACAATCGCTTATGGTCATATCTTCGCCCCAAAGCGTATCCGTGTATTCGTAATTATATCCTGCTTGAATAAACGATACCGAACCTCCCACATCAATGCTGGCTATATTCCTTCTGGGTGTCCATTTGGACGTGTAAGTTCTCTGCGCTGAATCACTCGATTCTGAAAATCCCGGAAGAACAAGAAAAAGAATGAACAAGTACACAGAAAAAACCTGTATAATGATTTTCGTTTTCATCACATCTCCTTTTAAATCTTATTCTTCCTTTTCTTCAGGTTCGTCGGGTTTTTCAGGAGGTTTGTCTTTTTCTTGTTCCGTTTTTTCCTGGAGATTTTCTTCCTTTCTCTCTTCTTCTTTTTGTTCGATCCTTTTTTCTTCCTTTATTTCAGCGGGCTTTTCTTTGTCAGGTTTCGACTTGCCGCTCGCAATAAAAGAAACTATAAAAATGATAAATCCTACGATACTCACCACTCCGGCCACAGCGATCACTGGAGAGAAGAGGTGGTTTACAACAGCCGTCTGTATCCAAGCTGTTTTTTCCAGAACCAGTTCATGAAGCCCGACCGACCAGTCTTTAGAGAACGAATACGGAGAAAGCCCGATCCCTGCAAAGGCCAATTGTTTGGTAAAGAGCGCGGTTAACAAGGAAATAAGCCCACCTGCCAGCACTGATAGGCCGCTCCATCTGAAAAAGCTTGCTGTTGAGGTAGCTGCAATAACCGAACCCAGCAAAATGATCAAAGCCGGTAAAAAAAACATCCCGTAAGAAAGCAGTTTAACCATCCGCGTAACACTCAGCGGCACATACCGCATCCCCGAAAAAACCTCTATCTCGTCCGATATATCATCGGTTAATCCGTCAAGGTAATCCTGTATTACTTGATCTGATACCTCCACACCGGGCGTGCATGGGGGGAAGTCAAACAGATCATAATCTCTATCCGTCACCGTGTACCATCGTTCGATGTCCTCTTCATTACAAGGAGGAAGCTTTTCCATGACCTGAGTAATATAGTCCTTAAAATCTTCACTCTGGAGCGCCTTTTTTAAAGGACGGAGGTCAATGACAATAGGCCCCGCTTTTCTTTTCCCTCTTAATACATCCCCAATTTCATCCAGAGAACCTGACAGCTCGTTCTTAAGCCAGCTTTCAAGTCCCATATTCCTCATCAATTCGCGGGGAGAGATGTCAACCTCCGAAGCAGCCTTGAACCAGGCTCTGGTATCCTCATCAATCATCAATTCTTCATTCTGAGCTTCTTCAAACACCTCCTCAACAAGCGAAGGTACTTCTTCTATTATCTCCTGGGGAAGATCAGAAACAAACTCAGGAGACACAGCAGCCCGGGTGAGTCCTACAGCCCAAATGACAGCAAAAAGTATGGGAAGTCCTATAAACAAAACAATAAGAAGTCCTAATATTTTTCTTAACGCTTTCATTTTAAATCCCCTTTTTTATTCATGTTTATCAACTTATCACAATTTAACACAGTGATTAGTATCTTAATAAGCTTATATCATAAGAAAATCACCTGGTCAAAGAAAATCTATCACATATCCGTTAAACCACTAGCTCCGTAGAACAGGGAATTAAAAAAGTATTTAAAAGACCCGTGAGACTGAGCTCTGTACTGAGCGGGAAATCCAATCAAAATAACCCTTCCTTTGCCGAACGGAACATCTACCAGAGCGCTCCGGCCGGTCAGATGCTCCTCTCCGCTGACCCAGCCGCTTAAAAGAGCCTCCGGAGCATACTTCACAACACTCCTCCCCTCAAATACTTTAAACACAGGGCTTCTTCTGAAAAAAACAACAGCATCTCGTCCATAACCATAAGTTATAGGATGGTCAGAATCATTGACAACAGCCAGCAAAGAACCAGGAATGAAAAACTCATCACGCCTGAGGTCAGAAGTACAGTCCTCTACACCAAGGTGCAGGCGTTTGATCCCGAATTCGGAAGAAGAATTCAGAGTCACGAGCGTTCCCCCGCTTTGAATAAAATCTTCTATATTTTTTATACCGATCTCACCTATCCCCCCGGCATATTTAGGAGGAACCGCTTCCTCAGACATCCCCTGGACAATGGCCCTGTCTCTGAGATCAGGAAAAATAATGACATCAAAATCTTCTGCGAGATTTCCCGCTCTGATATCCTTATCAAAAAGACTTTCATATTGAAATTCAAACTGCTCCAGAACAAACCGGGTCCACCCCTCATCCATAGAAGCTGTCCAGCTTTTATAAAGACCGATTCTCGGCTTCCGGAAGGAATAGACTTTAATCCCAGGATCCTCTTCTATGCCTCTGAAACGGACAATCAGATTTTTTGAAACCGCTTTAATGTCATCCTCTGTACAGTCAGAACATCTCACAAGCATGGTTCCCATGGGATAAAGCTTCCCTCCTGAAGAAAATTCCTCAGCAGCCCAAAAGATCTCATATCCTTTATCCAAAAGCCTGTTGGCTGCTACGATATCATCATTCGATTCATGTCCCCATGTGTAAAAGAGCGCGCCCTTCTTAAGTTCTATTACCGGAGCAGGCTTTGTTATCTCTTTTACCAGTGCTGTCTCTGCTTCAAACGGCTCATCCGCTTTCACTGCTTTGACGCCCATAAGAAAAGGAAGAGTGTGTCCCACCACATCATAAGGTGTTTTGAGAGGACCGCCCTGGAACTCTCTTAGTTCCGGATAGACTTGGGGTTCGAGCAGGGTTTTCGCAAATCCTCCGAACGGCTGTGCCGTATACACGATAAAGGTTCCTTCAGGGTATTCGAATCCTCCGGCTGTGAAAGGTTTTTCAGCCCGGTTTATCTCCACTCCGCCTGTCATTAAGATATCAAGCATTTTCAATGTGGTGGAAAGATCACGCTGTTTTTCCGGGATGATATAAGAATAAGGTGGCTCGGTCCGTTCCACGGCATTCTTGAAGATCCGATAATAGTTCTGCACCCAGTTTTCCCTGAGACGGGCCGCATTTGTTAGAGCGGCTCTGACAGCAGAATAGTCATAATCAACAATATCCCTTAATGTCCATTTCCCGCCTTTCCAGGGAAGAGGCATGCTTACGGATTCCTGTTTGACCTGAGGGCTCAGTCTTTCCCACGGAACATCGATGGGAGTTGCGATCTGAACACTGGCCGCCTCAGTGAGAATGCGTATCCCTCCGTGATAATGGTGATAGGCTCTTGCAGGAGTCCATGCATCAAATCCCATACTGTGCATGACCCCACCTTTTCCCTCTGATGTGAGTTCTGTAGCCATAAACGTCCCCATCATGGCTACCTCCTGTCTGAGTATGGGATCTATATTTGGTTCATAAGGATCCACAAACGGAGGGACAAACAATCTCGGACCTGTGCTCCCCATCTGATGCATATCCACGATCACATGGGGATGCCATGCGTTATGGACTTTTATGGTTAATTTTGTTTCCTTCTGCGTAAACATAAACCAGTCACGGTTGTTATCATGACCTACATATTTATTGTAAAGCCAGGGCAAGCGCCCTCCCTCATATTTTGTTCCGAGATACTTTTTATACCAGTCAACAACCATCTGAATCCCGTCAGGATTGTGCATGGGAGTCAAAATCAGTATGACATTATCCAAAATCTTTTTTGTCGCTTCATCTCTCTTTGTGGCCATATCATAAGCCAGCTCCATGGACATCTGACAGGCTGCTATCTCAGTGGCATGAATAGAACAGTTCACCATGACCACTGCTTTTCCTTGAGAGATAAGTTTTTCCGCTTCCCCGGGTTTCAACTTTCTTGGGTCCGCAAGTCTCTGCTGGATCTGACGGTACTTTTCAAGATGCTTGTGGTTGTTCTCCGAAGTGATCACAGCCACGATAAACGAATTCCCCATTGTGGTCTTGCCCACTTCTTCCACCTGGACTAGGGGGCTTTGCTCTCCGAGAATCATGAAATATTCAACGATCTGATTCATATCCGCCAGTTTCCTGTCTGCCCCGACCTCGAAGCCCAGGAAATCCCGCGGGGACTGAATCTCAGCCGCAGCATTCTGAAACAAAAACAAAACAATAATCAAACCCAGAAAGGATTTTGTTTTTTTCAATGATTCCTCCTTTGATTTCATTTATATATTTTTTGGTGTACTGTTCACTTTCCTCTGTACGGAACGCCTCTGGTTATCCACGCGGGCCCTTCCGCCCCTTTGAGATAGTGGTCAAAATATTCTTTTATCTTTTTAAACCAGTCCAGCTTGTTGGGATACTTTTGAGGATGATGGGGCTCCCCCCGGTACTGAAGAAACACACAGTCTTTTTCAAGCCTCCTCATAGCAAGATAAAGTTCAATGCCCTGATACCAGGGAACAGCCGTGTCTTGGTCACCGAAGATAATGAGAAGAGGCGTGTTGATTCGATCGGCAAAAAACAGAGGGGAATTCTCAATATACAGATCCCGTCTCTCCCAAAGGCTGGCGCCTATGCGGCTCTGCGTTTTTTCATACTGAAAAAGGCGAGCCATACCCGAACCCCAGCGGATGCCTCCGTAAGAGGATGTCATATTAGAGACCGGAGCTCCGGCAACAGCACACTTAAAAATATCGGTCTGTGTGATCACAAAGGCTGTCTGGTATCCACTCCATGAATGACCGTGAAGGCCCACAGCATCCGAATCAGCAACGCCCATGTCTATTATTTTATGGATCCCTGGTACAAGACACTTTGTGGCTGAGAATCCGGGAGTTCCGATTTCAAACCTGATATCAGGCAGAAACAGGGCGTACCCATTACTGGCATAATAAGGAAAGCACGGCCTGTGATTAATGACAACTTGATTGAATTCGTAAAGCCTTTGAGAAAAAAACCGGTAAAAATAGACAATGACCGGATATCTCTTTCCCGGCTCATAATTTCCCGGTTTGATAAGGACTCCCTGAAGAGGGATCCCGTCGTCACTTTCCCATTCCACCAATTCCGCACTTCCCCAAGCAAAATCCTTTATTTGCGGATTCACATCGGATATCTTTTCCGGAGAACTCAGGCTGAGTCCGCTGACCCAGAGGTCGGGAAATTCAGTGTAGCTCTCCCTTGTAAAGAGAAGGGTATCCGTATCCTTGGCCTTAGCTATAAAATTAAACTTTTTCTTTTCCTCAAGAAGCCTTTCAACACCTGTTTTATTAAGCTGCGCTCTGTAAAAACCCCAATTTTTATTATGATTGTGATAAGAGGAAAGAAGGAGGGGTTCGCTCCGGCTAAAAAACTCCTTTTCAGGATCAAGCCGGATGATGCGGAAAGTTATGTCGTTTTGACGACCAGAACCTCCTGTTACATTTTCAGGCAGCCCCTCAACAACGGGAAATTTCCAGATATCATATTTATCATAGATCAGTACAGCTTCATCTTCCTCCAGCCAGCCTGCCACTCCATATCCGGGCACCTCACTCGGATAGTCATGGTCTTCATTGTAAAAAGGGATCCCGATATTCCCGGTTAGGTTCCGGCTTTCCCTGGTAGACGTATCGAAAATATGCCAGTTCCCATCTTTATAATAGACTACATAGCGGCCTTCCGGAGAAAGGGAAGCCCTGTCTTCAAAACGGGATACAATGAGCGTGCGGCTACCATCTTTGATATTAACGAGATAGAGGTCATTCAACTGTCCGTACCATGTGATCATTTTCCTGTATGGAGCGTCCAGGAATCCCAGAGCATAATTCCCATTCTCATTTGTGAGGACCCTGGGCATATCCCTGTCAGCAAGCTGTATATATTCGCCTTTATCCATATAATAAACAGCAAGGTAAGTCTGCTCCTTTATCCGGGGCCACATGTTCTTCTGATGCGTATTGATCAAAGGGTCATCCCAGTGCCATACATCTACCTCTCTCTTTTTGAGAATGGCGCTCACGTCATAAAGGTCTTCCTCTTTTGATTCTTCTTTATCTTTCTCCTTGCTGATACTGCTGGCTTCGGCTATCTCTTTCGGAAGAAATCCGAAATAAAGACGGAGGCCGTCCTTGCTCCAGGACAGGTCGTTTTTTTCAGGCAAAATCCATCCCTTAGGAACCTCATCCGAAGAAAGGGCCGGTTCTAAGCTTTTTTCAATCCCATCCCATATATAAAGATACGCTTCACCTGTTTTTTCTTCTGAATCCTCCGAAGCTGAAAACGCAAGTCGGCTTCCCTTCTCAGTCCAGGTGAGCGCGGAAAATTTCATTCCATCTTCCTTGATAATATCCTCGTGACCTTCCGGGTCAGAAGTAAGGTCAATAACGCTCAGACTGTTGTTTTTTGCTTCCGGCCCTGCAGTCGTGTAGGACAGAAACCGGGAAGACTTATCAAAACAGTAATCAGACACATAAGGAATGTAAATCTCTTTTTTTGAGCTGAGGTTCATGAGGACCAAATCAGTTCCCGTATCCTTGCTTTCCTCCTTTTTTTCCTCTTTGCTTTCCTTTTTTTCTTGCTCTTCCTTTTTATAGAGATGATAAGCGACCCAGGATGAATCTTCTGAAAACGCAAAGGATTTGACGTTCTCAACCTTTGAAACACTTCCGGTTCCCAGTTCCAAAAGAGCCATTCCGTTTTTCGGTTTTTCTTTTCCGTTCACAAGAGTCTTTAAAGCCTCTGGTTTTAAAATCACTCCCACCCAGGACGAATCTTCGGTAAAAACAGGCTTTATGCCTCTGTCTAGGATATAGGCCTTTCCATTCTTTAAATCCTTTATCACAGTTT
The DNA here is from genome assembly GCA_964456985.1 of uncultured Eubacteriales bacterium. Classification (GTDB taxonomy): domain Bacteria; phylum Acidobacteriota; class Aminicenantia; order Aminicenantales; family Aminicenantaceae; genus WJMT01. Next base: position 106,951 of record CAYWDH010000001.1, read on the forward strand.
CTCCGTCGCCTCTGTCCGGTTCCGCCGAATAGGCTGCCCAGAGACCGTTGTTTGAAAGAACCGCACCATGGATCTCCCTGAACTTCATGATGTCCTGGAGCGTCATAGCTTTTTTTATCTCTGAAGAACCCAGCGGATGAGTTCCAATTAAAGTCATGATCAGAAAAAGGCCCAGAAAAATTGGATGTGATGTTTTTTGAGACATGTCAAAATCCTCCTAATTTTTATGATTGGCTATATCTTCTATCAATCCTCCTCCTTTTCGAACTGAGTGGGGTCCCATCCGAAATCAACATATTCCCAATCGATAGTTTCTCCTTTAATCTGGACAAGAACAAAGCCTTCCTCCATCCCGTCAAGAGGTCCTTCCCACCAGTTCGCGCTGACAGCCCCTGCCGTAATAAAGCGTATCCCTCCAATTGTAACATCCTCAAGTACATGGAGGTGACCTTGAAGCACAAGTCTCAGATTATGGTCTTTGAAAAGCTCGAGAATTTCATGCGCATCATTGACAACCAGACTGTTTATTTCATCCCCGACCGGATTGCCGCTGAACAGGGGATATGCAGTGACCAAAGGAATATGAGTGCTTATGATAATCGGAGTTTCATGAGTGACTGATTCGAGGTCCTGTGAGATCCACTCCCTCTGGTCTTTACCAATCAAACCCACATAAGAAGAATCCGGAGGCAGGCCGATTGAATCCAGAACCATGAAATGCCAGCCCTTATGGTCAAAAGAATAATAACATTCCCCAATGCGTTTTTGATACATTTTCTTTCCGAATTCAGGGTGTGACGGATCCACGCCGCTTCCCTTACTGACACCGAAATGCTCATGATTTCCTATGGTGTTGTAAACCGGCATTTCAAAATTTTCGGAAACACTCTTATACATATCATAGAGCATACAAGCCCTCTCATACGGCTGCGCCATAGCATCCATTATGAGATCGCCTCCAGTCAATACAAAATCAGGCTTCAATTCATTGACAGCATTGACGGCCTGCATGAATCCCTCTTCAGCATGCAGTTCCGGCTGCACATGAATATCGGCTAGATAGGCGAAAGTAAAACGAACTTCCTTGCTCTTACAGGAAGTAAAAATAAAAAGACCTAAAACGAACAAACTGAAAAATATGATTTTTTTAATCTGCTTTGAGCCTCTCATGAAGCCTCCTTTATGATTCGTTAACACTACCGGCCTATCAAATAAAAATCCGCTCAGTCTGAAAATGCTGTATTCAGCATCTGAAGATAGTCTTTGACTTCTGCTCTACGCGGATTCGACGGATTAGAATTATTTTGATAGGACTTTTCCGCTATGAGCGTAAACTGACTTTTTTCTATTCCAATGTCCTTAAACCGCGGAATATTCAATCTCGAGGACAGATCCCTTACCTCTTTTATCAACTTTTCCGCAGCCCTTTTCCGGCTCTTGTCATCAATCCCCACAAAACCGGCTATCTCAGCATAGGAACTCTCTGCTTCCGGAAGGTTAAACTCCATCACATAGGGAAGAAATATGGAATTAGCGACCCCGTGGGGGGTGTCATACAGAGCTCCCACTGCTTCAGCGATACAGTGAACCGCTCCCACATCACTGTTCCCGAAGGCCACTCCTGCCAGCATACTTCCCTTCATTAAATTTTCTCTGGCCTCCTTATCCCCTTCTATGTCATTATACGCTCTTTCCAGGTGATGAAAGATCAGCCTGACCGCCTCTTTGGCAAAAAGGTCAGTGAGAAAAGTGGAAGGCTTTACAGAGAAGGCTTCAATGGCATGGACCAGAGCGTCCATCCCAGTGGAAGCAATGAGATTTTGTGGAAGAGTAGCAAGCAGATCCGGGTCAACCAATGCCACGGATGGAAAGGTATGAGGCCCTTTAATGGTCATCTTGAAGTTTCTTTCCGTGTGGGTTATTACAGAGCTCCATGTGACTTCACTTCCAGTCCCGCAGGTAGTGGGAATAGCCAAAACCGGAACCGGTGGAAACGTATACTTGTATTTTCCTTCATAGTCTTCAATAGAGCCTTTATTCGTCACGAGAAGAGCCACAGCTTTTGCCGCATCTAGTGCGCTCCCGCCTCCAAGACCAATGATGAGGTCAGGTCCTGTCTTTCTCGCAATGCTGCCCGCTCTGTTGACTGTCGTATACCGGGGATTGGGTTCCACATCATCAAATACAGTTATGCTTTTAAACTGAGAAACAATGGCTCTGTCAATTCCGGCCTTTCTTATTCCTTTATCTGTGACCAGGAACACACGGGATGCTTTTAGTTCCTCCTCGACAATCTTTCTGAGCTCCGTGACAGACCCGGCACCAAAAACAATCTTCGTGGGCAGATAAAAGCGAGCCATCAATCTCCAGCTTTCCTGAAATCCGCTTTATCCTGATTGGCAAGGTCTAAAACACCCATGAATATCATCTGGGCAAGGTCCTCCATGATCTCAGGAGTGATGATATCTATATTGTCTTTGGTCACATGATAATAGGAGCGTGTTCCAAAGGCACTAAAAGACAGCGATGGCACGCCGGCCCATAAAAAGCGAGCCGCATCAAGCCTGGGGCGGCCAAGGTTCGCAAAATAACTGGGGAAAACCAGCCTGTGGGTGTATTTGTCGTTCGCCTTCTTAAAATAGCTCCACAGTTCAGGAAAGTTCTCCGCGCATAAGGCACTCAATTTATCCCCTGCCCCGACTCCGTCCATGTTTATCAAGCAAACTGTCTTTTCCAGAGGAAAGACTGGATTCTCCACATAAAATTTAGATCCGACAACACCCTGCTCTTCAGCGCCAAAACAGATAAACAAGACAGAGCGCCTTGGTTGAACAGGACTTTTTGCCAGGGCTTCGGCAATCCCCAGGATCACAGACACGGCCGAGGCGTTGTCATTGGCACCAGGTATGATCTCATAACAGCGTCCCAGGTGGTCGAGGTGACCTCCGATAATAATGATTTCATCCTCGAGCGCAGGATCAGTGCCTTTGATCATGCCCAGGACATTATAGGCAATACCGTCAGGATGATGCTCTGTTGTGTTTTTTATGGTAAAGACTTTCCCGGTATCAAAGGACTGGGGTTTCAATTCCTTGTTGATCCGGGCCACTACGTCTCCGTGTTTTTTCTCTGTGCCTGCAAAAACATCATTCACAACCATCTCTCCCACATGAGAGTAAATGAAGTTTTCATCATAAGCATTGTTCGGATTTGTTATGTGGTAGTTGTACAGCATGCCTCTTGCGCCGTGAGCCACAGCATTTTTTAACTTGTACTGGTGAAACGAATAAGGACGCCATTTATTAAAGACTTCAGCCCCAGCATTTGGAGAAACCGGAGCTTCCCTTTCCATAAGAACGATTTTCCCTTTGACATCCATGCCTTTGTATTCATCAAAATCCAGCTCAGGAGCGGTTATTCCGTATCCCACATAAACCACCTCAGCTGTGACTTCGCCGGAACCGGATGTAGAGCCCGGAATAAATTCCTCTTCATATGTGTAGTATTTTCTGACTGTTTCCCCGTCAACAGGAATATTCATAGAAACATAACAGTCCTTAAACACGAGTGTGTAGGGATTCAGAAAAGCCTGGAGATAAGTGTTGTCATCTCCGGCCGGGAGAAGCCCCCATTTTCTGAAATGGGAAATGACCCACTGAGCGCTTTGATTATAACCGTCGGTTCCCGTGAGCCGGCCCCAGTACTTATCAGACGCCAGCTCTTTCACATAATTGAAAAGCGTCTGGCTGTGAATGGAATGCATTACCTGAAGCAGTTTCTGCTCCTGGCTCAGCTCCATCCTTTGCCGCTGGGCCGATAGAAAAGATACAGATAACATAAACACACACAAAAAGGACACAACGATCTTTTTGTTCATGAATGCCTCCTAAATTTATTTAATTTTTTTTATATCCTTATGGCCAGTCCTCCTCTCAGCATAATTCCATCCCAGATCCCTACATCAAAAAGCAGATAGACATTCCTCGTTATTTCTCCTTTAAGCCCCAGATTCAACTGGATAAAAGGGAAAAATCCGGGCAGAGTGAACTCCTCATCATCATCTTCTATTTCATCAATGATTTCCCCTAGAGTTTTGGTCTCGCTTTCAGAATAGGACTCTCCTATCTGGTTCTGGATATCGAGTTCACCAGAATAGGAATAGCTGAGTTCAGCGTTTTCCAAGGCCGTTCCTGTGGCCGCACCAAAGCCAAACGTAAAATACGGACGAATCCTGGAAGAAGGAAACAAATCCCAGCGGAAGCTCAGATGAAAGGAAAGCGGTTTGATCAAAAATTCCGCACTCCCGCCAGCCTCAAAAAAAGCATCCGGATATAGGTCCATTTGAGCAGAGACTTCTGTCAGTGCCACTCTCATGGTCGTTTTCTCCACGGAAAGGCCTAAACTGAAAGAACCGTCATGCCCCCCGGGATACCAACGCAATTCAAATCCAAAATTATTTCCGCTCGAATCAAAAGAAACATCCTGGGCATAACTTCCCTCTTCTAAATAAGGATAGTCATCCTGGATATCCGAAAGAAAATCATCCTTTAACGCCGACTCCAGACCGTCTTCAAGCACTCCTTCAATAAGCCCGCGAAGCACATTCATGCTCCAACTTGAATAATGAAAACCGAATTCTATTTTTCCCTGGGCAGAAACCGATGACACCAATAAAAATACAAAGGAAAAAATAAAAATGACTTTCAATGATCCTTTTACTCGCTTCATGAATCCCTCCATCCTTGTATCATCCAAGTAAGTATACATGATTATGATTAAAATTTTAATGTGAAATATATTGAAATTCAGGTTTTAAATAATATTGCTTATTCTGTGATATTCTGGTATTTTGATTATTTCAATATATGAAGAAGGAGGAGTCAATGATAAAAAATATACTTACACTTTCATTTGCCCTTTTTTCACTTCTTTTTTTCAGCACTACACCTTACGCAGAGGAAAATACAATCAATGTTATTATAAAGACGACCAAAGGAGACATGACTGTTGAGCTTTATAAAGACAAGGCCCCGGTGACGGTCGAAAATTTTCTCTCTTACGTGGACAGCCAGTTTTATGACGGTACGATCTTCCACCGCGTTATCAAAGACTTTATGATCCAGGGGGGAGGGCTTACTCCCGATTTTGTGGAGAAAGAAGCCAATTCTCCTATAAAAAACGAAGCGGATAACGGTCTTAAAAACGACAAATACACCATTGCCATGGCCCGAACCATGGATCCTCACAGCGCTACTTGTCAGTTCTTCATCAATCATACGGATAATGACTTCCTGAACCACACCGCAAAAACAGAGGACGGCTGGGGATACTGTGTGTTCGGAAAAGTCATCGGAGGCACGGATGTTGTGGAAGCCATTGCCAACACAAAGACAATGACCGCCCACGGAATGCGCGATGTTCCCAGCGAAACCATTGAAATCATCTCCATAAGGAGAAAATGAACAAAGATATTATTGATTGGGTCTTTTCTTTTTTCCATTTAATTCTTCTCATAGGAGTTCTTATATATGCTGTAGTATCCCTGTTTATGGGGAACATAGTGAGATTCGGAGTCATCATGGCCTGCCTTGTGGCCTATTACTTCCTGGTTCTTCATAAAAATGTTATGAAAGAAATCAGGAGAAAAAGAAAAAAAGGAGGAACAGGTGAAAACAAGAAATAAACTGATTGTACTGCTGGCCGCTGCTTTTCTTTTTTCCTCTGCGGCTGCGCAGAAGATTGATAAAAACATATCCAAAGGCCTTGAATTCATAAACCCTGAGGATGCCTATACCTATGTCAAAATACTCTCATCTCCCAAATACGAAGGCCGCCATACCGGACATCCTGCCTATAAAGCGGCTGCTGAATGGGCCGCAGAAAAATTCAGGAACTGGAAGCTCCATCCGATCCTTGATAACGGCTATCTCCAACCCTTTCCATCCCCCTATACGATTGTAGACCAAGCTGAGATGACCTTTTTTCCAGCCAATGAAAAAAAGGGGATTGAAGTCAAAGTTGAAAAAGACTTTTTACCGCTCCTCTCCACTGACAGCGGGAGTCACACAGCCGGAGTTGTTTTCGCGGGCTGGGGTATTTCCGCTCCGGAGCTTGGATATGATGACTACGCCGGACTGGATGTAAAGGGAAAATTCGTTCTCTGTTTCAGGGGCACTCCTGATAGGAATGACAAACGCTTTCAAGAACATGATGAGCACCGCCACCGGATGAAGACAGCCAAAGACATGGGCGCTCTGGGAATCTTCTATATCTATCCCGAACCCATAGCCAATCCGAACATGGACTGGATCAAGGACTTCACTCCTGCTGTTATCAGCGAGAAAACAGCGGATATGATATTCAAAGAAAAAGGCATCAACTGTCAGGACCTGAAAAATGACCTCCTGACCTATAAAAAACCGCTCTCTTTCCCTCTGTCCTCAAAAATCAGCTACAGCGTCTCATCCATGCATTTTCCGGAAGGCATGGGTTACAATATCGCGGGATACGTGCAAGGCTCGGACCCGCAGCTCAAGAAACACTGTCTGGTCATAGGCGGTCATTTTGACCACTGCGGGAAACATCTGGGTCTTCTCTTTGCAGGCGCGGATGATAATGCCAGCGGAAGTGCTGTGGTCATGGAAATCGCGGAAGCTTTCTCAAAACTCAAAATAAAACCAAAGAGGTCGGTCGTCTTTGTTCTTTTCGGCGGAGAAGAAAAAGGACTTCAAGGATCTTCTTTCTTTGTAGACCATATTCCCCCGGTATTTGAAAAAGTGGACGGCATGTTCAATTTTGATATGGTAGGGGAAGGAGACGGCACCGGCTGCTCTATGAGCCCCGAACCTGAACTCCTGCGCCAAGTGTTTGAAAAAGCAGATGAATCTGTAAACATACTGGGAAACATTCGTTTTTTAAGAGGAGTGGGAGTCAGGGGTTCTGACTATGCTCCGTTCTATCAAAAAGGCATTCCCAGCGCTTCATTCGCGTCCAACGGTCCCCACATCGGATATCACCAGACCCGGGATACTATTTACAGGATCAATCCTGATATAATGGCTGATATCGCCAAACTTGCGTTTATAGCCGGATATATGTGGGCTGACCGCTAATACATATATATACTCTTAAAGTTCGAGTGTGGCCGAAGCGACATTGAAGATATAGCCTTCGGGAAGCATGAATGTGATCCTGGTTATTCACGAGCCGAGATGGCTGCAGATGCGAGGCGCAGGGTATGAAGCTGTGGTCCTTCACCGCGAATGCCCTGCAACAATGCAGATGCTGTGAGATCGGCTCGCCTGTAAGGGAAAATATGGTTGCATAAAATAAAAATCATTACAGGGAATAACAGAAGAAGCATGTTCTTAATGAATTAAGAATGATAAAAGAGTCAATCATGGAAAATGTGGATGGAAACGCAACCATATTTTATGAATGACCAGGATTATTCCCCGCGCTTGAACAAGCGGTAGGTGGGATAAGCGAACTCCACATCCGGTTCTTCGTTGAACTTTTTCAGAACGAACTGACAGATCATATCCTGGCTTGACCTCCTGTTTCTGGCATTCGTCATATAACGGAGCGTCAGTTCCACCCCGAAATCAACAATATTGGTCCACACCGCAGGAGTCAGCTTCTCAAAGTGGATCAAATATTTCCTGGACATGTGAGATATTCTCTCTTTGATTAATTCACCATAATCCAGTTCATCTTTTTCTGCCGCCTCGAGTATGATCTGCTTGGCTTTTTCCCAGTTACTTTCAAAAGTAACGACTATTTTGATCTCATTCCATATATACTCAAACCCACGCGTGTAATTATAGATAGACTCTGTGAATATTTTACTGTTGGGGCAGTGAACAACACGTCCCGTACTCTGGTCAGAATCCACCCAGTTTCCGATCTCCAGAAGAGAGGTATAAAAAAGACGGATATCAATGACATCTCCTTTTACATCTCCTATTTGGACTCTATCTCCGGTATCATAGGGCCTTCTTATAAGCAGCAGAAGCCAACCGGCTATGGCTGTCACAGGCTGGTGTAAAGCTAAGGTCAAGCCGGCTCCTCCGATCCCAATCAGCGTGGCTATGGACACCTGCTCTTTCAACCAGATCAGGATGATGTTGATTATGGCAAGAACAGATAGGACATAGACCACTGCTTTTCTGGCAGTGTACCGCTTTTTTGAATCAGGGACAGTTTTATTGATGAGACGGTCTATCAGAAGCGAGAGCATGTAGGCAATAAAAATCGTTAGAAGGGAAAACAGGATCTTTTGCACATTTGGATTGCTGAGGTATTCGATCATTCGCCTTTTTTCTTATACCACATTGACGGCAGCAATGACAATCTCTTTGTCCTCGAAAGCATATAAAACCGAACCTCTTTATAATCGCTCCAAATATCCATATAATAAAGTCAGCTTGTTTCTACTAATCTAAAAGTAATCTAAAAAGGAGGCAGCAAAATGGATTATAATGCCCTATTAACCGCATTAAAGGATTGGTTTCTCTCATCAGGTATCACAATAGTACTGATCCTGATAGCTCTTTTTATCGGGCTCAAACTAATAAAAAGCCTTTCCAAGCGAATCTCTAAACTGTTCCTTAAGAAAAAAGATGATAAAGAAGCCAGAAAAAGAGCTGATACCCTAAGTTCAGTCATACGAAACACTCTGAGCATTACAGCTGTATTGATAGCCCTGCTTATCATTCTGGGACAGGTGGGTATTGAAATCGGTCCGCTTTTAGCCGCAGCAGGAATCGCAGGCGTGGCTATAGGATTTGCCGGGCAAAATCTGGTCAAAGATATCATCAATGGTTTCTTTATCCTTCTTGAAGATCAAATAAGAGTCGGAGATATTGTGGAAATAGCGGGAAGATCAGGGGTTGTGGAGCAAATCAATCTGAAACTGACACGGCTACGGGACTTAGAAGGCAATGTCCACTTCATCCCCAATTCCAATATTGATATCGTATCCAATAAGACCAAAGAGTATTCCTGCTATCTCTTCGATATAGGGATCGCTTACAGAGAGGATGCAGATGAAGTGATGGATGTCATAAAACAAATAGATGAAGAGATGCGGAATGATCCGGAATGGAAGGATCAAATCTTACAGCCCATTGAGATCTTCGGACTGGACCGGTTCGATGATTCGGCAGTCATTGTAAGAGCCCGGACCCGAACCGCTCCGGCCATGCAGTGGGGCGTGGGAAGAGAATTCAATCGACGGATCAAAAAGAGATTCGATGAGCTGGACATTGAGATCCCGTTCCCTCACACAACTCTTTATATAGGACAAGACAAAGACAAGTCCTCTCCTCCTCTTCATGTGCACATGGAGGAAAAAAGAAGTGCCCGTTAAAAATTCCTTTGACTTTCTCATAATAGGAGGAGGGATCATGGGATGCGCCTGCGCTTATTTTCTCCTCACCTCTGACCGGAATCTCAAAGTCGGCATCGTTGAAAAAGATCTGACCTATTCTCACGCATCCACCACTCTTTCATTGGCAAATGTGCGCATCCAGTTCAGCCTCAAACAGAACATCGAGGTATCACAATACGCCCATGAATTCATAAAGGACTTCCCTGAAAAAATGGCGGTCAAAGGTGAAAAGCCTGGCCTCTGCTTTCGCAAAGAAGGAAACTTATTTCTAACAGACCGAAAAAACAAACAAGGAGCCGTGCAGGCCTTCAATCTTCAAAAAGACCTGGGATGCCTTGTGAATTGGATCGAACCTGAAGATATTGAATCCGAATATCCTTTGTACTCGGCCCAAAAAACAGCCGGAGGGGCCTTCAGCCCTGACGACGGTTACCTGGATGCCTATTCTTTTTTAAACGGTTTCAAACAAAAAGCCGCTTCTTTGGGAGCGGAACTGATCGAGGACCAGGCTGTTAAACTTCTACTTCATAGAAAAAGGATAACAGGAGCCAGGCTCAAATCAGGAAAGCGCCTCATGTCCGGAAATGTGATAAACTGTGCGGGCGCATGGGCCGGAGAGCTCGCCAAAACCGCCCGCATCTCCCTTCCCATAACTCCTGTCAAACGCCAGGTCTTTGTGCTGGAACCCGGAGAAAAACCGGAATCCCCCCTACCCCTGACCGTTCTTCCCTCCGGGCTTTACTTCCGTTCCGAAACAGGAGATAAAATCCTCGCAGGCAAATCCATGCCCGATGACACAGAAGGAATTGATTTTTCCTGGAATCAGGAGACTTTCAGAGAGCGACTGTGGCCTGAACTTGCGGAATTCGTGCCTGCGTTTGACCGGCTGAGGCTCCAGAGAGGCTGGTCCGGTCTCTATGCCGTGAACACTCTGGATGAAAACGCCATTCTTGGAGAATGGCCTGAAGTAAAGGGATTTTATCTGGCTATCGGATTCTCAGGCCATGGGCTGCAGCAGGCTCCTGCTGTGGGGCGTTATCTCTCTGAAATTATCCGTGGGAAAAAACCCGCCCTTGACCTTTCCATCTTCAGCCCCGAACGCATTCTGGACGCCAAACCCATCTACGAATCCGGAATCGTATAAAAATCTGGGATCATTTATTGACTTACCTCTTCCTTATCCAAATCCACCTCTTTCTTCTCAATCTGCAATGTAGCCGGCTCTGTGAAGAATCCTGTAGTTTTTCCCTTTGATCTTCACCTTGATCTTCCTGAATTTCCCATCTGTCTTATAATCTTTGGGCTTATAGTAGATGAGATAGTAATTTTCTGAAGCCTCCATGGCTTGTTTGAAGGAAAATTCCGGACTTCGTGAACTTATGGTCACACCTCCTGTGGCATCTGCCATTTCTGAGAACCCGCTGAAGATATCTGCGCGAGTGTCCACCCATCCCAAAATTTCACTCTGCTCCCTCCCATCCTCTGTAAGAGGAGCTTCCGTGATATATAAAAAATGACAGGTCACAGATGCGTCTGAAAAAGCCTCTCTTATTTCATCTGAGTTAAATGATATGTCCGGAAACAGCTCAAATAGGTCTTTATCTGATAAACCAGGGGGAACCGGAAGCATATTCTTCTGGTAAAAAAAGAACACATGTTTCTGCCCTTGGATCTGTCTTAAAAACTCTCCGAATTGGGATATTTTCTGTCTGTCAATATACATGTACCCCTTGAGCTTCCTAAAGATCTCCAGAAGCATTCGAGTTCTTAGCTCTGGGTCCTCAAAACCTGTATACTTCAAATCCCTGAATTCTCTAAGCATACTTCGATAGGCTGAACTGCCCAGTACCGCATCTTCTCTCACTTTTCCCTTCAATTCTTCAGCTATTTCCTCCTTTGGCATTCTTTCAAAAGCATCTTCATTGAACCGGTAGTTTTTTCGGGGTGTTGTGACGATGAGGGAATCCCCTGGCAAAAGAACTTCATTAAAGAAGTAATCGATCAATTCTCCCACCCGCGGCAGGTATTCCACAAGCTCAAACATCAGGATAAAGGTTCTCTTCTGGATGGAGGTAATGGGTTTGACCGGTTGAATCTCTTCGCCTTTTAATGAAGTATCCACCAGCTGGCGTTCTATGTTCTTCTCCTTTATCAAATAAACCGCCTCTATTTCCTGAAGTTTCCCTTCTTCATATACTTCAAAATCATGGATATCAAGGTCATTAATAAACCGATTCCCTTTAAAAACCCTCACATCCACTTCAATGAGGATAGCTCTGGCCTCATGCTGGAGCTCCTGGCCAAAAGTCATAAGAATCAAGAAAAGAATACCAATTAGAAAAATTGGTTTTCGCATTGTCATCCCCCTCCCTTCTTTTATGACATGTTCTTAATATAGATTATGAAAAGGATGATGTCAAAAAAATAAAATGTTGAGTTTTTACAAATGTTGATTCCTGATTTCTTTGATATTTTACTCTAACCTTGACAATTCATCTAAAAAATATGTATTATATTTCCATAACTTACCAATAATGGTAGGAAATAGAAATGAATTATGAAGAGTTGGTAGATCTCTTTGGAGACAGACCGTTTTTTGAAAGTGATGAAGTCCACCTCCTCTTCAAAGAATCCCGGGGACAAATAGAAGCACGCCTCTCTCGCTGGGTGAGTATGGGAAAACTGCTGAAACTCCGAAACAAAAAATACCTTCTACCGGAAAGATATCGAAAAACCGAACCCAATCCCGGCTATATCTCTAATTTTTTATACAGGCCCTCTTATGTTAGTTTAAGAACAGCTCTTGATATTTACGGATTCATTCCAGAATCAACCTATCTGTACGAAGCTATCACTCCAAAGAAAACGACTGTCTGGAAAACACCTATAGGTATTTTCACATATCATTCCTTAAGAAGAGAGAGGTTCTGGGGATACACTCTGTATCTGGAAACAAGAAGCACTCATCCTCAGGAAAATTTCATGCTGGCAGAACCAGAAAAGGTTTTTCTTGACCTTTTTTATCTCATCAAAGGAGAATGGACTGAGGAGAGAGTTGTGGAGATGAGGTTCCAAAATCTTGAGAAAGTCAAAAAAGCAAAACTTCTTGATTACTCAAGACGTTTCAACAGCCCTAAAGTAAACAGAGGAGTCAATCGGTTCATAATGATTCACAAAGAGGAAATGAAATGAAAGAACAGGCCTTATCCATTGCAGCAGAGGAAAAAGATCCGAGGCCTTCTCTGAATAAATTAAGAGAATATCTTCATCATGTGATTCTTAGAGAACTGTTTGAACAGAACGCACTCGATGAACTCGTTTTTCACGGTGGCACAGCCCTAAGAATCCTTTATGATCTGAGAAGGTTTTCAGAAGATTTGGATTTTCACTTAAAAGACAAGAGCCCTTTTGATCTAAAAGGTATTGCCCAAAAGATAAAAAAACATTTGGAATTGCAGGGCTATCAGCTGAGTTTAAAAGGAATCTATACAGATACAGTTCAATCCGTATTTATCAAATTTGAGAGAATCCTTGAGGAAGCTCATCTAACAAGCAAGGGAAGAGAAAAAATGAGGGTAAAAATCGAAGTGGATACGAATCCTCCCCAAGGTTTTCGAACAGAATCCTCTTTAGTGTATAAATTTTTGCCGTTTGGGGTAATTCATCATGATAAAACATCATTTCTTGCAGGAAAATTACATGCTATCCTCCAACGTTCTTATACCAAGGGAAGAGATTATTATGATCTGTGGTTTTATCTGAGCAAATGGAAAGATATGCTCCCTAATCTTCTATACCTCAATAATGCGCTCAAACAAACAGGTTTTAAAAGTCCCCCTCTTAAAAAAGAAAACTGGAGACAAATCACCTCGGAAAGAATAAAAGTAACGGATTGGGATTATGTGGTAAATGATGTGGAGCCCTTTCTTGAAAACCAGAATGACCTTAAAGTTTTCACTAAACAGACTCTTCTAACTCTGCTCAGTTAAAGGAGGGATATTTCTTCTATCCTTCTTTTTTTATTAATAAGGAATATCGCCTTTGACTTTAGTGCTTACGATGAAGAACTGGTAATCTCGATAATGGACAGTGATCTCGGTCCGGTTGTAAAGCCTTCTGTTTTTATGATAGTAAGCCTCAATGAGTGAGTATTTATTGGGAAATCTTATGTCTTTGATCCTGTGCTTGAATTCCACAGAACACATGACCTCAGGCCTTGCCTGGAGGAACTCTGCTTCAATTTCAAGGGCATCCATATTCTCAACTGAATCAGATGTCCATTCGATTCTGGTGATGCTGTAGTCTTCTTCACTTATCCACGCTTTCCCGTGCATTTTGTTTCCTTGTGCATGGGGTCTGGGTATGGCTTCAATGACGATCTCCTCATCCATATAGTGTTTCTCTCTTCCTATGATCTGATAGTCATAATCGGCTTGATTGGACTTTCCGAAAATGGCTACAGGCGCTAAGAAAAGCTGGGAGTGGTGGAATCTTGTTTTAAGCTCTGCATTTTTTACATGTTTTTTCTCATGATTTTCGCTGAGAAGGATCCTTTTTTCCATCACTTTGTTTGTATAGGGTTTGCGTATGAGCTGGTAGTCGTAGACACATCGGTATACATCTCTTAAATGAGGAGAACACCCTATTGTTATTTTATAAGGTCCGTCTCCCAATCCATGACGAATGACTATCTCTCTTAGTCTTTCTGGAAGTTCAGCAAACTCTACTTCAAGGATCTTCTCTTTGCACACGAAATAAAGGGCCAGGCTTCTTATCTTCTCGCAGTAATCAGCGCACTTATCCAGTATGGCTTCTAACGCCGTATCGTTCGAGTTAACAAGGAGTGCTTCTTGGCTTAAAATGTGTGAAGTAAAAAGCAGAAAAAAGCATAAAAGAATAAATATGATTTTCTTTTTCATCTCTTACCCCTTACTCCCAAATTCTAATTAAAAGATCTGGGTATGTCAAACAAGCGAATACTAAAACCTGATTTTTATTCATCCTCCACCTGATACCTGACCACATCTATGGTCCCATCCTCATTGTATTCTCTAAAGAATAAAAAGTTCTTATGTGTAGCGATAAGCGTTCCTCTCACATTCAACCAGAAGCTATCCAAATAAGTGCCTTTTTTATCGAATAGGTCAAAAAGCATTCCTCTTTTTTCATCAAAAGTGGAGGTCCACACCAGGATGTTTCCCCGAAATGTGTAAATATAATTAATATCGGATACATATTTTCTTTCAGGAATTTTAGGCCCGGGCCGGTCCGTTGTTCTCTTTGGTGCTTTTACTCGGGGATATGGGCGGGTGAATTTATTGATGATTTCCCCCATCCTAATGTCCAATACCGTAACCATGTATTCCTCTGGATCAGTCCAGATGCAAAATCGCCCATCATGGCTCATGATGGTGACAGCACGTCCCCAATTCACCATGATATTTTCACCTCGATAGGCTCTTAGGATAGCCCCAGGGAATTCCTTTATCACTTCTTCGTTTTTTGAAAGCACCACAATTGACATTTGATAATCAACAATATTCCCTGTGCTCTCCTTAGCATCAGAAAAATTCGTTTTAATCAAAATAAAATAATCTCTCAATAGACCAAGCAGAAGACTGTAGCGTTTGGTTAAATGGAATTCTTTCAATAATTTCCCTTCCAGATCCATATGCAGGATTTTGGAGTTTCCTGAATCATAGATAAAGATGTCCTTCTCTTGAAGTACATACCTTACGAACTGTTGGATCTCTCCTGGTCCCTGGCCTTTTTTAAATAGATTTTTAACAAATTGGCCCTCTGGTGTGAATTTAAGGAGCTGATTGGAGTCATGAAGAAAAATAAATCCATCTTCTGAGATTTTCACAAATTGGGGCCGTTTGAAAAAGAATTCCTCTCCCTGGTCATTTATTCGAAGAACTTCCTTTACATCAAGGATCCGGCCGGCATTGGGATTCAATGGCTTTTTAGGATTCTCGATAATTTCCTGGGAAAAAACTAATGGAAGGAAAAGCAAAAAGAAAAATAGAATGAAAACAAATTTTTTCATTTTTTAGCTCCCAAATTTTTATTATATCAATCAGCCACATAACCGGCTCGGTGGGTGATCCGAAAGCCTCCGCCTCTAATCCGGACCTCTATTTTATGGAATTTATTATCTGCCTTGTATTCTTTGGGAGTGTAGTAAACCAGATAATAATTTTCAGAAGCCTCCACTGTCTTTTTAAACGCCACAGCCACATTGGCGGAGCTTTCAGTCAAGCCTCCGGTGGCTTTGGCCAGGTCATTAAACGCACCGAATATCTCGCCCGATGAATCCTCCATTTTTATCTCCTGGCCCGCATAATTGGTCATCCGGGTTATATCCAGTACATCGGACGGCTTCTTTGTGATGAACACAAAATGACCGGATATGGAAGCATCTGAAAAAGCTGTTTTGATTTCCTCCACATGCTGGGGCATACTGGCTTGTAATTCCAATCTATCTAAGGGATCAATAAATTCAGGGATAGGCAAACTCTGTTTTTGATAAAACAAAAACACATGTTTTTGTCCTTCGGTTTTTTTGAGATCCTCTGCCAGTTGAGTGAGCTTGGATACATCAACCTGCTGCAGAGCCTTCATCTTTCTTAAAATATCCATGCACATGAGAGATTTTGGTGTCATATCCTCTGTATAGACAATTTTCCTTATCTGCTCATAAAGGTTTCTGTATTCAGAGGCTCCCATGACAATATCCTTTCTCAGTTTGGCTTTCAGCTGATCAGCGATCTTTTGTTTGGGCAGGATTTTGAAGGCATCCTCTTTAATGGTATAGGCTCGAACCGGAGTGTAGATCTTAAGCGTATCTCCGGGAAGCATCACTTTATTGAAAAAATAGTCCATGACCTCATTTAGTTTGGGAAGGTAAGTGCGGATCTCAAACACAAATACAAAGTTCCGTGATTCAATCTCAGGCTCTCTTGTCTTTACCGCTTCTTTGTGCATTTCCTCTCTTTCAATGGTTTTTTTCTTTATGAGATACACCGCATCAATCCTCTGCTGCACTCCGTCTTCATAGAGCAGAAAGTCGTGAATGGAGAGGTCCCTTATAAAATGCCCCTTTTTATAAACCCTTACCGGAACTTCGATGCTGACCACGCGTGCCACATGCTCTTCCTGCGGCAAGGAAGGACTTAAAAAGAGTAAACATGATAAAAACAGAAATCCTCCCGTCAGCATTTTTTTCATTTTTTTGTCCCCATTATAAACTGCCGAACCTATTCAAAAAAAAGCCCTAACTTTTGACTGATACTTGATAAAACCTTTCACTCACACCAACAGCAAAATTTATGCCAACAGCCTTACCCTGTTTTTAAAAGGAGTGAAGAAGAAAATATGTGACTCAGAGAGGTCACCTGTCCTCTTTTTTTGTATAAACCACCTTTCCGTCCACAATGGTGTAAAGGACCTCAGCTCCGAGGATCTCATCTTCGGGAACGGTCATGATGTCCTTGGACAGCACCGTGATATCCGCCAGCTTACCCGGAGATAATGAGCCCAGAGTATCTTCCTGAAAGCACGCATAAGCTCCGTTAATGGTGTAAGAGCGCAGGGCTTCTTCCCTGGTCATTTTTTGTTCCGGATAAAAAAGCTCTCCGTTTGACATCTTTCTGGTCACAGCCGCATAAAAACAGGGAATAGGATCCACATCTTCGACCGGCGCATCTGTTCCATTGCAGATCAGAGCGCCTGTATCCATGAGCTTTCTCCATACATAAGCACCCTGTTCAGCCCTTTCCTCTCCCAGACGCTTAAGGACCCAAGGCCCGTCTGATGTGCAGTGAATGGCCTGCATGGAAGCGATCACACTCAGTTTGCCGAAACGGGGAATGTCTTGGGGGCTTAGATGCTGGGCGTGTTCCACTCTCCATCTCAGGTCTTTTTTATCAGGATGGGCTTTAAAAGCCTCCTCATAGATATCCAATACCTCTCTATTGGCCCTGTCCCCTATGGCATGGATGCAGAGCTGAAAATCATTCTCTATAGCGATCCGGGCGGTCTCTTGAATGACTTTCACAGGAGTTGTGTTCAATCCTGTGCTTGAGGGAAGGTCCTTATAAGGTTCAAGAAACCAGGCTCCATGGGATCCCAAAGCTCCGTCCATAAACCTCTTTATCGCCCGAACAGTCAAATGATGATCTCCCACGCCCAGAAGTCTGTATGCGGAAAGATTTTCTTTGGTGAGTCTCTCGTTCCCTTCACTGATCATGACATTAAGACGGACTCCCAGCTTCCCCTGCTCAGCAAATTCCTTAAACAGGTCTATGGTGTTGAAGGATGAGCTGGCATCATAAACGCTGGTGAGCCCTTTTGACAGACATTCCTTATCCGCCAACTCCACAACTTTTCTCCGCTCTTCTTCCACCTGCTCAGGAGTTCTATTCTTAAGTGATATGGAATAAGCCCTTCTCACCAGTCCTTGAGCGGTCTCTCTGAAAGCGCCTATAGGATTCCCTTCCGGGTCCCTGACGATCTCTCCTCCTTCAGGGGCAGTGGTCTCTTTTGTGATGCCAGCCAGCTCCATGGCTCTGGCATTGACTATACAGGAATGCCCGCTGGCATGAGTCAGCATCACCGGATTTTCAGGGCTGACTCTACTCAGATCATCATGATAAGGAAGCCCGTCCACATTGGGTTGGGGCGCCTCATCCCATTTTTCCTGATGCCACCCCCTGCCCAGAATCCATTCTCCCGGCTCTTTATCTTTGACTGCTTCTTCGACCATGGAGACAATTTCCTGCCAGTTCTTCACATGCATCAGATTGAGAGACAGAGCAGCCTGCCCTATACCTGTAAAATGAAGGTGGCTGTCTATAAAACCGGGAACAGCCAGTTTCCCCTCAAGGTCTATGACTTCAGTGCTGTCTCCGATGTAAGAATCAATTTCCTCATTATCGCACAGAGCCATGACTTTCCCCTCTCTTACTGCTAGGGCCGTAACTTCTGATTGGGTATCATCCAAAGTCACGATCTTCCCGTTTCTGAGGACCAAATCAGCCGGTTCCTTTTGCGGCGAACAGGAGAAAAAAGAACAAGCCACAAAAACCAACAAAAGAAATACCGTAAAACTTGAATAAAGCTTTTTAAACATAATCACACTCCTTCCCCATAACTATTCTGCATCCATTCAGTTTAAGACAAAAATCTGAGAGTTTAAAGTTTTTTTTATGAAACCTAAATTATTCATCTTCACATTAAACGCTGATTCTGTTAGAATTTATTATCAATTAATATGAACATCTATCAAAAAATTTTGACTTTATGAACTGCCTATGAACAAGAACAAAAGAACAATTAACAGAGAAAGCAATCTCAGAGAAAAAATGCGCGTGGATACCGTACAAAAGGTGAGTTATAGAACGAATTCCTATATAAGGGGCGAAGGCTTCTCCCAGAATTTGAGCGAAAACGGATGCTGCCTCTTTCTTAACGAAGAGGTCCCCATAGGCTCTCTCATAGAAATCACATTTGACACACTTGGCAATAACTCAAATGACATAAGAGTGATCGGAAGGGTCATCTGGCAGAAAGATTTTCTCTCCGGTATAAAATTTCTTCCTGACATCAAAGTATAGAATAACTTTTATGTGTATTTCAAAACATGTATGCCTTATATCTGTATCCCTTTCCTTTCTGTTCTTTCAGGCATGCCAAAAACAAACAGGCAAACAGGCCGAATCTTTTCAAATCATTGAAGCGACCATAAAAGACATCCACGCAGCCTATCTCTCCGGAGACCTCACCTGCCAGGAACTGGTGAAGGCCTATCTCGACCGAATTGAAAAATACGACCAGGCAAAAAAGCTAAACTCCATTGTGGTTATCAATCCCAATGCCCTTAAAAGAGCGGCAGAGCTCGATGAGGAACTGCAACAAACAAAGAAGCTCCGCCCCCTTCATGGCATTCCAGTGATCGTAAAAGATAACTTTGAAACCCATGACCTCCAGACAACGGCCGGTTCAGAGGTTTTAAAAGGTTTTATCCCTCCTGATGATGCCTTCGAGGTCAAAGCGCTGCGTAGAGCCGGAGCTGTGATCCTCGCCAAATCAAATATGGCCGAATGGGCCTTCAGCCCCTATGAGACAGTGAGTTCGATCTTAGGTATTACCAGGAATCCCTATGACCTGAACCGCACTCCGGCCGGCTCCAGCGGAGGAACCGCTGCAGCTGTGGCCGCTAATTTCGGCACCATAGGGCTTGGAACGGATACGGGAAATTCCATAAGAGGCCCTTCCGCGCACTGCTGCCTGGTGGGAATCCGCTCCACAATGGGCCTGACCAGCAGGGACGGGATCATCCCCCTTTATAATAGAAATGATATCGGCGGCCCCATGACACGGACTGTGGAAGATGCAGTAAGGATTTTAGATGTGATATCAGGATATGACCCGGAAGACCCCATTACGGAAAGATGCCGGGGAAAAATCCCGGATACATACACTGATTTTCTGGACAAAGACGGACTTAAAGGGGCTTGCATAGGTGTTTTTAGAGTCCTTGCTGACCGGGCCGCATCAGACCCCCAAGTCAAAGATGTGTTTGAAAAAGCTCTCCAGGATATGAAGGAACAGGGAGCTGAGATCGTCGATCCTTTTGTAATCCCTGATTTTACAGATCTCACAAAAAATCTGTGGTGTGATACCTTTCGCCACGATATCAATCAGTATCTTGCATCACTGGGAGACAAAGCACCGGTAAAGAGCCTGACAGAAATATATAATTCCGGAAAACTCATAAGGTCATCCAGAGAGAGAATCGAAGAAGCACTGGAATCACCGCTGTGGGAAAAAGCAGACTGCAAGGATGTCTATCATCAGCCTGAGAATATAAGATACCGGGAAGCCGTGCTCAAGGCCATGGATGAACAAAATGTGGATGTGATTGTCTATCCCACATGGGGCAATCCGCCCAGAAAACTGGGTGATATGAGAAGCCCGGTAGGCAATAACAGCCGGGTAATTTCCCCTCCAACCGGACTTCCTGCCTTAACCGTACCCATGGGCTTCACCCACAAAAAACTTCCTGCAGGGCTTCAGATAGTAGGAAAACTTTTCGGAGAGCCTGAACTCATAAAAATCGCTTATTCCTATGAACAGGCCACAAAGCACCGCCGGCCTCCGACCGGATTCCCGGAAATAAAAAAATAACTATCCACTATTCCTCTCTGGAGGATCGCAGACTGGACCCACTGGACATTTGCGGGATTCACCAAAGACGGCTGGGAGACCATCTACACGGTTTTCAGCTATGTCTTCCTACTATTCATCTCCCTGTATATCTTCAATAACTGACATTCCATCCTGCACTACATGAACCAACGGAATGATCATGTTCTTAATGAATTAAGAATAATAAAAGAGTCGATCATGTTGACTTCATAGAAAAAATGAATTATCTTTTTTTCTTAATATGGTGTCTGAGATTTTTATGAATAATCAAGTTAAATGAAAGTCAACATCCAGATAAAAAAAAGCAGACCCGGAAAAAATCCGGCGTTTTTCCTTTTCTATGTTCTTTTTCTTTTCATTATCTATTTTTTACTGGTTTTTTTATCAAAAGAGCCCGCAATATCGCAACAAAAACAGACGCCAACCGTTGAAGAGAAACCCGCACCCGCTGCTGAAACGGCCCCTCACCTCGTGGAACATAAAATCAGCATAAAAAAAGACCAGTCCTTATCAGATATACTCAAGGACTACGGTTTTTCACCCCAGGAGATCCACCGCCTAAGGGAAGAAGTGGAGCCGGTTTATGATATGGCAAAAATAAAAGCAGGAAACGAGATCCGACTTTTCTATGAAGAAAACGGACCGTTTTATTGCATGGAATACGATATAGATACAGAAAAATATCTCAAAGTGCAAAAGAGCTCCAGCTCCTATGAGGCAGAAATCCTATCTCTCCCCATAAAAACAAAAATAAAATTAGTATGGGGTGTCATAAATGATAATCTGATTCAGGCTGTAAAAGAGGTTGGAGAAAAGGATTCCCTTGCCATTGCCATTGCCGATATATTTGCCTGGGATATAGACTTTTATGCAGATATCAGAAAGAATGACTCTTTTGAGTTGATTTTTGAAAAAAAATATCTGGATGACAACTTCATTGGATACGGAAACATCATTGCTGCTCAATTTATAAACCAGGGGAACACCTTCCAAGCTTTCCGCTTCACCTATCCGGATACCAAGAAATGGGATTATTTTGATCCCGAAGGCAAATCCCTGCGTAAAGAATTCCTCAAATCACCCATAAACGGCGCAAGAATCACATCCCGTTTCAGCTACAGCCGGTTCCACCCGATATGGAAAGTCTACAGGCCTCATTACGGAGTTGACTATGGAGCTCCTGTGGGAACTCCTGTTCAGGCTACTGCCGACGGTACTGTGACTTTTGTGGGCAGAAACGGCGCTGCAGGCAGGATGGTAAGAATCCGCCACAAAAATTCCTATGAAACCATGTATCTTCATCTTCGGAGCTACGGCAGCGGAATAAGAAAAGGCGCAAAAGTAACCAGCGGGCAGATAGTTGGGTATGTGGGGTCCTCAGGAGCCTCTACCGGGCCCCATCTGGACTACAGAATCAGATACCACGGTAAATATGTCAATCCTCTCGCGCATAAATTCAAACCCGTGGCTCCATTGAGAGAGGAATATCGAAATGAATTTAATGCGGTGGTCTGGGGTTGTGAGTTGGCTCTAGCCGGGCCTCTTTCCATCTTTCCAGGCTCTACCAACTCCCCTTTAAAACCTTCTATAGCGACCTCAAACAGGTAAGTGCGGGATTAAAGATTTCTTTTCCGGTCCTACTTTTTTCTTCTTCCTGAACTTCGCGAACCTGAACTCCGGACCCGTGTGCCTGAGCTCCGCGTTCGGGAGACCGAACTCCGACCACGGGAACCCGAACTTCTGACACGGGATACGGAACCTGACCTGGTGCTTCTTACTCGGGAAGATCTAATACTGCTGGTTCTTGTGGATTTCCCCCGGCTGGTCACTCTTGAAAGATCTGACACAGACCCTCTATCAATATAACGGATATGCCGGCCTGAAACAATTGATCCGCTTTTATGGGGATCTTTGAGCTGATTCTTGGTTACAACGCTTTTGCCTCCGCTGTAGTGGCTGGGGTAATAGTAATAATAAGAACCGTAGTAAGGATAGTACCAACCATAGTAAAAATTATAGAAACCGTAATACCAGAAAGGATTCCACCAACCAAAGCCTGTCCAGCCCCAATAGGGATAACCATAATTGTATCCGTAATAACCGTCGTAGAAAGAAGGATAATAATCATAATAGGTAACTGTTCTCACTCGGGGACCAGGCATCCTGTATTTCTCCCCTATAGCGACACATCCTGAGATAAGTATGATCAGCGGGATAATAATAATAAGTTTCTTCATTTTTTTACTCCTCGCATAGATAGAGAGCAAATTACATGCCAAATTATAACAGAGAAGTCCTGAAAATGCATCATAAAAAAATGTCCTCTTTTCAGTTCACCTGTATTAAAAGTATACAATCCTGGATTATGAACAAATCTCAGGCAGTTGAATTTTTTCTTAAAAATAAATAAAATACTAATCCCGGATGATTCACGATCGATGGATCAAAAGAAAGACAGAAAAATGAACAACTACAGGAATCCCATACCCACAGTGGACATCATCATTGAGATGAAGCAAAAAAATAACGAGAAGGCCATCATTCTCATCAAGCGAAAAAATCCCCCATACGGTTGGGCTATCCCCGGAGGATTCGTTGATTACGGAGAATCTCTTGAAGAGGCAGCCGTCCGCGAAGCAAAAGAAGAAACATCTCTGAATGTAACCCTTAAATTCCAGATGCACACGTATTCTGACCCCAATAGAGACCCCAGAAAACACACAGTATCAACTGTTTTTGTAGCTGAAGCTCAGGGAACACCAAAGGCGCGTGACGATGCTGAGGAAATCGGGGTCTTCACAGAAGAAGAGATCGATTTCCCTCTTGCCTTTGACCACAAACAAATATTATCCGATTATTTTAAACAAAAGAAGAAGTTTTTATGAAAGATAAAGAAAATAAAAAATTTAGAGATATCAATCTGATGGAGGTTACGACCGTTCAGGGCCCTGTAGAGGCAGAGGTGATAAAAAGTTTTCTTGAAAGCTGCGGGATCAGTACTTTCTTAAAAGGGCTGGTGGTTCAATCCGTACATGCATTCTCAGCGGATGGTCTGGGAAAAATCAAAGTAATGGTCGATGAAAAGGATTACCAAAAAGCCAAATCCCTTCTAGAAGAGAAAAACTCCTAATCCCTTCATCTATTTTTTTCCTTTTTTCCCTTGACATTACCCTTTTTCTATCATATATTTTAGAAAAACGGGACAAAACGGGACAAATTGGGAAATTATTTAATAGGAAGTTACACAGCGCGCTTTGACAGAAGCGGAAGAATCAAGATTCCTGCAAAATTTCAGGAAGCCATCCTGGAAAAATATGGAAAGGAAGTATTCATTACTTCTTTGAACGATCAATCCGTTCAAATTTATCCACTCCCCAGATGGCAGAAACTGACCGGGATCACTGATGAAGGCCTTCACCAGTTAAAACCCAAGGTCAGAAGCTTCATGCTCAGAGTCAATGTCAAAGGTTCTTATTATGAAATAGACTCTAAGGGGAGAGTCCTCATCAGTCAAGCTTTAAAGGAGAAAGCAGACCTCGGAGACGAGGTCGAAGTAGTAGGGCTCAACGATCACCTGGAAATATGGAACAAGGAAATACTGGAACAAATCATTGAACAAAATCCTTTAACAGACGATGACTTCGATCAAATATCTGAATTGAAACCTAAGGAAGACAAATGATGAGCCAACAAGCTCATATCCCTGTTCTTCTTGAGGAAACCTTATCTCTTCTGGACACACAAAGGGAAGGAGTTTACCTGGACTGCACTATCGGACTGGGAGGACATTCAATCGAAATCCTGAGACGCAACAAAAAATCCCACGTCATAGGATTTGATATAGATGAGAAAGCCCTTATGGAAGCTAAGAAAAATCTCAAACCGTTCGCAGACAGAGTCACCCTGTACCACTCGGACTTTAGATATATTCCTGAATTAAAAATAAGCTTCTCATCTATCCGGGGGGTCTTGCTTGACCTGGGTCTCTCATCTTTTCAGCTTGATGACCCGAAAAGGGGATTCAGCTATCAGAAAAAAGGCCCTCTGGACATGCGTATGGACCTCCGCAACAAAACCACAGCCGCGAAAATCATCAACAAAAGTTCCGAGAACAAATTGGCCCAGATATTCTGGGAATACGGAGAGCTGAGGCAGGCTAAAATCCTAGCCAAGGAAATATATTCACGGAGAAAACAAGAGGAAATCAAAACGACCCCACAGCTTCTTAAAATAACAGAGGAGATATGCCGGTGGAGACCTCAAAAAGGAAAAACTCATCCGGCAGCCAGGGTTTTCCAGGCTCTGCGTATCGAAGTCAACCAGGAACTCAAAGACCTTGATACTTTTCTGGAAAAAATAATAAGACTCAGTCCAAAAAACACCAGGATAGCTGTTATTTCATTTCATTCTCTGGAAGACAGGATCGTCAAACAGACCTTTAAAGAACTGGCTTCATCCAAACAAGAACGCCCTTTTATAACCATATTGACCAAAAAACCCGTTACTCCCTCCAAAAAAGAGATCGAGGTAAATTTTAGAGCCAGGTCTGCAAAACTGAGGGTTTCAAGGAATATATGATGGTAAAGAAGAAATTCAAAAGAAACACGATCATCCGCGCTGTCCTGTTTGCATTCATGACCATACTCATTCTGACCTTCTATATCTGGCGTCAGGCAGAATCTGTAAAAATGGGCTATACAACACGAGACCTTGAGGAAAAAGTCACTAGACTTCAAAAAGAAGTCGAAACCCTTGAAGCAGAAAAGACCGCCCTTCTTTCCCTTGAAATAGTAGAAAAGACGGCAAAACAAAAACTGGGTCTTAAAGAACCTGAAGAAAAACAATTGATATATGAGGATTTCAGAGATCCGGGCAATTGATTTAAATGAGTGCAGATATTTCAAAAAAAACGAGAAGAAGAACCATATGTATGGTCTTTCTCTTTGTTCTCTGGACAGCAGCCATAGGTTTCCGGCTGGTTCAGCTGCAGGTCATACAGCACAGCGAATTAAAGAACCAGGTGGAAAGACAAAATCGAAACCAAGACGACATCATTCCACACAGAGGGACTATTTTTGACAGGAACGGAAACAGACTGGCCTGCAGTGTGCCCAGACCATTAGTTATTTATTCAACAGTCGAAGATGAGCCTCTGGACGTACAGTACAGCCGAATAAACAAGCTGAGAAGGATTCTGGGCCTATCAGCGGAAAAAGCCAGAAGCATAAAATCACAGATAAAAGACAATGACCCCTGGATCTTTATAAAACATAAAATCGAACCGGAAGAGGAAAATATTCTAAAACAAATGGATCTGAAAGGCGTGCACATGCGCGAAGAGAGCAAGCGCTTTTATCCCTACAGAGATCTCGCTTCCCATGTTATCGGCAGAGTCGATTTTTACGAAAATGGAATAAACGGCGCCGAACTGCAGTACAACACCCTTTTAAGAGGGGAAAAAGGGATCATGATGAACTATAAGGACGCGCGAAGAAAGGAATACAGCTTTCGTATCCTCAAGCAAAGCAAGCCGGGAAAAGACCTTGTCCTCAGCATTGATGAGACCATTCAGTATATTGCTGCGGAAAATCTCGAAAAAGCTGTTAAGGAAGCCCAAGCTTCCTGGGGAGTGATCATTGTTTCCCATCCTCCCACAGGAGAAATACTGGCCATGTCCAGCTTCCCAGAGAGCGACCTCAACGGGCGTTTGATTGACCTGAGCACTCTTTTTTCAAACAAAGCCATCCACCATGTTTTTGACCCGGGCTCCACTTTCAAGGTCGTCACTTTTTCTGCAGCGATCGATTCAAACAAAATCCCTTATTCGGAAACTTTTGACTGCAGCAAGGGCTCTATCAGGGTCGCTAACAAGACTTTTCATGACCACCACAGGTTTGATATTCTTTCTTTTCCTGAAGTCATTATACATTCTTCCAATGTGGGGACCATACAGATAGGACAGCTCGTTGGAGAAAAACTTCTCTATGAGAGGATCAAAGACTTTGGATTCGGAGAAAAAACAGGGATAGAGCTCCCTGCGGAGCAAAGAGGGATTCTCCATCCTATAGACCAGTGGAGCCGCTTGTCGCTGGCTTCGCTTTCCATAGGATATGAGATCTCTGTAACCGCTTTGCAGCTTCTCAACTGCGTGAATATCATTGCCAATAACGGTGTTCAGATTCCTTTTACCATTATAAAAAAAGGAACGCATCCCGAGCTTAACGAATCAGAACAGGCCGCGGCACCTAAAAGGGTCCTATCAGAAAAAACCGCCCTTCAAATAAGAGACATGCTGAAAAGAGTAGTGACAGAGGGAACGGGGAAAACAGCCCAGGTGAATGGGTACGAAGCGGCTGGAAAAACAGGGACAGCCCAGAAAATAAATCCTGAAACAGGCGGCTATACTTCCGGCGCGCACACTTCGGTTTTTATGGGATTTATTCCTGCGGATCATCCCGTTATATCGATCATTGTTGTGGTCGATGACCCAAAGGGCCTCTATTACGGGAGCCAGGTTGCAGCACCGGTGTTCAGAGAAACAGCTTTAAAAGTGCTCCGCTATATGGGGATAGCCCCGGAAGCCGGGCCTTTAAGGCCCATTATTGCGGCCCAGAGAATAGATACGGGAAAAACATGATACTAAAAGAACTCACTGAAAAAATTCCGGACCTGCATATAAGCGGAAATCTTGGAGAGCGTATCACGGGGATCTCCTATTCATCCCAAAAAATAAAGCCCGGATTTTTATTCGCCGCACTCAAGGGAGAAAAACAGGATGGTTTCAATTTTATTCCCCATGCCCTTGAAAAAGGCGCTGTGGCTGTTTTGTCAGGGAGAAAACAGCCCGAAGGATTTTTAAAGACATGGATCCGATCAGATGACGCAAGGCTTGCCCTTGCTTTGATTTCAGCAGAGTTCTTTAGCCATCCATCACGAAAAATGCAGGTCATCGGAATAACCGGCACCAAGGGAAAGACAACAGTCACCTATCTACTGGAAAAAATATTTAAAAAAAGCGGGTATTCGCCTGGAGTCATAGGAAGTATCTCTTATAGGGGGCCTGATTTTGACACACCCGCCGTAAGAACCACTCCTGAAGCTCCTGATACAAATGCCCTGATGCACAAAATGCTTGAGCAGGGCGCCACCCACTGTGTCATGGAAGTCTCTTCACATTCTATAGAAATGAAAAGAATAAACGGAATCGATTTTGATGTCACTGCTTTCACAAATCTCAGCGGAGAGCATATGGACTATCACAAATCCATTGAAAACTACTATAACGCCAAGAAAAAGCTGTTCTTATCCGCAGAGGAAAGCAAACCAGTGGTCAATTCGGATTCCATCTGGGGACAGAAGCTTATTTCAGAATTACCTAAAAAGGCTTTGAGCTTTGGCTTGAACAAAGGAGCTGATATCCATCCCAGCAAATACAATTTCAGCTCCAAAGGCATAACTGCCAGCCTTGCAACTCCTTTCGGAAGGGTGGAGATCGTCTCCCCGCTTCTCGGAAAACCCAATCTTTACAATATTCTCACAGCGGCTTCTTGTGCTCTGACTTTAGAAACTCCTATTAACGCTGTTGAAAAAGGAGTCGCTGCTCTGAAATACGTACCAGGACGATTTGAAAAAGTACCTAATAACCTGGGGCTTCATCTTTTTGTGGACTATGCGCATACGGATGACGCCCTGAAAAACCTGCTCGAGACCATAAAAGAGATCGCTCCACAGAGAATATTGCTTGTTTTTGGAGCCGGAGGAGACAGGGACAAATCAAAAAGACCCAGAATGGGGGAAACAGCAGGAAAAACAGCGGACTGGACCATTATCACTTCGGACAATCCCAGGTCTGAAGACCCTATGGATATCATTTCGAGCATTGAAGAGGGGATCAGAAAAACAGGAAAGAACAAGTACGAAATCATCCCGGACAGAAGAGAGGCCATAGAAAAAGCTGTTTCCATGGCAAAAAAAGGAGATTATGTCCTTATAGCAGGAAAGGGACATGAAAAGACCCAGACCATAAAATACAGGATCATTCCATTTGACGATGTGGAGGTCGCCAAATCAGAGGCAAAAAAAAGAGAGGATGATTAAATTGGTTGAACTTCGGTTGGATCAGCTTGCCGAGAAGATGAACGGAAAAATCGAGCAGGGAGACCCCTCCTCTGAATTCAGTGACTTCAGCATAGACTCCAGGGACATCAAAAAAGGAAGCCTGTTCTTTGCGCTTCAGGGCCAAAGAGACGGTCATGACTACATTACGGACGCTGTGAAAAACGGAGCCAGGGGAGCTGTGATATCCAGAGACCTCTCTTTTATGCCTAACAACACGGCTTATATAAAAGTCGACCATACTTTAAAGGCCCTTCAAAGACTCGCGCACAGGGTTCTTATGGAGCACAAGGTGAAGGTTATCGGCATCACAGGCAGCACAGGAAAAACCACTACCAAAGAATTCACAGCCGAGCTTCTTAAAAAGAAATACAACACCTTGAAATCCCAGGGAAACTTTAACAACCATATAGGCCTCCCTCTTTCACTTCTCAGGCTCAACAAAGACCATGAGGCAGCTGTTCTGGAGTACGGGATGAGTCATAAAGGAGAGATCCTGACGCTGACTCGTATCGCACGGCCGGATATCGCTGTTATCTGTAATGTTTATCCCGTACATATGGAATTTTTCGAAAATATACATCAAATAGCGGATGCAAAAAAAGAAATACTGGACAGCATGAATCCGGAAGGAACAGCGGTTCTCAACGGAGACCAGCCTCTTGTACTGAGCATGATGAAATCACTTCGAAAGAAGCCGGTTCTGTTTGGTCTTACGGATAGATGCGACATGAAAGCCTGTAATATTCATGTCCATTCCTTAGAAAAAATGTCTTTTGATCTCTTCTGTATGGGCCGCAAAGTCAGAACGTTCATACCATTCTCAAATAGAGGATACCTCTATAACTTCCTGGCAGCCGCAGGCACGGCTTCAGTCATGTCTGTTCCCTTTGACCATATCATAAAAACAGGTCAAAAATTGAAGCCAATAACTAACAGAGGAGAGATCCTCTATCTGGATGATAATATCAAAGTGATAAATGACTCCTATAATTCCAATCCGGCCGCCCTTGAGGAATCGCTTAAAAGCCTCTCCATTCAAAAAGGAGGAAGGAAGATTGCTGTGCTCGGAGATATGCTGGAACTAGGAGAAAGGCAAAAAGACTTCCACAAGGCTGCGGGAAAAACGGCCGCCCAAAACAGAATCGACTTACTCATAACCGTGGGCCCTCTGGCAAAGTACATGGTCGAAGGCGCCCTGGATTCAGGAATGGCTCTCCATAACATTCATTCATTTAATGATTCTGAAGAAGCAGCCAGGGAAATACGATCCCTGCTCAAAGAAAACGACATCGTCCTGATCAAAGGATCAAGGGGAGTGAAAATTGAAAAAATAGTCAATGTTTTAAAAAAGGGAGGAAAATAAAGTGCTTTATATGCTCCTTGTTCCGCTGAAAAAATTCTTTATATTTTTCAATGTATTCCGATATATCACGGTGAGAACAGCCCTCGCCGGAATCACCGCTCTCCTCTTTACAATGATCCTCGGGCCGTGGCTGATAAAATATCTGAGGAAACACCAGTTCGGTGAAACCATAAGAGATGAAGGGCCAAAAACGCACATATCGAAAAAAGGGAAGCCGACTATGGGAGGCATTCTGATCATTGGAGCCACAGCGGTTTCCACCCTTTTATGGGGTGATTTAAGCAACCTGTATATATGGCTGGCTTTGGCAACCATGCTTCTCTTCGGCGCTCTCGGCCTACTGGATGATTACCTACAAATCAGAAAAAACAAGCCCAAAGGACTGTTAGTAAAATACAAATTCGTCCTCCAGATAATCTTTGCCGCTGCTATTGCAGGGGTCTTCTTCTACATGGCCCTTCGGGGAGACTTCAATCTGCATTTGACCGTCCCCTTTTTCAAGAAATGGACTCCCTATTTAGGAATACTTTATATCCCATGGATCATGCTCATAATGGTCAGCTCATCCAATGCCGTGAATTTTGCTGACGGACTTGACGGCCTTGCCATAGGATTGATGTTAATCAGTGCGACCTCTTTTACGGCTCTCTCTTACATAGCCGGGCATGCCCTTTGGTCCCAGTACTTAAACATTCTTCCTGTTACTCAGGCTGCAGAGCTCACTGTGCTTCTCGGATCCCTTTCTGGTGCCTGCCTCGGATTTCTATGGTATAACTGTCATCCGGCTGAAATCTTTATGGGAGACACAGGCTCCCTTTCTCTGGGAGCAACTCTAGGCGTTGTGGCCATAATGATCAAACAGGAGTTCCTGCTTTTTATGGTAGCCGGTGTATTTGTGGTGGAGGCTCTCTCCGTTGTGATACAGGTCGGCTATTTTAAACTCACAGGAGGAAAAAGAGTTTTCAAGATGGCTCCCCTGCATCATCATTTTGAACTGATGGGATGGTCGGAGCAAAAAATTGTCGTCAGGTTCTGGATTGTGGGAATCATCTTCGCCCTTTTCAGCCTGACCACACTGAAGATCAGGTAAAAATGGAACTGAAAAACAAGAAAGTACTGGTTGTCGGCTTTGGGAAAACTGGAAAAGCCGTATGCGGCTTTCTTATAGGCCTGGATAAGGATATACAAATAAGAATAAGCGAATCAAGAAAAGAACAGGATCTGAATGAAGAAGCCGCACTCTATCAGAAGAGAGGCATCCTGTTTGAAACAGGCGGCCACACCCTCCAGTCGTTCCTGGATGCGGATCTGATCATTCCAAGCCCGGGAGTTCCTCCGATACCACAGCTCAAAGAAGCGAAACGCAGAGGAATTAAAATAATTTCCGAGATAGAGCTCGCTTTCCCTTTTCTTAAAGGGAAAATAATCGGTATAACAGGCTCTAACGGAAAATCCACGGTAACATCGCTTGTCCACAGCCTTCTCAAAGACGGAGGATTCCAATCCAATCTGGCCGGAAACATAGGGATTCCTTTGATCAGTTTCGCGGAAAAAAGTTCGGAAAAGGATATCTTTGTGACCGAATTATCGAGTTTTCAGCTCGAATATGCCGATTCATTCGCTCCTGACGTATCCGTAATCCTCAACATCACACCTGACCACCTGGACTGGCACGGCAGCTTTTCATCCTACATGCATGCCAAAACAAAACTTCTTAAAAACCAGAAAAAAGACCAGACATCCATACTGAACAGGGATGATCCTCAAGTCTGGCCTGCAAGAAAGCAAGGGCCTGAAAACATCTATGCTTTCAGCATGAAATCTAAAATCCGAAAAGGATGTTTTCTTCAGAAGGAATGGATCATGCTGAAAAACGAAGAAGTACAAAAAGCCATGAATACAAGGGATATTCCCCTCAAAGGAATCCATAACCAGGAAAATATCATGGCTTCCATTCTGGCAGGTCATGTGTTCGGTATTCCTCTTGATAAAATGAGAAGCACCATAATGAATTTCAAAGGGCTGGAACATAGGCTGGAAAAAGTCATGACTCTCAAAGGAGTGGATTTCTACAACGATTCAAAAGCCACAAATATTGACGCCACCTTAAAGTCGCTCATGAGTTTCGATAAAAAAATAACTTTGATCCTGGGAGGAAGAGATAAGGGAGGTGACTTCAGCCGCCTTAAAAAACAGGTCAAAAAAAGGGTAAAAAAAATCATCGTGATCGGAGAAGCCGGGGAAACCATCATGAAGGCACTCGGAAAATATGTGGAAACAGAAAAGGCGGTATCTTTGAGACAAGCTGTGGAAAGGGCTTTTGAGCTATCAAAACCCGGAGAAGTGGTGCTCCTGGCACCGGCGTGCACCAGTTTTGACATGTTTGACAACTTTGAGCACAGGGGAAGGGTTTTTAAAGATGAAGTGAGAATTCTTTCTCTTAAAAAAGAAGGTACATAAATGGAAGCGTTCAAGAGATTCGGATTTGATAAACCACTGTTCATCACCACCATTATTCTTGTGGCTTTCGGTCTCATAATGGTATTCAGTTCGTCTGCAGTGCAGTCCAATGAAAGATACGGACAGCCTTTCACCTTTCTCATCAATCAGGCCATGGCCGCGGCAGCTGGTTTTATCCTGATTCTCATTATCATCTCAATGAAATCAGCCTTCTATCAAAACACTCTCCTTATATACGGACTGCTGATCCTGACATTAGCCCTTCTGGTGCTCTGTTTCGTGATGCCGGAGGTCAACAACACAAACCGCGCCATCCATATCTTCAGCTTCAGGTTCCAGCCTTCATCGCTTGCAAAGCTGAGTGTCATACTGTTCCTCGCTTCCTATCTCAGCCGGAAAAAAGAAAAACTTCACCAAACAAGCACCCTGATCATTCCGGCCGCCGTTCTCTTTATATTGATACTCCTGATCATCAAGGAACCTGATTACAGTACTTCGCTCTTTATCTTTATCATCGGCTCCATAATGCTTTTCATAGGGGGCATACGACTGGACAAGCTTTTACTGATCGGGCTGGCTTCCATGCTTGTATTCGTGTTTTATCTCTTCCAGGCAAACTATAGAATAGACAGATGGAACTCCTATATCTCTCCTTCGAATGACATCCTTGGCAGCGGTTTTCATGCGTACCAGTCAAAGCTCGCCGTGGGATCGGGCGGCATTGTCGGAGTCAGCATAGCCCAGAGCACTCAAAAACTTTTCTTTCTGCCCTGTGCCCATACGGATTATATCTATGCAATCATAGGAGAAGAACTGGGTCTTATAGGAACCGTGAGCGTGCTTCTTCTTTACGGGATCATTCTATGGAGAGGCCTGCTCATATCCAGAAGAGCGCCCAACCAATTCTGCAGCCTTCTGGCAGCAGGGCTCACTATCGCTATTTTTTCTCAAGCCCTGCTGAACATCAGTATTGTGCTCGGGCTTCTCCCTGCCACAGGCCTCACTCTTCCCTTTTTAAGCTACGGCAGGTCTTCGATGCTGTATATGATGGCCAGTATCGGGATCCTTCTTCATATTTCACAAAGGAAACAGGCATATAAGAGGAAATGATGGAACAAAGAGTCATAATATCCGGTGGAGGCACAGCCGGCCATCTCTATCCTGCTTTAGTGGTGGGGAAAAAGCTGCAGGCGCAGGGCATAAAAATCACTTTTGTCGGAAGCACCCGAAAGCTCGAACAATCCATAATGAAGCACTATCATGCGGATTTCATCCCGCTAAAAATAGAAGGAATCAAGGGAAAGGGCTTCCTGATCATAAAATCCCTCCTCATACTCCCTTATTCGCTTATCAAGTCACTGCTTATTATCATAAACATAAAACCGGCACTTGTTATTGGCATGGGCGGATACAGTTCAGGCCCTATCGTCCTCCTCTCATCTCTCATAGGGATCCCTTCTCTAATAATGGAACAGAACCTCCGCCCCGGATTGACCAACCGGATCCTCATTCCTTTTGCAAAGAAAGCTGTGGTGGCCTTTAGAAAATCTCTTCCGGCGTTCAAAGGCAAAGGAGAATTTCTGGGAAATCCGGTAAGGGAAGAATTCTATTCGTTGAAGCCGAAACAAAGAGAAGAACGCCTCACAATCCTTGTTTTCGGAGGGAGCCAGGGTTCTCATTTCCTGAATAAAACAATAACCATGAGTCTCCCCCTCCTGAAAGCCAGAAAAGACACGCTTAAGATCTTTCATCAAACAGGAGAAAGCGACCTGAACTGGGTCAAAAAAAA
Source organism: uncultured Eubacteriales bacterium (assembly GCA_964456985.1). Lineage (GTDB taxonomy): Bacteria > Acidobacteriota > Aminicenantia > Aminicenantales > Aminicenantaceae > WJMT01. The sequence goes on from CAYWDH010000001.1 coordinate 141,283, forward strand.
TTATGAACAAAACGGCCTTGAGAACGCGGAAGTATCCGCCTTTTTCTTTAATATTTATGAATATTTCCAGAAGTCGGATTTGATTGTGTGCCGGTCCGGAGCCACCACCATAGCCGAACTTATCGCATCTCGAAAGCCTTCTCTTCTGGTCCCTTTTTCCCATTCCACGGAAAACCACCAGCTTTTGAATGCCAGGGAACTGGAAAGAATCAAGGGAGCTGAGATCATTCTTGAAAAGGATTTTACTCCGGAAAACTTTTCATTTAAAATCACTTATTTTATTGAAAATAAAGACACCCTCAACCAAATGGAGAAAAACCTGGTACGGCTGAAAAGAGAAAATCCCGCGGAAAAAATCACAGCGCTTTGTCTGGGGCTTATGGAAACGAATAAAAGGAGAACATAGATTGATCAGACGGACAAATAGAAAACTCAAACACATCCATATGGTCGGAATCGGAGGGACCGGAATGAACGGGATCGCTGAAATCCTATTGAACCTCGGATATGTTGTATCTGGTTCGGATCTGCTCTCCCAGGAATCTACTAAGCGGCTCACTTCTCTAGGGGCTAATATCAATATAGGCCACAAAGCCGGGCTTGTGCAGGGAGCAGATGTTGTGGTTATCTCCTCCGCCATAAAACCGGATAACATAGAAGTCATTGAGGCAAAAAAATTGAAGATTCCCGTTATCCCCAGAGCAGAGATGCTGGCAGAACTGATGCGATTGAAAAACAGCATTGCCGTCACCGGCTCTCACGGAAAAACCTCTACCACGTCCATGATCGCCCAGGTCCTTGAAAAAGGAGATTTAGATCCTACCATTATCGTGGGAGGCCGCCTGAACACGGTCGGCGCCCATGCCAAACTGGGAGAAGGAGAATTTATCGTCGCTGAAGCGGATGAGAGCGACCGCTCTTTTCTTTACCTTTCACCGTACATTGCCGTGCTGACGAATCTTGATGAAGAACATCTTGACCAGTACAAGACTGTTGATGAAATAAAAAAGACCTTTATCAATTTTGCAAATAAAGTGCCTTTTTACTGTCCGGTGATATTGTGCCTTGATGATGCTAACCTTCAGAGCCTGATCCCTGACCTTGAGAGAAACATTATCACCTATGGATTCTCTGCCCAGGCAGACATCTATGCCACAGACCAGGAATTTAAAAATTTCTCTTCCACTTCAACCCTGTATCATAAAAACGAAAAAATGGGGAGGCTCAAACTGAATGTTCCCGGTGTGCACAATATTTACAATGCCATGGCTGCCGTCGGAGTGGGGCTCAACCTTGATATCCCCGCTCCCACAATCCTCGAAGGATTGGAAAGCTACACCGGGATCGGCAGGCGTTTTGAACTCAAAAAGAAAATCAAAGACATTATGGTCATAGAAGACTACGCTCATCACCCTACTGAAATCATAAAAACACTGGAAGCTGCCAAGCGGGGCTGGATGCGAAGGACCCTAGCTGTTTTTCAACCGCACCGGTATTCCCGTCTTTCCCTTCTGATGCACGAATTCGCCACCGCCTTTAATCAGGCGGATGTTCTCATTATCACTGAAGTGTATCCGGCTGGGGAAAATCCGATTCCAGGTATATCCGGAGAAAGACTTTTTGAGGAAATACAGAAGTTTGGACACAAAAGCGTTTATTTTGAACCTGAGATGGAAAAAATACCGGGCTTGGTTGCAGAACTGTCACAACCCAAGGATATGATACTTGTTCTGGGAGCCGGCAGTATTTCCGGAATCATCCCGGGCCTTATAGAAAAACTGAGAGGCAAATAAGAGAATGGCTGTTAACCTGAATCCTTCCATCAAGCAGAAGCTGGATCCTTTTCTCTCCCAGCCTTACTTTCGCAGAAATGCAGAACAAATAAGACCACACAGGATCAAAAGAAAAATTAAACTCGGGCCAAAACATATCATTATCAGTTTTCTGCTCATCGGAGGACTGTTCTTTCTTGTCCAGCAGGCCTATCTGTTTCTCATCACATGGGACAGGCTCGAAGTGGACAGCATTGAGATACACTGCCTGAAGCCTGAACTTAAAAATTCCATCCAGAGCATCTTCCAGGGGAAAAAGATGGGAAATCTCCTGCTCCTTGACATCGGAAGGATACAGAAAATCACTAAATCATATACCTGGGTCAAGGATGTCCATGTGAAAAAAGTATTTCCATCAGCCGTGGATATAGAAATAACGGAAAGAGTGCCCATAGCCATCATTAAAAAAAACCGGTTCTATCTCATAGACAGAGACGGTGTCCTGCTCGAACCTGTTGAAAAGACAGAAAACAGTAAGCTCCCTCTTATCATTGACAGCAGCGGATTCAAGAAAGATTTTCAGGATAAATTCGAGCTGGCAGTGAGATGCCTCGAAAGCCTCTCTTCAGAACAAAAGCGCATGATAAGGACGATCGACATGTCAAAATACAGATGCGCCTCGATCAAACTGAACCAAAACTCTCCATGGCTCATTTTAGGTGAGAGCGATTTCTCAAACAAGATCCGGGAATACATGGATAAAAGACTTTATTTTGCCAAATTCGGAGAGCTTAAAAGTATAAATATGATGTTTAAGGACCGTTTTATACTCACACCTGGCAAAAATGGTTCAAATAAACAAATTTCCTTGCCAGAAAAGGAGGGAAGCTGATGCCTAAAAACGGATATATAGTGGGAATAGACATCGGGACAAAAAAAATAACAGCCCTTATAGGAGAAGTCACGGAAGAGAAAAAAATCGAGATTATAGGTATCGGAACCGCGGATTCCAGGGGGCTGAGAAAGGGAGTGGTGGTAAACCTTGATGCCACAGTGGAAGCCATAAAAAAGGCACAGGAAGAAGCGGAACTCATGGCCGGATTTGAAATTGATTCCGGATATATAGGCATTTCCGGAGCTCATATAAAGAGTTTTAACAGCAGGGGCGTGATTGCTGTATCAGGTAAAAACAGAGAAATAACCAGGGAGGATATAAGACGGGTCATCGAACAATCCAAAGCTGTCTCCATTCCCCCTGACAGAGAGATCATTCACATTATTCCTCAGGAATACGTGGTCGATGAACAGGACGGGATCAAATATCCGCTCGGTATGAGCGGCATTAAATTGGAGGTCAATGTCCATATAGTCACAGGTGCTATAACTTCCGTTCAAAATCTGAAGACATGCATATCCCGCACCGGGATCGGGATCGAGCAGATCGTTCTCAATCAGATTGCCACTAGCCAATCCGTTCTCACACATGATGAAATGGAGCTGGGCGTTGGATTGATCGATATCGGAGGCGGGACCACGGAAATAGCCATTTTTGAAAGAGGAAGTCTCTGGTACACATCCGTCATTCCCATTGGAGGGGATAACTTCACGAACGATATAGCTGTGGGTCTCCGCACACCCATTCCGGAAGCGGAAAAAATCAAGAAAAAGTTCGGCTGTGTGTCCAGCCCCCTGGTCGATGAACAGGATACCATTGAGGTCCCGTCCGTAGGACGCGGGAAAAAAGCAAGGGTGCTTTCAAGGCAGCTTCTTGCTGAGATCATCCAGCCGAGGGCCGAAGAAATATTCCGCCTGGTCGATAATGATATCAAAAGAATGGGATATGAAAAATCATTGAACTCGGGCATTGTGCTTACCGGCGGAACATCGCTTCTTGACGGTCTTGAAGAGATCGCTGAAGGAGTCTTTGACCTTCCGGTAAGGCGTGGAGATCCCGGAGGAGTTGGGGGACTGGTCGATAGAGTCAACACTCCTGATTACTCCACGGCCGTGGGTCTTCTTTTATACGGATTTAACAAATGGAAGGAAAAAGGCTTCTCAAAAGATAAAAAGAAAGGCTTCTGGGTCAAACTCAAAGATTGGCTCAAGGAAGCATAGGAGGCAAAAATGAGTGAGGAACAAAAAAACAAACTAAAATTTCATCTGGTTGATGAAAGCCCTGGAGCAAAAATCAGGGTTATTGGAATCGGCGGAGGAGGCGGAAACGCTGTAAACCGCATGATCGAATCACAAATTGACGGAGTGGAATTCATTGCCGTCAATACCGACCTCCAGGCATTAGGCAGCAATAAAGCTGGAACCAAACTCCAGATAGGAAGCAAGCTCACAAAAGGGCTGGGTTCCGGAGGAAGGCCTGATATCGGACGCGATGCTGCCATGGAGGATACAGAAAAATTGATCGAGCTTCTGGAAGGCGCGGATATGGTCTTTCTGACAACAGGACTGGGCGGAGGAACAGGAACCGGTGCAACTCCGGTTCTGGCAAATCTTGCCTCTGAAATGGATGTTCTGGCTATCGCCATTGTCACTCTCCCCTTTAACTTCGAGGGAAAAATCCGTGCCGATCAGGCGAACGAGGGACTGGAAGATCTGAGGTCAGCCGTAGATACGGTGATCTCAATTCCAAATGAAAGGCTTCTGGAGACCGTAAATCTGGACACCTCTATGCAGGAAGCATTCAAAATGGCTGACGATATCCTGCGTCAGGCCGTCCAGGGGATCTCTGATCTTATCACAAGACCCGGCTTGATCAACCTTGATTTTGCTGACGTCAAGTCCATCATGAAAGGAATGGGTATGGCCTTTATGGGAACCGGCATGGCATCAGGAGAAAACCGGGCACTGGACGCGGCTCAAAAAGCCATTTCATCTCCTCTTCTTGTGGATACATCCATTTCCGGAGCGCAGGGAGTGCTTATCAATATAACCGGAGGAAAGGATACCCGGCTGCATGAGGTATCCAAAGCCTCTGAACTGATCCATCAAAAAGCCCACCCGGATGCCAATATCATCTTCGGAACGGTCATAGACAGTTCCATGAAGGAGACTGTAAAAGTCACTGTGATCGCAACCGGATTTGACGAAAAAACAGACCAGAATTATATCGAACCGCAGGAATTGATCTCCCATCCGGCAGAGGATACTCCGCCTCCGTTTGAAGTCCGTCAAGAAACACCTCCCTATGTGTTCAGACCCAGAGGAAACAGGGTCATAGACGAGAATCCGCAAACAAACTGGGAGAAAAGATGGGACTCGTACGACACCCCGTCCTTTATAAGAAGAAACAAAGAGAGAGCCGTAGGAAAATCCTCTCATGATATCAGCTGATCTTATTGTATCCGGATGCGAGCAGCTCCTTACGTGCAGGGGCACTGCGCCTAAAAGGAAAAAAGACCTTCAGGAACTGGGCGTGATAGAGAAAGGGTGCATTGCCTCAAAAAACGGAAGGATCGTTTTTGTAGGACAAGAAAATGAATTAAGGAGCCAGGTTACTGAAACATCCGGATGCCTTAAGATAGACGGCAGAGGATTGACCGGCCTTCCGGGTCTTATCGACTCACACACTCACCTTCCCTTTGCCGGAAGCCGGGAACAAGAATTCCTTCTGCGGCTCCAAGGCCATACCTATCTTGAGCTGGCTGAAAAAGGTATGGGCATACAGAGCTCAGTGGAAAAGACACGAAAGGCTTCGAAAAAAGAGATCGTATCTCTTTGTCATAAAAGACTCAATAGCATGCTCCTTCACGGCACAACGACCGTTGAAGCAAAGAGCGGATACGGGCTCAACCTTAAGGATGAGATAAAACAGCTTGAAGCTTTAAAACAAGCTGACCGATCCCATCCTGTTGATATCATTCCCACATTCATGGGGGCCCACGAAGTGCCAAAGGAGTATAAAAACAAAAAGCATGAGTATATAAAACTCCTCACTCAAAAAATCATACCGGCCGTCAGGGAAAAAAATCTGGCAGAATTTTTCGATATCTTCTGCGAGCAAGGCGTTTACTCCATTGACGAGTCAAGGGCTTTGATCCGGGCCGGGAAAAAAGCAGGTTTTAAAATCAAAATTCATGCTGACGAATTTACATCTCAGGGAGGCGCCCAACTGGCTGTTGAAGAAAAAGCTGTGTCCGCCGAACATCTCATCGCCACAGATGAGGACGGCATCCAAAGGATCTCTAACAGCTCTACAGCAGCCGTTCTGCTTCCTGGTGTCCCGTTCTTCCTTATGCAGAACAAACGGGCGCCTGCCCGGAGACTTATTCAGTCAGGAGCAGCCGTGGTACTGGCTTCGGATTTCAACCCGGGAAGCTCCATGACCGAATCCCTCTTTTTTATCATGCAGCTTGGGGTCTACACCATGAATATGAGCATCGAAGAAGCCGTAAACGCTGTGACCCTCAATGCAGCCTATGCGGTCGACCGCCACATGGAGATAGGAAGCCTTGAGACTGGCAAAAAAATGGACCTCATCCTGTGCGATGCCCCCAATTACCCCTACCTTGTGTACCATTTCGGCATCAATCCCGTAAAACACGTCATCAAAAACGGGAAATGGGTGGTAAGAGACGGCATCATAATTTATTCATAGATAGGTTTAACCATTATCTTTCTGAAATAAATGTGATTCCCTTTTCCCCAGCTTTCCCCGGGATGGACCTGAACTCCGATGAATCCCTCATCCGGAACCCTGTATTTTCCGTCTCTCATCTCATCCTGAAACTCCATCACTTCTTTTCCATTCAGGCTTACTTTGATAAGAGGAGGCTGTCCCTCAATGCTAACGAGAATTTCATTATATTCATCATCTTTCCACATCTCTTTAACTCCAGGATTATGGAGTAAAAAATCGCCTCCCAAGGGGCAGTAAACAGCCCCCACTTCCCCGTCAGGTCTGTAATCTATGGTTATCTGGTACGAAAGAACACTGGGCTGGACGCGCAAAAAAAGACCGGAATCCACTGGGTAATCAGCCTTTACTTCCGCATAAAGAATAAAATCCTTATACTTCTTTTCTGTGACCAGAAGCCCTCCTTTTCCTTCCGGATACTGGCTCCCCACCAGGACTCCGTCCTCAACGGTCCACTGACCGCACTCTCCGCTGTATTCCGTCAGCTTGCGCCATCCGTCAAGGTTCTCATTATTGAACAGGACGGTAAATCCCTGTTCCTCAAAATCAGGACTTCTTTCCTGCCGTCCTGAAACTCCACTGGCAGCAAGGATCATTAAAACAAACAGCATGCTTAAACTTAAAAGAAAGAGTCTTTTTTTCATTGTCACCTCATCTCCTTAATCAAGAACTCAACCTCAGCCGCAGCCAACCTCCCGAGCCGAACACATACTTTTGAGCTGGTCCCGGGGGCCCTTATATCCTGGCATTTCAGAGGAGCCTGAGACTGCCACCACTTCCAGTATTTATCAACCTCAGTGCCGCATAGTCTTTTAGCCTCGCCTCTTTCTTCCTGAATCGTTCCGGAAGCAAATCCCAAAGCCATAATGCCTCCCGTCAGAAGTCCGCACAGATCCCTTTTTCCCATTCCGCCTCCAAAACCACAGGCAGCCCAAACTAAGTCCTCAGAAAGATCGAGATATCTCAAAGAAACCATCAATATGGATTCGGCACAGGAATATCCTTTCCCAAAATAATTCATAAGGTCCTTGGCCATGGAGGATCTCTCCACTACCATCGATTCCTCTTCACTGAGTTCCAGGGCTAATTCCTTTTTCTGGATAATAGGAGTGTACAGGCCTGCCCTGTTACCAAAACAGGCTGCTGCCAGAATTCCTGAGACAGAGAACATGAAATCCCTTCTGTCGATATGGTTATTATGGTTCAATTCCATTCATCTCTCCTCTAAATATGAGTCTAATCCTTTTATTATACACAAGCCATACCCGAATTTCGACATATTATCCTATTCATCCAGTCTCAGGCTTAATGAAAATCAGGTGTGGCTGAAGCGATTTTAAAGATTTAGCCTTAGGATGAGGCTTTTCGAGGGTATCCGGCGAAGCCGGGCGCTGAGTATGTCTGACCCACGGACGGGGGGAGTTACGC
>CAYWDH010000002.1:0-142484 GCA_964456985.1 uncultured Eubacteriales bacterium
GAGCGGGCATGGTTCCTCAAAGAGGAGAGCGAGCCGAGGAATAAGCTGATTTTACCTGCTGGGAAAAATCAGCGGGCTGAAGAACCAGCTTGCCTGATGAAAGTCAAAAACACCAGCTACATCTGATCTTCAGGTTAAATTAAAGTTTTTTTTTGTAGATCCGGTACTTCTTGTAAATCTGCCCCCCCACTCTTTCCATCTCAGCCCGAACCTTTACGTTGGACTCCATTTCATGATGGGTGTCCATGACTTTCATTCCCGCATCATGGGCACTCATTAACATATTGATCGCCATCATGGCATCGAGCCCGCGCCCCCTGTGCTCTTCCTTAATACCGCCCAGAAGGAGGTCAAGCTGTTTTGTTTTCTTGATTTCCCTCATGATTTTGATAAGTCCAAAAGGGAAAAGACGGCCTCTGGCCTTCCTGATTCCTTCGGCTGGATTGGGCATACCAACGATAAAAGCTACCAGCTCGTCATCATGCAAAACACCCTTTACAAATCTGGGGTCGAGAAGGGGAAGATATCTTTTTGCCAGATCCTGCATTTCATCTTCTTCCAGAGGTGTATAACCATAGATATTGGTAGAGGAGTAGCATTCGTTCATTAAAGTCAAAACAGGTTTGACCCAGGGTTTCAATTCCTTTGTTTTGTTAAACTCCAGTATCTTAAATCCTCCTCTCCGTTCCAGCCTTTTGCTTATCCTTTTATAAAACTCAGGAATCTCCTTAGGAACATCGATTTTATAGACCACATAATCTATGTCTTTTTCATACCCCAGATCCTCTATAAAAGAAGGGAACCATTTGAAATTATAGTAATTGGGCACCGTGACTGTGCTGTCAAATCCTTCAATGAGAAACCCTTCCGGGTCCTGATCTGTAAAGCCGTAAGGGCCTATGATCCAGTCCATCCCTTTTTCCCGGGCCCAGTTTTCAACATAATCCAACAGGGCTTTAAAAACTTCTTTGTCCTTCCAGGTTTCCAGGTACCCGAATCTTGCGGTGTTCTCATTTTTGAATTCATTGTAACGCGTATTGATGATGCCCATTATCCGGCCCACGCATTTATTATCCTTATAGGCAAGGCAGAGAACCGTATCACAGTAAGAAAAGGCTTTGTTCTTTTTTGGTGAGAAGTACTTCCACTCATCAATATATAGGGGAGGGACCCAGTTTTCATGGTCCGCATGGATCTTTTCAGCAAGGTATATAAATCTTCTTAAATCTTTTCTTCCCTTGACTTCTTTGATCTCTATTCCCATTTTTGTCCCTTTCTCGTCCTTTTTCCTCTTATTATACAACAATCCAGTAATTTGCAAAGTAAAAAAACTGCTTTCTAAAACCTTTTATATTTTCTGTTGACAAGGCTGACTAATAATTAATACACTTTATAGTCAAATTTAAACAGAGAAGGCTATGAGAAAAAGGACTTTTCCCCGCGGCACACATCCTCCGGAATATAAACACTATACAGAAGGTCAGAAACTTGAGAAACTGGAGCCTCCCGAAAAAGTATTCATCCCTCTCAGCCAACACTTCGGAAAGCCGGCTATCCCGCTTGTCACAAAAGGAGAGGAAGTACTTCTCGGACAGAAAATCGGAGACTGTGACGGGCTGTTTTCCGCAGCAGTCCATTCCAGTGTTTCAGGAAAGGTCCTGTTTGTAAAAGAGCACCCCCATCCTCTTGGTTCTCCTGTTCAGACCGTCATCATCGCTAATGACGGAAAAGATACGCCCCACCCAGACAGGAAAGGTTCCAAAGCTCCTTTTTCACTCAAACCTGAAGATATCCGCATCAAAGTGAGAGAGGCGGGAATTGTGGGCATGGGCGGAGCCGCCTTTCCAACCGCTGTCAAGCTCTCTCCCCCTAAAGGGAAAACCATTGATACCATTATCATTAACGGATGTGAATGCGAACCTCTGCTGACCTCTGATTATAGAATGATGCTTGAGTATACTGAAGATATTATAAACGGAGCGGAATTGATCCGGATAGCATCGGAAGCCAAGAGAATCCTCATCGGGATCGAAGATAACAAAAAGGATGTTTTCGAACTTTTCAAACAAAAAATGAACGGTTTCCCCGGAAAAGCCGCTCTTTTAAAGACCAAATATCCGCAGGGAGCGGAAAAAAATCTCATCTATGCCCTGCTGAAACGCGAAGTCCCCAGAGGAGGCCTTCCCTTTGACGTGGGCGTGGTAGTACAGAACGTGGGAACTGCAAAAGCAGTCTGGGATGCCGTATCCTCCGGCATACCACTCTATGAAAGAGCAGTGACCCTTTCCGGCCCAGGATTCAAAGAGAATAAAAATCTGCTCATCCGCATCGGCACTCTCTTTAAGCATGCGATTGAAAACTGCGGCGGTTTAAAAGAGGGAGCGAATATGCTCGTTATGGGGGGGCCTATGATGGGCCTTGCCCAATGGAACCTTGATACTCCGATCATAAAGGGAACGTCAGGACTCATCGCATGGGAAGAAGAGGATTTCCCTGATGAATTTCCATGTATAAGCTGCGGACGTTGTGTGAGCCACTGCCCCATGGGGCTTGTCCCCACTCGACTGATGAATTATTCAAGGCACGAATTTTACGAAGAAGCAGAAAAATGGGGTGTTCTTGACTGTGTGGAGTGCGGCTGCTGTCAGTATATATGCCCGGCTAAAATCCCCCTGGTCCACTGGATCCGGCTTGGTAAGAACGCTGTTACAAGTATGAAACGAAAAAAGAAAAGTTGATGAAAGAGATCCCTTTTATTTTAAAATCATCCCCTCATTTCAGGGACAAAGATTCTGTATCAAAAATAATGTATGTGGTTGTCATAAGCCTTATCCCAGCAGTTGCTGCCTCCATATACTTTTTCAGGCTGAAAGCTGTTCTCATCTACATCACCTGTGTGGTCTCCTGCCTGATCACAGAAGCGGTTTTTCTTAAAGTCAGAAAAAAAGATATCCGTTCAGTATGGGACGGTTCAGCCATCATCACGGGGCTTCTTTTAGCTATGACTCTTCCCCCTTCCCTTTCTCTAGATCTGGTGATCATTGGCTCTGTCATGGCTATCGCTCTCGGCAAACAGGTATTCGGAGGGCTGGGCTACAATGTATTCAACCCAGCTCTGGTCGGACGGGCTTTTCTGCAGATCGCTTTTCCCGTGGCCATGACCACATGGATTCCTCCAGCAACCCTACAGGTAAACACAGCCACATATGCCACTCCGCTGGGAAATCTCAAATTCCTGACCTCCATAACAGAGGGCTCTTTAACTCCCCTCAAAGACCTTTTCTGGGGGAATGTCGGGGGCTGTTTAGGAGAGACCTCAGCCATAGCCCTTCTCATAGGGGCCTTCTTCCTGCTCTTCCGGAAAGTCATTGACTGGCGGATTCCCGCGGGAATCATCAGCGCCCTGGTCGTGTTTTCAGGTATTTTCTGGGTCACAAACCCGGACAAGTACACACACCCTCTGTTTCATGTTCTGGCCGGAGGACTCCTGATAGGAGCCTTTTTCATGGCTACAGATATGGTCACTTCGCCCATAACCCCCATAGGGGCCTGGATCTATGCGCTGGGGATCGGAGCATTAATAGGGCTTATAAGACTGTTCGGCGGGTTCCCTGAAGGCGTCATGTTCTCCATCCTTTTCATGAACACTTTCGTTCCTCTTATAAACAGATACACTCGCCCACGGATCCTGGGAGAAAGGAGAAAGAAGGCATGAGCCTTTCTGCCAGAATGATCGTCGTGCTCACGGTTGTGGGTCTGGTTTCCGGAAGCTTTCTTTCCGTGGTAGGACTTCTGACCAAAGAACGGATTGCCATGAACAAACAGCAGGAAATACAAGACGCCATCAGCAAAGTCCTTCCTGCCACAAAGACCAGCCGCAAGGTTTTTGAAGACGAATCCCTGACCATTTATGAAAGCATGGATGAAAACAATAATCCAGTAGGATATGCCGTGTACACTTCAGGCACCGGCTTTCAGGATATCATTACCTTGATGTATGGACTTGACCCCTCCTTTTCAAAAATAAAAGCTTTGACCATCCTGGAACAAAAGGAAACCCCCGGACTGGGAGCCAAGATCACTGACAAAACGGCCTTCCTCAGATACTGGGAAGGCAGAAACTGTGAACAGCCTTTGTCTCTGCGCAAGCCAGCTGTGGAATCTCCTGAAAACCTGGCGCCTTCTGAAGTCAATGCCATAACAGGCGCCACTATCTCGTCAGAAAAAGTCCTGGGTATTGTCAATCTTTCCCTTGAAAAACTGAAAGAAATAAAACAAAAAGGCGAACTCTCAAGTGAGGAAAAAAATGCCACCTAAAAAAAGCATTGGAGCCGAATATCTCAAAGGACTTTGGGATGAGAATCCGATCTTCAGACAGCTGCTAGGGATGTGCCCCACTCTTGCTGTAACCAATGCCGTTATAAACGGAATAGCCATGGGCCTTGCCACCGCCTTTGTGCTCATACTGAGCTCTCTTGTGGTATCATCCATAAAAAAACTGATTCCAAATCAAGTGCGTATCGCCACTTACATCGTGATCATCGCTTCCTTTGTCACCATAGCAGACCGGTTTTTAGCGGCCTTTTTTCCCCCTATATCAAAGGCTCTCGGCCCCTACGTACCGCTAATCGTGGTCAACTGTATTATTCTGGGCCGGCAGGAAGCCTTCTCCTCTAGAAACTCCATAGGCCGGTCGCTTATTGATGCACTGGGAATGAGCACAGGCTTCATCCTGGCTTTACTGGTGCTGAGTTCCATAAGAGAGATCCTGGGTTCCGGAACCTTTTTAGGCTATTCATTATTGGGTGCCTGGTTTAAACCGTGGATTATCATGATTCTTCCCGCAGGTGCCTTTATCACTCTCGGAGTGCTTCTAGGGATAGCCATATTGATAGAGTCTAAGACCAAGGCAAGGAGCGCATAATGGATATTTTGACTCTCTTTGTTGCCGCTATCCTGGTCAATAACTTTGTTCTTTACTACTTTTTAGGCATATGTCCATTTCTGGGAGTCAGTAAAAAAATAGATGCGGCTTTTTCCATGGGGATGGCTGTGACCTTTGTCATGACGCTGACAGCTGTGGCATCCTGGATGATCAATCACTGGATCCTGATTCCCTTTGGACTTGACTATCTCCAGATCGTCTCCTTTATTCTGGTCATCGCTTCTCTGGTGCAGCTTGTCGAGATGTTCATCAGGAAGATGAGCCCTCCTCTTTACCAGGCGCTGGGCATTTATCTCCCCCTGATAACAACAAACTGCGCCATTATGGGCCTGGCTCTTTTGGCTGCGCTGAAAAACTATGACTTTATTAAGACGGTTGTTTTTGGAGTAGGCTCCGGACTGGGATTCACTCTGGCTATCGTTCTCATGGCCGGTATCAGAGAACAGCTGGACCTTGCAGACGTACCGGAACCTCTAAAAGGAGCGGGGATTGCTCTCATTGTCGCGGGAATCATGGCGCTTGCTTTTTCCGGCTTTTCAGGGATGATAAAATAATGGAATTTCTGATACCTATTCTGACATTGGGTCTTTTAGGCCTTCTTTTTTCCATAGGCCTCTCCTTTGCCTACCAGAAACTCAAAGTGGAGGAAGACCCGAAAGTCGAAGCCATCTCTGAATTGCTGCCCCAGGCAAACTGCGGAGGATGCGGATACTCAGGATGCCGTGCCTTTGCTTTAGCTGTGGCAAAAGGAAAAGCAGAAATAACCGGATGTCCTGTAGGCGGAGATGACCTCTCCCAAAAAATTGCCGAAATCATGGGAACAGAAGCAGGAAAGGCTATAAAAAAAGTGGCCAGGATTCACTGCCGCGGCAACACAAAGGCGGCAAGAGAGAAAGGAACCTATCTGGGGATAACTACCTGTCATGCCGCTCATATTATCGGAGGAAACAAAGAGTGCGTGTACGGCTGTCTTGGTTTCGGAGACTGTGTCAAAGCATGCCTCTTTGATGCTATTCACATGGGCGACGAAGGCCTGCCGATCGTGGATGAAGACAAATGCACAGCCTGTGGAAAATGTGTGGATGCCTGCCCCCGCAATATCATCGATCTCCAGCCGATGTCGCAAAACATCATAGTATTCTGCCGCTCTCTAGACAGCGGGGCTGCCGCTAAAAAGGCATGCAAAAATGCCTGTATTTCATGCGGTATCTGTGTCCGGGCCTGCCCGGAGGCCATTGTTCTTGAGAACAACCTCGCTGTCATCAAAGACTATACAAAAATCGACCCTGAAAAAATTCCGGCTATAGAAAAATGCCCGACAGATGCCATAGGGCGGATCAAAAAAGAAGAGGAACATGAAGGATAAAGGGAAAATAATATCATTGAAAGGCTCTTTCGCACAGGTTGAACTGAACTGTGTCTCCGGGTGCCAAAAGTGTGTGGCCCGGCATCTCTGTTCGAATAAAGAACAGGAAAAGGGCTTTATCCATGTCTTGAATCCCATTAAAGCAAACCCGGGAGACGAGGTGACGATTGAAGTTCCTGAAGGCAGATACAGCAAAACCCTCACTGTTTTGTTCAGCTTCATGCTGATGGCTTCCTTACTCGGTATGCTTTTAGGTGTTATTTGTGCAGGTTGGCTGTCTCTCCCCTCTTATTCCGGAGGGATTATAGGTTTTTTCCTGGGCTTGGCCATAACAGGAAGTGCGCTTTTTTACCATTTTAGAAAAAACAAAAAGGACTTTTATCCTGAAATTATTGGTATAATAAGAGAAGGAGACTATCATGAATAGACGCCATTTCATTCAGGCTCTTGTTTCAGCCCCTCTTTTAAGCCGGTTCCTACTCGGCTCAAAAAAAACACAGAGTGCTTCTGAGATCCATCTGGTATCCGACAATCCCCACCAGATCCTCCCGCTCCTGCTCGAAGAGATGAAAAAATATGGCTTGAATTATGAGAAAAAGTTTGCCTTTTTGAATTCTTATCCGAATGAAAAACAGATGACACAGGAACTTCAAAGACAAGGATGGATTTTTTCTCCTCTTCACACCGACTCTGACCTATCGATCTCATTCAGGAGCCTCAAACATAAAATCCGCCCTTCCTTCACCATGGCAAAAGAAGGGGGAATATGGGATATCCGTTCCAAACGGCTTCTTTCTTTGTGGAAACAAATAAACAAAGAAGGCCCTCTTTCCTCCTGCCTGACCATTGCCTCTATCAGGGGATCGAAACCCAGATACGCGGGAAAATCCTTCTCGGTTTTCAGCCAGGGTCAAAGGATAGACTCTTTGGCTCTTAACATTAACAGAACAAAACTATATAAAGGAAAGGCAGGGGAAATAGTGATTTCCGTGAACAACGGAAAAGTATGGGTCAATGAATCCTCATGCCGCCATAAAATATGCTGTCTTACTCCTCCCATAGCCTATGCGGGAGAGCGTATCATCTGCGCGCCTAACCGTCTCCTTGTTGAAATCGATAGAAGCAGCCTTGTTGATACGTCCATTGGCTGAGCTTGGGCCCTATGAAAGACCCAAAAGAACCGCTTTTTGCGGGCATAGACCTATCAACCCAAAGCTGCAAACTGATAATCCTGGATACAAAAAAAGAGGAAGCCGTCTATATTGACTCCCTAAATTACGACCAGGACCTTCCGCTCTACAACACGCATAACGGTACTGTCAAAGGCCTCAAAGAGGGGTGTTCCGAATCAGATCCCCATATGTGGATCGAAGCACTCGATGTGCTTTTCACAAGGCTCAAACAATCAAAAATCCATCAGGAAAATATTTTATGCCTATCCGTATCCGGACAGCAGCACGGCCTGGTCTCCCTGGACTCACAGGGAAAACTTTCAAGAAAGAGAAGCAAACTCTGGAATGATTTTTCAACAGCAGAGGAATGTGAAATCCTAACACAGGCAGTAGGTGGCAAAAAAGTCATGATCACAGAGGTGGGAAACAGCCAGAAAACCGGTTACACCGCGCCCAAAATCCTGCATATGCTGAGGCATGAGCCGGAAAAATATAAAAGAACAGACACCTTCATGGTCGTGCACAACTATATCAACTGGTATCTCACCGGAGGCGTTGCCGTCATGGAGCCCGGAGACACCTCAGGAACGGCTCTATGGAATCCGGTAACCCGGAAATGGTCTGAAAAAGTCATCCGCGCCATAGACCCGGCTTTAAAAAAGAAACTGCCTCAGGTCACATCTTCCTGCTGCTCCATAGGGTTCGTTTCATCTCAACTGGTGAAAACCTACGGTTTTTCTCCTCAGTGCAAAATCGATGCCGGTTCCGGAGACAACATGTACGGAGCTATAGGCACAGGAAACATAAAGCCAGGCCTCTTGACCGTAAGCCTGGGAACCAGCGGAACCGCTTTCACCATTTTAAAAAAAGCTTATATTGACACCTCAGGGGAAATCGCCTGCTACTGTGACAGCACCGGACATTACCTCCCTCTGCTGTGTGTTTCCAATCTATCTAACGGATACAACCAGCTTCAAAAACAATACGGCATCTCTCATGAAGAGTTTACGCACATCATCCATCTGACAAAGCCGGGAAATCATGGCCGCCTCTTGGTCCCCTGGTATGTGGGAGAGCGGACACCGGACCTTCCTCTGGCCGCGCCGGTGTATTTTGGATTTGGTCTGGATGATTTCAACAAACAAACGCTGTGCCGGGCGGTTCTGGAAGGGCATATTCTCAATCTTTACGAGGGTTTTAAGCGCATGCCTGTCAAAGCCTCACAGGTCCGGCTAACAGGTGGCCTCTCCCAATCAGGAGCCTGGAGTCAGGCCATTGCTGATATTTTTGAAGCTGAAACCATCCCTGTTCTGGGAGAGGGTGCCGCTCTCGGTGCCGCTGTTCATGCTGCCTGGGTCTGGGAAATGGAAGCAGGAAGGGAAAGCTCCCTGGAAGAACTGACCTCCGCTTTTGTGGTCTTAGACCACAAAGCAAGAAAAAGACCGGACCCGGCTGCTGTCCCTGTATACAGGCTTCAAAAACGGCTTTATCAGGCAATCACCCAGCGCCTTAGAGGACAAAAAGGAGAGGACCCTTTCGGGCTACAGCATCATCTCAAATCCCAATCGTAACCGGGCTATTTAACCTGGATGATGAACAAGTCGAGATTGCTGCAGATGCTCACCGCCATTTTTTTATTAATCGTTCAGGTTGATCTCTTTGATGAAAATATTCCTGAAATAAACAGGCGACAGGCTGTCATGGTTCTGCAGTCCGATATACCCTTTCTCTGCAAAATCCTGTACCTTACCCCGGGGTTCCGCATCCCAGTCCAGAATTTTTTCTCCATTAAGCTCCACCTCTATGCGGTCGCCCTGAAAAGTGATCCTAAAATGGTTCCACTCTCCCGTTTCTTTGGATGCATCTTTGGAAGGAGCCTCGGCATCATACGCTGCTCCTGTTTTGTGCACACCTTTTTCTTTGTCACAGATCTGTATTTCAAAGGAATGGTAGATATAGCTGTCGCTCACAGGAACTTCAGGCACTCTCAAAAACACTCCGGAATTCGTGTCTTCCTTGGAGCATTTGAAATCCAGATCAAGAATAAAATCCTTATAATCCTTTCTGGCATACCAGAATAATCCCATGCCGCCCTGAGACTTCAAGATACCGGTCTTTTCATCAAGAATAAAGTATCCGGGCCCGTAATGATTCCAGCCGGCCTTGGAATACCTTCCGTTTCTCCGGGCTAATATCTCCTCATATCCTTTATAATAGGTAATACTGTCAACATACTGGATCCCCTTTTTAACAGACGGAGAAGGATTATCCGCTTCCTCAGGATTCTCGTATTCCACTGACAGAAAACCTGCGTAGTTCTGAAGCGTTAACTCCGCAAGTATATCATGTATATTGGCTTCCCCCTGGCCAAAGGGAACGTCAAAGGCCTTTTTGTCCCCGAACACATTTAAATCCTTTAAATGAACATCGATGATTCTTCCTTCAAGAAGCCGGAGAGCCTCAACCGGATTCACCCCGGTCCGCATCCAGTGCCCGGTGTCTGCGCAGGCTCCGATCCGTTCATCCAGGCCTTTGACATGTTCCAGAACCGTTTCCGGCCGTGCGTATTTTGAGGGTTCGGGGTGATTGTGTATGGCAATTCTTATATTGTACTTTTTGACCATTTTTTCAATCAGGGAAAAGTCATCGAATTTTGGTTCGGTCACAATGGTCCGGATGCCCATCTTCCTTGCGAATTCAAAAACCTTTCCCATGCTTTCTTCCGTATTGTCAAAACCAACCACTCCGTAGCTTACCAGTGTCAGTCCGTGGTCTTTCAGGGCCTTTTTCACCTCCTCCATCTGCTGTTCGTTGAGATTGTGGTCCATTTTCACATCAGGATTTGTCCTGTCAAGCATCTGCTCCGGGTAGGCTTCCACGTATTTGACTCCCAGGTCTTTGACCTTTTCCAGTGTTTCAAAAAAAGAAAACTTTCTGAAAGTATAGCACTGGACCGCAAACGGCATCTCCTTGATCCTGACCTCAGAATAAGGAATCCTTTCGAACTGAGAAGAAACATCCTGGGCTGCAGAAGTTTCTTTTTGGATTGCCTGTTCCCCGCCGGAGCACGAAACAATAAAAAACACGGTCAGTATTAATCCTATAAGCTTTTTGTCTTTCATATTCCCTCCTTTTTATCTTTTCTTGGGATTCCATTCCCCTTTGGCCACTGCCGGGACAAATGTTTCTAATCCATCCGGAGGAAAAGGAACGGTTCTTTCCTCCTCTATGCTCATATAAGCGGCCATAAGAAGTTTGGTCACCTCGACTCCATCGCTAAAATTCTCTCTTGGACGCCGGCCGTCCAGGAAAGAGTGGACCATATGCCGGTTCTCATCCGTATACCCGTATTCGATCTCCTCGCTGCTGATAATGGGCATCAGCCCTGTTTCCGCATTCTGTTTTTCAACCAGGTCTTCTCCTTGTTCCCCCTTTACATTCCGGCTGAAAAATATTTTTAAGTTCGAATCCAGCGTATTTATAGACAGCGAGTACTCTGGCCCTAAAAGCTCCATGTTCAGCCTCAGTCCGGCCCCTACATAGCACCAGGAAGTCGTAGTCTCGACTACAAGTCTTTCTCCTTGGCTCCCTTCAAACTCAATAAGGGCTCTGGCAAAATCCTCTGCCGGCCGATTGAGATAATCAAGTTTTCCTTCACTCTGTTTCGCAAGCTCTCTGGCATACCGGGGCTGCTGCCATTTCAAGCAGTCTGCATATGCCATCAATTTCCTAGGTTTCAGGGAGCTTCGTTCCTCCCCGGGAGGGGTCAGCATGTAGCGCGCTTCTTCCACAGAATGACACATCATATCATTTATCACGCCTCCTCCTTGAAGAGAACCTTCCCAGAACCAGGGCATATGAGGACCTCCGTGTTCCTCGGAAGCGCGGGCCAGATAAGGCCTTCCCGTGGTCGCCGCTCCCCTTGTCCACAAGATCTCTTTGCCCCGGGCAACAGCCGGAGAAAAGATCTGGTCCTCAAGATATCCATCCAAAAGATTCGCTTTCCGGGCAAGAGACAGCATTTTTTCCGCCTCCTGAACATTTCTTCCCAGCGGCTTTTCGCAGGCAACGCCTATAAGGTCTCCTTTTCCTGACATTACGGCATGGGCAATCTCTTCCATGATCTCTATCCGGTTATAATTTGGGCTGCATATCCAAAGCGCATCTATATCCGGAGAGGCTACCATATCAGAAACGGTCGGGTAAACCTTTGTGTCTCCGGCTCTGAGCTTGTGCGCGAGGTCGGCTGCCTTTTTGGCCCCTTCCTCGCTCCGGCTTACGATTCCCAGAATATCGGCATCCCGGACCCCGACCCAGGACTTGATATGAAACCCGGTAATAAAACCGGCTCCTATAAACCCTATACCCAATCTTTTTTGAGGCATTTTGTCCTCTCCTAATATGACTTATACATTGATTTTTTTTTCTCTCTAAAAAGCAAAATAAAGGCAACCGCACAAATAATGGTCAAAACCGTTGGAATGATAAAAACACTCCTCCAGTCCGTCACACCTGCCTCAGTGAAAAGGGTCTGTATCCAGCCCGCAAAAAGGCTTCCAAGAAAGTTTCCCAGTCCCAAAGTGACAATGGATATAAGGCTCTGTGCCGAAGCCCTTATATCCCTTGGAGATACCTGGTCTATGTATATGAATGCGGCCGTAAAAAAGAACACATAGCAAAAACCATGGAGAGATAGGGAGGCGATAACCAGCCACACCGGCTGGCCGATTACAAATATTATGTAGCGGGCCGGCCACGCAAGAACTCCTATGATCATGGTCTTTTTGATACCGAACTTTGGTAGAAAATAGGGAAGAAGAAGTGCCATGACAAAGATCTCAGCTATCTGGGCAATGACCATAACGCCCGAAATCATTGACGAATCGACCCCTATGATCCCTGATGTCAAATAAGGAGCCGTCAGGATGTAATAAAACTGAAGCTCTGTGGCCACTACAAAAGCGATCCCTACAAAAATCGCCAAGTTTTTGTCTTTCAACATCTTCATGGCTTCCAAAAACGCCCAGGGTTTTTTGACCTCTTTTTTGGGAGGAGTGTGGGGTAAAAAGAAAGACTGGGCCCCTATGATAAGAGAAAAAATCCCTGCTAGCATCAGTGTATCTCCTCTTAAGGACAGCGCTTCATGAGAGTTTGCCAGCATCCTCCATCCCGCCAGAATGAGCCCTGCGGCGATCCAGCCGATAGTCCCCCATACCCTAATGATGCCGAATTCCTTTTCAGAATTTTTCAGGTTTATAAAGGCTATGGAGTTGGTGAGAGCCAATGTGGGCGCGTATAAAAGGGAATAGAGAAATATAAGCCACATCATGGAAGAGTAATCGGAAACAAATGAGGTATAAATAAGGATGGCTCCCCCGCCAAGCTGCAAAAAAGCGATGACCTTTTCAGTAGGAAAATACCTGTCAGCTAACTGTCCTCCGAGAAAAGGCGAGATAATGGTCGCTAGGGGAAGAAGCGCATAAATGACACCCACCTGAGTTCCGGTAAATCCCAGGTTGTTTATCAAATATTCTGATAAAACCGGAGCCCAGGCTCCCCAGATCGCATACTGCAAGAACATCATAAAACCAAGTCGGATTTTATAACTCATATTTCCCTCGTGATTTTATCTTTCATATCTGTCTTGATATACGTAAAAATTTATAATACAAACAATATATATGTCAATTGAAGATAAATCCAGTATAATAAATCCGGATTGTTTCTGAAAAATGAACCTCATCCGTTTAAAAAAACGGGCAGTTCCGGATCTATGAAAAAATACGCTACCTTAATTCTGGTTGTTTTGTTTGCGCTCAACTGCGGCCTACAAAAGACCTGGCATACTTCAACATTGGTGTTTTTCGATACGATCTGTGAATTAAGAGTCTTTGGCTCATCTATAGAGTTCACTCAAGCAAAAAAGGAAGTCGAAAAAATATTTTCATCCATAGAAGACCTTTTTTCTCCCGAAAAAACAGATTTAAACTCCAGTCGTGTTCAATATCTGTTAAGGGTAAGCCAGAAGATCTATAAAAATACAGATGAATGTTTTGATATCACGGTCGGGCCGCTTACAGAGGCCTGGGGCTTTTTGAGCGGGCATCACAGAGTTCCTTCTGCGGAAGAAATAAACAGGTTGTTAAAGGCTGTAGGTATGGATAAAATCCAGATAAAAAACAACAAGATCGTGCTTCCAGAACAGATGAAACTGGACTGGGGCGGTATTGCCAAGGGGTATGGAGTGGACCTTGCTTCGCAGGCTCTTATTGATATGAACATTCAGAAAGGATTTATAAACGCAGGAGGAGATATTTTCTGCTGGGGCCAAAATCCGGATAATAATGATTGGAAAATCGGGATAGAGCATCCCAGAAAAAGCGGTTTTCTAGGCATCCTTTCTCTTACGGAAATGGGAGCTGCCACATCAGGAGACTATCAGCGATTTTTTATTGAAAATGGAGTGAGATACCATCATATTTTTGATCCTTCAACCGGTTATCCGGCAAAAGGAAGGCAGAGTGTCACAGTGATAGGTCCTGAGGTCCTTTTCTGTGATGCTCTTTCTACCGCTCTTTTTGTTTCTAAGGAACCGGAAAACATTTTAAGGAACTATCCTGATTATGGGGCGGTTATTGTCAATGATGACGGTGACATCCTTTTCTTGGGGAAAGAGTTTAATTTAGAGCTGGTAAAATAACGGCTGCGGTTAGAGCTTCATGGGCATGAGAATATATTTATATTCTATCTCATCCTCTTCTTCCGGAGACATAAGAACAGCGCTGTTGGAATCCTTCATTTTAAAGCTGACATTGTCCGCCTGTATGGTCGTTAAAAAATCCAGAATATACTGAGAATTGAATCCAATCTCAAACTTATCCCCGTTGTATTCCGTTTCAACCTGGTCACGTGCTTCCCCAAGTTCAGGATTAGAGGAAAAAAGTTCGACTTTATCTTTTTCTAATTTTAACTTAATTCCTTTGGAACGCTCCGTAGACAGGAGGGAGACCCTTCTTATGGCATCTGTGATTTCTTCTCTAGAAAAAACAAGAACATTAGGATTGTCCTTGGGAATGACCGCATTATAATTTGGAAATTTCCCCTCTATGATACGCGATATAAGCGTCCTGTTTTTCACATTAAAGAACAGATTGCTTTCATCTAGGTCAAACTTAATCTCCTCATCTTCGAACTTCCTTAATTCTCCAAGGGTTTTCTTGGAAACGATTCCGTTTATTTCCTCATCAATATCCATATTTTCTATTTTTGAAGAAACATAAGCAAGTCTGTGTCCGTCTGTACTGACCAGCTCGATCTTGTCGCCTTTAAGAATCATCAAAGCACCGTTGAGATAATACCGCTGTTCCTGGGTTATGGCAAAATAAACCCGGTTTATCATTTCTGCGTATTTATCCAACGGAAGAATGATGTTTTTCTCAAATCGTGCCTCTGGAACCTGTGGATAGTCATCTTTGGCTTTACAGAGAACCTTAAATTGACTGGCTCCTGATGATATTTCAATCATCTTCTCGTTTATCAATGAAAATGTGACGTTCTTGCCGTCTGGAAGGGACCTTACTATTTCATAGACCTTTTTACCAGATATGGTTGCAGCGCCTGGTTCTTCAACATGGGTATCTATATAGGTCTTAAGTCCTACTTCCAGGTCTGTCCCAATCAACTCCACTCGATCCTTGCCTGCATCTATCAGGATGTGGGCAAGAATAGGCATTGTATTCCTTTTCTCAACAATACCCTGAAGAAGCTGGAGTTCTGTAAATATGTTTTCTTTTTTGATTGAGAACTTCATTTTTTCCACCTTCTCATTTTATTATTTATATTAATATATACTTTATTTAAAGATTAAATAATAACAATAATAAATGCAAATAATATGTGAAAAATTATTTTAAATCTAAGAATCCATTACCGCATAGAATGAATCATGCCTGTGATTTTCTTGTCAAAATTTCTGTTAGTCTCTCTTAATTTCTCTATTTTTTTTATACTATGGATGACCGTGGTATGGTGTTTTCCACCGAATTTTTTTCCAATCTCAGGTAGAGAGGACTTTGTAAGTTGTTTTGATAGGTACATGGCTATCTGGCGGGGAAACGCGATTTTAGGAGAATTGTTCTTTGATTTTAATTTTTTAAGACCCATCTTATACTCATGACAGATGAATTTTTGTATTTTTTCGATTGTGATGATATGTTCGGCTGAATCAAGAAGGCTTTTTAGTGCCTCTTTAGCAAGGTCTAGATCAATAGGTTGTCCTTTTAAAGAGGAATATGCGATCACTCGCCTGAGAAATCCTTCCAGCTCCCGTATATTCGAATGCACTTTATCAGCAATAAAAAGAGCTACGTTTTCAGGAAGATGAACACCCTCTATCTGTGATTTTTTCTTTAATATAGCAATTCTTGTTTCTATATCAGGCGGTTTCAGGTCCGCTATAAGACCCCATTCGAATCTTGAACTGAATCTTTCTTCTATATTGGGAATTTCTTTTGGGGGACAGTCGCTTGAGATGACGATCTGTTTCTGGTTTTCATAGAGGTGGTTAAACGTATGAAAAAATTCTTCTTTTGTTCTCTCCCTTCCCGAAAGGAAATGAATGTCATCCATTAGAAGGAGATCTATGTTTCTGTATTTCTCGCGGAAGTCCATGACTTTACCGTATTGAAGATGAGTGATAAGGTCATTCATGAATTTCTCTGTTGTCATATAAAGGATTTTCATACTTCTTTTGCTTCTCAGGCTTTCGTGACCTATTGCGTTCATAAGATGTGTTTTTCCCAGCCCCGCTCCTCCGTATATATAAAGAGGATTATAGGATTTTGCTGGACTCTGAGATACAGACGAGGCCGCCGCATGGGCGAATTGGTTGCACGAACCAACAATAAAATTATCAAATGTATAATTGGGATTAAGATTAGGATTCAGAAGATATCCGTCTTTAGACCTCCTTTCTCTCGGGCTCCGTCGCCTGAACGAAGAGGAGTCGTCAAAGATATATTTAATGTCAAAGACTTTATCAAACAGCTCTTTGGAGCAGGAGTTGATAAGGCCTGAATAGTGAAAAGAAAGCCAGTCTCTGAAATAGGAGTTAGGGACTTTTATATAAAGATCATTTTTTTCCTTCCCTATATACGAGGTGGGTCCGAACCATGTATCAAAACTGTTTTTATCAATTTTATTTTTGATTTTCTTCTGGATACGAACCCAAGGATTTAATTTATGTGAATCTTCCATAATGAATCCCTATTTTTCCACAGATATATCCACAAATGTGGAAAACTCGTGTTAAATGATGGTTTGGTTAGAAATATATTAACACTGTCAATTGTGTATTTCAAGAAGTTTTGTCGGAATAAAACCGAATTTATTGAAATTTTTTTAAAAAAGCTTAAAAATCAAAGCCTATCCAGAATTTTGTCATCCAGCGGTCTCCGGTCTCAAATCCAAACAGGTCTGAGATGTCGGGCCAGTACACAAGCCTCACAAAATCCAAATGAACAGGAAGGCCAAGGAGATAGAATTGAAACCCGTATCCCATAGAACCCACAGCATCAACAAGGTAATAATATGTATAGCCCGACTTACGCGTGTCTCTAACATAGATTTTTGGCGGGAAACCTTTGACTTTTGTTCTGGCTATATCAAAAAACAGCGTTCCTCTTACCGGGCCGAGCTGGCCGATTATTGTGGAAGCAGCGTTTATAATAGGGAATCTGAACTCAAGATTGGAGAACCAGGATTCCGTTCCTATAAGACTGTAATAATACTGGGAGCGGACTTGATTGTTACCGCCAAAGTAGTTGAGAAAAGGAGTTTCTCCCCAGCTTCCAAATCCCTCAACTCGGAACGCAAAAAGGGTATCGAGGCCTAAGTAAAAATACTGCCGAAAGTCCAATTGAAGGGTCGTGTTGGTAAGAAACGAGTCTGTGACAGGGATAGCCTGGGAGACGGAAAGGTTGAAAGTGTTTCCTGCCGCAGGACCGAAGTATTTAAAATGAGTGGTCTCTCCGGTAAGAGAAAGCGAGGCGGATAAAAGGCTCCCTGTAAGAAAGTAACTAAAAAGCTGTCCGGATTGTGCCATTTGCCTGGCAAGGGTGGGATCATAGTATTCTTCATCATAGTAGGAATACTGGAAAGCACCTTGAAGCCGGTAGTACCGGTTCAAGGGATAATAGGCCGCAAGAGAGGCTCCTGAAATGGAACGAGTTGCCAGGGCGTCATTGTAGTTGAGCGTGTAGTACAGGCTTGGGTCGATATAGTAGTAGGGAGTATAGTAGAAAAGTGTGTAGTGATAAGCAGAGGCTTGATACTGCAGTCTTCTTTTCTGATTGAGGTAAGCAAAGTAGTATGAGCGGAAATCTCTGACCTGATAGGCTGTCACATTGAAGTTGTGATCGCCGAGGATATCTGAGAAAGAAATGGACGAACCGCCGTAAAGAGAGCCGTCTGTTGAAATAATGGTATCCACAGGAGGCCTTCCTGTTAAATAAAGCTTTCCCATTCCTTCATGGGGCTTTATTTTTGACTTATCTATTTCCACTGTGACATGGGGTTTGTATTCTTCATATTCTTTAGAGGTTAACATGTCGAACCTTATGTTTTTTACAACGACTTCTTTCAGCTTGCCTTTGAATATTTGAAAAGCGCCTTTATGGAAGGAAGAAAAAACAATCGTATCTTTTTCATTAGGGACCGGGTACGGAAAGAAATTACCGGTTCTCACATCCGTGTATCTTATGAGCTCACCGGTCTTCAGTGACAGGGAGTAGATGTTATAGGATTCTCTCATATCACCCGAAAAGTATATAAGGTTTGAGTCCTGGGAGAATTCCGGGCAGATGGTATTTCCTTTGCCAAAAGTCAGCTGTGTCTTTTTGCTCAGGTCATTCAAAGGAGAGAGAAACAGCTTGTCATAAGTCCCGATGCGAAGAGTATAGACAACAGACTTCCCGTCCGGAGAGATGGCGATAGCTTTTTCGTAAAGGTCATTGTTAGTCAGATTGCTGGCCTCCCCGGTCTCAAGGGATACACTGAAGATATCATGGATGCCGTTAGAGAAGGCTGTATAGAGCAGCTTGTCTTCTTCAGGACTGAAACACGGAGAGGTGGGCCGGTCCTGTGAGATTTTAATCTTTTTTATGATACGGCTGTTAAGAACGTTGACCAGAAACAGGCTGTGCTTTTCTCCTGACCTTCCGAAGAAGGCGATTTTGTCCCCATCTGGAGACCAAGCAATATCTCTGCCCGCGGAAGGGTCAATTTCGTATTTGATGTTTTGGTATTTAAGAGTATATCCTTTCGTGAGGTTTCTTATGAAGGATCCGTCCCTGGCAGAGAAAAGAATAATATCGAATTCGTATGTTTTTTGATTGGCTGTTAAAACAGCGACGAGATCTCCTGACGGAGATAAAGAATGGGAAAAGGCGAAATAGAATTCATTAACAGGGTAATTAGGGCCAAGCGTCAGACTGTAGTTTTCCGGATTTTCACGCATCAGAAAAGGTTTATATTTTTCCCTTAGGTATTTGCTGAACTCGTGTCCGAACTCTCGTGGCTCTATTTTAAATGCATTTTTAATAGGGTTGATAGGGCCCATCAAAGGGACGTTTTTCAATGACTGCCATAAATCAGTGACTCCGTTTTTACCGTACTTTTCTTCAATGAAATCATAGATCGCGTGCCCGAAGTCATAGGCCGGATCTCTTGGCAGGGGATATCTCGAGTAAAGGCCGCCGTTTTTTCTCATTTCAGGAATACGGTCATTGAGTACCGTGTCTTTGATAATGAGTTTTGACCAGGAAGACCAATTTTGAGTATTGTATTCTGAGAATCCCTCCATGACCCACAACGGCGGCGAGCTGATGGCGTGAAGCGCACCGCCAGGGCTTCCCCAGAGCATGTCGTATTCAAATATATGAGTCAGCTCGTGTTCGACCAGATCCTCCAATTCATCGATGGGCATATCTCCATATAGAGCGATCCTGTACAATATGGGCTCAGCTACTCCTATTACGGTCTCTGGGAGCTGGAAAAGATTCGTCTGTTGAAACTCAGTGTTGGTTTTGTAGTAAAGGATAGGAACGGTTGCAGAGAGGTTGTGCTTTGTGCTCTGACTAATGCGGGAATAAGCGCTTTCAGCCAGCTCTGCGATTCTTTCCAAAAAGTCGACGTCGTGCATATAATAATATAATTCAAAATGCTCTGTCTGATAGCTTTCCCATTTAAAGTCTTTATAACGGATTTTATTTTTACCATAATAAGGATAATAGAAGCTCTGTGCTGATAAAGAAGCCGCACAGAACAGCAGGAACACTATACCAAACAGCTGATTTGTGTGTTTTTTCATTGTGTCTCCTTATTTTAGGATGAGATATCGTTGTTGCGGTCGCGGTTCTGCAAAAAGATCTCGGAAGACTTTTTCTTTAATACTGAATATAAGGTCGTAAAAGGCAAAAGCTGAAGTCTGGTTTGGATTCTCATAGGCTTTTGTTTCGCTGAATTTCTTCTGGAATAAGATCTCGCCTGTCTGGCTGTCAATAAAATAGAGGTCCAGTTTAAGCGAGTACATATTTCTCTGGGTAAATCTGTCTTCATATGAGAAAGGATCTTCAAATTTCTTCTTGTCTTTTATCAGCGCCTTTCTTGTTTCGGATTTGTATTCATAGGTCCCGGAGAGAATGATTCCTTTCTTCACATTATTAAAAAGGCCAACCCAGAATTCTCTTTCATTGAAATTTTTTTCATCTTCAGCAGAGACCTGTTCCACCGTCACTCTTTTTTTTGTTTCGACAGTCAGCTCCTGGGCAAAGTATTCTTTGATCTCGTTATTTATATCAAAGTCGGGGTTTTCATTTTTTTGAACGAAATCCGTGATTATTATTTCTTCATATGGCGCAAGGTCTAATTCGGGCTTTTTAGCTATGCTTGCGGTTACTTCTACGTAGGACGACATGCTGCTGCAGCTGTAGAGACAAAAGAAAAGAAAAAAAATGGTTGTTATATGAGGAAGTGATTTATTTATTTTTATCTTTATTCTCATTTTGGTCCTTTTCCTTTAAGTTTTCTTTGAATTTTTTGTAGTTGGACTGGATATGTTCGTTTTCAGGGCTGAGCTCTAATGCTGTTTTATATTCTATTTCAGCTTTCTCAAAATCCCCTTCCTTTTCATACGCGACCGCCAGGTTGTTATGAGCGGCCGGAGACTTTGGTTTCTCTTGGACGACTTTTTCCCATCTAAATATAGCCTCATCCCATAATCCCTTTTGGGCTGCTTCGATTCCGAACTTCACTTCATCCTGAGGAAGGTACATAACGCAGCCGGCTAATAGGAGAAGAAGAATGAGCAGACTCAATAATATAACTGTTTTAATGTTCATTTCATATCAATCCTTTCTTAACTATAAAGTACTTTTTTTTAATAGAATCGTCAAGAATGTGCACAGCCGTATACGCTGATTTAAAAAGAGATGGAGCCATAAGCATAAAAAATTCCATAAATATTCGCTCTTATGTTGTTTTGTATAAGCAAATTTTGTGCCAGGTGGCTGCAGGGGGAGCGACCTGGATATCCTTTTTATGTTGTCATTCAAAGAGGACATATGTATAATGATTTATAAAAAATTTTCAGGAGGACTTCATGGGAGCTTGGCTTAAAGGCAGTGCTTTGGCAAAGGAGATCAAAGAAAGAGTCCGGGATGAAGTTGCCAAAATAAAAGCGGAAAAAAATGAGGTTCCGGGCCTAGCTGCGGTCCTGGTTGGGAAGAACAAAGCCTCTCAAGTATATGTGGGGATGAAACAGAGAAACTGCGAAAGGCTGGGCCTTTATTCCGAAGTCTTGACATTTAATGAGACATTAGATCCTTCTGAGCTTAAAAAAAAGATAGAAGAATTGAACCAAAAGGACCAGATAGACGGAATCCTTGTACAGGAGCCGCTGCCGAAGGGTTTCAGCAGCCATGAAGTCGCGACAACGATTCTTCCCGAAAAGGACGTAGATGGTCTTAGTCCATGCAGCCTTGGAAATCTATTGAGAGTTGAGAGCGGCCTTCGGCCCTGCACTCCATTAGGAATAATGGAGCTTTTAAAATCAAGGGAAATCAGCATAAAGGGGAAAGAGGTTGTGATTATCGGAAGAAGTTTGCTTGTCGGAAAACCACTTTCCATCATGATGACCAATGCCCACGGCACGGTAACGGTTTGTCATTCCAGGACAGAGAATCTTCCAAAGGTAGCATCCAGAGCGGACATATTGGTGGCTGCAATTGGAAGAGGAGCGTTCGTGACTCCTGACTTTGTAAAAGAGGGAGCGGTGGTGATAGATGTTGGGATTAATCACCTGACTGATAAAGCCACGGCAGCAGAGATGTTCAAAGAGGCTGAAAAGAGGCTACAGGACATTGATAAAAAAGGGTATACCCTTATCGGTGATGTGCATCCGAGCGTCATAGACAAAGCTTCTTTGCTTACCCCTGTTCCTGGGGGAGTCGGGCCCCTGACCGTTGCACTGCTTATGCACAATACGCTCAAAGCTTATAAATTGAGGCGCGGATAGATTTTTCGCGAAAACGGATGATAGATTGCCTGTCCAAAGGGGGTTGGGTTTTTAGCAAAATTATGTTATATATATTCCTTAATTATTTAGACTTATCAGGATTATTTATGAGTTATCAGGTTATGCAAGAGAGAAAGGAAAATGGCTAAAGTATGTGAAATTTGCGGAAAAGGCCCTGTTTTCGGAAACAGTGTCAGTCATTCACACAAGGCGACGAAAAAGAAATGGAAGCCGAATTTACAGTGTGTCAAAATTGAGACTGATTCAGGGACAAAAAAAGCGTGGGTTTGCACGGGCTGTATACGTTCAGGAAAAGTAGAAAAAGCCGGATAATCCTCGACTATAATCTTTCCACAGAGAGAACCTCAGGGATTCCATTTATTTCTGTTAGGGCTTTCTCTAGCTGTTCTATATTTTTGACAGTCAGCTGAAGATTCACTCTGGTTTTTTTGTCCGGGGAAGCCTCTACATTGGCTTTCCTTATATTTATCTGCAGGCATGCGATTTTTGATGTTATTTTTGCGAGAACACCAGGGGTGTCTAAGGCCTTGATCAAAAGAGACGCCTCGTAATCGCTCTTTGTTGGCTTATCCCAGGATACTTCCACCATCCGCTGTGAGGGGAGGATTTCTTTTTTTACCAGGGGACACCGAAGTGAATGGACAGTAATTCCTTTCCCTGAGGTGATATAACCGGTGATAGGTTCTCCATGTACCGGAGAGCAGCATCTTGCTAATTTTATACTTGAGCTTTCTATGTTTTTAACTTTAATGTCTAATTCAGGTTTTTTTGTTACTTTTTTAACGGCTTTTTTTATAAGCGCCACTTTACCTGATCTGGCTTTTCTTTCGGGATATATTTTTTCTAATAATCTTTCGTTCAGAACGATCTTTCCTATTCCGACCAGTTCGTAAAAATCCTTGAGTGACTTTATATGAGGGTATATTGCCTGTCTTATTTTCTTTAAAAGCTCTTTTCCTTTTAAAGGACTTTCTCTGGTTTTGTGTTTTTTTTGTTGTTTGTTCCAGAGTTTTTTTCCTAGGGAAATATTTTTTATTTGTTCCTGTTTGTTAAGCCATCTCTTTATTTGGTGCTGTGCTTTGGAAGTAAAAGCAAAGTTAAGCCAGTTCCTGATGGGTGTTTTTTTGTCAGATGTTGTAATTTCAACTATAGTACCGGGCTCCAGGACCGTTTTTAAGGGAACCGTCCTTCTGTTTATTATGGCCTTATCAGCATGAAGGCCTATTTCTGTATGGATTTTGAAAGCGAAATCAAGAGCAGTGGCTCCCATGGGAAGGGTTATGACCTTTCCCTTTGGGGTAAAAATATAGACTTCTTCAGGGATCAGATTCGTCTTTAAGTCTTTTAGAAATTTCCGCGGGTCTTTTTGCTCTTTGTAAAGGTCGGCCATCTCTCTCAGCCATTGAAGCCTTTGGTCTTCTTTAACTAA
Organism: uncultured Eubacteriales bacterium; assembly: GCA_964456985.1. Taxonomy (GTDB): domain Bacteria; phylum Acidobacteriota; class Aminicenantia; order Aminicenantales; family Aminicenantaceae; genus WJMT01. Next base: position 23,506 of record CAYWDH010000002.1, read on the forward strand.
GGCCTTGGCGTCCGTTTCCTTGTATTTCCAGTGAGCAGCGATGCCGTTTACAGCGATTTCGTGCATCTCGCGTGTTCTGATTTGTATTTCAATAGTCTGTTTTTTTTTGGTGAGGATGGTTGTATGAAGGGCCTGATAGAGGTTTGGTTTTGGCATGGAAATGAAGTCGTTAAATCTCGAAGGGAAATGGGTCCAGTTCTGATGAATGATTCCCAGTGCCGCGTAGCAGTTACTGGCGGTATCTGTAATAAGCCTTAAGGCCATGAAGTCATAGACCTGATCGAATTTTATGCCCCGGCGCTCCATCTTGCTGTATATGCTGTAAGGTCTTTTAATTCTGGAAGACACCTCAGCCGGGATACGGTTCTTTTTCATCAGCTCAATAAGGTTTCTTTCGATTTTTTTTAATGAGGTTTCAGCATCCTTTTTTTTGGTTTTTATAAGAGAGAGAATCCGGAAGTAGTTCTTTTGGTCAACATACTGAAAAGAAAGGTCCTCAAGCTCTCCTTTTATTCGCCCCATACCGAGCCTGTTGGCAATGGGAGCATAGATTTCTATGGTTTCCTGGGCTATCTGCTTTTGTTTTTTATCAGAAAGATACTTTAAGGTCTTAAGGTTGTGTATTCTGTCTGCAAGCTTGATAAAGATGACTCGAAGGTCGTCGGTCATGGCAAGAATTATTTTCCTAATCGTCTCTGCCCTGTTTCTCTCAGGGGAGGATTCTTCAACAAGGCTTATTTTTGTCACTCCCTCTACAAGATGAGCAATCTCTTTCCCGAAGATCTTTGTTATATCCACAGCGGTCACATCTGTATCTTCCAGAACATCATGCAGAAGTGCAGCAGCCAGTGTGGTGGGATCCAGTTTCATATCAGCCAGAATGTTGACAACTTCCAGAGGATGACTTAGATAGGGTTCTCCGGAAAGCCGTTCCTGCCCTTTATGGGATTGAGCGGCAAAAACATAGGCTTTCTGTAAAGGGACCAGATCCTTTTCTCCATACGATGCGGAGACTTTTTCCAGGATGTCATTGAATCTAATCATTTGTATTTTATACAGGATCTCAGAGATTAATCCGCTGTTTCTCTTTCTTTCTTCTTTAAAATCCAGTTTACAGCATCCAGTAAGTTTTTTGCAACAAAGCCAGGTTCGAGCCTCATCTCCTCAAGCCGGGCCCTTGACTGTTTCCCAAAACCTGTGAGCACAAGAACCGGAGTAGCTTTGATGTTTACACCAAGCAGGATATCTTCGACTTTGTCCCCTATTATGTAGGATTCGGTCAGGTCAATATTCAGGTTTTCAGCGGCTTTGAGAGCCATTCCTGGATAGGGTTTTCTACAGAGGCATTCCTTACGGTACTCAGGGAGGGACGAATTCGAATAATGGGGACAGTAATATACCTGATCAATACGGGCGGACCTTTTTTGAAAAGATTCTTTCATTCTCTCATGGATCTCATTGAGAGCTTCCTCTTTTATAAGCCCTCTTCCTACTCCTGACTGATTTGTAATCACTACGGCCAGCAAACCCGCTTCGTTGATTTTCCTGACAGCCTTATAACTATAAGGATAGATTTTTATCTTTTCAAAGGAATCAGGGTAGCCCACGTCTTTATTGATAGTGCCATCTCTATCCAAAAATACCGCCCTTTTTTTCATGAGAGGAACCGCTCGCATTCCGAGAGAACTTCTTCAGGGGTTATTCTGAGCATACACTGGTGTTCATAAGGGCAGGCTCTGTAAGAGCACGGCCAGCACGGTACCCTTTTTTTGATCAGCGTATAAGGTTGTTGAAAGGGTTGTGTGACAGCGGGAATTGTTGGTCCAAACAAAGCAACAACAGGAGTACCCAGAGCGTTTGAGATATGCATGGGGCCTGAGTCATTAGAGACCACGACGTTCGCCAAGCTCATAATGGCCATGAGCATTCTTAGAGATGTTTTTCCGGCAAGATCTATTGGCTTTTTCTTCAAAGAGGCCAAGATAGCATGCGTAAGCTCTTTTTCTGCTTCGGAACCTATAAGGAGAAGAGTCAAAGGAGCCTTCTTTTGAAGCATTTCCGCCAGGGATGCGTATCGGGAAACCGGCCATCTTTTTGCAGGGCCGAAATAAGCGCCAGGATTCAATATAATGGTCTTGTGTTTGGGTTCAATACCGCAGGAATTGAGAAAATCGCCTGCCAGAGCTTTTTCTTGTTCTGTTACGGAGAGCTGTAGTTTGGGGGGATAGGTCTTAAATCCGAGGCCGGAAAGAATGTTTTGATAATAAAGGACTTGATGGATCTGTTTTCTCGCTTTTTTATAGGGGGCAGACTCTGTGAGCAAAAGCTGCCGTCCGTCTCTTTTATATCCCCATCTTTTTGGGATTCCGGCCATGGTGAAGAGAAGAGCAGATAGAAAGGAGTTAGTAAAGAGAAGCCCGGCGTCAAAACTGTATTTCTTCAGTTTCTTGGCGGCAGATCTGATTCCTGCCAGATTGCTTTGGTCAGGCAATGGAACAATCCCGTCCACAAAATCCAGGTTCAGAAAGATATCTTTCACCCAGGTTTTAGCGATGATGGAAATATATGAGTCTGGAAAATTTGTCTTTAAACTTTTTATAGCAGGGATTGCGAGTACAGAATCCCCTATCCAATTTGGAACGCGAACCGCTATCCGCATCATACTGACTGTATTACGTTTTTATCTGTTCTGTCTTCTTGTTATTCGACAGCTCTGTGCTGGTTGAGGGCTTTTTTTCACTGATTTCAGGGGAAGGGACTGGATGTTGATTTTCTTTATTCCCGGCATAGTCTGTTACATACCATCCAGAACCTTTGAATTTGAGGGCAGGGATCGACAACAGTTTTTTTAGGGGCCCTCCACAGTAAGGACATTTTTGAGGACCTTTATCTCCTACCTTCTGTATTTTTTCTATCTTTTTATGGCATTTTAAGCACTCGTATTCGTATAAAGGCATGTTTATCTCCAAAAATTAAAAAATTATTATAGCAAATAATGTATTAGGTGTATAGTCGAAACGGGTGTTGATTTTTTTACTGGATCTTAATACACTTAAAATGAGGAAAGATGAAAAGAAAAGCACTAGCATTCCATCTTTTTTTTATTCTCGCACTCAGTCCTTTATGGGCGCAGGGGATCAGAAAGCCTGTCTGGGCAGGGCAATTTTATAGTGCGAATCCTCAGGAGCTGTCACGACAGATTGAACAGTGGCTGAATGAGGCTGACTATAAGCCTCAGTACGGTTATCAGCTCAAGGCCCTCATTGTTCCTCATGCCGGCTATATATATTCTGGGAAGGTCGCAGCCCGTGCCTACAAACAAGTGCTGGGTCAGGAATTCGATGCAATTGTCATCATTGGGCCAAGCCATCATTTTGGTTTTAGAGGGTGTTCTGTCTACCAAAAGGGAGCGTATGTTTCCCCTCTGGGGACTGTGCATGTGGATCAGGTCTTATCCAGGGAACTGTCAAGAGCTACAGGATTTGGATTTATCCCAGAGGCTCACGCAAAGGAGCACTCTATAGAGGTGCAGATTCCGTTTATACAGCAAACACTTCCAGATACGAAAATAATCCCTGTTGTTATGGGAGTCCCTTCAAAGAATCAGATAGATAGATTAGCGAAAGGGATTATGGATATTGCCCTGAAGAGCAAGATTCTCGTCATTGTTTCTACGGACATGTCACATTATCTGTCCAAGGAACAGGCAAACAAAAAGGATAAAAACACAATCGATTTGATAGTTTCCAAAGACATAAAAGAGCTGGAAAACAGGCTTTTAAATAGAGAAAACATCCTATGCGGAGGCGCCGGAGTTGCCAGTTCTCTTCAATACGCTATGGGCCTGGGAAAAACACTTGTGGATTGCCTCTATTATGACGATTCCTCTTCAGCAGGCGGACCGGAATCTCAGGTTGTTGGTTATATGTCCGCAGCCGTGTATGTAAAAAAAGAGGAGGATGAGTTTGTCCTGTCTCAAAAAGAAAAAGAGGAGCTTTTAACGATAAGCCGGACAGCCATCCAGAGTTATGTGAAAGACAGGAGGATTGTCTGTCCTGAACCTCAAAGTCCTCAGCTGCATGCGAACAGAGGTGCCTTTGTGACATTGGAAAGGAGAGGAAGACTGAGAGGGTGTATAGGATTCATAGAACCCATCGGACCTCTGTATAAGACAGTTGCCCAAGCGGCTGTATATGCAGCGTGCAGAGATGCGAGATTCCCACCTCTGTCCCCTTCAGAACTCGCAGGCTTGGAGATAGAAATATCTGTGCTGACAGTTCCCCGAAAAATTGATGATATTTCAGAGATTGAAGTCGGAAAGCATGGTCTCATTATAGCCAAGGGCCCGAGAGAAGGACTTTTGCTGCCTCAGGTCGCCACAGAGAACAACTGGTCCAGGAAAGAATTTCTTGCCCAGACATGCCTAAAGGCAGGACTTCCGAAAGATGCATGGAAGACAGACGTGGACATCTATATCTTTGAAGCCATTGTTTTTCATTGATTAAGCTGACCTATTCATCATCCAGGTTAAAAAAGGGGATGCACAGGGTTGACTTTTTTTATGATTTAGTTAAGAATCTAAAGGGAACTAGATATAAGGTATAAGGACAATGAAAAATATTTTTAAATCATTTTTCACACTTCTTCTTGCTTCATCAGCATTTTTTATTGGTTTTTATTTGGGAAAGGAAAAGATCATGTCTAAAATACCTGAATTTCAGGAAGAAATTGAGGGTAAAAATTGATGTAGATCCATGCAGGCTCTTGATTTAAACAAGACCTGGCTTTTCAATCAATAAAAAAGAGAACAAAATGAATATCTTTCTGTTAGGCGTAATTATAATATTTGTTGTTTTTATAGTTATTTTGATTGCTAATCCCAGGATCTCTTGTTTTGGTAAAAAAATCAAATCTCCTTTTTATCCCCTTTTTAGAAAAAAGCAAAAGTCCTCGGGAAGCAAGAAGATTAAAATAGAAGATTACGGATTTTCTCTAGTAGATGAGGAGTCAAGGAGAAAGCCAAGAATAACCGAGATCGGACCAAGAAAGCGTCGAAAGCCGCAAAAGAGTGTTAAGATGGATGATTATGGTTTTTCGCTTTCTGATGACAGAGAAAAGGACAGCACCAAAGAAACAAAGGGTGGAAAGAAATAAGTGGAACCAGGGGATTGTACTTACAGAAAGCCAAAATTGTAATCTTTTGTATAGGACTGGTCTTTTCCCTTAGCTGCAGGCCTTCGCGTGTTTTGCTTTCGCCTTATCCGGATAAGATAGAGACCATAGAGGGATTTGCTTCACTAAAGATAACAGGAGAGGAAGGGTATTCCAGGTCAAAATTTTCTTTTTTTTTCAGCATTCCAGACAAAGGAAAAATAGAGGCCTTTGATTTTTTAGGCCGGACGATCTATCAGATTATCATAGAAAAAGAGAGGGCTTTTCTTGTTGTCCCCTCAAAAAAAATATACTGGGAAAGTACAGAAGAGCGTATCATCGACACATTCATTGGAGCCAAAATGACCCTTTCCGAGGTCATATGTTTTCTTATCGGGGAGTGGGATTCTTTGGGTGAAAAAAGGGAGGATAAGAGTCAGGATCCATGGATCATCAAAAAGGATAACAAGGGAAGAGTCATTGAGGGAAAAAAGAAGGATATGAGCTTTACTGTCAGTGAGTATATTGATGGCACTGGTCTTATCCGAAGTCTTGATTTTGGAAACCGGTTTCAAAAAGGAACATTGAAAGTTCTTGGTATTGACTTCAACAGCCCGGTAAATCAAAGTCACTTTTCATTATCTTTTATTAAAGATTTCGAAGAAAAATCCTGGGAGGAAATACAAAAAATCATTTATAATGAGAATTAAAGCTTTTGCTAAGATCAACCTCGGCTTGGAGGTTTTGAAAAAGAGAGATGATGGTTATCACGATATCAGGACTCTGTTCCAGAGCATTTCTCTCCACGATGAAATAGAGATAGAGCTCTCTTCTTCAGGGCCTATTGCTCTCAGGGGAACGGATAGCGACATCCCTTGGGGGAAAGATAATCTTGTGTATAAAGCCGCGTATATCATGAAAGAGCAGTCCATGACCGATAAGGGGATAAATATCCATGTGGTCAAAAATATTCCCGCAGGGGCCGGTCTGGGTGGCGGAAGCAGTAATGCAGCTGTCACTCTGTTGACACTCAATAAAATGCTCGGTTTAAACCTGAAGAAGGAAGAGTTGATGGAGTTTGGGAGGGGAATCGGAGCGGATGTTCCTTATTTCATGGAAGGGGGATTATGTGTGGGCGTAGGCAGAGGAGATCAAATTTCGGTCATTGATGACCTCCCCACATTTTACTGTGTCTTGATTTTTGAAGGCACCTCTATTCCAACAAAATTGGTTTATAATAGCTTTCCTGAGAGCTTGACTTCAAAAGACAAAGACAGTAAAATTATCGAGTTTCTGAATACCAGAGGATTAGGCGGATTAGAAAACGATTTAGAAGAGACTGTTTTTCACTTATATCCCCAGATCAAGGAAGCAAAAAGCCATATCAGTAAAACAGGTGCGGCGCTGTCATTGGTAAGCGGCACAGGATCAGTGGTATTTGGGCTTTTTGAACGCAAGGAGGAGGCAGAAGCTGCATTGGAGAGTGTAAACAAAGTTTACTCAGGTATGCTCGCAGAAACACTTGATAGAGAAGAGTATTGGAGTCGTTTAGCGCATGGGGTGTAGCCAAGCGGTAAGGCAGCGGCCTTTGGAGCCGCCATTCGGAGGTTCGAATCCTCCCGCCCCAGCCATATTTAGGTATTTTGTTTATTAATAATAGGAAGTGAAAAATTATTTAAAAAGGAAAAGAACATGAAGATTTTTACGGGTTCATCTAATCCTATTTTAGCGGAGGAAATCGCCTCTTATCTTAAAATGGACCTTGGAAAATCAGTTCTTGAGCAGTTTAGCGACGGGGAGATCCATTTTTATATTGACGAGAATGTCCGCGGAGAAGATGTTTTCGTCATTCAAACAGGAGCCCAGGAAACGAGTTTTCATTTGATGCAGCTTTTTATAATGATTGATGCCTTAAAAAGGGCATCTGCCGAAAGGATAACCGCTGTTATTCCGTATTACTGCTATGCCCGGCAGGACTGGAAGGACCGTCCGCGTGTTCCTATCTCTGCCAGGCTGGTGGCAGATTTGATCGAAGCATCGGGAGCAAACCGTGTTCTGACCATGGACCTTCACTCTCCTCAGATCCAAGGATTTTTTTCCATACCTGTGGATAACCTTGTTGCCAGAGTCGTTTTGGAAAAATATTTTAAAGGTCTTGATCTGGAAGACTTAACGATTATATCCCCGGATGCCGGAGGAGTCGGACGGGCCAGATGGTTTGCCAAACGGATGAATGCCTCATTAGGGATTATTGACAAAAGAAGGCCAGCTCCGAATATTGCAAAGGTCCTTCATGTTATAGGTGATGTCAGTGGACGAGATGTCATCATTCTGGATGACATGGTTGATACAGGGGGGACCTTGGTCCAAAGCGTGGAGGCTCTTATTAAAGAAAGAGCAAGGAAAGTTTATGCTGGGTGCACACATCCAGTGCTTTCTGGAAAGGCTATTGAAAGGATAAATGGATCGGAGCTGAAGCAGTTAGTGGTAACCAATACCATCCCTCTTGAGGGGGATACGAAAAAATCTGATAAAATTACGGTTCTATCCGTAGCGGAACTTTTTGGTGAGGCGATCCGCAGGATTCATAAAGGTGAATCTGTGAGTTCTTTATTTGAATAAGGAGAAATATGTCATGGAAATGACGGTAAAAGCTGAGGTTAGAGAATCTGTTGGGAAGAATGCAGCGCGCCGGCTGAGAAGAGAAGGCAAGCTTCCAGCAATTCTCTACGGATCCAAGACAAAAAACACTTCATTGGTGTTGTCTAAACAGGATATATTTTTGATATTAAAATCTGAAAGAGGCGAAAACACGATCTTTAAAGTTGCTTTCGATTCCAAAAAGAAGAACGTGATGATAAAGGACTACCAGCTGGATGTTATAACAGATGAGCTTTTGCATGTGGATCTGATTGAGATTGCAATGACCGAGGCGATTGAGGTGACAGTTCAGGTCGTTTTGGCAGGGGAAGCGGTCGGAGTCAAGACAGAGGGAGGTTTTGTTGACTTCATGAATAGAGAGGTCCAAGTGCGGTGTTTGCCAAAGGACATACCTGATCAAATTAAAGTGGATATCAGTGACCTTCATTTGAATCAGTCCATTAAGCTGGAGGATATCCAGCCTCCCGAGAATGTGGAATTCATTACGGATCCTAAAACAGTGATTGCGCATATCATGCTTCCGGTGGAAGAAGAGATTGAAGAGGAAGAGGAAATAGAAGAGGAACTGATTGCAGAGGGAGAAGAACCTGAAGTTATTGGAGAAGAAAAAGAAGAAGCCAAAGAGGGGAAAGAAGAGAAGGAAGAAAAAGAAGGCAAAAAGGAAGAGGAAGAGAAAAAGGAGTGATATTTGTGGGCTGTCGTTGGACTCGGAAACCCTGGTCAAAAATATGCCCGGACCAGACATAACACCGGATCCCTGCTTGTGAGCAGATTAGCAAACAAATGGAATGTTAAACTAAAAGTGATAGATAAGACATTTCGAGGAGCTGAAGTAAAAAGAGATGACCATGAGATCCTCCTGGCCAAACCCAGGGTCTTTATGAATATGAGCGGAGCAGCTGTAAAACGCATTCGAGAGAGATATAATATCCCTCTGGAGAATTTGATAATCGTCCATGATGATTTCGATATTTTATTAGGAGAGATAAGAATAAAAAGAGCAGGAAGCAGCGGGTCTCACAAAGGGATCATGTCTGTTATAGAGAGACTGGAAACACAGGATTTCGCCAGAATTAAAATAGGGATAGGGCCTGTACCCGAGGGAATTGATCCGTCTGACTTTGTGCTCTCCTCTTTTAAGGAGAGAGAGCGCGCATGGCTGCAGGAAAGCATTGATAATGCTATCAAGGCATTTGATATCATTTTAAACAGCTCTTTAGATAGAGCGATGAATGTGTATAATAAAAAAAGGAGTCACGTTTAATACGTGAATAATCAAGGTTAACTCCTTGTTTCTTTTCATAAGAAAAGGAGCTGAATATCCGTAAGGAGGAAAGTATGAGATATTACGAAACAGCTTTTTTAATTGCACCCACCCTTTCTGAGGAAGAAACAGAGCAGTTCATCAGCGAGATGGAAGATGTCGTCAAAAAGAAAAAAGGCAGGATGATCCATATTGATAGATGGGGTAAAAGGAAGCTTGCTTATCCTATAAAGAGAAATGACTCTGCCTTTTATGTGTTTTTCTATTATGAAGGAGGCCCGGAGACATACACGGAACTGGAACGTCAGTTCAAACAGAAAGAGGCTGTCATCAGGTATTTGACCTTTAAAAAAGATGAGGAACCTTCCTTTAAGAAAGAGGAAGCAAAAAAAGAAAAGAAGGCAAAGGCGGGAAAACCTCAAGAGCTGGAAGAGCCGGAAAAACCGGAAGAGCCGGAAAAACCGGAAGAGCCGGAAAAACTGGAAGAGCCGGAAAAACCGGAAGAGCCGGAAAAACCGGAAGAGCCGAAAAAGCCGGAAGAGCCGAAAAAGCCGGAAAAAGAGGGAGAGAAAGAAAAGCCTGCCAAAAAGAAAAGCACCAAAGCCAGCAAAGAAGAAGAAAAAAAGGGAGAATCAAAAAAGGATAAAGAAAAACCAAAAAAGGAAAAAGAAAAAGAGGCAGAATCCAAAAAAGAAAAAAATGAAGGAGACTAAGCATGGAGAAACATAAAAGGGCGAGAAACCCAAAGAGATATTTTTCCCGAAGGAAGAAATTCTGCTGGTTTTGCAAGAACAATGTAAAAAATATTGACTATAAAGATATTGATATTTTACAGAGATATGTTCCGGAACGGGGCAAAATAGCACCCCGTAGGGTCACGGGTACGTGTGCTTATCATCAACGGAAACTCACAAAGGCAATAAAAAGGGCAAGACAGCTGGCACTGCTTCCATTTATCGCAGACTGATACTAAAACTGGAGGGAAAATGAAGTTACTTTTAAAAGAAAATTTGGAGAATCTTGGGAAGAAGGGGGATATTGTGACCGTGGCTCCCGGATACGGGAGAAACTATCTAATACCAAAGAAGTTGGCCATTAAAATTACTCCTTCAAACATGAAGATGATAGAGATAGAACAAGAGGCTCTGAGAAAGGGGCTTGAAAAAGAAATGGAGTCGTACAACGAAATCATAGAGCGGTTGAACAGCACAGACCTCGTTTTCATAAGAAAGACCAGTGAGAAAGATACGATATATGGCTCTGTGAGCGCCAATGACATCAAAGAATCTTTGGATAAACTGGGCATTGATATTGAGAAAAAAAGGATTTTGCTGGATGAACCCATTAAAAAGACAGGAAAATTCACGGTTCCAGTGAAAGTTTTTCAGGAACATCAGGGGGAACTTAAAGTGGAAGTGAGGAAAGAGGGAAAAGAAGAGGAAGTTGAAAAAAAAGATAAAAAAGAGATAGAGAAAGCAGTCAAGAAAGAAACCAAGAAAGAAACCAAGAAAGAAGCTGAAAAAGAAACAAAAAAAGAGGCTGAAGAGAAAGACAAGAAAGAAGCCAAGCCTAAAAAAGAGTCCAAAAGAAAAATGAAAAAAGCGTCGAAAAAAGAAGAAAAAAAGGATAAGGAAGAAAAAAAGAAAGGATCGCCTAAAAAAAAGATAGAGAAAAAGCAGAAAAAAGAAGAAAATAAAAAAGAATAAACAGAGAATATGAGCCTGGATTTTACGTTTTTAAAAAAAACTCCGCCTCACAGCCCGGAGACGGAAAAGACTGTGCTCGGAGGGATCCTTGTTAATAATAAAAATTTAAATGTCGTCCTTTCCATTATTTCTGTCAAGGACTACTACAAGGAGGCAAACCGTAAGATCCTGGAAGGAATCATATCCTTAATTGACAAGGGACGTCCTGCGGACCTGCTGACACTTGCGGAAGAACTCCAGAAATCCGGAGCCCTTGAAGAGGTTGGGGGGATTTCTTATCTCTCTTCTTTAATGGACGGAGTCCCCAAAAGTCTGAATATCGAATACCATGCCCGGATAATTAAAGAAAAATCGCTTCTCCGGAGATTGATCACATCTTCTTCAGAGATTATTTCAGCCAGTTATGAGCAGAAAGAAGATGCAGACCAGCTTTTAGAGAGAGCTCAATCCGCTATCATAGATGTAGCTGAGCAGAGAATAAAACCCGGTTTTTTGCCACTGAAATCATTGACAGAAGAGGCATTGATCACTATAGATTCTTTAAGGAACCGCCAGGAAGCTGTAACCGGGATTCCCAGTGGATTCAGGGACTTGGACAGTGTCACAGCCGGATTTCATAATTCTGAATTTATTGTTATAGCTGCCCGGCCTTCTATGGGAAAAACAGCGCTCTGCTTGAATATATCCCAGCATGTGGGGGCTAACACAGAATATTCAGCAGGGTTTTTCTCTCTGGAGATGTCAAAGGAACAGCTGGCCCTGCGCATGCTGTGTTCCGAAGCGAGAGTGGACCTGCATAAAGTGAGGACCGGATTCCTCAGCGAAAAGGAGTTCAAAGACCTGCAGAAGGGTGCGGAAAATATATCTAAGGCCGCTATCTTTGTGGATGAGACACCGGCGCTCACTGTCATTGAAATGAAAGCCAAAGCAAGAAGGCTGAGGATGGAGCAGAATCTGGACATTCTTTTTGTGGATTACATGCAGCTCATGCGTACAGGCGGTCGTTTTGAGAACAGGACCCAGGAAATGTCGTCTATTTCCCGCGCTTTAAAGGAGCTTGCAAAAGAGCTTCAAATCCCGGTTGTAGGGATCTCTCAATTAAGCAGGGCTCCTGAGAAAGGGCGCGCAAAACCCATCCCCCTGTTGTCGGACCTGAGGGAATCAGGAGCTATTGAGCAGGATGCTGATGTGGTTATCTTCATTTACCGCCCTGAAATTTACAAACCCGATGATGAGACCATAAGGGGGATAGCAGATATCATCATAGCCAAGCAGAGAAACGGGCCGACAGGCAGGGTTTCTCTCGCCTTTTTAAACAAATTTGCCAGGTTCAGCAACAGAGAATTCCACACTACTGAAGAGTAGAAAACCAGGTTACATAACCAGGAATAGGTCAGGTTGAAAAGATGAAAAAGATTAAGTCAGTTTTTATATGTCAGAACTGCGGATACCAGTCGCCCAAGTGGGCGGGAAGATGCCCCAGCTGCAGCGAATGGAGCACGATGATCGAAGAGATAGAGACATCAGGTATGGAAGAACAGTCTTTCCCTCCTGCCAAGCCAATGCTTTATAAAGATGTCAAGCAGGCACAGCAGCAGCGCCTTCAGATAAAAATAGGGGAGCTGAATCGTGTTTTAGGTGGGGGAGTTGTCCTCGGTTCCCTGGTTTTGATCGGAGGGGAGCCGGGAATAGGAAAATCAACTCTGTTGCTCCAGGTTAGCCGGGATTTTGCAGAAGAAGGCAAAAAAGTGCTCTATGTCTCAAGTGAAGAATCTTTAGAGCAGACCAAAATGAGGGGAGAGAGATTGGGGATAGAAAAGGGGGAGCTTTACTTGCTGGCAGAGACAAACCTTGAAAAGATAATTGCTCATGCCTTAGAGCTTAGGCCTCAGATTTTTATACTGGATTCAGTGCAAACGGTCTTTTCTTCCAACCTCTCATCAAGCACAGGGACGATAAGTCAAGTCAGGGAAGTCACGAACCAAGTGTTCAGGTTTGCTAAGAAAAATGATATATGTTCCTTTTTGGTCGGGCACATAACCAAGGAAGGCTCTTTAGCGGGCCCCAAGTCTCTGGAACATATGGTCGATGTTGTTCTTTATTTTGAAGGGGAAAGAGATCACAGCCACAGAATATTAAGGGCCTTTAAGAACAGATTCGGACCAGTTTCAGAAATAGCTGTGTTTAACATGGAGTCAACTGGATTGAGAGCCATTTCAAATCCTTCGGCTTTCTTTTTGAAAGAACGGCCGGAAGGTGAGTCAGGCAGCGTGGCGGTGTGTACCATAAAAGGGTCACGGCCGCTTTTAGCCGAGATCCAGGCACTCGTCTCCTCTACTTTGTTTGTAGGAAATCCCAGAAGAATGACCATAGGTCTCGATCATTACAGGACCGCGATGCTTTTAGCTGTCATTGAGAAAAAGTTGGGATTTGGCTTTGGAGGGCAGGATGTCCATATGAATGTGGCAGGAGGCTTGTTTATAAGAGAACCGGCTGCAGATCTCGGCATTTTAGCGGCATTGGTTTCCTGCATTAAGAACAAACCTGTTCCTTTAGACCTGACTCTTCTAGGAGAGATCGGATTGAGTGGGGAGGTCAGATCAGTAAGCCAGACATTATCCAGGATAAAAGAGGCGGCTTCCCTGGGTTTCAAATCTGTGGTCCTCCCAAAAGGCAACCTGTCTGAACTCACTAAAAAGAGCCTGAATAATATTGATCTTATAGGGGTGAGGAATATAAAAGAAACAGTGGATGTGCTTTTTTTGTAAAAAATATATATAATATACAGAAATAAATGAATATTACTATATAACAATATTAATTTTATAAATAACTTAGCTATGGGCATTTTTATTATTAGAATACTTGTCGTCGTCATCATAACAGCGGTGGCTTTCTTTTTGCCTCCGTTTGGACTGCCCAATTATTATGGAGCAGCAGCCGGCTTTATGGTGAGCCTGTTTTTTGTATTATTCGAATTAAAAATAAAGAAAAGCCCTTTCAGAACCATTTGGGGTGTCACTGCCGGCTTTTTATGCGGCGTTTTTATCGGATGGCTGCTCGGAACAGTTTACCAGACGATATTAAAGGACCAGACAGCGGCCTTTTTCAAGGTGTTCTTTCTGATAATTTTCCCTTATCTAGGATTTTTGATCGGGATGAGAAAGCCCGAGTGGTTCAGCCCCATTCATCTTTTTTCCTTTTTCAAAGAGAAAAACACGGGAAAAGGGAATAAAATTCTGGATACAAGCGTTATCATTGACGGCCGGATATCTGACATTGCCGATGCCTATTTCATTGAAGGGAACTTGATAGTCCCTCAATTCGTTCTTAAGGAACTCCAGCTGGTGGCTGATTCATCAGATGGAGTCAAAAGACAAAGAGGGAGAAGAGGCCTTGATGTGTTAGACAGAATCCAAAAATCTTCTCATATCAATGTTACAATATCAGAGGAAGACTTTCCTGAGATAAAAGAAGTTGATTCCAAGCTGATTGAGTTAGCCAAGCAGATGGATGCTAAGATCATCACAAATGACTTCAATTTGAACAAGATAGCCCAGCTGCAGGGAATCAAAGTGCTTAATATTAATGAACTTGCCAATTCCTTAAAACCGGTTGTTCTCCCGGGAGAGAAGATAAGAGCCTTTATTTTAAAAGAGGGGAAAGAAAAAGACCAGGGCGTTGCTTACCTGGATGACGGTACTATGGTGGTTGTGGACAATTCCAGAAAAATGGTGGGCCATACCATTGACGTGACAGTGACGTCTGTCTTGCAGACAACAGTAGGCAAGATGATTTTCGGCAGATACGAAAACGATTCTTAGGGGGAGGAAACATGGCCCAGCAATACAGAAAAAAGTATGAATTTCAGTCGGAAGTAAAGCAGCTTCTAAACATTCTTGTCTACTCTCTCTATAAAAACAAGGAAGTTTTTGTAAGGGAATTGATTTCTAATGCTGTTGATGCGTTGAACAAAGTTCAGTTTGAGCTTATGACAAGTTCAAAAGTAGAGGATAAAGACGAAGAGCTGCGTATCAATATTTCTTTTGAAACCAATCAGAAAAAGCTCATTATTGAGGATACGGGAATAGGCATGACCAGAAAAGATCTGATGGAAAACATTGGTACCATTGCCCATTCAGGGACTATTGATTTCCTCAAAAAGCTTTCGAAGACAAAAGAGAAAGAAAAAGTCGATCTTATCGGAAAGTTTGGAGTTGGATTTTATTCAACTTTTATGGCTGCGGAAAAGGTCCATATCTACACGAAATATTTTACAAAAGGAAGCCGTGCTTACCTATGGAAGTCAACGGGAGATACAGATTATACTATTGAGCCCACTGTAAAGAAGAAGCGGGGGACACGGATAGAGGTCTTTTTAAAAGATGACCAGAAAGAATTTCTCGAAAAACACAGGATAGAAGCGATATTATTGAAATACTCAAGATTCGTCCCGTTCCCTATCTATATTGAAAACGAGAAATTCCAGGTGGCTGAAGCGATCTGGACACAACCCAAGTCTTCTCTTAAGAAAAAAGATTATATTGATTTTTATAAATTTTTCAGCAACGTACAGGAAGAACCTGAAACATATGTACACCTCTCTTCTGACGCACCGGTTCAGTTCAGTGCGATCTTGTTTGTTCCAATGTCTTCCATGGAGGACATAGGATTCTTTAGATCTCCTCCCGGGGTCGATTTGTATTCCAGAAAGGTTTTGATTCAAAAGAACAGCAGGGATATTATGCCCGAGTACTTGCGTTTTGTTAAAGGGGTCATTGATTCAGAGGAGATCCCATTGAATATATCCCGGGAAACGGTTCAGAATGATATAAAAATAAACAGGATAAGGAAACACATCATAAAAAAACTGATTGCCAAGTTAGCCCGAATAAAAAAGGATAACAGGGAGCAATACCTGGGGATTTGGGACCATTTCAACAAACATATAAAAGAAGGCATTGTCACTGATTTTGAGAACAAAGAAAAATTATCGCAGCTTTTGGTTTTCCACTCATCAAAGAACAAGGAGGAGTATACGGACCTTGACTCCTATATTGAGCGGATGTCTGAAGAACAGAAAGAGATTTACTATGCGAGCGGGCCGGATGGGAAAGCCATTGAGAAGAATCCGGCACTGGAAGCTTTTAAGAAAAAAGACATAGAAGTCCTTTATCTTAATGATCCTTTGGACGAATTTGTGCTCGAGCATCTCGGGGAATATAAAGAAAAAGCTTTTAAAATGGTTGAGAGTGCAGAGATTGAAGTGAAAGCGGAAGGCGAGAAGAAGAAAAGCAAAACCTATATGGAAGAGCTAAGAAATTTCGTCACATATTTAAAGGAGCTGTATGGGGAAAAAGTCGCGGATGTCCGGATATCGAAAAGACTTGTTGACAGCCCGTGTATGCTGGTTCATCCTTCTGACGGCCCATCTGTACAGATGGAGAGAATTATGAAAATGGCCAATAAAGAATACCAGTTTTCAAAAAAGGTCTTTGAAATCAACCCGGATAACAAATTGATCAAAGAGATGGTCAGGGTCCATAAAAAAAACCCAAAGTCAAAAAGCCTGAACCAGCTGGCGTTTCAGATGCTGGACAATATGATGCTCAGAGATGGAATGGTCGAAGATATAGATTCAGTCGTGTTTAGGATTCAGGATATCATGCTGCAAGCCGCACAGAAAATCCGGACCTCTTCAGGGGAAAAAACAACAGAAAAAAAGTAAATGGGAAAAACCTATGTTATTGTTGTTGCAGCAGGAAGGAGCCTGCGTTTTGGTTCAGACAAGCAGAATGCCCTTATAAGAGGCAAAACAGTATTGGACAGATCCCTTGGAACCCTTCAGCAGCACAGGGAAGTGGACGAGATTGTTCTGGTTCTTGGTAAGAAAAAGCCCGAACAAAAGCAGTACAGCCAATATTCCAAGGTGAGAAAAGTCGTTCCGGGAGGTCTGCGAAGGCAGGATTCCGTGACCGCTGGTTTTAAAGAGGTTGGGGCGGATCCGGAGAATGTGATCCTTATTCATGACGGGGCAAGGCCTCTCGTCAAACAGGACCTGGTCTCCCGGGTCATCAAAGCTGCTCGGGCAAAAGGTGCGGCGGTTCCTGTCCTACCAATGCAGGACACGGTTAAATCTGTCAAAGCAAACATGGTTGAAAAAACACTTGACAGAAGCCGGCTCTTCAGGTGCCAGACTCCACAGGGATTTCGCTATTCTGTCTTAAAGCCCGCTCTGGAGAAAGCTATAAAGGACGGTTATTACAGTACGGATGAAGCTTCTCTTGTGGAGAGGACAGGCGGAAGAGTGACGGTTGTTCCGGGTGATTACACCAACATTAAGATCACTTTTCCGGAAGACATTAACATAGCGGAGGTCTTTGTTGAAGATTAAAATAGGGATCGGATATGATATCCACAGGCTCGTTGAAGGAGAAGAGCTGTATTTAGGCGGAATTAAAATCCCGTTTCCAAAAGGGCTTCTGGGCCATTCTGACGGAGATTGTCTGATCCATGCCATAATTGACGCTGTTTTGGGAGCGGCAGGAAAAGGAGACATAGGAACGTTTTTCCCTGACACGGATCCGGAGTATAAAAACATCTCCAGCAGGAAAATATTAAAGGACATTATGGAGATGGTGAAAGATCAAGGTTGGGAGATAGTAAATATAGACTCGATCATCATTGCAGAGGAACCGAGGATGGGGCCCTTCATACCTGAGATGAAGAAGATACTTTGCTCGGTTCTTGAGATGCGGGAAGAAGACCTTGGGATAAAGGCCAAGACCAATGAAGGGATAGGAGAATTGGGAAGAGGAAATGCCATGGCAGCCTGGGCCGCTGCGTTCTTAAAAAAGCCCTGAATCACGCAACCAGGAATATCCGTATGATAAGCATGTTAAAGGAACCTGATTTATTAGAGGAGGCTTCATGGAGAAAGTGAGAGTCCGCTTTGCGCCCAGTCCCACAGGATACGTCCATGTCGGCAATGCGAGGACAGCCCTTTTTAACTGGCTTTTTGCCCGTCAGAAAAAAGGAGTGTATATTTTAAGGATTGAGGACACGGATATTGAAAGGTCTGAGCGAGAATACGAAGACAGATTGGTCAAAGACCTCCGGTGGTTAGGTCTGGATTGGGATGAAGGTCCGGATAAAGGAGGAGACTACGGCCCTTACAGACAGTCGCTGAGAATTGATCAGTACAACAAGTACGCTCAATCTCTTATCGAGCGGGGCAAAGCCTACTATTGTTTCTGCAGTCAGGAGGAACTGAAAAAAGAGAGGGACAAAGCTCTTACTCAGGGGAGGACTCCTGTTTACAGCGGCCGGTGTCGAAATCTTCCTTTAGAGGAGTCCCGACAAAGAGTGAAAGATGGGGAGGAGGCTGTTGTGAGACTGCTCACTCCGGATAAAGGGACCCTGACTTTTCATGATATCGTGCGTGGTTCTTTATCTTTTCAATTAGGGCTTATCGGGGACCTGGTGCTTATCCGGTCTAATGGGATCCCGTCCTATAATTATGCGGTTGTGATAGATGATGCTCTAATGAAGATAAGCCATGTCATTAGAGGAGAAGACCATCTTATCAACACAGTGAAGCAGCTTCTTCTGTATAGAGCTCTCGGATTCGCCCCCCCACAGTTTGCTCATCTGTCAATGGTCATGGGGAAAGACAACACACGTCTCAGCAAGCGGCATGGGGCGACATCTGTCTATCAATTCAGCCAGCAGGGCATTCTTCCCTCAGCCCTTTTTAATTATCTGGCTCTCTTGGGATGGTCCCCGCCGGACGGCAGGGAGGTCCTGTTAAAAAAAGAACTCGTTGAAGGATTCGATCTGGCGAAAGCGAGCCGGTCAGCTGCGATTTTTGACTATGACAAGCTCTACTGGATCAACCGGCAGCATATCAAAAAACTTTCGGATAAAGAAAGAGCTGAAAGGGTTTTAGAGGAGCTTAAAAAGGCCGGCTATTTACCAGAGGGCTTGAATCACAAACAATGGCATTGGCTGGAGAAGGCAGCTGTTCCTCTGATTGAAGGAATCAATAAATTTTCTGATATTACGGAAAAATTCTCAGTTTTTTTTAAGTTCGCTCCAGAAGGAATGACAGCTGAAGCCCGCAGAGTATTGGAGACAGACTGCGGCCGGAAGGTGGTCACAGCTCTTAACGAGAAGCTGAACAGGAAAAAGGAGATTGATTTTGATAGACTTTCTGTGATAAGCCGTGACATAAAAAAAGACACTGGTTGTAAAGGAAAGGATCTGTTTCATCCCCTCAGAGTGGTCTTGACAGCACAGATTTCAGGCCTTGACTTGGATAAATTTATTCCTTTGGTGGAGGAAGGTTCCCGATTGGATTTCCCGCTGCCCATAAAAGGATGTGCTCAGAGAGCGGCTGAAGTATTCCATTTTATTCATGGGACCTGAGATCTGGCTTTAAGTTGACCCACCCGTTAAAGTAAGATACAAGGAAAAAAAGGAGCATAATAACGAATGAGGCGGCCATAGATTTCCAAATCCCCAACTTGGTGATCAACATGGGAGAGAATGCCGTTATAAAACCTCCTCCAAGGAATGGTTCATAGATCATCTGTTTGAATCCAAATGCCTTAGCCGTATCCGTTTTGTACAGAGGGTCTACGACGCGAAGAAGCAGAAGCCCAACAGCCGTCACACCTGTCTGCATCCCGAATTCTGTGATCCCTCGCTCAAACCAGAAATTTCGAAACATACGCGGAGCCAGAAAAGCGGTACAGAATACCATCCAGGTGATACCCGTGGCCATGATGATTAAAAAAGGCCAAAAATTGGCAATGAACACATCCAGTTTTATAGTTGCAATGGCGGACAGAATCAATATATCCAGGGAAAATCCGAGAATCCGGTCAAAGGTACTCTTGTCATAGTATTTATCTATTTTAAATGCGATCGAGATTTTTTGAACAATGAGGCCTCCTATCATGGCCAGGGGGAACAGGGGGAATTTATCAAATTCTGAATACATAGCCTGAAGGCCTGACAGGAAGGCCCAGCCTATGGCTATGGCAACAGCCACGATAGCAAAGTGGAAACTCAAAGGTTCAATAGCCTCTGAGGCGACAGTGGCTGTGGCAATAGAGAATCTTTTGTCTTTTGGAATAAGTCCTTTTTTCTTGAACCAGGGGATTCCTTTTTTAACACTGAGATGGGTGCAGTAGTCTCTGCGGATAGCGATATTAATCAGGACCATTCCTCCGATGACAGCCGTGAGTATGCCCACGGTCGCAGACATAAGCGCCAGGTCCCCCCCGGCCGCAAATCCATAGCCCTTGAATGCATCTTTCATCCCGACAGCCGTACCATGACCTCCTGAAAAACCGACCTCGACAATACAGGCAAAAAGCTTATGGACTTTGAACAGGGGAACAAGGATGAGCCCGGTGACCAGAAGCGCAATAAAATACTGCCCCATACCAGCAATGGTGCCGAAACAAAGCTGGGACCCGCCCGCGTCCCATATTTTTCTTATACCGGGAATATTCACACCCAGAAAAAGAGTGGCAAAAACGATATTGATAAGCACTCCCGGAAGGGGGGACCAGTGTTTTATGACCCAGTCAGGGATGAGGGCCAATCCATAGGGACCGCAGGCAAGGGCGATAAAACCGGCAATAATGGCTGAGGGCAGAAAAAGGGTCTGAAGAATTTTTATGTTTGCCCTGAGGATCTTGCCCAATAGGAGAAAGAAGGAGAGAATACACAGGCTGAACAAGAAATTCATATACAGGCCTCCTAAGAAATCTATTATTCATAAAACAGAAAAATAGTAAAACGTAAAGTTTGATAATCGCGCTTTTTTATTATAGATTAGATTCGATAAGTAACAGCTATGGACAAAACCGCAGGAATACATCCTGTTTTGGAAATCATCAGGAACTCCCCAAAACGGATCCACAAGATCATGTTTCAGAGAGATATGAAGAAACCTCTGTTTAAAGAAATCCTTTTATTGGCAAGAGAGGAAAATATCCCGGTGATATGGGCTCCAAAAAAAAGGATGGATCTTGAAGACAGCCATCATCAGGGAGTTGTTGCCTTTGTTTCTTCAAAAGAATTCACGCCGCTTGGTTCCCTGCTGTCTTCCGCTAGGTTTCCTTTTCTTCTTATTTTAGACCGGATCGAGGATCCCCAGAACCTGGGAGCTCTGGTCCGTACAGCCGAGGGAGCCGGAGTGGACGGGATCATCCTGCCTGAAAGGCATTCAGCTGGATTGACGACAGCTGTCCATACGGTTTCAGCAGGGGCGCTGGAATATGTGAGTATAGCCAGAGTTAAAAACCTGGCCAGGACTATGGATGAGTTAAGGAAAAATGAGATCTGGTTGGTCGGAGCTGAGGAGGGAGGGAACAAATTCTGGTATGAATTCGACTATAATGTTCCTGTAGGTATAGTCATGGGTTCTGAAGGAAAAGGCCTCAGGCGCATTATCAAGGAAAAATGTGATGAGATACTCTCAATCCCTCTTTGGGGCGAGGTCAATTCGTTGAATGTGGCCTCTGCGGCTTCTGTTTTTTTATTTGAAGTGGTCCGCCAAAGAAAAGGGAAGAAATGTTGATTGACTCTTTCTTGAATAAAACATGCTTTTTCTGCGTATATCAAGATGAAAAGAGTAAGAAATGGCCACAGAAAGCGCATTGGAAAACATCCTTGTTATTCGGAAAGCCGAGGGGTTGACTATGGGTAAGGAAATGGCCTCTGAGAAAGATATTTTAAGAGCGGTCGCCAGGGGAAACAAGCAGGCTTATCAAAAAATCGTCACTCGATACAAAAGCATGGCTTATTACGTAGCGCTGAGTTTTGTCAGAAATGTTCAGGATGCTCTGGATATTTCTCAGGATGCATTCATCCGTGCTTTTCGCAAGATAAAAAAATTTGATCAGAGCAGAGCCTTTTACCCCTGGTTTTACATTATATTGAAGAACCTGTGCCTGGACCATCTGAGAAAACAGCGCAGGATGAGTGAGATCCCCATAGAAAAGATCAAGATGTTTGAAGATGAAAGCAGAAATCTGGAAGTAAGGGAGGCTCTCTGGAAAGGGATTGAGATGCTTCCTCTGGTGCAGCGGGAGGTCATCATTCTGAAATATTTCCATCAGTATTCTTATCAGGAGATTGCAGAGATCATACAAAAGCCCATGGGGACGGTCATGTCTTCTCTTTACTATGCCAAAAAAAAATTAAGGGAAATTTTAACTCCTTATCTGGGACGCGACAGCCGTAATGAAATGGAGAAATAAATGAGACATGATAAGATAAAAAAAATGGTCTACCTCTATCATGACGGTGAACTGGATGAAAAGGATAAGAAGGCTGTGGAGCAGCATATAGAGGAGTGTCAGGAATGCAGGAAGGAGTTTGAAGATATGAAGGAATTGGAGGATGTTATGGAAAAAGTAGAATTAAAACAGCCACCCAAGGAAGCATGGGAGAAATATGAATCATCAGTTTATAACCGTCTGGAAAGAAACATCGGATGGATATTCCTTTCCATCGGCGCTATGATCCTTCTTTTTTTTGGCGGTTATAAGTTGGTGGAAGGCATTATCAAGGATCCCGGTTTTCCGCTGATATTGAAGATAGGGATTCTGGCGGCCCTCATAGGGATCGTGATTCTGATCGTGTCTTTGGGGAGAGAACAGCTTTTCTCTTACAAAAAAGAAAGGTATAAGGAGATTAAAAAATGATTTTAGTTAACACAGATGAAGTCCATGGAAAAAGAATCACAAAAGTTTACGGCCTGGTCAAGGGAAATACCATAAGGGCGCGACATATAGGCCGTGATATTAAAGCTGCTTTAAGGAATCTAGTGGGAGGAGAGATAAAGGACTATACGAAGATGATGGCGGAATCAAGAGAGCAGGCACTGGACAGATTGGTAGAAGATGCCGAACAATTAGGTGCCAACGCAGTTGTAAACGTCCGATTTACGACTTCGATGATTATGCAGAGTGCTTCTGAAATCTTGGCTTATGGTACGGCTGTTGACGTCGAGTAGGAGAAGTAAAATCCGATGTCTGTAAAGCTGGTCCTTATCCTGATTTTGATTGTGATTTTGTCCCTTTTATTATTTGTTTCTCTAGGGATTTGCCGGGATGTGGATGAGAGTGGAAGCTACTCCATATATTTTATGGATGAAAAAGTCGGTTATGAAGAATTTGTATGGAGAGCTGTATCAGATGGATATGAATTAGAAGTGACGGGTCAAATAACCAAACCAGTTTCCATGCATATAGAGCATCTTGTTATCCAATTAACTGAAGAGTTTATTCCCCTCTATTATGAATTCAAAGGCTCAATAAGCGGTTCCGAGCAGTCTGTATCCAGCACCATTTCTGATGGATCTGTAGTAAACAGGATCCGGGCCGCAGGTCAGGAAAGAGAAAGCACCAAACAAATAAGGAGAGACGCATTTCTACTTCCGAATCCGGTGTTCTCTCCTTATATGGTCATAACAAAAAAATACAGATGCTCTTTGCAAGAAGAGAAGACAGGACTTTATGCATACATCATTCCGCAGGCTGAGACTACCTTTGTTCTTTCGCCAGGCGAAGAGGATGTGTGCCTGCTTTTAATGGAGATCGGAGCCACTGTGATAGAGTTAGAGACAGACAAAGGAGGAACCCTCAAAAGCCTGCATAATCCATCTCAAAATATTAGGGTTGTCCTGGACTAATATGTCGGGTTCAGTGTGCTCTTTAACCTGGATTATTCATTTGATAAATACAGCTAACTTTTCTACAATGATTTAAGAGGAGGTTTTTATGAAAAAGAGGATGATTTTTGTATTTGTGCTGTTTGTTTTACTAGGGATGAGTTTTTTTTGTGCACAAAAAGCATCTGAACTAAGTAAAGCCGATGTGGTCGCACTTCTTGAAAATATGAGTCAGTCTCCCCTAGAGATTGAGATAAAGGTTGAAGAATCAGGAATAAATATTGAACGAGGAAAAAGAAGGTCTCAATATTTTATAACTCTCATAAATCCTGAAGTTAGTTTCAGTACAGCTGTTTACAAACATCTGGATATGGAGGTCCCAGAATTCAAGGTTCCTGTAAATATGGGAAATATGGTGATGGCCTATACTCCTTCTAAAAAAGATCTTACACTAAAATCCGTAGAGAAAATGAAATGCACCCTGGAGCTGTCAGAGCTGTTACCCGATAATAAGGTTGCGGAAACCGGAACGGATAACGAACAACCTGAGTTCACTTTTAATTACAGTCTGGAAAGCGCCGAACTGGAAGAATGTGACCTCAGCTCCCTGATTGATGCCAGAGAAAAGAGCTTTGAGGATGTTTTGACCGGGTTTATTTCATCAAACAAAAACATGAAAGTG
The DNA here is from genome assembly GCA_964456985.1 of uncultured Eubacteriales bacterium. Classification (GTDB taxonomy): domain Bacteria; phylum Acidobacteriota; class Aminicenantia; order Aminicenantales; family Aminicenantaceae; genus WJMT01. Next base: position 47,661 of record CAYWDH010000002.1, read on the forward strand.
AGCGCTGATGGATTTGCAGCCAGGTTCGTGGTTAAAGAAGAGCAGGAGAAAACCATGGATGTTTCGATAAAAGAAATAGAAAGCTCTTCCCAGTTTGAACCGGAAATAGCTAAAGCCTTTATCCAGAAACAAGATTCCGCAGAGATCCTCTCCGGTGTTCTTGAGAAAGAAACGCCATTGGTCGATGTGAATGCATCTTTTAATGGGATGGATTTTGTACTGAATTTTCCGGAAAAAGAAATACAGGCTGGATATGAAGAGGCCGGATTTTCCTATTCCTTGAAACCGTCGAAACAAGGCGGTGCCTTTGATTTTCAGGTTGGGTGGGACTTGAAGGGCGTCCGTACAGAGGGAATACCTGAACCGTATAATGTTCTGACCAAGTTGAATGAGATGGGATTCAAATTTTCTATCGAGAATCTGTCGCCGGGATTTATCGGGGCCTACTTTGATTTGGTTAAAAAAGCACAGTCAATGAGCGCAGCTGAAGATACGGGAGCTCATCCGAATGTTATGACAGAAGGCTTTGACTTTATAAACAGGTTTATTGAGTCCAAACCTGTTATCAAGGTGTCCCTTTCGCCTTTAGACCACTTTTTAGGAAACATAGAAGCACAGGGAGAGTTTCAGTTTATCCGAATGGGGCCTCCTATAGGAAAAGCAGAAGCTAAAATATTGGATATCAACAAGATGGAACAAAATATCAAACAGAGTTTTCCTCCTGAGAAAGCAGAGGCTCTCATGAAATGGATCAAACAGATGTTTGTTGTTGATGACAGCGGCCAGGCAGTGATGGTCTTTGAGCTCAAGGAGGATGATACTGATCATTTCTATTTAAACGGGGAGAAGCACGTTTACAGACAGTAAAAGTCAGGGGATAATTAAAACAGAGTAAAGTCTAGCTTTTTCAAGAATCCCTGTTGATTTCCTCTCCTCTTGCGGGGAATGCTGGTTTAGGCTATATTATGAGAAGAAAAAAGGAGATATGAGCATGAAAAAAGCAATATACATAATGTTCTTTGTTCTTTTATTGGCCGCAGCATGCATTGTTTATGTCCCTTCTGACCTGAGTGATGAACCTTACTATGATCGATACGAAAGCGATTGGGACATGAGCCAGGTTTACGACTATCTCTCTCCCCACGGCTACTGGGTGCAGCGCGCTCCTTACGGATATGTCTGGGTGCCTACCTCGATCAGGTATAACTGGCGCCCCTATACGTACGGACGGTGGGTTTGGACGGATTACGGTTGGATGTGGATCTCAAGTTACCAGTGGGGATGGGTTCCCTTTCACTTCGGACGCTGGGGATATGATGTGCATCTGGGTTGGTACTGGGTTCCGGGAGATATTTGGGCCCCTGCCTGGGTGTCATGGAGATACAGCAACCTTTATATCGGTTGGGCTCCCCTTCCCCCAGATGCCCCCTTTATGCCGGGAACAGGTGTGGTGTTTCAGGGAGGCGGGATCCCTTACAACACTTGGATTTTCATACAGGTCAACTACTTCACGCATTACAACATCCATTCCTATGTTCTTCCCTTTGAAAGAAACCCGACCATCATCAACATGACGGTTCAAAAAACGTCTCTCCGGATGCACAATGATCATGTATATAATGAGGGACTTAACGCTGGATTTGTGGAAAACATAACCAGAACACCTATTCGAAAGTATGAGCTGCAGCCAAAAGGTACGGCTGGACCGACCAGAATCGAGCACGGCCGGGTGACGGCCTTTAATGCGAAGTTTATTGAACGCAAAACAGCACAGCCGGACAAAGTTTTGAGTGAGAGGGAAGCCGAAGACCGCGTACAGAAGCGGATAACCACCAGATTGCAGGATTTAAAAGAATCTGATATCGAGAGACGTCACCGGGAAGAGATGAAGCAGATCGAGGCAACACAGCAGAAGGAAGTGGTTGAGATAAGAAAGGACATGCAGAAGGAGACGTCCAAAGCCCACAGCCAAACAGAAAAAGCCCGGGTTACCAAAGAGTATGAAGCAAAAATAAAGAAACTCAAGGAAAAACACACCACTGAGAAAAGAAAAGTCACAGAGCGGCACAAGACCGAGACGCAAAAAGTCAAAAAGAAAAAGAGATAAAAGTAATTATTCGTATCTCAGGCTTTTTACAGGGTTTCCTGAAGCGGTTTTTAAAGCCTGGTAACTCACTGTCAGCACAGAGAAGAACAGGGCAAATGAAGCTGAGATGACAAATGTCCAGATGTTTATATGGATGCGAAAGGAAAAGCTTTCCAGCCATTTGTTCATAGCAAAGTAAGCCAAGGGCCAGGCCACAATATTGGCAATGAACACACTGCGGATGAAATCTCCCGTCAGTAAAAAAGCAATATTGGGGACAGAGGCTCCAAGGACTTTCCGGATGCCCATTTCTTTGGTCCGGACTTCAGCTGAGTAGATGCTGAGTCCGAACAGACCCAGACAGGCAACCATGAGAGCAATTATGGAAAAAACCCTGAAGAGATCAAAACTCCGGGTTTCGTTTTCGTAGTTCCGGTCAAACACGTCATCCACGAATCGATATTGGAAAAGATACTCCGGAGCGATTTCTTTGAATGTTTTTCTTAAAAAATCAAGCACTTGTTTGGATGTTCCTTTTTGAAATTTTACCAGAATATAACCTGTCCAGGAGGGTGTGTATTCCAGGACTAGAGGTTCTATAGGGCTGTGGAGAGAGGCAAAATGAAAGTCTTTAATGACCCCAACAATAGGGGCTTCACCACCATGAACATCAGAGCGGCATTCCACCCCCAAAGGTTGTTCCAGATCCAAAGCTGCCTGGGTGGTTTCGCTGATGATGTATGCATAGCCCTGGTTACTGGCTTTATGAAAGTTGCGGCCTTTGACCAGCTCGAGGCCGGCTGTTTCAATGAAATCTTCATCCACTCGAAGGAACCTCATCATGGGCAGGGAGGTTTTGTCCTGGATGTAGGAGGGAGTGAGACGCTCGTTGCTGAAGGGAATCCCGGGAAGGGAGGAGACTAAAGAGGCATGACTGATACTTGAATGGCGGAGTATTTCAGCTTTGAGCGCATCGGTGTTTTGGATCATTTTTGTTCTTAGATCTCCGTACAAGGGAAGCGCGATTAGCCTGTCTTTATCGAAACCCAGGTCTTTATGGTGGAAAAAAGACAGCTGCCGGTACATGGTGATAGTGCTGAAGATCATAAAAATAGAGATCACGAATTGAAAAATGACCAACCCTTTTCTAAGACGCACCCCAGAAGATAGAGGGGACCGTGTGTTTTTTATGATATCCATAGCCTGGAACCGCGAAACGAAAACGGCCGGATAAATCCCGGCTAACAGGCTGAGAACGACGATAAGAATAAGTATAAAAAGTATATTCCCTGTGGTCATGACATCCCGGAAAACAAGGGTTTTTCCTGTCAATTGGTTGTAAAAGGGAAGAGATAGCCCTAAAAGAACCAGAGTAAGGAATGAAGAGAGAAAGGTAATGACCAAAGATTCTCCCAGATATTGTTTGATCAACTGGGATTTGTGTGCGCCTATGACTTTTCGAACACCGATCTCCTTCGTTCTTTTAAATGACTGGGCTGTGGAAAGATTGATGTAGTTCACTCCTGCGATGAGAAGGATCAGGATGACAGCCCCAGAGAAAACATACACATAGGTGATATCGCTGTTGGCGCTGAGCTCTCCCTCTAATTTGGAATGGAGATGGATCTTGCTTATGGGCTGAAGCTTCAGCTGTTCCTCTACCCCCGGTCTGTCCGCTAGAAAGGATTTCATGAATGGGGGTGACTTGGCATCAAAGCTCTCTGTTTTTTGATGGGAAGCAAGAAGCACATAGGTGTACACAGCTTTCCAGGTTGGGATCTCGAGGATCACCTTATTTCCCCCCAAATAGGCCGCGAATGTGGTCATGGAAACCAGGTAATCGATGTGCAGGTGCGTGTTGCGGGGAAAGTCTTGAATAACTCCTGTAACCTGAAGAGGCTGGTTTTGGTTTTCATTGACCAGTGTTTTTCCTATTGGATCAGTAGTGCCAAAGTATTTTTGTGCCAGTTTTTCAGTCAAAACAATATTATAAGGATCGTTTAAAGATGTTTTGGGATTACCTTGGATAAATTCCAGATCAAATACGGATACCACTGCGGGATCGGCCAAGAATCCTCTTTGTTCCTTAAAACGCTTGGTGCTTCCTTCAGGAGGAGTATAACTGAGGATCTCCTGACCCAGATTCCTGAGCCGCACCGCTTCCTCAATTTCCGGGAATGAATCCTGAAGCCTAGGGCCCAGTGGTGGTGCTGATCGTGCCCAATGTCTAAAAGTGGGGCCATATTGACTGTTCACCTGGATCCTGTAGATGCGGTCCCATTTAGGGAAACATTTTTCATAGCTCAACTCATCTTTGACATGGAAAAGGATCAGCAAGATGCAGGTCAGGCTTACAGCTAATCCTATGATATTGAGAGCACTGAATAATTTTTGTTTTCGGATAACCCTGAATGCGGTTTTGAGATAATTGCTGATCATCATTCCCCTCCAGTATAAAGAGTCCCAGATAAATCCGGGCAAGGATTTAGAAAGCATAGCCCAAAGTCTCAGATGAGATTTTGACTTCCCATCAAGTTTGACTTGCTCCTTATAAAATTCTTCAAAATCTCCCGCGGCCTGGTCATAATCCGGTTCGCTGAGAAAAAGCCATAGGAGTACTTTTATAAGCCGGGGAAGATTTTTCTTTTGTTTTCTTGGAGTCATGTCTCAATCAAAGGTGTTCAGGCATTCTTTAGTCCATACGGATTTGTAGATCTTTCTTATTTCCCGGAGCGCTTTTTTTCCATCTGCAGTCAGAGTATACAGGTATTTGGTGCGGCCTCCCCTTTCAGCATAGGGCCGGCTGCTTTTCTTTTCTACATAATTTTTATGGGTGAGTTTTTTCAAGGGTTTGTAGATAGCGCCGAATGACCAGAAATGACCAGTGTCTTTGGATACCTGCTTGCGGATGGTCACTCCGTAGGCATTGTCTCCCAGCTTCCATATGGCGAGGAGAACGATCTCTTCAGACCGGGATAAAAGAATCATTTCAAAGGCTCCTTTGTTGTTTGTATGAAAAACGGATACATATCATAACACATATAAAACGAAAAAGAAGCAAAAAAGGTTTACTTTTATTTTAGAAATTGAATATCCCGGTTTTTTTTAATACTATTGGAGTTGGAAATGAGCTCACAAAAGAAATTCGCGAAGGATTTCTATGAGGTCCAGCGCCAGCAGTGGCAAAAAAGCCTTTTTTTGCTTCTTATCCTTTTTGTGTTCTATTTTTTTCTGTTAGGGTTTGTGTCCTTTATTTTTATTGTGAGCATTGGGCTGTTTATACCGGGATTCTCACTTTTTACTGGCAATACTTGGAGCGACTTCTTTCTGATAAATATCATGTTATCTATAGGGATAGCGGTTTTTCATTTTTATGATGCCCGGTTCCACGGCGCGCAGTTTATACGAAAGAGGCTGCAGGCAGCCGTACCTGATACAGATGACGTCTATCATAAAAGGTTTATCAACACTGTGGATGAGATGCGGATCGCGGCAGGTCTTCCCAGGGTCACTCCCTACATCATTTCTGCTTTTGCTATCAATTCCATGGCCCTTATGGAAGCGGATAAAAGTCCCAGCATCATCATTACCGAGGGGCTGCTGGCTGAGTTTACCAGAGACGAGCTTCAGGCTGTTATCGCCCAGGAACTGGCTCATATCATCCGGGGCGATACTTTCTATATCACACTGGTGTGCTCGCTGGCCAATTTTTTTGAGCGCCTGCGGGAGATGGCGGAACCTCAGGAGAAGCCTCAGGACCAGACAGGAGATGTTCAGGATTCAGGCGGCGGAAACCCTTTGGTCTATGCGGCGAGCTCCATCTCTTCTATTTTGATGCATCTTTTGAGCACACTCATCAGCCGTCAGAGAGAGCTTCTGGCGGATGCCGCAGCCGTTGAACTCAACCGGAACCCAGCTGCCCTGGCTCAGGCTGTCTACAAAGCCCATGTAAGCAATTCTTTTATAGGAGATTTCAGCCTTTCTTACAGCCCGCTTTTTCTGGTGCCTCCCGGATCAAAAGAAATTTCCAATGGATTATTAGACCGTATCTTCAATTCACACCCTCCGCTCATGAAAAGAATACGGCAGCTGGCGGACATGGTCCCCACATCCCCGAAAAAAATCATTGATGATGTCTTGGAAATTAGAAAAAGCCGGGAAAAGGCCCGTTTTGTTCTCTATTCCAGGGAAGAGACGGCCACGGAGGGGCAGCCTTCAGCCTCATTGGGTGATATCCAGCCGGAAGAGGAGGCCGTATGGTCTGTCCGGAGTCCTAAAGGAAAATGGCTGGGGCCATATACCCTGGAAAAACTTCTATCCCTGCGCTTTTTTACTCTCCGGATCTGGACGAAAAATATTCAGGAAGGCATAGAGGCTGCGGCTGGGGAGTTCCCTCAAATCCGTACGGGCCTTCACAATCTGTACCATAAAAAACCTGTAAATCCGAAAAGATACAACAAATGCCCCCGATGCAGGACGCCGCTTAGAGACACTTTCTATGAAGGTGTGGCCTTGAAAATCTGCCCTTCCTGTCAAGGTAAGCTTGTGGACTCGGCTGTGATTGACCGGATCATTGCCCGCAAAGAAGTCGCTTTTTCTCAACGTCTCCTTCAAAAAGCCGCTGACTTCAGGAAGAATTTTTTGGAGAATCCGGCTGGAATGCGGAAGATCAATATGGAAAAACCCCAGGATATATACTGCCCTCTCTGCGGCTTAAAGATGCAGCCGAGACCCTTCACCTATCATTATGTTGTCCCCATAAACAAATGCTTTTTGTGCCATAAGACCTGGTTTGACACAGATGAACTGGAGATCCTGCAGATCCTTATCGAAGAGCGCTGAAAGGATAGGAAACTTATTTTTTTTCATTCTTTTCCCCAAAATAGGATACTTGGGATTTTAATGGGATCTTTTTCTATTGACATATCAGGAGTATGGTATTTAAGACTTATCCAGCTGTCGGTATCTTTTTGTGAATATTCCAGTTTTATTGGATAAAAACCTTTTTTCAAAGGGATTATAAATGAACAAGACCCGAATTTGTTTTTACCAAGTTCATAATCAAGTAAAAGCAACTCTCCCAAATAAAGTTTAGCATGGTCATCTGCGGCTAAATAAAAGATGTAGTATCCATCTTTTTCAATCTGCAAGAAACCGCTGAACACAGCTGCAAAATTTTTATCAGAGGGCGGATCATTTACCGAAAAGTCACTATTATTAACTAATGAGCTATTAATTATTTCAGCAGTCTTAAAATCTGGCATTACACCATTTATGGCCTTATAAGTAATAATATTAAGTGTGTTGTTTTTTATTCCCAAAGGTTTGGAAATGGGAGAGGGAACACTGTCATATTTAAAACTTGCCCTTACAATCTGATCTGGTTCGCGATTAGCAAAAAGTTTTACTGTAAGCTCTACTGGTGATGAAATAGGTATCATTTGTTCGTACTGCAGGGATTGTCTTGTAGGCATGGTTCCATCAAGCGTATATCGAATAGCATTATTATCACTGTATGTTTTCACTACAATTGGTTCACCTTTTGTCAAAATGCCTTGCATTGGATGAAATTCTAATTCATCTTTATTTTGACCAAAAAAAGTGAATTTAAGACCGTCATAAAAATCCTTATAGCGCACTGAACCATGATGTTCATTGGCATATTCCATGTTTTTCCAGATCAATCCAGTTGGAGCATTTGCTTTTAATATCGAGACTAATGAAGCAATCCCCATATCTATGTATTGCTGACCTGCTCTTCCACCAATAAACAAAGTCTTAGCAGATAGGTCATGCTTTTTAAGATTTTCCCTTGCAAATGCGGAAATATAATTATCTGCAAACCAGCAGCTTGGGTCAGAGGCAATATACGAATCAAATAGATAAGGTCTGGACAGTAGGGTATAAAGGGTAAATAAGCCCCCTTCTGAATGCCCAAGTAAAGTATTTTGTTCCTTGTTTGGATATTTATTGTTTATATATGGTATTAATTCACTTTCAATAAAGGACAAAAATTGATCTGCTTTTCCAGATTTTGGATACTCAGTGTCATGCACAGGTGTCAAATCTCTATCTCGATCAGAAAAATAAACATTAGGAATGCCTACAATAAGTTGTGGTGGCGCAAGTTCATTTGCTTGTAAAAATTCAAGAATGTGAGCGACATAATCTTGAAACATTTCAGCATCCGTTACATAAAGAACATCTAGCAATTGTCCCGGCTCAAGCTTCTCTGGAATCATGATTATTAATGGACGGTTTTCGTTCAAAACATTCGAGAACAATGTGTCATTGATGGTTTTATATTCCTGGCAATAGGAATTCTGATAAAAAAGAAAAAGCAAGAGAGAAAGCAAGAGAAAAAGAAGTTTTTTCATTATGGATTTTTTTTTACCATAAAGTCTCCTTTAACTCAATAGTCGGACTTGAGTCATTTCCCCATCCTCTAAGCAACTTTATCGCCCATCATCCTTATAAAGTAACGGACTAGTCAACAGGAAACCCGTAAAAGAGGGAAGATCAGATAATCATTCTCATAGTGCCAGCAGATACTTTTATTTTTATACGCAAGGCAAAGAATTTCATTGTGGTATCATCGGGAAGATTGTTGTATATTTACCCTTGTTTTTATTTTGGAGGCGGAAAATGCAAAAGAGAAAGTTACTTGTCATTTTTGTAGTTTCAATCGTACTGTTTTATGGTCCATTTCTATACGAATCGGCATATTCCCAGAACAATCAACCTGAATCAAAACTGGTGACAATGCTCAAGGGCCTGCCGGGAGTTATAAACGCTAGCCCTATGGGAGGCGGGAGAAGAGGCGGCAGTCAGAAAGGATCATATAAAATCACTTTTGAACAGCCGCTTGACCATCAGAATCCCGAAGGCCCAAAATTTAGCCAGCGTGTCTTCATCTCGCATGTTGATTATAATTCTCCTGTGCTGCTGGGAACCGAAGGTTATGCAACCAGGGGCATTAGAGGCGGAGAGCTTCAGCGAATGCTGGGAGGCAACCAGGTAACGGTTGAGCACAGGTTTTTCGGAGGTTCCGTACCGGATCCTATCCGGTGGGAGTATCTGACAGTAAAGCAGTCGGCAGATGATTTACATGCCGTGGTAACTTCATTGAAAGAGCTTTATAAGGGCAAATGGGTAAGCACCGGAGTCAGCAAGGGAGGGCAGACCGCGCTATTTTATAAGTGTTATTATCCCGACGACGTCGACGCAACCGTAGCTTATGTTGCGCCTGTTAACGTTACAAGAGAGGATCCGCGTATAAACAGGTTTATCGAGACGGTCGGCGATGAAGCGACAAGGATAAGAATCAAGGAATATCAGATCGCTATGTTCGAACGCGAAGATGAGATTTTACCCTTAATCAAGGCCAGTGCCGAGCGAAGCAGAATGACCTTCGCCCTTCTTGAAAATGGAATAGCAGAAGGTTACGAATACGGTGTACTGGAATACCCTTACGCATTCTGGCAATATGGAACCAATCCGGACTCAATCCCTGCTCCGAATGCACCTGCCGAGACTATGGTTTCGCATTTAAACAAGGTCAACACAATGCGATATTATTCCGACCAGGGCAGAAAGCCGTTTGAGCCGTTTATGTACCAGGCATTCGCGGAAATTGGCTACTACAACTACGACATCACGGATTTCAAGCAGTATATGAAAGTCGTGGAAGATCCTACTAATCTCGTGGTAGCTCCCCCGGGAGTAGAAATTGTTTTTAATCCCGAGACAATGTATTTTGTTTACACCTTCCTTCAATATAAAGCTGATCATATTGTCTATATTTATGGCGGGCTTGATCCTTGGGGGTCAACGCAGATAAATCTTATTGGGCGGACGGATGCTATAAAGATTGTCGTACCAGAAAGTCATCACGGTACAGGCGTAAGAAGCTTCACACCGGAACAGAGAGAACTGTTCTACTCGAACCTCGAAAGATGGTTGGATATGAAACTAAACAGACAATAATATCAATATCATAGTTTGGTCCGACCTCTTTTATTATTTAAGAGTGCTGAAGGAGGGCTTTATATTCCTATTTTTTTATGATAAGCTTCAGAAAATTCTCAGCAGCTAAGAACCTGCCGGTTGGACTGGCAGAAAGGATGGAATGGAGGCTCATTGGAGATCTTCAGTCTTATGAATGGAATCCTTTATGTATGGTTGAGGTGAAAAATGACCTTAAGACGATGGATAGCCTTTCGAAGAACCAGAGTCTGCAGTTTATCAGTCTTCTTTTTAATAATTGTGGCAGCCGCACCGATTTTGGCTTTGCCGCAGGGCATGCAGGATGATAAGTATGAAGGATGGCGCTGGTTCAGAGAGGAACCGCCTGAAATAAGTAAGAACGAAGAGTATATTGTTGGAGTGACACCATATTATTATTCGTCGCGATACCAGGGAAGCTTCAATAAATTCACTTCGGGAGAGACTTCTTTTACTCATCAATGCCTTTGGAAGGACAGAGTCGGCACCCCTGCTGAAGTTCTGGAGGTCGACGCCATGATGAGAGCCGATTTCAAAGCCCCTCCCGGCATATTGGTTCCCGAAGATACAATTTATCTTCCGGCCTCGGTCTCCGGCTCCGGCTTTTCACCGAACACACTCATTTTCATACAATTTGAATACCGGGCTGAGGGTGTCACGCTTCACGGTGGTACACAGGCCAATACAGGATCGGCGGCAAATCCCCCATTCAAAAAAGTATCCATCAATCCCTATTTTATTGTCCCTATACCGAACGAGCACAGCGGTAAAATTCGAATCACTGCTTTTTTATGGAACGACCCCTGTTATGTGACATGGACTTATAAGGCTCGCCAGGTATCCCCCACATCTGTACAAGAGAGAGGTACTGTTATAGAACCGAGGGGCGCAGTGGAACATTATGTCAAAGCCTTCAATAAATGGGTAGGCCCTCTTCGCGCAGATACGCCGGTTTATACGGGTGATATAGTAAGGACAGGGCCTAACAGCAGCTGCAGAGTTGTTTTCAGAAATAGGGCAGGCCGTCAGGATACGATCACGGTGGGACCGGACACTTTGCTTGAGGTTCCGGAGATTCCCGAACTTCAGCCCAGATTGTCCATAACAACCCAGATATGGAAGGGAATCATAAAGATCAAAAAAGCGATCTTGAGAGAGCCTCCTACAGAAGAAGAAAGGTTAGAAGAAATATTTACTGTCAGAACTCCAACCATAGTCGTCGGTGTCCGCGGTACGGAGTTCATTCTTTCGGTTCGAGAAAACGGGTCCTCTGAAATCCTCCTTAAAGAAGGTCAATTGGAAATCACGAACTTAAAAACGAATCTGAGGACAATTCTTCCTGCAGGAAAGCAAATGATTGTAAGAGATGATGGAAGTGAAGAAAGAGGAGTCATAGCTGCAGGTCAATGGGATTCTTACATTGCCAGCTATTTTCCGGACGAATCGGGGCGAATCGCAGGATATGATATCCCCTTATTAAAGGCAAAAGTGACAAGTCTCCGTTTTTTCGAGTCCGGATATGATCCGCCCGACAAGAACCAAAGAACATACCCAACCGAATTCATGAACTTGAGCAGCCGATACATCAACTGGGAACTGAACCTCGAGTTTCCCGCACCGGGAAGACGCATAGATTTCGATATTCTCGCCGTCTGGTACAATCCTGATGGGAGTGTTATGGCCCGGCAAACAAAAGCATCGTACATCGAGTCCGACTGGACGAACTCCTACCACAGCTTTGGCAGGGGCTGGAAAGAGCCGGGAAACTGGATTCCAGGGACATACAGAGTGGATCTGCTTGTCAGAGATCATAAAATCGCCAGCGGTTCTTTCACGATCATCCAATATTCCCGAAAGACCCTTTTTTAACCTCTCCATCTCGTGCCATAGACGCCCACACTCACCTCTCTGTCTCATTGCATCACCTATTGGTATTCAGGTTCGCTCCGTTTGATATAGATGAACTGGAGTTTCTGTACTTCCCTAATCCAAAGTGACGCCAGTGAAGAATCTTTTGGACAAGGTCTTTATTGATTAACTTTTTTTCAAGGATAAGCGAGAAGACCTCTAGTGTAAAAAACCGGCAGAGCAAGGGATCATTGAATTGAGCGGCCCCGACATCACTCTCAGCAAACTTTAGTGACTTTAGAATTCGAAATTTCAATTCTTCATAAATATGTCGATGGAACTCGCTGGAAAACAACCAAATATAGGCAATCGAACCCGGCAATCTGACAACTAGGCGGATAAAACACCAGAATCAATCGGGCTTTAAAGAATAGACGCTAACCGATTCTTCTCTTCCAAAGAGGATGAGTAAATTGGCCGGCTTTGTATGAAATCACTACCAGCCATATTCCAATTATTGAACAAAGGAATATTGCCACATAAGATGCCTCGATACCAAAATTGCCGCCAGTGATAGCTATGGGACCCGAAACTTTCGTAGCAATTAATCCATCATAAGATGTGCCAGAATTCGGCATACTAAATATTCCTGATTGAAAATAATTCCAGGCCATGTGTATACCGAAAGGAAACCAGATTCTGCGGGTATACATAAATGCGGCAGTGTAAAAAACTCCACCTACGATTATGAGTGAAATAGATGTCAAAACCGTTGCGTTTTCGTTGGCTTGATGCGCGAATCCAAAAAATACGGCTTGGATTAAAAGAGCAATCCAGGTTCCCAGAAGCTCCTCACTCAGTTTAAAAATGATTAGCCTGAAAAAAAGCTCTTCTATAAATGCCCCCATTGCGAATTTCACAGCAAGGTCCAGCGCTACACGTTTATTTGCGGCTAATCCGACAAAATTCAGATATCCCAGAAAATATAGGATCGCGACAATCACTATTACCAACCCTATCGAGATTAAGAAACCCGTACCGAATTCGCTTAACCAGCTGGAAAATGATAATTCCAGCGCTGTTCGCCTTTCGACTAGCTTTACATAAAGACGGTAAGCAGTAACAAACAACACAAAGAATATGATAGCTTCGATATATTTTAAAATGATCAGGATATTTCCGGAAAATGATGAAAGAACAGTCAGTTTGAATACTTTGTCTAACGCCAGGACTGGTGCCATGAAAAGTGCCGCAATCAATAGTCTTATTAGAGGGAGTTGAACTATCCGACCCTTTGCGGTTTGTGGCAAAACACCGCTAAACTGATCGCCCGGTTTTATCTTCATCATCGTTCTGCAATTCCTCCTCGCTAAACCTAGATTGATTTCAGAATCCGGTCTCGCAATTTAATTATAGAATCTAACACAACTAGTTCAAGGAAAATACTTTATTCTTAAGGGAATCAAAGCGGCCCCGACAAGACTCAAACTCAAGAAATTGTTATTTAATCACTGAATTCTCATAGAATATGCGCAAAAAAGATATGAAATTGATTTTTTTAGGGATGGTCACTAAGTATACCTCATCCTCAGGATTAAGCACATCCTTAAGGACCAGCTCTTCTTGTCTGGTTAAGTAGGTCATTTTATAACCTTAAGACTTTCAAACTATTCATTATTAATATATAGGCATCGGTCCTAAGAAAGTTGTCTGTGTTATTAAAATTCAACTGAAAGGAACCTCTTCAGGAATAATTTTTAGGCGATTCCTTGAAAAACAGCTCCCTAGCGGCTGATGTTGATTGTGATCTCGTCAGTAGCGCTGCGGAATCCGTCACTGGCATGTATCCGGACCCGGATTTTTTGGACACTTTTAAGGATGGGGATTTCGTAGCTTGTTTCCTCTTGATCCATGGATTCCAGACGCCATGTGCGGCCGTTATCCGGTGAATAATAGACCAGATAAGTGAGCGCATCTCCATCTGGATCCGTAGCCTTCCATGTGATCCCCAGAGTGTCAGATGCTTTGACAGTGCTTCCGTCAGACGGGGACATGATTTGGATCACTGGTGAACTTGCGCTTTTCACTCTTCTGTCCAGTCTTCCCATTGGACCGTAGATTTCCACTTGCTCCATATCAGACAGGGCAGGGATCCTGTGAGTAAAGGACAGGATATTCCGTTCGAAATCCATATCCACTACCCTCCAACGGGGGCGCAGGGGGTATCTTGCCAGCTCCTGACCTTCCCTATTCAGGGCTACTATGGTCCAGCCTTTGGATTCTTCCTCATTAAGGGGCGCAAGGTCGGCAGTCCCCATGGTTTCGTAAAAGGGGATAAAAAAACCAGCATTCTGTTCACCTTCGCGGGCGATGTAACCTCTCACCAGCAGAAGTTCCGGGTCCGGTTTTGTCCGGAATCCATCAAGCAGGTGATAATAGGTAGCCTGAGTAATCCATTTGCCGAAATTCTCGGAACCCATGACTGCATCACGGCGCTTTCTGAATAAACGGACTCCATTCGGCCAGATCTCAACTCCATCACCGTATTGATTGTCAGCATCGTTGTGGTAATTGATCCCGAAAATGGATACCATCTGCGGGCTGCTCCAGAGATACGATATGGTGTGGACCACTTCATGGGCCAGGGATTCGTAATTGATATCATGGCGGCCCACCATATATTTTGAGGAGGCCGCATAAGCGGCTGCATCACCTCCTCTCCGTGTCAGGTCAAAATCATGGTTGGAGAGCAGGGCAAAGATCTTTTCACCGGTTCCTGCCGAGGCATCCGTACTGAAGTACTGGGCTATGGCTGCTGCCAGGGAATCTGACTGAACTTCTTCGGCAGTATCGGTAAAAGGAAGCATGCTGACCAGCTTTCTTCCCCATCCCGGAGCTGTGCTTTCAAAGTTTCTGGTTCCTTCTGCAGACACCGTCATCCCTCCAGGCACTACCGGAAAGAAGAGCGGAATATTTTCTTCTGCGCGAGTGGCCAGAATCTGGGCCTTATGAGCCAGATTGCCGCCCCAGCCAGTGGGATTGGCATCACTAAGAACCACGGGCACTACCCGTACAGAGGGACCAAAGGTTTGGATAGCTTCTCCGGAAACCACCACTTTCAGGCCGGTTTCCTCTCCGGTATCATCCCGGATAAGCTCCATTTCCAGGCGGTAGGGGCCTGGACTGTCGATGGTGAAGGAGTTATACGTGGGAATTCCCAAGGAGACCATCATAGAGGTAGCAAAAGGATGGTCTGGTCCTGTAGGACCGTCAAGGCGGACATGATTTTCAGATTTCGGCTGAGTATACAGGATTTTCTCGGTTCCACCCTGAATCAGCTTGAATCGGAATTTCACGCTAACACGTTTAGTGCCATTGGTTGTGCCTGAGATTGTGACTCGGAAGTGTCCATCCTTCCGGATGCCGAAGATAAGAGTAGGCCTTCCCACCACCATCTTCAGCTCTGCGTTCCACTGGCCGGGACCTGTGCTGCTCAACTGCTTTCCTTCAAAGTCTCTGAACACCTCATCTCCCTGCCAGACGCCTTGAGTGGGAGCAAACCAGCCATCTGTAACTACTGATTGCACTGGCTCCTCTGGTCGGATGGGCACTTCCGGTCTGTGAGTGATGGGGAGCTCTGTCTCTTCTTCCTGCTTAAGAATCTCGTTTGCTTCAGCTTCGTATCGAGAAATATAACGCAGCATGGTGCTGGAAGTATTGGGTCCAATATCACCGTTTTCCTGACCGCGCTTTATTTTTTCTCTTGCCCTGGAAAAAATTTCCAGAGATTCCTTGGCCTTGTGTTTAGAATCTTCTAGATCAAAATCCTTCAGCCGGTGGCCTTCATTAACAGTGTCGCGTGCTTCGCGGAAATCATTAAAGGCATCATCAAAAAGGTTTTCGAAATATTCAGGGAACTCTTTGCCTATCCGCTCATCAAGATTTTCGTAGCAGGGACAAAAGGGGAGGTCAAGATTGTAGGATATGTTGAAATCACCCCTTGTCAGCCCTTGGACCATTTTTTCAAGTTGATTGGGAGAGCCGCCTGAAGTGTTGAGTTCCTGTTGAGGTCCTCCTTCCAGCTTGACAATCTCTGGTGTTTTGTTGACAAGCTTAAGCGTTAGCGGCTTGTCGGTGCCTTCCACCAACAGCTTTAACGGCGTTCTTTCACCCCTCATGAGCTTGTCCCGGTCAACAGAACCCTTGATCCCGATGACCTCGATATAAAGGATAGTATCAGAAGAGTAACCAGCATTTACGTCCCCGGATACATCATGGAATCCGTATTCGGCCCAGGAGGGAACGATGTGAATGATCACATGGCTTGAGCTGGAGACAGGGGTTCCCAGTGCCTTCCCATCCATGAGGATTCCGTTTCTTGACTGGTCATCAGGAAAATGTCCACAGACACAGAAATAGTCCTGGTAGAAAGCCATAGGGGATACGGAGGAGATATAAGGGGAATCCTCTTCTATTCTAAAGGTGATTTTGGTTCCGGAAAGAACATCTGTGTCATAGAGGGTTACTTCAAAAGGATCTTTGTATTTTAATCCGATGGTACCACCCAAATCTAGGTCATAACCTAAATTGAGCTTATACCGGGCCTTATCATAATCATATTCTGCTGTGGTCCCGCCCACTTCCCAAGTGCCGTCCACTGGTGTTTTCTCATTATCCATCGGCATGAAGAACAACAGGTCCCCGGGGGAAATGAGGGGAGGGAAACGAATAACTGAGGAAAAATCATGGATCAGACTTACGGGTGGAAGGGAATCGATTTTGAGAGATTTCTTTCTATATGTCCTGTTTCCTTCATAATAGACTTCGATACCTAATTTAGAAGGAGGAGGTGTGTCTCCAAGGTCAAGCCGGATATAAAAAGGGAGATTGACGGATTGGCCTGAGATCTTGAGATAACCTTCTTCTTGAATGGGGTTCCACCCTTGGGGCAGAGCTCCAGCCTTCACTGTCTGGAGAACTTTCTCTGGAAGATCGATATGGACTTCGTCAGATTTGGCTCCCTCCTGCCCCTGGACTTCTATGAGCAAAGTCTGTCCATTGACATCATCCTCACGGCTGGCTACCACAACTCCTGTAACATTGCCGCCGGCTCTTTGCAGAGTGCCGAATAACAAAGCTCCCCCAAGGAAAATTACAGCCAAGAAAAGGACTGCGCAGAAAATTCTTTTAAATTTCACTGTTTGCTCCTTTTAATCCTAATTTTATAATCCTCTCTGTCTGTTAATGACTACAAATCTAAGGCATAGCATCCCTTACTGCGAGCAGTGATCATTTTTGCAAATTGGGATAAGTGCTGTTTTGCCTCAAAAATTTAGTTTGATGCATTGAGAATAGGCAGATATTTTTATTATCCTTTTTTTCAATGATTTTCGAGGCTTTACCATTTACATATAATAGTGTTTTTATTTGATAGATATGGATTTAGAAAGATAAGAATTTGCTTTTTTTGTTGCTTTTGATTTTTCCTCCATTTCATCAGATTTCCGCCCTCAAAGCCACTTAACCATTAATAATACATACAAAAAAAACGTCCGGTCAACAAAAAAATATACAAAAAAGAGAGAATATAAAAAAATCAGCGTCCCTTGTCCCTGATCAAGAAAGTTTAGAAGATCACACGTGCTCTGATAGTTGTTCAGCTGTGTTTCGTTTTTTTTGTGATGTAGCGGCTGGTTACTGATTTAGTACGTACTGCTTAATCAATTCGATGGCACGCGCTACACCATCTTCTTGCTGCATCATCGCACCGATTCTCCGTGCATTCTCTTTCATGTGAAGGGAATTGAGTATCTTTGTTATGGCGTGAGCCAGTCGCTTAGATGTCAGCGAACGACGGTGCAATAATTTTGGAGCAAGGCCTTGTCGATGTAAAAGTCTTCCCCACATAGGTTGATCTGAAGCATGTTCGACCACAATGGAAGGGCACCCGGCGATTGTTGCCGCCTGAGTTGTGCCTGCCCCCCCATGATGTACAACGGCTGCGCAGTAGGGAAAAATATACTGGTGCGGGGCGCGACTCACGCGGTACACATCTGGCGAATCTGGAAAATCACCTAACGCATCCCAATCTGCCTGGATAATAGCCCGGCATTCCGCTATTCGAGCTGCCTCAAAGAAGATATTGAGAATCTCCAAAGGATATTGTTCCCCCGCGAGCATACTACCAAAGGTCATATACACGGGCGGCTCTCCTGCATCCAAAAACTCTTTCAGATCAGCTGGCATCTGCCAGGGAGCTTCATGTTCAGGGATGTTCAAAAATCCGCACAGATGGTAGCGCTCCTCCCAATCTGGCGGAGGAGGAAAGAGAACCGGGCTGACTGATATAAGATTCAGCAAGGAAGCATGCCATATATCATAAAAAACGCTTCTTTCCGGTTGAATGCCTTCTCGGCGATAAAGACGATCTATCTTTGGTTTCCAAGCGATATTAAGTGCCAAATCGAAGCTTTTCCACCAAACCGGATTCATCCATGAAACCAACTCAGGAACACCTGGGGGAGGAACAAACCGCGATGGAATCAATGGCGTCGTAAATACCATGACAAAGGGGCATCTTTGCTGAAATGCGGCAATCTTCATGGGATAGACAAAAAAATGTCCAATCACCAGGTCATTCTCTGTACAAAGGGTTTTGGCCGCAGCGAGCATATCCTCAACCACTGGGTCGAAAAAATTCGTCAACAGAATTTCACCTCTTTTCACCGGATTCCATGCGTGAAATATTGTTGCCGCAAGTGCCTTGAACTGAGCTTCATCGACATCAATATATCCAACATGCCTAATCGTAAATCCCAATCGTTCACCAAATGACGTGAACTGTTTGTTCCTGATTTCTGTAACGGCAAGCGTCACATCATGTCCAATGGCACTTAACCCGCCTGCTAATGCGATAAAAGGCCTAACATCGCCTTCTGTGCCCCATGTTTGAATCCCGATTTTCATTTTGCTCTTCTTCGTCTTCCTGTCAAATGAGCAAAGTTTGTGGTATGACTCGATTCACTTTGGCGGGAATGCTGTTCCTGATACTTTTTATTGTGCAGGGTAACAACTCTTTTTCTATTGATGCTGATTTTTCCTTCATTTCATCAGATTCCCATACCTTCAGCAGCTTCATCGCCCATCATACATATGAATTAAAGAACAAGTCAACAAGAAATCCCTTCCTCAGCTGCCATAGAGAGATAAGTCAGAGGATATGGGGGCCGGGCAGACTTATAGGGAATCGATCTCATAGACCTTCTTTATCATCTCAGCCCATCCTTTGGGGATTGAGCGTCGTGCTCGAGCCCTTCCTCAAGAAAAAATCCGATTAGCCAGTAGAAAAGCATAAGCCGAGATTTTAATTTTTAGATATGTTTTCTCCTAACTAATTCATGACAAAGCACAAGGAGAAAGGAGCATGAAATTAAAAAAAGTGGATGTCTCTGGTTCCATCATCTCTCCCGAACGTTTCAGAACATTGGCTGACGGAGTGTTCTTCATCGTGATGACTCTCCTGGTCTTAGATCTTAGCGTGCCTGTAGTAAAAGGATTCACTTTCAATTATTCCTCCCTTTATTTCCCTTGCTCAAACAGCGAGCGTACGCGTTCGCGGTTTTTCCAGAGCGCACAGCCGCTGCCGGTGTATTTCGACAGTTCGGGGATTTCCCTGATTCGTTTAAAGAAGTCTGACTGCAGAGCTTCCTTTAACGATACATCTTTAAGATTTTTATCGGCAATCGGGGCGAAGGGGCATGGCTCGACATCCCCCTCAGCATTGACATGCACGAATCCGCGTCCTGCGGACAGACATCCCCCGACATCGATTTCATCCCAGGGAACACCGATAAATAATGCTGAAAACTGCTTCCGGTAAGATTTGATCAGATGCATGACTCGATCTCGTTGATCGTCCAGGAGTACCCAGTCTTCGGTTCCCTTTTGTATCGGAGTATAGTCTAAGAACAGAAAAAATTTACATCCGACCTCGGCAAGATCTTGGATAAATTCAGGTGCTGTGACCGTCGTGAAATTTTGCCTCGTGAGGGCTATAGATGTGCCATAAAAAGTGCCATTGTTGCGTAATTGCCCCATTATTTCAAGAACCCGCTGATAAGTCCCTTCTCCCCTTCGATCATCCGTTTCCTCTGCGTCACCTTCCAAACTAAGGAGGGGGACGACGTTTTTCTGTTTTCTGAACAACCCGATCATGGCGTCATCGATCAGCGTGCCATTGGTGAATATCAGAAAAATAATGTCCCGATGTTCTTGTGTAATTTCCAATATTTCCGGTCTAAGGAGAGGCTCGCCGCCAGCGATGACGAAAAAATTTATACCCAGTTCGTATGCTTGTTTCGTGATCTCTCTCAGTTTTTCCGCGCTCAATTCTTTTTCGGTGGATGGATGAAACTCCCTTTGGTAGCATCCTTTGCATTCCAAGTTGCACTGGTTGGTTACGCTGAAAATGAGTATAGGCGGCACGGGAACGCCTTGCTTTGCCCACCGAGACCGAACGTGTGCGGCCTTGACTTGCCATCGGATCGTGCGGAAAAATTGGAATGCCTGTACCGGATTTCGAAGAGAGGTCTTTAAGGCATTTTTGAAAAACACCTTGAGTGCTTCGTTCAGAATGCTTCGACGGTCCGGGCTAACTATGTCTTCATCTGTCATAATAATGATCCTTGATTGCACCGAAGTTTATATCAGAGATAAAACAAAAGTCAATTCCATAAATAGCGTTCAAGTGGCTTTGCTGCATGATCGGTTTTTTTTCTTTCTCCCGGAAGGAAATTGATTTTTTTATTGCTGTTGATTTTCCCTCCATTTCATCAACTTCCCATCCTCTACGCGGCTTCATCAGCTATCATACATGTAAAATAAAGGACAAGACAACATGAGGCTCATAAGAATTTAGTTTAAAGTCCGGTAAAAAATTAGTGAAATATATTTGGACTTCATGATGATTGACTCCTTAACGAAAATATTGTTCAGACTTAGAGGTTTTAGCCCCGCCGGGCTCCCACTACCTGAATGGACTGATATTTGATGTTTTTGCTTTTTGCAGGCACTTTTGATAAGGCATCCCTAATAAGAGAATCAAGCGCACTGTCCGAAGCAACTCCCCCGGAAGGAGGCGGAGGACAGTCGTCAGCAGCGCTGCTTGCTGCATAAGCACTTGCCTGTGCAGCTCTAGCAGCCGTTGCTTCTGCCATCTTCTGGTTATTGGACTCAACGGATGTATCGAGAGTCTCCCCCATCTGCTCATGGATGCTTTTGACCATGGCTTCAATCTCAGCCAGGTCCTCCATGTCTTTGAGTGCACTCTCATCCACATCTCCGGCATAATCGCGGATTCTCTCTCCCAGATCCTTGACATCATGAGCTTGGTCCCGGCGGGCAGACACTTCATCCCAGCCAGGAGAGCCGGTGCCGGATCTATCGTTGAGCAGCTCCTCTGGAGAGAACGGCCCTCTTGCTTCCACAGATCGGAAAGAAGAGAGTTCGGTGTTGGAAGCCAAAACCCAGCCCACATTCTCCAGCTTCACTTCTTTCCCTAAGGAAGGATGTTTCAAGCGAAGAGTCGCGATCCGCCAAACCGGGACTTGATCCTGTCTGTCAGCTGAGACAATATACTCCGGGATTGATCCTGAGGCATAATTTATCTCTATGGAACAGTCTCCGCTCTGGAACTGTGTCACACGGTCCAAGGAGTCGCGCTTGAGGATGTAGGGTGCGGGTTTGAAGATTTCATAGCGCACCATCTGGAAATTGTAGGGATAAAGCCGGGCATAGAGACCCTGACCGATGTAAGCCCAGTTTCCCGGTTCTTCTTGGGTTTCTTCTTCCTCCTCTCTTTCTTCCTCATCCATCTCATGGTTGATAAAAGCGACTTCCTGAAGGTCTTCAATGCTTTCCTCGAAATCGATCAGCCGTTCTCTCATTTCTTCAACCCGGTCAATGATGGCCATGAGTCTTTCAGGGAGGAATCTCTCAAGGAGGTCGCCCCAATCCACACTCATACGAAAGATCTCCTGGCGGGTGAGCAACGGCCTCATGAGCTGCTGGAACTCAAAGGAATAATCCTGGAAATTCACCCCGCACTGAATCCCCCAGATGAACCGCTGGATTTCGTCCTGCGGGATCTCTGGGTGATCCATCAATCGAAGCGATATATTGTTGATCAATTCCGCCTGGCGGCCACTGGCCGGGCCCAGCATGTAAGGAGCGCCCTCTGGAGGAGAAGCAGATCCAATGTCCAGACAGTATGCCTCCAGGTCAAAGCTATAGTAGCCCGGCCCTACTTTCATGTCCTCATCCTCTCTCGGTGTATGTCCTTTCACGAACCAATTGATCCAGTCAGCAGGCTTGAAAACTTGACGTCCCCCTTCAATAGTGATGAGCTTCTTGTTTTCAGATTCCTTCTCGGATAAGGGGATTAAAGATGCCTGACTTCTAAGATAGATGAAAGCCAAACAGAAAACTATCAACACAGCGATTTGTCTTCTTCTCTTCATCAAATTCCCATCCTCTAAGCAGCTTCATCAGCTATCATACATATGAATTAAAGAACAAGTCAACAAGAAACCCACAGAAAAGAGAGAATACCAGAAAATCATTCTTTTTATCATCTCAGCCCATCCTTTGGAGGGTATAAAGGGGTCTTCATCTTCAATAATAAGGGGACACAAGCGAAGAATCTCTTGAACAAGGTTCGGATTGATTAATTATCAATCGCCATTATTTTATTTCTTTTGGTTTTAGTTCTTCGATGATTTGCGCATCAACCCAGTATATATCCCACTGGTTACAGAAAAACAGATACCTGCCGTCCGCAGTGATGGTGGCCAACATCTCCCCCCCGAGCAGATCGAGCTCAGCGCTCAGGTCGAAGGATTCACTCCAGGAGCCGTCTTCCTTTCGGAAACAGACAAACAGATTTTCATCAGAATCCCAATCACCGCCGGTTGGCTGTGAATCATAAATCAAATAATCCTCATCCGGCGCAATGCTTGAATGATTGCCGAGCTTCCAGCCATCTGGGGGCTTGTTCAATGCGCCGTCAATTTTCAGGATAGGTGTCAGCTTTCCGTCCTCAAGCCTGGTGATGCCCCGATTCAGATAAATGGTACCGGCTTTTGTGGATGTAGCGAACATCCCTTCACACAAATGTTTCGGATCACTCCAGCCAGTGCCCGCTCTCTCCATGAACCAGATCTGTGTGGTCCTTCTTTTTTCCGGAGATCCGGGGTACGGCCGGATGCTATTAAAGAACA
The DNA here is from genome assembly GCA_964456985.1 of uncultured Eubacteriales bacterium. Taxonomy (GTDB): domain Bacteria; phylum Acidobacteriota; class Aminicenantia; order Aminicenantales; family Aminicenantaceae; genus WJMT01. The sequence goes on from CAYWDH010000002.1 coordinate 70,875, forward strand.
AAAATTTTCCATCAGGCGTAATGTGGGGTTCATTATCGATATAGTCGGTGTTGAAAGAAGCCGGTTCAGGAACGGTCCATTCACCGTTCCGCAATCTTGTGACCATCATCCCGGCCCCATCGGCGAACCGGAAAAAATAGTATTCCATACCGTCGGGTGTGAAGGTGCCGCTAAATTCCCTGTGTTCATTTGTGGAAATAATCCCCGGAGCGAAAATCTCAGGTATCATGCCTGGCGGTGTCTGTCCCAGGTAGGGGCCGGTGAGTTTGGGGAAATCTGTTTTCTGGGCGTTAACGCTTATTGCTATTGCCAACAACAAGATGATAATGACGATTGGCTTTTTCATTTTGATTTTTCCTTTCAGTATATTTCGCGTTTATAATTCTTTCAGTCTCAATTCCCCATTGTTGAGGAATTCATATATTCATTTTTCTGGCCATTTGTCCAAATTCCCATCCTCTAAGCAGCTTCATTGTCCATCATACATATGAATTAAAGAACAAGTCAACAAGAAACCCACAGAAAAGAGAGAATATCAGAAAGTCATTCTTTTTATCATCTCAGCCCATCCTTTGGAAGGTATAAAGGGGTCTTCATCTTCAATAATAAGGGGACACAAAGAATCAGAACCTTTTTTTCTTATTTTTCTGTTCAGGCAGGAAATTTTCCATGACCCAGTATTCTGGAAAAGGAATGGAAAATCCGAGAGAAGAAAAAACTATCTCTTGGCCGCTCGGGTGCACTCGAGGATCGGCTGGCACAACCATCGATAATCCCATTTCCTGCGGCTCTCCTCCTGTAACAGGGACCCGGCAAAGTGTTTTTTCCAGGGCATCTGTTTTCTTGAAAAAGAGAATGTACTGGCTGTCAGGATTCCAGGCAAGGCCAATAGGCTCACCTCCTTTCTGGATGAACCGACAGAGAACCCGCGGTTCTCCTCCATCCGACGGAATAATCCTCAGCTCTCTCTCCACTTCCCGTCCCAAGAAAGCCAGCCATTTTCCATCTGGCGAAAGCGAGATATTCGCATGGGCGTGGGATGTCTGGTGAATTTTCTTTATCTTTTCTGTCTCAAAATCGTATTGACATATTAGGTCATTGGATTTTCCTTTCTCCCCTTGAATGAAGAAAAAGGATTTTCCATCTATGGCCCACTCACTAAAACTGTATTCTTCTTTTTTGGACGGATTTGGCAACAAAACAGGTTTTACTTCCCCTGTTTGAACATCGATTCTGTATATACCAGACAATCTGGATTCAGTGATTCCAGACAAAAGAATAGCTTGACCATCAGGAGACCAGCGGGGGAAGAGAGCTACCTCAACCATGTTAAGAGAAAATGTTTTCTCTTTTCCTGATTCCAAAGAGCGAATATGCAGGGCTGGGCTATGAGAACCACGAATGTAAGCCAATTTTTTTCCGTCAGGAGAATAAGCCGGGAAATCATTACTACCCTCAGAAGGAAGATCCATTTTTTGGGGTGGATTTTTAATCTCTCCAGTTTCCGGATCGAGCGAAGCGATATAGATATCTTCCATATCTTTTGAGGACATAAAATAAAAGGAGCCATCCTCGCTAAAACCCAGGGGAGTACCCGCCACACCTCTTTTTATCAATACAGGATTTCCTTGTACTTTCCCGTCACTGACCGAAACAATCCAGGCATCTCTGGACCCCAACCGGTTGCTTCGAAAAAAAATCCATCGCCCATCCGGTGACCACCCAAGTATTCCATCATTGGCAGGATGCTCGATCAAAGGCATCTCTCTTTTCTTCTCCAGCGAATACAGGTAAATATCCCTCTCGGGAATATTCTCTCCTTGTGGAACGTCATAAGCGATATATCGCCCGTCAGGTGAGATGCAGTTCCTATCGCCCATTTTTTTCCCTATGACGTGTATAGTATTGTCTTTTAGGGAAAGTACGGCGCACTCTCTGTTAACCCCATCCTTTGACAACGCAATCAGAATCTTTTCATTATCAGGAAACCAGTCCAGGGGCCAGGCTTGTTTAATTATTTCATTCTCATAGACAGTATAAGGTTTCTTTTCCTCAATCCCAATAATCCTAAGGTCAACGAAGGAATTGCCGTGCCACCAATCATAGACAATTCTTTTGCCGTCCGGAGACCATGTGGAAAAAAGAGGATATCCTTCTTCTTTATTCTGGTCGGTAAGGCGCTGCTTTTCACCGCTTGTCAAGTTTCTAATAGCTAAATCATTCGTCTCCCAATCCACAATCGAGACATACTTTCCGTCAGGAGAAACAGCGCCCAGCCACCCGTCATAGAGAAGTTCTGGTCCGGACAACAGCTGCCGCTCTCTCAGTCCTTTGTCATCAGAAATACTTTGGGCTCTAACCAGTGAAGACAGTTTCTCTTTAGCAATCGTAACCTCTTCGGATTGGCCCGGAAAATTATCGATAACTTTCTGGAAGGCTTCCTGCGCCTGTTTGACGGTTTTTTGCCCCAACTTCTCATAGCACAAACCGATTCTTAACTGAGCCTGGGCAGCGATTTTTGTATCTTCCTTTTCAGTCACCACTTTATTGTAAAGCTCTATAGCCTCCACCAGTTTCCCTTCGTTCCTCTCCAGACGGAGTGCTTTCTGAAACAGGTCCTCTCCTGACTGGGATATGGCTCCCAAAAATACCGCTGTAAGGAGAAGTCCTAACACTCCCAATACTATTGATTTTTCTTTCATTCCTACCTCCTCGGATTTATTTTCACTCCGAAGATACGCTTTTTGAACCGCTGAATTGTCATGGGCATGTAAGAATCTTGTAATTGTTTTGTAAAGGTTCCCTATTCATTTTTTTCATCACCTAGAACCAGTTTGTATCCCACTCCATGAACCGTGATCAGATTTTGAGGATCCGCAGGATTCTCTTCGATTTTGGAGCGGAGCTGGGCAATATGATTATCCACTGTACGTGTGGTGGGATAATTTTCATATCCCCAGACTTCATCCAGGAGTTCATTGCGGGTCACCACATCACCGCCGCGAGACGAGAGGTATTTTAAAACGCCAAATTCTTTGGGAGACAAACTCAACAGTTTCCCTCCCTTTAAAGCCTTATATTTTTTAAAATCAATGAAAGTATTCCCAAATTCTATGGAATCCGGAGAGACTCTTTCTTTTCCCTCTCCTGCCCTTCTTCTGAGCAGGGCTCTAACCCGGGCCAGAAGTTCCGGCAAAGAAAAGGGTTTGGTGACATAGTCGTCCGCTCCCAAGTCTAAACCCCGGACTTTATCCGGCTCTTCTCCTCTGGCCGTCAGCATTAAAACAGGAGTTATGTTTCCCTCATCCCTCAACTTTTTACAGAGAGTGAATCCATCCATCTTGGGAAGCATGATATCCAGTATGATGAGATCCGGAAGTTCTTTCACAGCCATTTCATATCCCCGCTCTCCATCGGTCGCTGCGAGAATGTCATAGGATTTGAACATCAGCACATCCTTAAGACCGTTCAGGATGGAGATATCATCTTCGATAATCAGAATTTTTTTCATTTGGTCTCCAGGGGAAGAACAAGAGAAAAAGTGCTTCCTTTTCCCGGCTGGCTTTTAACTTCCACTCTGCCTCCATGGGACCGGGCGATATGAGAAACAATGGTCAGGCCCAATCCCGTCCCTCTGATTTTCTGGTTTTCAACACCAGACACTCTAAAGAACTTCCCGAAAATGAGGTCTCTGTCCTCCTCCACTATCCCGATGCCGTGGTCAATGACATCGACGCAGGCTGTGTTTCCATCCCTTCGAAGCTTCATTTGAATCTCCCGGCTCTCTCCCGAGTACTTCACAGCGTTGTGAAGAAGGTTGAGCACAGCTTGTTCAAGAGCATCTCTGTCAGCTTGAATTTTCGGAATCCCTTTTTCCACCTCCGCCTGCAGCCGGAATCCTTTCTGATTCAAGGGAAAAGCCATTGCTTTTTCAGCCGAATGGATGACCTCTTCAAGTGATGTGGGTTCAAAGCTGTAAGTCCGGGTTCCTTGTTCGATCTTGGAAAAGTCTAGGACATTGTTGAGCAGCCGACTCAGGCGTTCACTTTCACTGATGATTGTCTGCAGATACTCCTTTTGTGCCTTGGGTTTCTTCTGAACTCCCATGGTCAAAGCCTCGGCAAACATGCGTATGGATGTGAGCGGTGTTTTGAGTTCGTGGGAAACACTGGCTGCAAATTGGGATCTCATCTCTGCTATAGCTAATTCCCGTCCCACATCCCGCCAGAGAAGATAACCTCCGAAGGCAGTGAATCCGATGACAAGAACAAGGATCAACCAGTAAAGCAAAGGAAACGGGAGAGAAGACTTGGACCAGGCAGAAACTTCGGTTTCTTCAAATTGGAGCCAGAATCCTTCCAGAGATCCTCCGGGAGAGAAACTCTCTCCAGTGGCTCTGACAGTCATCTGGCAAGCGCCTGGAAAAGAATCAGCCAGGCCAGACTCTTCCATAACTTTGCTCAAGACACGGGGGCCGTCGAAGGCGAGAAGAAAATGAGTTGGATCCTCAGGGAGATCACGAATCCCTACAATCCAGGGAATATCTCCATGAGATTCCCAAGTTAAGGAATCTTTTTCCTGCTCTGATGATCCATGACGCAGCATCCAGCTTGAAACAAATCCTTTAAGGGACTCAAGTCTTCTAAGGTCTTCACGGGCTTTCTCTAGGGAGCGCTCTAGATTCTCTTTCCTCTCAAGGAGGAGTGGATCCTTTATCCTGTTCTGTATTTGCAAGATGATGTCCTGGATAAAATAAAGCGCACTTGAAGGAAGCCATCGGTTTTCTCCCATAAGACCTTCCAGCCGGTCTAGAATTGGCTCAGCTTCTGAATCCGATACCGAAAGGCGGTCCGCTGCATAAAGGGAAAATGGAATCCCGTATTCATCGGTGAGGTCGCCCGGTTGATTGAGAATATCTTGGTAAATATGTTGAGCTTTTTCCTCATTGCCCAATTTTGAGAGAATCCTTCCCTGATGAAGCTGGATAAAACATTTCTGGGAAGGTGAATCCAAAGAGGATAAAGCTCGATTATAGATGGACAGGGCTTGTTTCGGATCGTTCTTTTCAAACTCAGTTTGCTGGGCCTCAAGTATGAGTTCTCTAGAAGCCTCTCTTTCCAAGGACAGCTTCTGTATCTCGGCTCCCTCCCAAGGCATCAGGAGTTTTTGATTTTTTATGCGTTCCACAAAAACCAGTTCAGGATTTGTTCGATAGATTTTTTGGATAGAGGTAGGATTGGAGGTCAATGCTTTAAGAACAAAACTTTCTGTTTCCTCCAGTCTTTTTGTGAGTTGTTCACCGATCTGTACGGATTTTTGCTGTTGGGTTTCTGCTGCCCGCTTTTTTCTTAGCTCGTTGTCCTGCCTGTTCAAACGGACAATGAAAACCATAAGAACCACGGAAGGCAAAAGCACAGATAATCCGAAAAGGATGACCTGTTTGCGCAGACTTCTCTTTAACCGGCTCGAGGAAAGAGAATGCATGCATTCATTTTACCATTTAAACAGAATGATTTGTCATGAAATTGTAAAGATTTTGATGAAAAGTAAAAAGGGGATGATCCCATGAGGCCATCCCCTAACATTCCTGTTTTTTGTGATCTTACTTCTTGTTTTCGTTTTCAGGCAGGAAATTTTCCATCGGAAGTCTATTCGGTTGGAATGTTTCTATTCCCAGACTCTTTAAAACTGAATGACTTGTGGATTTTTATTGACTGGACATGTTTTCTGTGTGTACCATAAATAGTGCGATTGATTGGAGGATGGAAAATGGAATATCAGGGGGAGTCACTATGATTAGCAAGAATTTTTCAGATAAAAAGGGTAATCTTTGGTTATTCGGGGTTCTGGCGATATGCCTATTCTGGATGCTTGTGTTGGTCTCTTGTAAAAAAGAGGAGAAAACTCCGGCTGCGAAACCAAGTGATAAGGCCTTCAGTGATCTGACCGGTGTGGAAGCATCGGAAAAATGGCTGCGGATGCTGGATGCAGAGCCGGATTCAATATCCAGGGACACGGTTAAAAAAGCGGTAAAAATAGTAGCCATACATCCCCAAGGTCAGTTAAAGGAAGACTCTCAGAGTGATGAGCTCAGTATCACCTTTTCCCGCCCTGTGGCACCCCTGGAACCGGTGACACCTGGCCGTGATCCCCTTATCCACACCGAGCCGCCTCTCAAAGGGGAAGGGTATTTTAAAAACGCCACCACTTATGCCTTTGTGGTCAAAGAGGATTTAAAACCGTCCACAGCTTATCAGGTGTTCTTTGAAGGGTATGAGAGTCCCTTTGGTTTCCAGGTAAAAAAGCATCAATGGGAGTTTTCAACTCCTCTGATCAGTATCCTTAAGACAGTTCCCAGCCATAATGATAAATGGAAATCGCTGAATCAGCGTGTGCTGGTGAAATTCTCCCAGCCGGTAAATCCCCTGGATATTAAATCCTATATTAGGGTCACTGTTGACAACCAGAATTGGGAACAATTTCAGGTGCGTTATTCCACAGAAAAAGAGCGAAAGGAGCTTTATTACTGGCAGGGTTATCGCAAGGATCCCAAAAAATTCATTACTGTTCTTTCCACTCTCCCCTATCCCCAGGCTGCCGATATCCGGGTCTCCTTTCTTAAGGGGCTGACCGCCGCAGCCGGCAATCTTGGACTGCCGAGCAACGAGGTGCTGAAGTTCCGGACCTTTGAGAAATTCGTTGTTGAAAAAGTACCGGAAACCTTTAATCCGGACCAAGGTATTGAAGTTCATCTGTCAAATCAGGTGCGGATTGCTGATTTTCTGGACCGGATCACCATTGATCCGAAGATAGAGATCAACCGGGATTATTATTATAGGAATGAAAGCTTCCGGATCATGGGGGATTTCAAGCCAAATACCCGATACATTGTCTCCATCCCCCATTCGATACAGGATGTGTTTGGAAACTCTCTTCCTCGCGATTACCGGTTCACAGTGATGAGCAAAGACTATACACCCTACCTTATCATGCCCACCGGATCTCATTTTGTCCTGGAAAGCTATCTGAATGGAGCGCTTCCCATCCAGGTTCGGAATATCAGAGAAACAGGAGTGCTTTATAAACAGCTTAAGAGTGAAGACTTGGCAGCCCTGATCGATGAGGGTCGCTTGAATACCGAACGCATCAATCCGGAGGATTGCCAGATCTATTCCTGGCAGATCCCGATCCATCATAACCAAAGCATGGTCTTGCCTTTCAAACTCGATAACATTGGGATAGCAGATCCCGGTGTGTATTATATTAAATTCGATCAGGCTACCAATTACTGGGGAAAACAGGGAGCCGTTTTTCAGCTGACCGACCAGGCCCTGGTCGCCAAATACAGTCCCACTCAAATTTTTCTAACCGCCTTTAACCTGAAAAACGGCGAGCTTCAAAAACAACAAAAATTCAATATCCTGGGGGAAAAATTCAGAGATCGGATCAAAAGCGGCGAGGATGGAGTGGCACTGCTGAAGCCTCGGGAAAGTATTTTTTTAAGCAGGGACCTGCTTAAATTTAAAATTTATTCACCGGAGAGCGGAGCCTTTATTTGGGGTGAGAAGGACACCATGTTTGACATGTGGAGTTTCCGTTATGATTACAATATAAATTATCGCTACTCTCCTCGTTCTTATTACCACCGGCTGCTGGTGTTCACTGATAAGGATCTTTACAAGGCTGGTCAGACCGTACGATTCAAGGGTATTTTCCGCCATTTAGTGAGTGGTGATTTGAAGATACCTGAGCTCGAAAAAATCGAGGGAGAAGTATACGATTCCTTTAATAAAAGCCTCGAGACCTTTTCAGTTGATCTGTCTGGCTTTAAAGAGTACGGAACCTTTGCCCACAAGTTCCAGCTTCCCCGGAAGAGCCCCTCTGGTTTTTACCGGATTCAACTGAATATTTCCCAACCCGGGCAGGATGAACCCTATATTCAGAACCTGAATTTTTCAGTCCAGGAATACAAACCGGCAAAGTTTGAGGTGACGACCGCTTTTGACCAGACTCATGCCATTGCCGGGGAGTCCCTTTCCGGCCGTATAAAGGGAAGATATCTCTTTGGTACGCCCATGAAGGAAGCCCGAGGAAATTTCAGCTTGAGGATCAAGAACATATACTTCACTCCTCCGGGTTGGAACAGATTCACTTTTGGTACCGCTGAGTCCGCCACTGATCGGACTATTGTCCAGAAAAGCTTTATTCTTGATGAAAATGGCGTCTTTAATTTTGAACAGAAAGGATTCTCTTTTGATACAAAAAATTCGGTTCGGATGAGCTTGTATGGTGAAATCCAGGACAAGGATAACAATCGGATCAGTTCCGGTTCCTCGATGGTGGTTCACCGGGGGGCTTATTATATCGGGGTTCGAACAGGTTCATATTTCTTCCAGAGTGGGAAACCGGGATCTGTCGAGATCATAACTGTGGATCCCAATGGGAAACAGGAAGGGGAACACAGATTAAACATGCTCATCGAGCGGGTGGATTGGAAGTCTTATCAGAAGGAGGATGCATCGGGCAGTCTTCGGTGGTATTGGGAGCGGGAACGGCATCCTGTTACTGAAGAAGAAATAAAGATCATGAACGGCCAGTTATCCAGGAATTTCACTTTTGACCAGCCTGGATATTACGAGATCACCTTGACCGGCACGGACCGTTTCGGCAACCAAATCACCACGACTGCCAATTTCTATGTCACCGGTCAGGGATACGTTTCATGGCGTATGGATGAAGGCAGGATAATTGATCTGGTGACAGACAAAAAGGAATACCGAGAGGGCGAAACGGTTGAACTGCTGATAAAATCCCCTTTTAAAAAATCCACCGTCCTGATCACTGCCGAACGGGAAAAGGTTTTCTGGTATAAGACCTTTACGCTCAACGGTAATGCCGGTACTGTAAAAATACCGGTCCTTAGGGATTTTATGCCAAATATATTTTTTAATGTCATTCTTTTGAAAGAGAGAACAGGAGTCCGATGGGACGACTCGGGGAATGATATCGGGAAACCAGAGTTTTATGCCGGATATGCCGGTGTCAAAGTGGAGACTGATTCTCAGAAACTAAACATAGACGTCTCGGCTGATAAAGATTCTTATGACCCGGGAGATGCGGTTACTCTCGATTTGACAGTCACCGACCATAATGGAGAACCGATAAGTTCGGAACTGTGCATCTCAGTGGTGGATAAAGGGGTACTGAACCTGGTAGGCTATGAGCTGCCGGATCCTTTCCAGTATTTTTATCAGGAGAGATCTCTGGATGTGCGCACAGTGTCAACCCTGATGGATGTTTTGGGCCGACGTAAGTTTTCAGAAAAAGGTGAAGATCCCGGGGGGGGAGTAGGAGTTTCGACTTTTGGTTCTGTGGTGGTGCGGAAGGATTTCAAAGAGAGTGCCTTCTATCAGGCTTTTGCCTATTCTGACAAACAGGGAAAGGCAACGATTAACTTTACCCTTCCGGAAAATCTGACCACGTTCAAAGTGATGGTAGTTTCCGTGGACCGCCAGCATCGCTTTGGACGGGGAAAGACCGAACTTCTGGTAAAAAAAGAACTGGTTCTCAAACCGGCCATGCCGGATTTTCTGAGACCGGGGGATAGCTTCCAGGGTGGCGTGACCGTCACCAACAACACTGACGAGGAGATGGACGTCACTGTTCAGGCAGAAGTGTCAGAAATTCAGATTTCAGGTGACCGGGCTGAGAAGAAGATTCACCTGTCGGCCTTTAAGACCGATTCGGTCTTGTTTGATTTCCTTGTTCCGGAAGGGAAAAAGATTCCCCGATTCACCTTTCGCGCCCGCAGTGATTCCTATAGCGATGGATATGAACAGTCCGTTTCCGTGAGAATGCCTGAATTCATGGAAACAGTGGCCACATCCGGGGAGGTGACCCGGCGCAAAGCGGAAGAGCTGATCACAGTGCCCACTGACAGCATCCGAGAATATGACGAACTGAGAATCGCATGGTCTCCATCCATCTCCGGCGGAGTGGAAAAGAGTTATCAATTCCTGAAGGAATACCCCTATGAATGTCTAGAGCAGAAGATATGCAGGCTCTCGCCCTTGCTGAGGGAAAACAGTTTTCTCACTCAGTTGGGCATCGTAACCCAATCCTATGATGACCGCCGTGAGCGGGTTGAGACATTTATCAACCGAATTGAGGATTATCAGAATGCTGATGGGGGAGTTGGTTACTATCCGGATACACATTATAGCAGCTGGTTTTTGAGCACTTTTGCCATGGATTTTCTCCTGGATGCCCGGGAGGCGGGGTATCAGGTAAATTCAGAGTTTTTAAATCCTTTGCGGGAATACCTTAAAAAGGTTTGTCAGAACAGTATTGAGAGCAGGTATCCCTACAGTTTGAATTTGAAACTGTTCAACATGGCCTATGCCGCATATGTCCTGGCGCGGGACGGGATTATTATGCAGGACATGATCAATAACTTGTTTGAAATGAGGGAACGCCTCCCCTTGGAAGGGGCATCCTACCTTATCAGGATATTTGACCTAACAGATGAACTGCCTGATTCCATGCAGGCCCTGTTGACCCGGATGCTGCTCAATAATATAAAAGAGGAACCCACTCGGACCCATTTTGAAAACCGCCCTGATTCTTTCTGGTGGACTGTCCATGGCTCCTCTCTGCGTACCACCGCCCACATATTCGATACCCTGCTTCTGGTGTATCAGCGGTTTCCCATGGCTCTAAAAATTGCCCGCTGGCTCTTTGATACCCTCCGGGATAAACAGTATTTGAACACACAAGAACACCTGGCCATCCTCAAGGCCTTTGAAAAATACTTTGAAAGATACGAGTTGGAAGATCCGGACTACATAGCCCGTATTATTTTGGATAAGAAGGAAATGGTAAATGTACAAGTCTCCGACCGGAGGTTTTTCCAGATGGATACGTTTTCCCTGAAGGATTTTGATGCCGGAGAACAGATCAGGCTGAAACTCCAAAAGGAAGGAAAGGGAATCATGTATTACAACACCCGACTGACCTACCGCCCTGATGGGATTCTTTCTCCGGTAGACCGGGGATTCGAAGTACGAAAGGTTTTCCTGGACCAGGCAGGTCATCCGGTGGCACCGAATCAGCTTAAAGCCGGAGAAAATTATTTGGTGGAACTGAAGATCACCACTAACAAGGAACGAAGTTTTGTCGTGGTCAACGATCCGCTTCCGGCGGGTTTTAAAGTGGTCAATCCCAGTTTCCGTACCCATGCGGATCTGGCCGTTAGTAATATGGAAGAAGGCGAGGCATTCAGATATTGGGGCGACTTTTATCACAGCCAGTATTATTTTGATCGAGTGGAACTGTTTGCCGATTTTCTTGCGGCAGGTACCCATACCTGGAAATATCTGGTTATTGCCACCAACAGCGGAGAATACCAGCTGCCTGCAACTCTGGTCTTACAGATTTACAATCCGGAGGTTTTTGGGAGAAATGCAGATCAAAGGGTTAAGATTAAATAAAAAAAAGATCTTTTTGATCCTGTTGTCATTAGGAACAGCAGGGATGGTGGTGTACCTTGCGTGGTTCAATCAATCCTGCCTTTCAGATCAGGAAGAATCCTTGCGATTTGTGGATCGGAGGGGGGAGCTGCTGGGCTTTTATCTGGTGGATCAGAATCGTTACAGCGCTCACTGCGGCCTTAGCCAGGTATCACCTCACTTTATTCGGGCAATAGTACTGGCGGAAGACCGGGGATTCTACTCCCATAAAGGGGTAAATCTGTCTTCCCTGACCCGGGCCCTTTTTCAGAATGTTCAGGAAGGAAAAGTAGTTTCGGGAGGATCAACCATCACCATGCAGCTGGCAAAACTGCTGTTAAATGCCAATCAGAAGAGAACCATTTTCAGGAAGCTGGAGGAAATTATATTCGCCTTGAAACTGGAACTGCACCTTCCCAAATCAAGGATTCTGGAAGAGTATATCAATCGTCTGCCCTTTGGGAACATGATATATGGTATTGGGCCGGCATCAGAATTTTATTTTGGCAAATCCCCTGCGCAGCTGTCTCTCAGCCAGGCTCTTGAACTGGCTGTTATTCCAAAGGCTCCCACTACCTATAATCCTATCAAAAACAAAGATCAGTTAAAGGCAAGAAGAGACTGGATCCTGGATGAATTCTATCGCCAGGGATTTGTATCATCCCATGAATACCGGAGGGTGGCCAGTGAAGAGGTTCATTTTAATATCAGGGACACCCTATTTGTGGCTCCTCATTTTATTGAGTTGATCAAGCGCCGTTATGGGAACGACCTCTCTGATCACAAAAAAATATATACCACACTGGACAGGAATCTCCAGCTGAAGGTCCGGGGAATTATCAGGGAACATCTGCAAAGGCTCCAACCGTATCATGTTCAGTCTGCTGCAGCAGTGGTGATCGATAACCGATCACATGAGGTGTTCGCCTACCTGGGATCTCCTGATTATTTTAATGTTGAGAACAACGGATATGTTGATTATGCTCTAGCACTTCGACAACCCGGGTCCACTCTAAAGCCTTTTGTTTACGGAGTGGCTTTAGAATCAGGATACACTCCATCGTCCATTCTCCCGGATATCCAGTTCCCGGCCAGGGGCGGATTTTTTCCCCGGAATCATGATGGCATGGAACACGGCCCCTTGAGGTTGAGAACCTCCCTGGCATGTTCCTACAACATTCCGGCCTTTTACCTGGCGATAAAACTGACGCCCACCCGGATCCTGGAAAAGCTCCAACTGGCCGGTTTCTCGTATCTTGATAAGCCCGCAGCATTTTACGGAGAAGCCATTGCCTTGGGGTCGGGAGAAGTGAGACTGCTGGACCTGGTAACAGCTTATTCCTGTCTGGCAAACAAAGGAGTTCTTTATGAACCGCGTCTGTTGAAAGAGTGGCCAGCAGGCGGCAAGCGTCAGATATTTTCCCCCCAGTGTGCCTTTTTGCTGTTTGACATTTTATCAGATCCTGCTGCACGGGCCGGCAGCTTCGGATTTTTTTCCTCCATGAACCTTCCTTTTCCTCTGGCGATAAAAACCGGTACCTCAAAGGGATTCAGGGATAAATGGGCAGTAGCTGTCAATTCCGAATATACAGTGGGAGTATGGCTGGGGAATCCAAGCGGCCAGAACATTTCACAGCAGGTAGTGGAAACCGGAAACAGTGCCACCATAGTCCGGGATATATTTCTGATCCTTCAAAAAGATTGGGAGCAAGGAGGGTTGCCGATACCTCCTGGTATTATCCAGCGGGAGGTTTGTGCTCTCTCAGGAGAATTGGCTGGTCCATACTGCCGGGACCGGGTGGAAGAGTATTTTGATGAAAAGAACCTACCCGAAGGTCCCTGCTCCTATCACGTAAAGGCCGAGGCAGGAATAAAAACGGTCTACCCTGAACTCTACCGCGAGTGGTGGCAAAAGAATCAGCTGACCGAACAAACACATCTTGGGGGCAGCCAGGAAGTTGAGATTGTATCCCCTCAGCAGGGGGATCGCTATTATATATCTCAAGCTCTTCCTCTGGAAAGCCAGCAGATTCGTTTCAAGGTCATGGGGGCAGCAGATGGAGAGAAAATCACATACCGCCTTAATAAACGGATTTACCGCATTCTCTCCTACCCCAGTTTCCCCCTATTCCAGCTGAAACCAGGGGAATATCTGCTGGAAATAGAGATCGCAGGGGAATGCCAGGACCGAGTGTCCTTTGTAGTTCATTGATGATGTCTTGGAAATTATTTTTAATCTGTGTCTTGATGGCTCAATTGGAACACCTTAAAACCGGGATGATCTCTGTCCATATAAACAAGATAGCCACCTTGTATAACGACATCTTTATAGGGAGGATTAAAATCAAAGGGAAGGACATATGAGGATAGAAGATCTCCTGATAAAGAGAATCGGTCAATACGGGGTTTGCCTTCCCGATGGTAATTGGACACAATGAGAAGCTCTTCGTTCAAGGATAAAATTTTGGCGATCGCATAATTCTTGATATTAAATTTTTTCATCATCTCTGTCGCATCCGGATCCGGAGCCTTAAACGTATAGGTATGTGTTATGTTCCCATCGAGATCCAAGATATCAAACTCATACTTATTTGAAGCTGAAACAGCAAGAACATTTCCGATATGGGCAAATGCCGGATTAGCCAGAAATAAAAATCCTCCACCCTTGACAACTTTTCCATAAACCGTGGCATTGCCCTGAACTGTTACAATCGGTTTTTCACATAACAAACGGGGTTTTTGGGCTCTTGTCCATTCATTTAATCCCATCATAAAATGGCCATCTTCATCGGTTTTTATCTCTGTGAAATAAAAGGCTTCCCCTTTTTTGCCAATTATTCCTGTGAAATTGGGGGTAAACTTTTCCTCCCAGATCAGATGGCCTTCTTTATCCAGACAAACAATTTTACGATGGCTATCCAGGAAAAAGAGGTTATCATTTTCCAGAAAAAGTCCCAAGATGCCGGTGTACTCACCGGGGCCTTCCCCGTATCTTCCTATGGGGATGACCTTCCGGCTGGAAAGGTCGGATTTGAACAGCTGTTTCATTCGGGAGTCAAAAAAGAAGACTTCATCTTCAGGTGAAATAACCGGAATAGCTGCGGATGCGATTTCAGTTATTTCCGTAAAATCAGCCACTGGAAAAAGCGCCAGCTCATCAAGGTTTTCGATCGGAGGAAGGATTTTTTCTGCATGTTTTTGGCAGCCAACAAAGCAAAGAGAAACGATCATTATGAAAGAAAAAACATAAGTCATCTGTAATGTTCTTGGATTTAATCTATTATTAGGTTTCATGTCTTTTCCCAACTTTCACCCTCCTAAAGAAATTCTAGTTTTTTTTCAGCTTTATCACAATAAAAATAACGAAGAATAAAATTCCTGCAGCGATTTGAGAAATTATGATCACCCTTTTTTCGGGGTCGAAGATCAAACCAAAAAGGGCAAACGCGATCCATACCAATCCCATGATAAGCCAGAACAATTGATTGAATTTTTTGCCTTTAACTCTATCATCTTTCATGATCTTAAACCTCCATATACATGAACGACTGAATCATCCATTTATAAGAATTTATAGGAAATGATTGCATCCTTGAATATATACCATTTGCTATATATAAATTCCATTGAAAAAAAGAGAAAGAGATTAATATAAACGATTGTGTTTGTTCTTTTGTTTTGGCAGTATAAGAACAATGAATAATAAGAGAGTCATTGCATAATGAAAAAGAGCCTTTTGTTGGTTATGGTGTTTTTTTTAGGGTGTCAATCCGGTTCGGATAGAAAACTATGGATCATAGAAACCCAGGAGGACTGGCAGGCTGCAGCCTCAGTAAGCGAAAATCTGGAAATGAAACAGGGGCAGCTTCATCTTCAGGGGGACTCGGCCTTTTTTTCCACTAAGTTGAAAAAATTTCAAAGCAAACGCAAGTTACGGTCCCTTACAGTCAGGCAGGCTCCCGGCTGGAACACGTGGGAAGCCATTCCCAAAGTCACTCCAGAGGGCGCTGAAGATGCTCCTGTTTTTATCCCCGTAGCTCCTGGGGATTATTGGTTTTTGGCATTGTTCCGGGGAGATGACGAGAACGGTTATCACGCCTGGCACAGTACGGATATGAAAACCTGGGAACGCTACGGGCCTGTATCCACCAGGATCAACAGGTGGGTTACCTCGGCTGAATATGTTGACGGGAAATTTTACATCTACTATGACAAACCTAATGATGAGGATCCCCATTTGATCATTGACAGCGACCTCACTGACGGCAGGCAGGGAAAAGAGATGGGCATGGTTTTCGATGATCCCTCACATGGTTCGGATATGGGGATTTTCCGTGACGATGACGGCCGTTTTCATTTGATTTATGAGGATTGGAGTCCCCTCAATCCGCGCACGCATTCCTGGGATTCACCTTTGGCTGGACACGCGGACAGTCCGGATGGGATCAATGGTTTTGAACCGCACGAATTCCCTCCCCCTATAGACAGAAGAACCAAACCCACAGGTAAGATTGAGTCCTATGAGCCGCACAGCAATCAATTAATACCCGGGATAGATCTGTCGCCTTATACGTATGAGGTTCATGAAGGACCTCAAGATGCTTTTGGCGATTACACCATGATAAAAGTCAGCCGGCAGTACTACCTTTTCTGTGATTATGATCCCCATGATGAGGGAAAGTCGATGCGGATAGGACGATGGCGCAGTAATGACATAGAAAGACAATTTGTATGGGATGGTGAGATCGGAGAAGGCTTTCACCCGGATCCCACAGTTGGTTTTGCCGAAGGAAAATTCTATCTTCTTGTTCAGCGTCATGAATATGATTTCGTGAGTGACGGCCCTTGGGTGGATGGGGTGGAAGCCAGAGCAGGTGTGGACATCGATAATGACGGAGATATTGATCAATGGACAGAGTTCACAAGGGTTAAGGAAATCTATGTGCAAAAAAAAGGATTTGTTCGCGTGATAGAAGCAAGACCAGCGACTCTAGATGTGTCCCTACTAAAGGCAGGCTATGCCTTCAAGATCGAACTTCGTATCCAGAAAACCAATGGAGTCTCCCCTGTTCTCGATGCTGTAGAGGTTGTCTTTAGATAGTTATCAAAAAAGGGGGAATAAAATCAGAGAATAATGAGGTCGTCCCTTTTGCTTTTTCCCAGCCTGCAGTCAGCAACAGACCTCATTAGAAACGCAGTTCGATACGATCTTTACAGGCCGAGGAACTGAACGCTGAGGCCGGAGACAAATATCATTGCTCCGGCGATGGCATGGGCGTAGCGTTCCAGTTTGCCCAGCCTGACAAAACTTACCCCCCAGGACATGACAGCGATGATGGTCAGCATGGTCAGGATAGTCACCAGGCCGAAGGTCAGGGCAACTAAAATCACCCCGCTGATATTATGGTTGGCAGCCGGGTACATGACGAGCGGGATGAGCGGCTCGCAGGGTCCGAAGACGAAGACGGTGAACAGGATCCAGGGCGTGATGTTGGCCTTCTTTTTCTCATGGACATGGGCGTGATTGGATTCGTGGACATGCTCATGCTCGTGCGTGGCACCGTCGGCATGCATATGGATGTGCTTGTGAGGTCTGTTCTTTATGGCCCGGTGTAGCCCCCAGATAAAGTAGGCAAAACCGAAACCGATCAGAAGCCAGGCCGCCACTCCGCCGCGGAAGGATTCGATGTTCTCCAGTTTCAAAACGGCCACTCCCAGAGCTATTCCGGCAAAACCCAGGACGACCGAACTGAGGACATGCCCCAGGCCGCAGAGAAAAGAGATAAACAGAGTTTTGGGAAGGGACCAATTACGGGCCCGGCTCATGACGATGAAGGGGAGATAATGGTCAGGCCCCAAAACCGTATGGACAAAACCCAGGGTAGCTGCTGTTCCGGCGATGACAAGAATCTGGTTGCTCAACATCATGATTTTCCTTGAAGAATGCTGGGCGGTAGGAAGCTCGAACTCACGACCTCGGCATTGCGAAAGCCGCGCTCCTCCAACTGAGCTAACCGCCTCAGACGAGATATTATAAATTAAATGATGGGTTTTGTCACACGTGAAAGGCTTATTTTAAAAAGAACGGTAACACGATGATGATTTTTAGTCCACAAGAAACCCACAGGAACTCAGTTTAATGTCCGGTAGAAAATCGGGGAAACAGGTTGATTATCCTCGAAATCGATCTAGACATCCAAGCGGTCGAATTCTTTTTTGGTGATCTCTGTTTTTACATCGCCGGTATGAGCTATACCTGCCGGTTCAAACAACATGAGCTTCACAGGGCCTTGCGGAACCACACGGTGCTCTGTACCCCTGGGAACGATATAGAATTCCCCTGCATTCACTGTTGCTTTTTTATCTTTTTCAAAAATGTCCAGGACTCCTTCGATCACAAAAAACATCTCGTCTTCATTTTTATGAGTATGCCAGGGAACCTTATCTCCCTCACATTTGACAACCAATATATACTGCCCGTTCAACTCCCCTATGATCTTGGGCGAGAATGTATCAGTAAACTTATTAAAACACTGGCTGATATTTACGACCTTTCCCATTTTCATCTCCTCTATGTGAATGTATACCATTTGCCTTATATAAATTCCATTGAAAAAGATATGAAGAGAAATATGCAGAAGCAATGAAAACCGGATCTATATGGATTGTCCAAAATGAGATGAGCTCAGTTCTTTTTCGTAGTGAATGATGTTTTGGCTTGGGTCCCTGACCCAGGGCACTCTTTTGACCTCAGTAAATCCACAGGCGATGTACATCCAGCGCGCTGGGAGAAAGAACGGATGGTCACTTGTGGAGACCCGTGCCTGTCTTATACTGCGTTCTCTGAACTTTCGAAGCACTTCAGTAATCTGCTGTTTTCCGAATCCCTGATTTCGATATTCCGGCAGAATGCAGTTATGGCCGATTATTCCATAGGCAGGCCCGTTTCTTGGGTCGAATGAGAAGAATCCGACAAGGTTCCTCCCATAC
Source organism: uncultured Eubacteriales bacterium (assembly GCA_964456985.1). Classification (GTDB taxonomy): domain Bacteria; phylum Acidobacteriota; class Aminicenantia; order Aminicenantales; family Aminicenantaceae; genus WJMT01. The sequence continues at coordinate 89,372 of CAYWDH010000002.1, forward strand.
CAACTCAAGAAGGTGCAGGATCCGATAGTGTCAGGATTTTCGAACACATCTTGATCTGATTCTTCCCAATTCGCTTTCTCCGGTTTCCAGATTTCCGGTTGTGCTTCAACAAGCTCAGCATAGCTCTGATTGAGCAGCCAGGCGATAATTCCCGCCTTGGCTCTAAACGGTGAAGTGAAAGTTAGTTTCATTATGTTGAATCTTAGCTTGGATTATTCATAAATGCAATAATCCGTCCTGTTTCTCGTCTTTAAAAGTGAAAATATGTTTTGCAAGGAGAAACAGAATGCTTGAAAAATATATACTGAAAACGTTCAACAAAAGGGCTGGTTCTAAAGAAAGCCGGCCGGATGAAATCCTCAGCCATCTGGATATCCGTTCAGGTGAGAGCATAGCTGATGTGGGTTCCGGAGGCGGGTATTTCACCTATCGATTTGTCGAAGAGGTCGGGACCAAGGGACATATATATGCCGTGGATGTCAATGCAAAAAACCTTGGATTCATAAGGGAAGAGGCAAATAAAAGAGGCATCAACGGGCAGTTGACGCTGGTGCTTGCCGAAAAGGGATGCACCAACCTTATGGATAAAAGCGTGGATCTTGTGTTTTTCAGAAATGCTTTCCATCATATAAAAAGTCCGGTCGAATATTTCAGGAAACTGAAAAAAGCACTCCGGCCCGAAGCAAGGGTCGTTATCATTGATAATAAAAAAGAGAAAGGATTCATGAGCCGGCTGGGGCACAGCTCTACAAAGGAAGAAGTCGTTCAAAGCCTGGGAAAAGCCGGATACAGGCTCGAGCATTCCTTTGATTTTTTGGACAGACAGTGGTTTTTCGTGTTCTCCGCTGCTCAATGACACCGGGATAAAATGTTTATGGCAATAAAAAACTCATATTTTCGTCTTGAATATGTTATAGAATACAAAAGCGAGGAACCTGTGAACCGAGTGGCTGAATTTTTTCGTAAGGAGCACAAGAAGCTGGTTAATTACGTCAGAAGTCGCATAGATGATGCGGCTGACCGGGAGGCAGAGGATATTGTCCAGGATGTTATGCTGAACCTGTTCGATAAAGCGGATATCAGCATTCCCATTGAGAATCTGGCTGCTTATATTTATCAATCTCTCAGGAACAGGATCGTTGATCTGTTCAGAAAAAGAAAAGAAGTTGATTCTTTAGAAAAAGCCGTTCAGGATTCCGGTCATGACCCGGGAAGAATCTTTGAAAACAAGCAGCTCCAGGACATGGTTTTTGAGGCATTAGAATCCCTCAATGCAGATGAACGAGACCTTATCATGGCCACTGAATTTGATGATAGGTCTTTTAGGGAGCTTTCTGAGGAATGGGGAGTTCCGCTGGGAACTCTTTTGGCAAGAAAATCACGGGCTTTAAAAAAAATGAGAAAAAAATTAACCAACATGGTTTAAATAAGGAGGTTAAAATGAATCATGAGCACATGTTTATAAATGCAGGATATAGCCATCACCGCGGGGCAAAGGTCCTTCGTATCATCGGGATGGCTTTTATGGGAGTGGTGTTTGCCGCGGGATTTGCGCTTGTGTTTGGTCTTTTGGTGATGTGGTTGTGGAATTGGCTTATGCCCGCGTTGTTCGGATTGGGAGAGATCACCTACTGGCAGGCGTTCGGGATTCTGCTCCTCGCCAAGATATTTTTCGGTGGATTCGGTCATCACAATAAAGAACCATCAGACCATTTTCGCGACAGGTTTCACCCTAAGTGGGACCATCTGAAAAGCAGAAAGGAAGTTGGTGATTGGAAGCAGTTCAAACAGTTCTGGGAGGATGAAGGCAGGGCCAAATACCAGGAGTATATCCGCACCAAACAGGAGGAAAAAGAAGACAAAAGCAGTGAATAGCTGCATCTGAAACTTAAGGGCGTTTCCTTTTTGGAAAGGGAAGCGCCCTTTTTTATATGGGGAATACACTCTTTTTAATTTCATTGATTTTGCCCTCTGCTTTCCTGTATATTTCAAACGAGATCTATCAAACCAATATGAGTTACAGGAGGCATATGATGGCAAACAAAATAAGCCGCAGAGGATTTTTGGGGAGATGTTCAGCACTGACAGCGGGGACGCTTCTGTCGGGATCTGCTGTTCTTACATCCTGTAAAGGGACGCAGGACAACCGAACAGGAACCGCGGCCTTGAACGTCAGCCCGGATCCCTTGTTTGAATTATCTCCTTACCTTTATATGCAGTTTATGGAACCACTGGGGACAACGGATTCATCCGTGGATGCGGCGTGGGATTTCAATCATGACCACTGGAGGGAGGATGTGGTTGAAATCACCAAAGAGCTGGCCCCGACCATGATCCGCTGGGGAGGGTGTTTTGTTTCCTACTACAAATGGAAGGAAGGGATAGGGCCTTTGGATAAACGCATACCCATGGTGAACCAGCTCTGGGGAGGCATCTACAACAACCAGGTCGGGACTCATGAATTTGTGGATTTTTGCCGCCGAGTGGGAGCAGAGCCGCTTGTTTGTGTGAATTTTGAGTCAGACGGAAGAATGTTCTGGGCCAATTCAACCAAAGGGAACCGTTTGGGAGATTCACGGGAAGCGGCCGAATGGGTGGATTACTGCAATAATCCTGCGAACAGGGAAAGGATAAAAAACGGAGCCAGAGAGCCCTTGAATGTCAAATGGTGGCAGTTGGGCAACGAGACATCTTATGATGATGAAGGTTTTGATTGTGAGACAGCAGCTGTGAAGTCACTTGAATTTGCCAGAGCCATGCGAAAAGCGGATCCGAATATCATCTTGATCGGATGGGCTGACAGCGGCTGGGCAAAGAGAATGGCCGAAGTAGCCGGTGAGGAACTACAGTACCTAGCGTTTCACAACCATTTCGGCCCCGGAGGAGAAGACTCCCCTCTCAGGGGTAACAAGTGGCGCAAAGACTGGGACAGGACATGGGAGCATTTGATGAAGACCTGTGAAAGACAGGAATCCAGGATTGATGAAATGCGCGAAGAAACCGCTGACCTTGGCATCCCTCTTGTCCAGACAGAAGGTCATTTTGCCCTTCCGGGGCGCAACAGGTGTGAACTGCTGTCAACCTGGGCCGCAGGAGTGGCTAATGCAAGGATTTTAAATGTGAATGAAAGAAACGGAGACATCCTGAAAATGGCTACCCTGGCTGATTTCTGCGGCAACCGCTGGCAGAACAATGCGGTCATGATACCCACTCCGTCAGGGCATTCATTTATGATGCCGGTGGCTATGGTTATGAACCTGTACAGGATGTATTCAGGAAAACATGCGGTCAGAATCACCTCCTCACATAAGGACCTAGATGTGACGGCAAGCCGCACAAAAAACAAGTTCTTTCTTCATATAATCAACATTGACCGGAAAAATCCTGTTAAAGCCGGATTTGATATTGAAGGCATGAAGATAAAGTCCGGGAAAGTACATTCTATAGATCTAGATCCTGAATATGAAGTCTTTGAATACAGGCCTGAAATCACCTCTCCGAAAACACAAGACCTTGAGGCAGCAAGAGAGTGGACCTTTCCTGCTTCATCGGTGAGCGCGGTGGAACTGGAAGTGGAAGAGGAGGCATAGAATGAAAAGAACTCAAATCATTTCGATATTTTCCGTGATCCTGTTTTTGTTCTTAATGACCTGTTCAGGATGCCGGTCAGAGAAAACGAACCCTCAGGATAAAGCTCATGAACTGGATCCTTTTTTGATAACAAGACAGGAACTGACACTGGAATACAGTCATCCTCCAGGCGAACGCCGGCTTTCTTTCGGGAAGACGCAGCTGTCTCCGGAGGAATGGAAAGAAAAGACCCGGGCTAAACTGGCCCAGCTGCTGCAGGTACGAGAGCCTGAGACCCGCGAAGTCAAAGAGCTGCGCTCCATTGAATTTCAGGGAGTGGTCATTCATGCCCTGGTTATGAAGGTCAGCGATAATCTCACGATCCCTGCGTATCTGCTGGTTCCAGCTGATAGAGCACCGGATAAGAGCGCTGTCATGGCCATTCACGGTCATGGTTCAGTGGAGCCGTGCATCGGACTGAGGGATGATTACCATCATCTGTTTGCCCTGGAGCTGGCCAAAGACGGTCATCTTGTCTTAGCGCCCGAACTTCGGGGATTCAGTACCCTGAGCGACCTGGCATTCGGTATTGACATCAACCGCCTTGATTACTGGATCGGAGGGTATAGTCAATTCACTTTAGTCACGGATGCGTTTCTCTACGGGGATAGTGTGATAGGCCAGACAGTGATGGACCTTCTTTGCTGGGAAGAGTGGCTGAGTGCCTATTATGACAGAGAGGAACTGGATGTCACAGGGATTTCATACGGAGGAGACCTTGCCATCATTTATCCTGCTTTCAGTCAAAGGGTCAGAAGGATCTTTGCCAGCGGCACTATGGGCTCCTTTTCCGTTATTTTTCAGCGCTGTTACAATGCCCCGGCTCACTGCATCCCTGATATACTTCAGTGGATGGATAGAAGTGATATTGCCGGGCTGAGCGCCCCGCGTCCCATTGTGGTGCATTTTGGAGAGCTGGACACACCCAGTCCGACCAATGCCTCAGCCTCATATAATAAAACAGTCCCCCAATCTATGGAGGAACTCCGCGCCATTTACAGAGCCTTTGGGGCTGAAGAGGCAGTCACTCTCCTTGTCTCTCCCGGGTCCCATCACGAAATGGATATTCCTGCCTTACTGAAGTTTTTGAGTGAATAATAAGTAAAGAAAAACCGCTCTTGATTTTTTAGGGTGATGGAAGAAATAGGGAAAGTGTTGCGTATTCCATTTTCATTTCTATGAGTTCTTTGTTCTGGTAAAGGTATAGGCAGATTCTGGTTTCTGTATTCTCCCAACAGGTCCTTTGGAGGAGAAGAGGAGAAGAGGGAAAGCCGCTGTCATTTACGGGATGGGTCCTATCCATTATGTACTGTCTGAAAGCTCTCTCCTCTTTAGGTTCTCCGTATTTTTGGATCAGGGCACTTTTTGTTAAAACATGGTCTTTTCTGGTCAGGGATTTCTCCAGATATTTTTCAGAAACATGATACACAGCACTGACTAAACTGTCCTGGGAGAAGAAATAGGTCAAGAGGCATCTTTTATCCATAAGCTCTGCATAATATGTAAGGGTTATGTATTCACCTTTATTTTCCCTGTTTAAGGGAGGCCCTTCGTTAAGCATAACCTGTTCCTGATTCATCCCCCAGTGGATATTTTTGAAACGAGATCCATATCCATATTTATTTGTCTCAGTAGATCCCTTATCTATAACAATTTTCTTGGTCACACTGAACAGCTTTTTTACTGCTGCATCCGGTATATACCCGGACGATGTGAAGTCAGAATTATCGAGGTTAAAGTAGATGTAATACCAGTGGGATTTTATTTTTGTTGGAGAAGCTAGAGTGACTATGTCTCCCCTTTTTAAAAGGCCGATTACAGAGCTTCCAGTGTCCGGCTTAAGATAGACATCAGTTTTCTCATTAGTGATTTCAAGTTTCTTGTCATAGACCCCGGATAAATTCAGAACAAAAACAAAGAAAGCCACGAGCAAAAAAATCTGTCGGAGACTTTCTTTTGCTGGCCGACTGATCATGTGTTTACACCTTTTCTTATCTTAGGTGAAATTACTAAAAATACAATCCCCGAAAGTGATGATTTTTTTTGGAGAGATTCTCCTCTTTAAAGGTGATTAACCGGTGCGAATCTCACCCCTTATTGCCAATGATTGTGGTGCAGGAGTCTACCAGTTGACAATGACCCTGGCGTGGAGTTGCAGAGGTCTTCGGATTCGAGGCTGTGAGTTGGAGGTACCTCTGAAATAGTCTCCACTGGCGCCTGATATCTCAGTGGTTTGATAGGGATCATAGTAGATGGGAAGATCGGCATAGAGGCCCCAAGAAAATTTTTTCCCGATTTGAAAGCCGAACGTACCGCTTATCCATAATTCCCTTAAGAAGTTTTTTCGGTGAGCTTCCTGCTGGAAACGGTACAGACCGGATCCGTCGGACACATTTTTCCCATAGAAGCGGTCGGTATGGTAAAAGGCGAGATGAGACCAGAAATCCAATCGGAAGACTAGATGAGGTCTGCTGGCTGCCACGATTTCCAGATTCGCTTCTGAAAAATTGGTAAAAACAGAGGAGCTTCCGTAGCTGGATCTCTCCCAGGACTTTTCCCAATCAAAAGTGGCCCAACCCTGACTATAGACTTCCTGCCCTCCCCAAATCTCTTTGTAGCTGTATTTGTTTGTGACGAGACTGGCTGAGGTTCCTATCCTGAAAAATCCGCCTTGAGGCAGATCAAAATGGAGAAACGGAAGAATCTCTGCACCATAGGTATTTTTGAGATACCTGTCTTCCAGAGGAACTTCTTTCCACAAATAGGGATTTCTTTCGAAATCGGCTTCCGCCAGAACTACCATATAAAGTTGAGCCTGGCCGATCTTTAGAAATTTAAACACATCATAGCCTCTGATCATGGTTTTGTTGATTAGAAGTCCGTAGTCTTGTTTTAAATAGCTGTTCATGGAGCTAACGTAGCTGTAGGTATAATCTCTGCCCAACTGTCTCCGGATGTGGAGAGCCGCTTTATGGGACCCTATGTTTCCGCCCAGGGTGAAGTCCCAGAGAGAGTATCGCGTGTGGGTATAGCTGTTCTGCCAAAACGCATCGATATTGGTGGAGATTCCAAATATATGGTTGCACCCGGATACGGTAGACCAACCCCAGTTGTATTGGTTGAGGTTGGTTTCCGAACCATTGAACGAGTAAGTCAGCTGTCCTCTGGGGGATTCTTCCTCGAACCTATGGAAGACAAATTTGAGTCCTATAGGGTTTCCTCCGATGTCTCCCACAGCTAAGATTCCTGCAGATCCTGAAGTGTTTTGTTGAGAAAGATCTGATTCAAAGGGAATGAGATAATTTTGATCCTCTTCATGACCGATAGCTTCTCCTGAGGAGTTGAGGCTGAACTGGTCCAGTTCTCCGGAAAAAACAGGAATGATCTTGAATTTGCCCCATTGGACTACTAGGGGGATGACCTCGGCAGAAGGAGCAAACCAGGTTCCCTTAAACCGGGCTTCTGCAACTTTGGAACTGGAAAAATTTTCGCTCACAGATTCTTCTGTTGCTACATAGTTGGGACTGGGGGACATTTCTGGATGGTCCAGATTTCCCATCCAGCCTTGATTGGATAAGTAAAAAAAGAATATGGAGGAGCCGGTGTTAAACAATCGGGCGTCCTGAGGGAATGTATGGTAGGAAAAGTAGGGATTGGGTCCGATAAACCGGAGATGAGGATAAGCTGATGAGAAGAGAAGCAGAACAGAGACCATCACAACGCATGATAAAATTTTTTTATGTTCCATTTTTCCTCCTCTGCCTATCGAAAGGATAGATTAAGTTTGAATGAGGCCACTCATTTTGTCGGGTATTCAGTTTATTAGTGGGAAAAAATTATATTATGATTTGGAATGGTTGGTTCTAACGGAGGTATCCCAGAGATTTGAGCGCTTCAATCTCTTTTTGGGATAATTTAGATGTTTCGTTTTGTTCGCTATCCAAATAGCCATATTTTTTGTAAAACTTGTTGTATTCTGCATCCATAAAATCAAACAGCTTCTTTTTTTCTTTGTACAGGTTTTCCTTCTGTAAAGGGTCCTTGAGGTCGATGAAAAGATACTGACTGTTTATATTGAGCCTTTTCGAAAAGGCGGGTGTTACCTTGACGGAATGATATTTTTGATGGACCACAGCCCTTGATTTATTGCAGCCATATATGAATATCATTCTATTCTGACTTTTTTTAAACAGAGGGATCCCCTGAATATCATACGGAGGAGAAAGGCCTACTTTATCCAAAATTGTTGGATAGATGTCCATTAGGCTCACAGGATAATCCAGGCGTCTCCCTTTTCCTTCTGGGAGTCTTATTATCAGGGGGACTCTGACGCTTGCATTGAAAGTCAGAGGGCCGTGACTGTAATAATAATTGTGTTCTCCAAGGGCTTCACCATGGTCAGCGCTGAAGATGATGATAGAATTTTTATGGTACCCTTTTTTATAAATGAGATTGAAGATTTTTCCCATCTCCGAGTCAATGTATTTGATAGCCCCGTCATAGAGAGAGAGAAAATATCCTTCGTTCGATTTTTTATCCAATTTGATATTGCCCGTTCCGATGAATTTATTTTTTACTTTTTTCAGATCTCTCCCCTCGGGTCTTTTTTCCACGAACTTTTCAGGGGGGATATAAGGGGTATGTGTTTCCAAGTAATTGGCCCATAAAAAAAAGGGCTTGTTTTTCTTCTCTTCAAGGAAATCCATGATAGTTTTTGTGATAAAACGAGTGGATTCCTTTTTTTCCTCAATCTTGTCCCATACTTCTATGTATTCATCAAATCCCTGGTCAAAGTTATATTTTTTTGCCAGATTCGTATTATCGACGACAGCAAAATTTTGATACCCTTTCATTTTAAGTATTTCAGCCAGAGTGATATGTCTGGGATCCAGAGGACCCATGATGGGTTTCGTTTTATGGACAAAAGGATGGAGTCCGGTCATAAGAGAGGCAAAGGAGGCTGACGTTTTCGGCACCGGGCAGTAGGCAAATTCAAAGAGAAGCGACTGTTCAGCAAACGCATCGATATTAGGGGACGTTTGATACTCATATCCGTAAGTTGACAGATGATCGGCTCTAAGTGTATCAATAGTGATGATTATGATATTTGGATTATCAGTTTGTTTTCGTCCTGATTTGTCACAGTGGGCAAAGAAAGCGATCATCAGCATCATAAGTAAGACAGTGAAAAGACACTTTTTCATATCTATCTTGTATCAAATATGTATTTTCGAGTCAATGAAGCGGGAGAAAGGAGAAGATCTCGTTTATTTAAGTTAATTACATAAGAGAAAGCAGTTATGTATCTTTAAAAAAGCAGCTTTGATATAATGTAACGCAAAGGATAAGGAGCGGAATAAGATGGAATGGAGCAAAGTTCTTCCCGCTGTCATTGCGTTTTTGGCTGCCTTTTTACTGCCTTTCATTTTTTCTAAACGCAGCAAAGAAAGTCAAAAGAAGATAAACAGTTACTCTCAAGTTCTTCATGGAGTTGGGATTGAGTTTGAGAAGATCGAAAAAGGAGATGAAAGGATTGAGTTTATAAAGAAATTATCCTGGGGACAAAAAGCAGAAGGTATCTTCAAGATAAAAAACAAAAATATTGATTTTATTTTTCTCATAAGTGAAACCAGTCAGTATGGAGTGAACTATTCTTTGGATTATATTGTCCGGAACTCATTCGATGTAAGGGAAAAACCTGTCAGGACTACCAGAATGAAGCTGACAAAGGTTTCCTCAATGGAAAAAAAGACTGTCAATGTCCTATGGAAAGGCGACACCTATCTTTCGCAAAAGCTTAATATGGACTATGCGTTAAAGGACAAACTGAAGAACTCGAGTTTAATGGAATTGAAACTGAAAATAAAAGTAATTCCGGAAAAAAAACATGGTTACACTAGAATAAAAACAAACTTTGTCTCCCCGTCAAAGGATTTGATCTCTTTTATTGACTCTATTGCGGGGCACATAAAAACAGGATTTTGAGAAGAGCTGCAGAGCCATGCTTGAGCGTCAGGTAAAATCAGACCATTTATGAAACAGACAATATGGAGAAAGATCAAATACCATTTATGGGGGCGCGCTGTCTTCTCCAATAGATTTTATGACTTTTTCCTAAGGCCGTTTGACAGGATTCTTTTTGAAATTGTATCAACAAGGGATTTAAAAAAACAAAGGGAGAGAGGGATCCCGTCAAATAAAATCTGTCAAGCAGCTGATTTGTATAGCCCTGAGTGGAGAGATGTCCTATCGGAACTGAAATTATCTATGGATGAGGCGGATTTTCACCGCAAGGCCTGGGAACATGTGCAGATCATTTTATCCGCAAAAAGAAGGAAACTCCTAACTCCGGATTCCATTTGCCTGGCAGTTGGAGCAGGGAGAGAAAACCTCCTTTATTACCTGACCTATAAAGTGAAAAAAGTTTGGGGCATCGATCTGTACGAAGGAGAATTTTTCGGGGGCGAGGATGAAGCTGATATCCCTTTGTCAGCAAAGAAGTATGCACCGTTTCCCTATCCTGAGGAAAAACTGACACTTTTGCGTATGGATGCCCTCAATCTGGAGTTTGATGACAATACCTTTGATTTTATTTTTTCATCTTCCTCTATTGAGCACTTTGGCTCTGAAAATGAAATCTTGAGGTCACTCAAGGAGATATACCGGGTATTAAAGCCCGGAGGAGCTGCTTTTTTGACTACAGAGCTCAGGCTGAACAGGCTGGGAAGGTCTATCAAGAATATTAAAGTCCTTCCTTTTCATAGACTGATTTCACTTTTCAGGGAAGCCGGATTCTGTATTAAAGACGACTTTGATTTAAGAGTTGAGAAAGAATATCTCGATGATTGGATCAAGCTCCCTGATGATGTTTTCAGAAGGCCTCATGTCATATTAAGATACTTCAATACGGTTCTGACTTCCATACATGCAGTGCTGGATAAAGAAGGAGCGGGAGCAACCAGGGGGAATGAAACAGCACGTTCCATCCCTGATTTTATTTACAGAGGGGAAATTTATGTCTCCTCCTCTGAAAAGAGAGTAAAAAGAAAGCAACAGGTCAGCCTTTCTATCACACTCAAAAACAACAGTAATTTCACTTGGGTCTCCACTGGGTACTCGCACCGGATCTCACTCGGGATCAAACTTTTCAATGCAAGAAAGGAACTGGTGGAAAGAGATTTCCTGACTATAGTCCTGCCTAAAGAAACAGCGCCGGCAGAGACCCTTGAATTCTCATCGCACATCACAGCTCCGTCCAAAAAAGGATGGTGGATCCTTGAATTCGACCTTAAAAAAGAACTTGTCGTCTGGTTTTCCCAGGAGGGAAACCGGACCTTTGACTTAAAGCTGGAAGTAATCTGACAGCAGGGAAACAGGATTATCATCTGTCCGATAAAGGACACCTATTGTTGCAGCAGCGAACATCCGTTTCAAGAGACGCCTTCTTTTTCCTTGTTATCTCCCCGTATATCCAAAATGGCACGGTTCTTGCAGCCTTATGTAGACAAAGGACGTCTTAAGATGAAGATGAAGAAAAAAAATATTTCAGGAAAAGACAACTTTTTGACACCAATATACGTTTATATAGGTGAAATGAATAAAAATGAAAATAACCATTAGGAGAATATAAAATGAAACTCAGAACAAAAGTAGCGATTTTTTTGTTGGCGTGTTTTATTACGTTTGTCGGATTCAACTTGGTTGTCCCCGCTGGAGCTGTTGATATGATGAAGATTGGGAAGACAGATGGGTATAAGATCATTTCCAATATTCTTTTTGTCAGCGCAGTAAAAAACTCCCCCTCTCTTAAAGGATGACTTATGTTGCGCACCAATCGATGCTGGCGGAGTGCACACTCTTGAGCTAGGGCCCTAGCCGCCAGTAAAGATTATGCCTGAGCACTCGAGGGGAACTCAATAATCCGGGTCATTTTTTTATCTCTTACTCGTGTGATTATTACTTGCATCTGCGGGATAAGTCCGTTCACGAACCGCAGAACTAAAACGCTTGATTGCTCCCTGCTGGACTTTGTGATATAAACAAATAAAAGCAGATTCAAGGAGGTCTTTATGCACGGGAAGCAGAGATATTTAACAGTTTTGGTTATCACTTTTTTTCTTTTAGTAAGCATTACATGGTCACAGCAGAAAAAGCCCCTGACTCATGATGTCTATGATTCATGGCGATCCATTTACCAATCGCAGATATCACCTGATGGAAACTGGATTTTGTATGTGGAAACACCCCAGGACGGGGAAGCTGAGGTGGTTGTTATTAAGCTATCAGGTGTTAGGGAAATGCGCTATCCCATAGGCTACTCAGGAGAGGGAACCGATTCAGAAAGGGCGGCAGATGCTCAGTTCAGTTATGACTGCACGCATGCGGTTTTTTTGATTTCACCTTCTAAGGAAGAAATCGAAAAAGCAAAAGACAAGAAGAAAGAGAAAAGCAAGGAGCCCAAGAAAAAATTAGGGATTATGAGTCTTTCAGATGGGAAGACTGAGGTCATAGAAAGAGTCAAAGGCTTTAAGCTTCCCGAAGAAGCCGGAGGTTGGGTCGCTTATCTGAAAGAGGCTCCGGAAAAAGAAGAAAAAGAACAGGAAGAAATGAAGGAAGAAAAGGAACAAGAAGGGGAGAAAAAAGAGGAACAGGCAAAAGAAGAAGAAGAGGAAAAGAAAGAGAAGGAATACGGGACACCTCTTGTCCTGCGGTCCCTTAAGGACGGAAGTGAAGTCACTGTTGATTCAGTCATGGAATACCGGTTTACCAAAGATGGGCAGTATCTCATTTATTCGGTTTCCAGTGAGGATAAGCCGGAAACAGACGGGATCTATATCTTAAAACCCGGACGGAGCAGCAGTATCCCTCTTTTAACAGGGGAAGGTAACTACAAGAAATTAGCCATGGATGAAGAGGGAACACGGCTTGCGTTTATAACAGACAGGGATGATTACGAAGCTGATGAGCCCACATTCAATTTATACGGATGGGATGTGGGAGGAGAGAAGGCTTCATTGTGGGTCTCACACACATCCACTCCCGATTTTCCAGAGGGGATGGCTGTCAGCGATAAATCGGATGTATCTTTCACAGAAGAGGGAGGCATTGTGATGTTCGGGATCAAAGAGATCCCGGAGCCCAAAGAGGAGGATGAGGAAAAAGAGGAAGAAGAAGCCCGATTTGACCTTTGGCACTGGAATGACCCTTTGCCTCAGCCCCAGCAGAAAGAAATAGAAGAGGAAGTGCGCAACAACACCTGGGAGTCTGTGTATCACCTGAAAAGCGGAAAATTCGTAAAACTTGCGGATGAAGAGATTCCGGATGTCCGGATTTCAGATAATGGCAGGATAGCGTTCGGACAGACTTTTTGGCCCTATGCCAAACGCATCGCCTACTTTAGTTCTTTTTATGACGTGTATGTCATCAATCCTTATACAGGGGAAAAGACCCTCGTCAAAAAGGAACTCTATTTTAACGCCCGCTTATCTCCGGAAGGCCGGTATGTTTACTGGTTTGATGAGGATAAAGACTGGCATGTCTATGATATTGCCTCGGGAACAGAAAAAAATGTGACTAAAGATATAGAGGTGCCGTTCGATATGCAGGATTGGGATACGCCTAGCCCTCCGTACTCTTATGGTGTGGCTGGCTGGACAGAAGATGACAGCTCTCTCCTGATTTATGACCAGTATGACATTTGGCAGATTGATCCGGACGGATCCAATGCCCGTATGATCACAGAAGGATTCGGGAGGGAAAACAACCTGTCTTTCCGTTATATCAGGCTTGACCCTGAGGAAAAAGCCATTGATGCAGACGAGATGCTTCTTTTCAGGGTGACCAATGAAGAAACCATGGCCACCGGATTTTACTCTGATAGGGTCAAAGGCACAAAACGGCCGAAAAAACTTCTTATGGATGACAAGTATTTCGGGTATCCCAGAAAAGCGAAGAATTCGGACACCCTGATCTTTAACAGAATGGCGTTTGATGAATACCCGGACATATGGATCAGTGACATAAATTTTTCGAACGTCCAAAAAGTCACTGACCTGGGACGGCAGATGGAGCCCTATATTTGGGGAAAAGCAGAGCTTAGAGATTTTAAAAGTTCGGATGGAGTGCCGTTAAAAGGAATACTGATCAAACCGGATGATTTTGATCCTGGTAAAAAGTATCCTTTAATGGTCTATATTTACGAGACTCTTCATAACGGCCTTCATTACTATCGCCATCCTTCCCCCGGAACATCCATAAATATGCCCTATTATGTGAGCAATGGATACATCATCTGGATGCCTGATATCGAATACCACACAGGCTACCCGGGTCAAGACGCCTTGAAATGTGTTCTTCCGGGAATCCAGATGCTGGTAAGGGAAGGATACATAGATCCGGATGCCATCGGGATCCAGGGCCACTCATGGGGCGGTTACCAGATTTCTTACATGATCACCCAGACCAATATATTTGCTGCTGCCGAAGGAGGAGCTCCGGTATCGAATATGATTTCTTCCTATAACGGAATCCGTTGGGCAAGCGGCATGGTCAGGCAGTTCCAGTACGAACATACCCAGAGCCGCATAGGTGGGTCTCTCTGGGAATATCCTTTCCGCTATATCGAAAACTCTCCTATTTTCTGGGTGGATAAGATTCAAACTCCCATCATGTTCATGCATAATGATGCAGACGGTGCGGTTCCCTGGTACCAGGGCATAGAATTCATCATGGCGCTCCGGCGGCTTGAAAAAGAAGCCTATATGTTCAACTACAACGGAGAACCTCACGGGCTTCGTAAAAGAGTCAACCAGAAAGACTGGACTATCCGCATGCAGCAGTTTTTCGATCACCACCTTAAAGGCGCTCCCATGCCCGACTGGATGAAAAACGGGATAAAGGCCTGGGAAAAAGAAAAAGACGAATCTGTAAGTTAAAAGAGGCATCACCATGAATAAAATACTATATAGAAGAGGTGCTGTGTTTATTGCTGTCCTGCTTCTTGGTACAGTCCCCCTATTTTCCGGACAGGAACAGGAAATAAAAAAAGTGGAGAAAGCCATACAGGTCCTCCACGAGTTGATCGAACTTCCAGAGGAGGGAATCCCTGAAGCCCTTTTAAACAAAGCCTACGGCATCGCTGTCATACCTGATGTGTTTAAGGCCGCTTATGTTTTAGGGGGGCAGTATGGCAAAGGCATCCTTATAGTCCGGGATAAACGCGGAGTCTGGAGTAATCCTTGTTTTATCAGGATCATGGGAGGAAGCTACGGATACCAAATAGGGATCAGCAAATCAGATGTGATATTGGTCTTCAAAGGTCCTGAAAGCATCAAGGGGATCACCGAAGGCACATTTACTCTGGGAGCGGATGCTGGTATCTCCGCAGGCCCCGTAGGCAGAAGAGCCGAAGGAAGCACGGATTATAAATTTGAGGCAGAGATCTATTCTTATTCTCAAAGCAAAGGGCTCTTTGCAGGAGTTTCTATCCAAGGATCATCCATACAGATCGATTATGAAGCCAATGCAGATTTCTACGAAACCTATAGATATAGCCCTAAGGATATTTTAGGAGGAAAAAACATCTCAGCTCCGGTCATTGCCGAACGATTGAAAGAGGTTTTATCCGATTACACGCGCTGATCCGAATGAGTTAAAGGAGGAGAATGATCGAATAGAGAGAGATTTTGCGCGGCAAAGTTGTAATATAAAATAAAAGAGTCTAAAGGAGGCTTTTTATGAAACCAAGAGGCCCTTTGATGATCGAACACCGTCTTATCGAAAAAATGATATCCCTTATTGAAGAGGAAGTATCCAGAATAGAAAAAACAGAAAAAGCAGATCCTGAATTTATTGATACAGCGGTTGATTTTATCCGTATTTATGCGGATAAGACCCATCACGGAAAAGAGGAAGAGATACTGTTTCGGGAATGCAAAGAGAAAAACATGTCAGATGAAGACCAAAAGCTTATGGAGGAGCTTATCCAGGAGCATAGATTCGCAAGAGAGGTCGTGGCTGAGCTGATGGAGGCTAAAAATCTTTATGTCAAAGACGGAAGCGGTTTAAAAACCATAAAAGACAGGCTCAATACTCTGGTCGATTTTTACCCCAAACACATAAAAAAAGAAGATGATGTTTTTTTCCCAAATTCTGAAAAATACTTTTCAGAAGAGGAACAGCAGGCTATGCTTAAGGAATTCTGGGATTTTGACAAGGAAATGATCCATGAAAAATACAAAATGGTGGTTGAACAGCTTAAAGAATAGCGATTGAATCAGGAAAATCCTTTGTGTGCAGATATTTATAAAAAGCTTGCCCTCCATCTGGATGATCTCCCGGGAGGTTATCCTGAGACCGAAAGTGGAGTGGAGCTCCGTATTCTGCGGAGGATGTTCACTCCGATGGAAGCCCGGCTGGCCCTTAAGCTTACTTTAATCCCAGAAGAATTGGATGTAATCGCCCGGCGCGCAGAACTTCCCAAAGAACAGGTTTCCCGTCGGCTTGAAAACATGGCCAAAAAAGGCCTTATTTATCGTTTGAAACGAAAAGGACGTCCGGTTCGTTTTATGGCCTTTCAGTTTGTCATCGGTATATGGGAGCTTCATGTTAATGATCTGGATCCACAACTTATCAAGGATTTTAACGAATATGTTCCAGTGCTGTTTAATTTCGACGAATGGAAAAAAGCTCCCCTACTCCGTACTATTCCTGTTGAACAGAGCATAGATCATAATTTAGAGGTCCTTGTTTATGAAGATGCATTCGAACTCATTGATAAAAACTCTAAATTTCTGGAAGCTCCCTGTATCTGCAGGAGAGAGCGCCGTATCATAGATGAGGGCTGTGATAAGCCAGAGGGGAATTGCCTTGTCATGGGAGTCGGAGTTGATATATATAAAAATGCAGGAATCGGAAAAGAGATTGACAAAAACAAAGCAAAGGAACTTATAAAAAAAGCAGATGAGGTCGGGCTTGTGCTTCAGGCCAGCTTTTCGAAAAAAATTGCTAATATCTGCTGCTGCTGCGGTTGCTGCTGTCAGGTACTTAGAAACTTGAAGAGACACCCATCCCCTGCAGATCTGGTAGCATCGCCTTTTTTTGCTCAGCTGGACAAAGACTTGTGTACGGGATGTGGAGATTGTGTGGAGAGATGCCAGATGGATGCGCTTGAGTTAAATCATGATAAAGCCGTCTTGGAAGAGAATAAATGCATTGGATGCGGTCTCTGTGTTTCTACATGTCCCACTAATGCCTTGATCCTTAAAAGAAAACCAGGCCCTGAAAAGCCCAAAGTCCCTGAAAAGTTAACCAGCGCCGCGGTTAAAAGACTTCAGGTAAGAGGAAAGATCAGTCTCGGAAAAGTCAGCTCACTCATTTTGCGTTCCAGGAAAGACCGGTTCTTATCCAAGGGCCTTAATAAATAATGTGGATGGCTCAAGCTCAATAATTATAATCAGTTCTCTTGCTTTTTGGTCAAAAAGGCAGCCCAGCCTCCTCCGGGAGCCATTTTTATATTCACCATGCTGTCTGCTGTTACTTCTTTTTCTTTCTTCTTGTAGTCCTCAGCATACCTGGTCGCGTTGATTCCGTCCTTCATGATGGATGCCGTGTAGGTCCCTGTGCCCAAAAAGGTTAGTCTCAGTTCAAAGTCCCTTGGGGTCCAGTCAGTGAGAGCTCCGATATACCAGTTTTCACCCTTTCTTCTGGCTACAACCACGTATTCTGATACCGCTGCCTCAAGGCAAATGGTTTCATCCCAGGTCACAGGAATTTTTGAAATGAACGCAGTGCATTCCCTTTCCCTGTAGTAATTGGGGGGTGTATCACAGAGCATCTGCAGAGGGCTCTCATAGACAATATAAAGGGCTATCTGGTGGCACCGGGTGCCCTGGCTCATGGGCCGTGTGTACCGGACGGCAAAATTGGATTTCTGTGCGTTTCTCATGGCACCGGGAGTGTAGTCCATGGGCCCGGCTGCCATTCTTATAAACGGCAGGGTTAAGTCATGCTTGGGTGTTATGTCCCGGCTCCACTTGCTGTGTTCAAGCCCTTTGACTCCTTCGCGGGACAGCAGATTGGGATAGGCCCGGCGCAGGCCCGCTGGCTTGTAAGCGCCATGGAAGTCGACTAAAAGTTTATGCTTGGCAGCCTGCTTGACGGTCCGTTCGTAAAAATGGACCATGTACTGGTCCGCGCGCTGCATAAAGTCGACCTTCACGCCTTTGGCCCCCCATTCAGCATAGGTATCCAGAATATGTTCCATGTCCTTATCCAGAGGCTGCCATAGGAGCCACAAGATAAGCCCCACATTTTTATTCTGTCCGTAGGCAATGAGTTCTTTGATATTGATCTCAGGATTCGGCTCTGTGACATTCTGCGTTGTTTTTGACCAGCCTTCATCCAGGATAATGTATTCAAGCCCGAACTCAGAAGCAAAATCGATATAGTATTTATATGTCTCGGTATTGATCCCGGATTTGAAGTCCACGCCATATATATTGAGGGCGTTCCACCAGTCCCAGGCGACTTTTCCCGGATGGATCCATTCGGTATCAGCGATTTTTAAAGGACTGGCCAGTTGAAAGACAAGGTTGCTTTCGATCAAGGTTCCTGCATTATCAGTTATGATAAAGACTCGCCAGGGGAAATCACGCGTCCCTTTTGTTCTGGCGATGTAATCCGCCTGTTTTGTGATGACCTCGCTTCTGTCCCCCCTGGTGTCAGCCGGTTTTGTTTCCAGAATGGCTTTGGGGTACAGACTTTTAAGGGCCTTTTCCAGGGTACCGGAAAGAAACAGGCAGGGGTAATCATACAGGTCAGACTCGCTGATAAACACATAATGGGAATCCTCTGTTTGAAGAAGTACCGGAAGTGAACAAAAGGCATTTTCAGGGATCTCAGTGAGTTTTTTTTCAAGGTATTCCCGCTCGTAATGAGAGATAAGACTATCCTCCTGGGGAAAGTATGCTTTGCAGTCTTCCGGAAAATTCAGCCGCAGTTCTTCGTTTTTTATGGTGATCTCCTCGGGATACTGTGTGCTGAACCGGTAGGCTATGCCGTCATTATAGGCTCTAAAAATAAGAGAAAAAGAGTTTTTAAAATCCAGTTTGATGACATTGAATTCATCCGTGATCAGAGAGGATTTATTAGGGACAACAGGTCTTATCTCGTTTTTGACCGTATCTTTACGGGATCTTATGAGAACTGGATTTTTCCCCAGTATTTTGTTCTCATCGAGAATCAGAGAAACCGGGCTTTTATCAATAATAAGCTTGTCTTTGTAATGGACCGACCATGTGATGTGTTCGTCAACAAAGATGCGGACGTCGATTTGACTGTCAGGAGATGTCAAGGTGAATTCCTTAGGATAGGCCATTATTGAACTGAAAAGAATGACGGTTACAAGAATAAAAAGGGACGTTTTTTTCATAAAAAGCCTCCTCTATTGGGATGTGAAAAGATAAAAATCATAGAGACTACGGGCGATCTGGGCGATGACCTCTTCGCTTTGCTCTGTATCGATTTTTGCCTCTTTTATGAATATGACGGTTATAGCGTTTCCCGCATCTCCGGGGAGTTCTATGATTCCCACATCGTTGGTTGTAGCCCCTATGGTCCCTGTTTTATGATGGACGGTAGTGCCGGAAGGAAGGATGCCTTTGAGCCGCGAATCTCCTGTCTGGCAGCGCTTCATAATATCGAGAAGATACTCCGAATTTTCCTGAGAGAGAATTTCCTTATTCCAAATTTTTTTCAAAAGCTGTGCCATAGCCGCAGGAGTGGAGGTGTCCTGTGTGTCTTTGCTGAAATCCCGGGCAGCTTGTTCGCGCTGTTCCTTTGATAGCTGCCTGAGTTCCCTGACAAGGTCATCATCTGAGTAAGGTTCGCTTTCTTTAGCGGATGTGACTCCCAGAAAGTTGGCGATGGCGACATAGGTGGGGCGGCTGATATCCATATCCGTTATCCCTATTTCCCGCATTTTCTGGGTGACCGATTGGGAGCCACCTATATATTTTAGACAAAGGTCTGTAGCGCTGTTATCGCTTATCAGCAGCATCAGCTCTAATAAGTTTTGAACAGAGAGGGTGACTCCCGGATCGTCCAAAAGCCGGGCTATGGTCCCGCTTCCGGGATGAAGATCGCTTTTTTGGACCTCTATCATATCTGAGAGAGAGATGTCTCCTTTTTCAACAAGGGATAAAAGCTTAACAGCTATGGGGATTTTGAAAGTGCTTGCCATGGGATAACGGATATCTTTGTTGTAATAAAAGGATCTGCCTGTCTCGAGATGAAAGGAACCGACTCCCACAGACCCGCCCGTGCTTTTTTCGAACCGGGCTATCTCCTCTGTAAGCCGCTGAACGGCAGTCCCCTCATCTTCTGAACCGGGAGCAGCTGGAAAGCTTTCAAAGCTGTTAGCAGAGACGAATAAACTTAAAGATAAAATAAGGGCCAAATACAGATACGGTTTTTTCATCCACGTTTCTCCTTAATAATCTTTTTTTGGATCTTATTGAGATTATTTTAAAGGAATGTGAATGAAATCTCAATTCCCCTTTTCATTGGCAATCAAAGTTTAAGTTCAGAAGCATATTCATGTCAGGGGAAGCAAAAAGGCTGTTGTTGTTCTTTATGGGTGGTGGTATGATTTCCTTATCCGGGAGGAAAGAGATGATTGTAAAAAGATTGATTGTTTTGTTTATTTTAATGTCATTCTGTGCTGCAGGGTTTACGCAAGAAGACACAGATCTAACACTGCGGCTTGAGATCGGGAGTCCATTATACAAGTCAAAGACTCTAAACATAGAAGAGGGAAAGATTTTTTCGGCCAAAAAAGGAAAAGCCGTTGCGTTTAAAGAGATGATAGACGAGATGAAAAAAGCCCGGTTTGTCTATGTAGGAGAGACGCACAACAGTCTCGCTATGCATAAGATCCAGTTTCAAATTGCCAAAGCTCTGTACATACAGGACCGAAACCTGAGTATCGGGCTTGAGATGTTTGATGTCAACTGGCAGGAGAAGCTCAACCAATGGAGCATGGGGATCATGACTGAGGATGAGTTTATAGATCGGGCAAAATGGTATGAAAACTGGAATTTCAACTTCAATTTTTATAAAGAGATATTCGAACTGGCCAAAGAATACAGGATTCCCATATACGCGCTGAATGCTCCCAGGGAAATAATCCGCAAAATAAGAATGCAGGGGTGGGAGTCTTTGAACGATGAGGAAAAAAACATTGTGCCTGAGCCAGGACTTTCAAACAAGGACCACAGGCTTCTTATAAAAACGATTTTTGGCGGGATGGATATGCCTGAAGCCATGAAAGGTCATGAGCAGATGATGTTCGAGGGTCTGTACAGGGCTCAGTCAGCGTGGGATGAGGTGATGGCCAAAAACACACTCAAGGCAGCTGAGGTGGAAGGAAGCAGGGTCATTGTTTTTGCGGGTTCAGGACATCTTCTGTATAACCTAGGGATAAACCGCCGTGTCTATGAGAAGAGAGCTCTCCCCTTTAAAACCGTTGTCTGTATTGAGGTGCCGGAAGGCGAAGAAAGCATCGAGGTTTCTCGAAGCATAGCTGACTTTATCTGCGGAATCCCCTTTGAGGATAGACCGGAGTATCCTTCGCCGGGGATAGCGCTGAAAAAAGTAGAGGGCTTGCATAATCCTGTAATTGAGCGGGATCCGGTTTCAGGGATCGCAAAAGGGCAGAATTTTAAAAAGGGGGATATCATCTTATCTGTTGACGGAAAAAAGTATACATCCATTAACGAGCTCAGAAAATATCTTTCTCAATTCAGTTGGGGTGATGAAGCCTGTTTCAGAATGCTTCGCGAGGCCGTGGAGATCGAAACCAAGCTTGTATTTGAAGACAGGAAAGAAAACTGATTTTCATTCGGTGTCTTGGCTTTCTTGAATTTGTTTGAATGAATGGTTAGAATAAACGGGTAAAACAACATGAATAGTACAGGATAAGAGAGAGCGGGAAAGTTTAATGGAAAAAAATAAAGATTATTACCAGATTGAGAAAAATATCCAGGGTTATAAGGAAGAAATCGACAGGCTGGAAGAAGAGGAAGAGATTGATAAGGAGAGGATCAAACAGCTCAGGGAGTCCATAGAGAAAGAGTGGGGAAAAATCAAACCCCAGCTCACAGCCCTTCACTTTGTGCAGATCGCCCGTCACCCGGACAGGCCTTATACTCTGGATTATATCGAAGCCCTCACAACTGATTTTTTGGAGTTTCATGGAGATAGGCATTCAGGTGATGACCCTGCGATCGTAGCGGGATTCGGGACCTACAGGGGGTCGACGGAAGCGTTTATCGGACACCAGAAAGGCCGAAAAACCAGAGAAAGGATTGCAAGAAATTTTGGTCAACCCAATCCCGAAGGTTTCCGTAAGGCCTTGAGAATAATGAAGTTGGCTGAGAAATACGGTTATCCGGTTGTTACTTTTATAGACACGCCGGGAGCTTTTCCCGGCTTAGAAGCCGAAGAGAGGGGGCAGGCAGAGGCCATTGCCTACAACATTAAGGAGATTTCAAAGCTCAAAGTCCCTATAGTGAACATTGTCATCGGAGAAGGAGGAAGCGGAGGTGCCCTTGGCATAGGAGTGGGTGACAAGCTTCTGATGCTTGAAAATTCTTTTTATTCTGTCATCTCTCCCGAAGGATGCGCTGCGATTCTCTGGAAAGACCAGAGCGCTGTATCAAAGGCCGCGGAGAACCTCAGATTTCTGGCAGGGGACCTGGTAGAGTTTGGCGTGGCAGATAAAATAATAAAGGAACCTCCCGGAGGAGCTCATATTGACTGGTTGAAGACATTCAGCAATGTGGATAAGGAACTGGAAAAAACCCTGAAAAAGATAGAGAAGATGTCTGTTGAGGAACGTCTTAAAGAAAGGTATCAAAAGTACAGGAAGATCGGTGTTTTCGAGGAAAGTGATGAGCCAGAGTAAGAACAAAGAGCCGTCCTCCATTAAAGGAACTAAAGATATCCTACCGCCTGAGTCCAGAAAGTGGCAGAGAGCAGAAAGAGAATCAAAAAGAATATTTGAGCTCTATGGATATAAGGAAATAAGGACGCCTGTTTTTGAATCCACTGAACTTTTTAAAAAAGGGACAGGCGAGACCTCTGATGTGGTTATCAAGGAGATGTATACGTTTACAGACAAAGGGGGCCGGTCCCTGACTTTAAGGCCTGAGTACACTCCTTCTGTTGTCCGGTCGATCATAGAAAACAGGCTCTATTTGAAGCCTGAACTGATGAGGTTCTATTTTATCGGCCCTATGTTTCGGTATGATAAACCCCAGAAAGGCCGATACCGCCAGTTTCACCAGGCAGATATTGAGGTGTTCGGAGAGAAGGACCCTGAGGTGGATGCGGAAATAGTGGAAATGGCTTATACCCTTCTCCAAACACTCGAGGTCAAGGATATAGAAATCCTTATAAATTCTGTGGGTTGCAGAAAATGCCGTCCTGAATATCATAAAAAATTAAAGATAGCAGCGGAAAAGCAAAGGCCGAGGCTCTGTGAGGACTGCCAAAGAAAAACCGACACAAACCCTCTCCGTATCTTTGACTGCAAGAAAGATACCTGCAGGAATGCCGCTTTAGGGTTTCCGAAGATAACAGATTTTCTCTGTGCTGAATGCCAGAGCCATTTTGAGAAATTTTGCCATCTCCTTGATTTTTATGGATTGAAATATACGGTTGATCCGCAGCTTGTAAGAGGGCTGGATTATTATACCAGGACGACTTTTGAGATCACATGTTCTCAACTGGGTGCGCAGGATGCTGTTTTAGGTGGGGGCCGCTATGATGAAATGATGAAGGACTTCGGAGGCCCTGATATATGCGGTACAGGATTCGCTATGGGTATGGAGAGGCTTCTTTCTGTAATGCCTGATATTGATGAGCCCGAGAAGTTCCTTTATATTGTGCACATGGGAGAGGAAGCCAAGAAAGTCGCCATGAAGCTGGCACAGTATTTCCGGAAAAAAGGAGTTAGATGCGTGCTGGAGTATAAAGACAGGAAGCTCAAAAAACAAATGAGCCGAGCGGACAAGTTGAAAGCCGCATGGAGCCTGGTGGTAGGAGAAGAAGAGATAGAAAAAGAGAAATTCCAGCTCAAGGATATGAGAACCGGGGACCAAAAGGAAGTCACAAAAGAAGAGGCTTTAAAAAGAATGATCGGATAGGTAGAGAAAAATCATTCGACCTTTACAGGAGATGTCATGAAATCCAAGAACATATTGAGCGGGAAACGGACACATTTTTGCGGGGAACTGCGTAAAAAAGATGTAGATAAAGAAGTCATCCTTTTCGGCTGGGTCAATAGGATCAGGGATATAGGGAATCTTGTCTTTATAGATCTAAGAGATAGAGAAGGCTTGGTCCAGGTCGTCGTCTCTTTAGAACAGAAGGACCTTTTAGACAAAGCAAAAAATATACGAATGGAGTATGTACTGGCTGTAAAAGGAGTGGTAAAGCCTAGAAAGAAGGACATGAGGAATCCTGAAATCGCCACTGGAGACATAGAGGTATTGGTCAGGGAAATGGAAGTCTTAAACCACAGCAGGACTCTTCCGTTTGTTATCTCTGACCCTGTCCAAGCGACAGAAGAGATGCGGTTTAAATACAGGTATCTTGACCTGAGAAGACCTTCCATGCAGAGGAACATAAAGCTTCGCCACAGGGCTGCCTTAACAGTCCGGAATTTCTTGGATAAAAAGGGTTTTTATGAAATAGAAACACCTTTTCTGACAAAATCGACCCCTGAAGGGGCCAGAGATTATCTTGTGCCCAGCCGTGAGTACACAGGCCGCTTTTTCGCCCTTCCCCAGTCTCCACAGATTTTTAAGCAGATATTCATGATATCAGGATTTGACAGATATTTTCAGATCGTCAGATGTTTCAGGGATGAAGACTTGAGAGCTGACAGACAGCCGGAATTCACCCAAATAGATATGGAGATGAGCTTTGTAGGGAAGGAGGATGTGTTTTCCGTAAACGAAGAGATGATGATTTGCTTGTTTGATTTGATCGGAGTCAGGCTCTCACGTCCCTTTCCCAGGCTTACTTATAAGGAGAGTATGGAAAGGTTTGGAACAGACAGGCCTGACCTTAGGAACAGGATGGAAATAAAGGACCTTACTGATACGGGATTGCGCGTAGATTCCAGGATCATCAGATCAGCCCTACAGTCAAATGGAGTGCTCAAAGGGCTTGTGGTTCCAAATGGCAAAAATCTCTCGCGAAGTCGACTGGATAAATTGGAGAAAAGGGCCAGAGGACTGGGAGCAAAGGGGATCATATGGATCAAAAAAGAAAAAGAAATATTTGCATCTCCCTTGAAGCTCAAAGACGAGGACTTCACGCAATTATGGGAAAAATCGGGGGCAGGAGAAGATGACCTCATCCTGCTGGTAGCAGACAAAAAGGAGACAGCCCTGCGTGTTCTTGGAGAGCTGAGAATGGATTTTTTTTCTCAGGAAAAAACAGGCAGCACAGATTTTCAGTTTGTCTGGATAACGGATTTTCCTCTTTTCGAATGGAGTGAAGACGAAAACAAACTGGTGTCCATGCATCATCCTTTTACATCTCCCAGGGAGGAAGATATGCCTGAACTGGAAAAAGAGCCCCTCAAGGTAAAGGCGGACGCCTATGACCTGGTCGTAAATGGGGTTGAGATAGGCGGAGGATCGATAAGGATAAAGGACCGGGATACCCAGAAAAGGATATTCAGGGTTCTCGGCCTGGATGAAAAGGAACAGCAGAAGAAGTTCGGATTCTTTTTGAAAGCACTGACTTACGGCGCCCCTCCGCACGGCGGCATAGCCCTGGGTTTTGACCGTTTGGTCATGATTTTAGCAGGAGAAAAATCTATCCGTGATGTGATACCTTTTCCCAAAACGACCAGTTCTCTTTGCCTCATGACCGAATCTCCGTCAGAGATCGATGAAATACGGCTTAAAGAATTAGGGATACAGATAATAGAAAAACGTAAAAGGGGAACAAAGAATGGATAAGAGTAACAATGTTTTAAGCACTGATTTTCAAAAAGCGTTAGATTTGGGACGACCGCCTAACATAAGAACACTTTTTCCCAATTCAAAGGCCTTATTAGTGAGCGGTAAATTCATAGACAGGGCTGTTCTAAAAAAAGGCAGAGCTATATGTATGGCTGCTAACGGACGAAATCATTTTGTCATACGCGGGGTGCTGAAAGCGGCTCAGAGAGCGAATTCGGTCATAATAATTGAGATCGCTAAGTCAGAAGGTGGGGCCAATGCTTACTGCGCGGTTAACTACTGGAATATCGCCAGGCAGGTCGATGCCGTGTGCAATGAGATGGGCATAACCGTGCCCGTGGCCATTCATGCCGACCACTACACCATAAAGAAGAAAGAAGAAATTGAGCCCGCACGCACAGAGATCCCCACTTTATTTGAAGCGGGAATGACCTCTATTGCCATAGATGCCTCACACCTCCCGGAGGATGAGAATTTGCTGGCAAACCTGGAACTCAGCAGATACGTCCCCGATTGGGCTTCTTTAGAGACTGAGGTGGGTGAAATCAAAGGGAAAGAAGGTCTGTCCACCCAAGAAGAAGCCCTTTTTCAGATCCAGGGACTGAATGCGCATGATATATTTCCGGATTGGATTGCCCTCAACAACGGGACAACCCATGGAATCGAAGAAAGTGATGCGGGCATTCAGGTGGGTCTGACTTCCAGAATACACAAAGCGGTCGAAAAGTACCGTGTTTCCGGAGCCCAGCACGGGACTTCAGGAAACAGCTCTGACAGGCTTCGGAAGATAGCCCAACAGACCAGGACCACAAAGGCGAATGTAGCCACAGCGCTCCAGATGATATCCTGGGGACTACAGGTCAATGACTATGGAAATGCCCAGCAGGATAAAGACGGAAACTTCATTAAACGGGAAGAAAAAGGCGTGACTGAGGACATGTGGCAGAAGATGAAAGCCTATGCAGAAGAAAAGGGACTTAAGGGAGGAAATTATAAGAAGCTGAACCTTCCTTTTGAGAACAAACTCCTTGGGCAGCCCAGAGAAATTAGAGATCGGATGATAAAAAGGGTGGAAGATTTCGTTTTTCACATGCTGGTGGATGTGTTCAATGCCAAAGACACAGCCCCCATTGCGCTGGATGCCATATTAGAAGCTGGCTCCTGCGATCCGGGCCCTAAGGTTGGCAGGATAGAAAATCCTTCAGAATGGACTGCTGATAAAATCAGAGAGAAAGCCCGGGCTTTCTCCCCTAGGAAAAGGTGAGATACGCTTACTTTGCTTCAATCGGTCTAAAAGTGGCCGATTTTTTCTTGATCTCTTTTTAATCTTCGGTTTTACAAAATAAATGCTTGACAAGGGAACAAGAATCTTCTATATTACCGAAGAAATAACAAAGGGTGATAGATGAAATTTTTATCGAGGCAGGAAGAGCTTCTCCTCCTTTCCATTTTAAAGCTTGGGGAGAATGCCTATGGTGTGCCTATTCGCCAGCATGTTTGCGATGTGACCGATAAATACTGGTCTATCGGGGCGATTTATGATGTGCTGGATAGATTGACAAGAAAAGGACTGGTGTCCACGGTCATCGGAGAGCCTGAAAAAAAAAGAGGGGGGAAAAGCAAAAGGTTCTACAGAATAACGAAATTGGGCATAAAAGCGCTTGAAGAGGTCAGAGAACTCCAGCAAAAAACCTGGATTGATGTTTCTGTTCCTGTCCTGAAAAAGAAGTGAGACTCGTGCCGCAAAAGAGCTTTGTCCCGCCGCCGCTTGCAGCCTGGCTTTTAAAAATGATCGCCGGTCCCGGTGATTATAACCCTGCTTTCGGAGATCTCGTTGAGACATTTGAATATATTGCTGATAAAGAGGGGAGCAAAAAAGCCGGGAGATGGTTCTGGAAAGAAGTCCTGAAATCCTTATCAGGTTTTTTTAAGAACAGAATATACAGGAGTGCCGCCATGATCAAAAATTATTTTAAAATCGCCTATAGAAATATCAGCAGGAACAAGACCTTTACTCTGATAAATATCCTTGGATTAG
Organism: uncultured Eubacteriales bacterium; assembly: GCA_964456985.1. GTDB lineage: Bacteria > Acidobacteriota > Aminicenantia > Aminicenantales > Aminicenantaceae > WJMT01. The sequence goes on from CAYWDH010000002.1 coordinate 117,080, forward strand.
CCGTCGGTATGGCCTGTTTTATCTTGATAACACTCTGGATCCAGGACGAGCTGAGCTATGACAAGTTTCATACCAATAAGGATGATCTTTACCTGCTTACGATCATTCATCCTGACAACATTACAGATCCGAATGTCCCCTATGCCCTGGCCCCGCGGTTGGCAGAAGAAGTCCCTGAAATCGCTCATTTTACCCGTATATACAGTCTCGGCAGCATCAGGACATGCACTTTCAGATACCAGCCAAGTCAGGGAATGCCTGTTATGTACTATGAGACCAAAGTCGACCTGGTCGATCCTTCCTTCTTTACCATGTTCTCTTTTCCGTTTGAATACGGAAATGCCGAGACGGCTTTTCGAGATCCTCACTCACTTGTCATAACGAATAGAATCGCTGCCAAATATTTCGGTCGCGACAATCCGATGGGAAAGACTCTGACTTTGAATAATCAAGAAGACATGGTTGTATCAGGAGTGATCAATATCCCCTCCAACTCCCACCTGCAAATGGATTTTGTTGTCCCGCTGCCAGAACGACTGGATAGCGATTGGAACTGGAGAGATCCTTCTTATGTGCTTTTGGAAGGAAACGCTTCTCTTCCGGATGTGAGAGAGAAAATCGAAGGAGCTTTGAGCCGGTACAGTCCTTATCCCTTTGCCGATTCCCTTAAAGTCGACATACTCCCCCTGACCAGAGTCCACTTAAGTTTCGGTCGCCGCATATATGTGTATATTTTTTCGGTGATAGCGGTCTTTATACTTCTTATAGCCTGTGTCAATTACATGAATCTGGCTACAGCCAGTTCGGCCAATCGAGTCAGGGAGGTCGGGATGCGCAAAGTCATGGGGGCCAAACGCCAGGAGCTCATCCAACAGTTCCTGGGCGAGTCCGTCCTGATGTCAGCTGTCGGTTTTGTCCTCTCTCTCTTTCTGGTGAGGATTGGGCTCCCCTTAATCAACAGTCTAACTGCAAAGCAGTTGGACTTTTCACTTCTCTACAGACATTCGATGTATCTTTATTTGTTAGGGCTTATTTTAATTGTGGGTTTGGTGTCAGGATTTTATCCGGCTTTTTTTCTTTCTTCAAACCGGCCTGTCGAAGCTCTTAAAACATCCTCTCCTTTCAAGGCCAAGCGGTCTTCATTCCGGGTTGTCACGGTGGTCGGGCAGTTTGCCGTCTCCGTACTGCTTATTGCCTGTACAGCAGTAGTCTTTCAGCAGTTAAATTTTATTCAGAGGATGCCTTTGGGCTTCAGTCTTGATCATGTGGTAAAGGTCCCGATTAATCCTGTCCTTTTGAACCGGTTTCAGAGTTATAAGAATGACCTGCTTCAGAATGCGAATATCCTAAACGTCACGGCCGGTCAAGCCGTTCCCTATGATGAGGATTACAAAACCTCTGGCGTGGAATGGGAGGGGAAGGATCCGGAGATGTCCCCTAATATCAGATACAGCATTGTGCAGTCCGATTATATGGAGACCTTTGGATTGGAGGTTGTGGACGGCCGGTCTTTCCAAAGCGGCTCTGTGGCTGATATAAGAAATTATGTCATAAATAAAAAGGCGTCCGAGTACATGGGCATGGAAGATCCCGTGGGCCAAAAGCTTGTTTTTTGGGGAACGACAGGAACGATTATAGGAGTGATTCAAAATTGCCATCATGTCTCACTGCATCGAGAAATCATGCCGCACATCTATACCATCAATTCCCGCCTTTACAATGCACTGAAATATGTTTTCATCAAGATTTCATCAGCAAATGTTCCGGATACATTAAAATATATAAAGGAAACCTCAATGAGCTATGCCCCGAATTTTCCTTATGAGTACCATTTTGTCGACCAGGGAGTCCAAGCCCTTTACCAGTCTGAGCATAGACTGGGGAGGATTTTCAGTGCCTTTGCTTTCCTTGCGATTTTTATATCCTGCCTGGGGATTTTCGGGCTAGCCTCCTTTACAGCTGAAAAGAAAACCAAAGAGATCGGAATCCGGAAGGTCTTGGGTGCTCCTGTTTCTCACATTGTGGTTCTCCTGTCCAAGGAATTTTCCCGCTGGATCCTTCTGGCCAATCTCATAGCCTGGCCCATAGGCTGGTATGTTATGAGCAAATGGCTGCAAAATTTTGCCTACCGGACCGGATTGAATCCGCTGCTGTTTATCTTTGCAGGGTTTCTCTCATTAATGGTTGCGGCGCTTCCTGTAGGATACCAGGCCGTAAAAGCGGCCGTTGCTGATCCTGTGGATTCTCTCCGCTACGAGTAATTCCTTTAAATTGGCCATAAATAATATTAATTGAATTTTTTACTTGACATTGTATTATTTATATATATAAATAATGTAATATTAAAATTTTCTTACGAAAAAAAGAGAAAGAACGGAGACGTATGAGTTAGGAGTGATTCAACTTTGTTTTCAATGAAAGGAGAATCATGCAAATGAAAGAGACGTATATGAACGAAAGTGAGATCTTAAAAGCCATATCTCATCCTGTGCGTCTGCAGATAATAAATCTCCTGCTCATGGGAATCCCTAAGGATGCCTGCAGTGTTAATTCGATACAGAAAGAATTAAATATTCCTCAGCCTACCATTTCTCAACATCTCCAGGTATTAAAAAGTCATGGGATCATTGATGGAGAAAAAGAGGGCGTTAAAGTGTGTTATAGGGTGGTTGACAAGCGTGTGGCCAAAATCCTGCAGGTGCTGAAGAAATAAATTCATAACATGAATAAGAAAAAAACTGTTCTTATCGGGATCGGTAACAATCTGCTCTCGGATGATGGTATAGGTCCTTTTCTGGCCAAGACCATAGGGCAAAAACTTGATATTCCTTTCAATTCCATCACCCACATCTCACTGGATCTTTTAGATCTTGTTCTTGGTCATCAGGTCGTTTATATTTTTGATTCGTTTCATAACTCCAGACTCCCCGCAGGAGACATCGTCCCTCTCACACTCCATGACCTGGAATACCAGCAAAATCCCACTTATTCCCATGGTGTTACCATCCCTATCATATTCAATATAGGAAAAAAGATTTATCCAGAAATGCCGGGGGACATCCGTATTTTCGGTATCAATGTGTCTGATAACCAGACTATATCTGAGTCTTTTTCGCATGAACTCAATAAAAGACTTGAGGAAATTAGCAATCATTTAATAAAAAAAATTCAATATGATGCTGGAGGAAAAATATGAATGAGAAGGAACGTTTAGGGTTTTTCCTCTGTGAGTGCAGTAAAAATATTTCTGGCACAGTGGATGTCCATAAGATCAAGGACGAACTCCAGAAACTGCCGGGAGTGGTTACGGCAGAAGTAACCAATCTGTACTGTTCCGCAGAAGGAAAAGCTGAGATTATTGAAAGCATCAAGAAAAACAAACTCACTAAAGTTGTAGTCGGAGGATGCTCTGTAAAGCAGCACGAACATACTTTTATGAAGGTGCTCGAGGAGGCGGGATTGAATCCTTATTTTATGCAGTTGGTCAATATCCGCGAGCATGTCGCCTGGGTGACAGATGATAAAGACAAGGCTACAGCCAAAGCCTTGGCTCTACTGAAGGGGGCCTATAGCCGCGTCCAGTTCCATGAAGCGTTTGAGAAAAAAGAGATTGATGCTACAGCTGATGTCCTGGTGATAGGAGGGGGCTTGTCTGGATGCGAGGCTGCTCTTAATCTTGCCTCAGAGGAGCGTAAAGTCTATCTGGTGGAAACCCAGCCAAGCTTGGGGGGACAGGCAACTAAATACGAGAGCTCTTTCCCATCGCTCGAGTGCTGTTCGTGTATGATTTTGCCCAAACTGCAGGAGGTTGTGGAAAATCCCCATATTGAGCTTCTCACTTACAGCGATGTGGAGGAAATTGTGGGCTTTTTCGGAAATTTTGAGGCTACGATTAACAAAAAAGCCAAATACGTGATTCCGGATAAGTGCATCGGCTGTAACGAATGTTTAGCACCTTGCCCTGTGGAAGTTCCCAACGAGTCTGATGATTTTCTTGGGAAGCGGAAGGCCATTCATTTTCAGGTCACTGGGGCCACTCCCTACATTCCGGTTATTGACAAAGAGACTTGTCTGAGGTTTAAGGGAGAGGACTGCACAAAGTGTCGGGATGCCTGTCTGTTTGAGGCCATCAATTATGATGATGAGGACGAAAAGATTAATATTTCAATAGGCTCTATCGTTTTGGCCACAGGATTTGAGTCATTTGATCCGGCCCTCATTCCCAATATGCATTATACTCCTGGCACTGACGTCTACACAGCTCTGCAGTTCGAACGGCTGATATCCAACACCGGGCCCACTTCCGGAAAACTGATTAAACGTGACGGGACCAAACCAAAATCTTTGGTCATGATACACTGTGTGGGAAGCCGCGACGAACGCTACAAAAATTATTGTTCCAATGTCTGCTGTTCCGTGCTGCTTAAAATGAGTTCCCAGATACTTGAAGAGAAAATGGCCGAGGGGATCCGTATTACTCACCTGTACCGTGACATGACTATCGGCTCCACAGGAATGGAAAACATGTATGAGAAGCTGAAAGGGAAAGGAGTCGATTTCATAAATATCTCCAATCCCAATGATGTCAGCCTTAATTCAAACAACGGACAAATACATGTCACTCTTCCTGAAAAGGATATGACTGCGGATATGGTGGTATTAGCCACAGCTATGGTCCCGAACAAAAAAGTCGAGAAGCTTATTGACATGCTGATGCTAAGCAAGGGCGAGGATGGATTTGTGATGCCCACTCATAGAAAAATTGATGCTGTTTCAACGCCATTAGAAGGTGTGTTCGTTATAGGAAGCGCCGCCTATCCCAAAGACATCACTCATTCTATTATTGATGGTTCTGCTGCCGCCGGGAAAATAGCATCTGAACTTCAGCCAGGAAAGAAACTTGAAATTGAAACCCTAATCTCTTCCATAGACGATGAAAAATGTTCCGGCTGCAAGACCTGCATTTCTATTTGTCCGTATAAAGCCATTGGTTATGACAGTGAAAAGGGCCAGTCAGTCATTAACGAGATCCTCTGCAGAGGCTGTGGATCCTGCGTTGTGGCATGCCCATCAAATGCCATAACAGCCCGGCTTTTTGAAGATAACACTATTTTAGCTGAATTAGGAGGATTGTTATGACTGAGACAAGGTTTGAACCCAACATTGTTGCCTTTGTCTGCAACTGGTGTTCGTACGGAGGAGCTGACATTGCAGGCAGCATGAGATTGAAATATCCCTCTAATGTCAAGCTGATCAGGGTCATGTGTTCAGGGCGAGTGGATCCTGAATTCATTATGGAAGCTTTTCGCAACGGCGCTGATGGGGTCATGGTTCTGGGCTGCCATCCCAAAGACTGTCATTACATAGAAGGTAACTACAAGGCCCTGAAACGCTACAATATGCTTAAACCCCTATTAGATCAATTCAATATTGAGCGGGATCGGCTTCATCTTGACTGGGTCTCAGCTTCAGAAGGCGAAAAGTTCGCCCGTGTTTCAAGAGAGATGAATGAGAGAATAACGAAACTAGGGCCGTTAAATTGGAAAAAAGCCATTGGTCCTGTTCAAAGCACGGAGGTGTCATCATGAGTGACAAACCAAAAATAGCTATATACTGGTGTTCCAGCTGCGGTGGTTGTGAAGAGTCGGTCGTGGATTTGAATGAGGCCATTCTTGACGTGGTAGCTGCGGTGGACATTGTGTTCTGGCCGGTTGCCATGGATTTCAAGTATGAAGATGTAAGAAAATTCAAAGACGGAGAACTTCTCGCGTCCTTTATAAACGGCGGGATCCGTCTTTCCGAACAGGAAGAGATTGTCAAACTGCTGAGGAAAAAGTCTCAACTTGTATTTGCCTTTGGAAGCTGCGCTGTTATGGGCGGAGTTCCTGGGCTTGCCAATATGACGAACCGGGAAGGAATTTTTACAAGGGTGTACAAAGAGATCGAGTCTAATGATAATCCGGAAAACATAGTGCCTGAGACTGAGACTAAATTGGACGGTAAATTTGATCTGGAGCTCCCTAAGTTCTATAATTCCGTCTACCCTCTGGATCAGATTATCCCTGTGGATTATTATATCCCCGGTTGTGCTCCTTCTCCTGAGACCATAACGGATGCGTTTACAGCTATTCTTGAAGGCAAACTTCCGGAAAAAGGAAGTGTGCTCAGTCCCACAAAATCCTTGTGTGATACCTGCCCAAGAAAAGATACCAAGCCGGATAAAATAGAGCTCGAGAGATTCGTTGAGCCCCATCACTATGATAAGCTTGATGATGGGAGATGTTTTCTGGAGGCAGGTATCATTTGTATGGGGCCGGCCACAAGAGGCGGATGCGGTGAACGCTGCATCAATGCCAACATGCCCTGCCGGGGTTGCTATGGGCCTCCCAATGATGTTAAAGATCAGGGAGTGCGCATGATGAGTGCTCTGGCGTCCCTCATAAAAACCGATAAAGAGGAGGAGATTCCAAAGGTCATTGAGACCCTGCCTGATCTAATAGGCCCTCTTTATATGTACGGATTGCCGAGCTCCATCCTGTTCCGCAAAAAGATCAAATAAACGCAGAAAAATAACAATGACTACGAACATTTTAAAGCAAAAGCAAATGAGATGGAGGAAAAAGTGAGTAATAAACATATATCAATTTCACCAATCACAAGATTGGAAGGCCACGGCAACATAGAGATCTTTCTCAATGATGAGGGCAATGTGGAACGGGCTGTTCTTCAGGTGCCTGAACTGCGCGGATTTGAAAAATTTTCTGAGGGAAGATCTTCTGTGGAAATGCCTCGGATCACACCCAAAATCTGCGGTGTATGTCCTACAGCTCATCACATGGCTTCACAGAAGACTCTTGATGACCTCTATCATGTGGATCCGCCCTCTACAGCGAAAAAGATCCGTGAGCTGATGTATTCAGCTTTTATGGTCGAGGACCATGCTCTCCATTTTTATTTTCTAGGAGGGCCTGATTTTGTGGTAGGACCTGATGCACCCAAAGGATCACGCAATATCCTGGGTGTGATCGATAAAGTCGGCCTGGATGCTGCAAAAGTGGTTATAAAGAACCGCAAGCAGTGCCGCGAGATCATTACAGATATGGGTGGACGGGTGATTCACCCTGTAAGCGGACTGCCTGGCGGTGTATCAAAAGGCATTACTAAAGAGGACCAGGAAAAATTCAAAAAGTATGCGGATGAGGCCGTAGAATTTGCTCAATTTACCGTTCAACTTTTCAAAGACGTTGTGCTGAAAAATGATGAGTACGTTAAGATCATTACTTCTGACCCTTACACACATAAAACCTACTACATGGGACTTATGGATGAGAACAATCATGTCAATTTCTATGATGGGAAACTGCGTGTTGTGGATCCGGAAGGAAAGGAATTCGCCAAATTTGATGTCCGTGATTACAAGGACCACATCAGCGAGCATGTGGAGAAATGGAGCTATATCAAATTCCCATTCCTTAAGAACGTAGGATGGAAGGGATTTGTGGACGGCAAAGACAGCGGGGTTTACCGTGTGGCGCCCCTGGCTCGTCTCAATGCATCTGACGGCATGGCCACGCCTCTGGCTCAGAAAGAATATGAGTTCATGTATGATACTCTGGGCGGAAAACCTGTGCACCACACCCTGGCTTTTCATTGGGCCCGCGTAGTCGAACTCTTGTATGCAAGCGAAAGACTCCAGCAACTGACTCATGATGAAGAAATACTCAAGCCTGATATCCGGACTCTTCCTAGTTCCGTTCCCACAGAAGGTGTGGGTGTTGTAGAAGCTCCACGCGGAGTCTTGATACACAATTATATGACAGATGAAAGAGGCATCATACAAAAAGCCAATCTACTGGTGGCTACGGTTCACAATTCGGCACCCATTGCCATGAGTGTGGAGAAAGCAGCCAAAGGCGTCATTAAAAATTTTCAGGTGGATGACGGAATGCTCAACAAAGTGGAAATGGCTTTCCGGGCTTATGACCCCTGTCTTGCATGCGCCACTCATTCTCTTCCCGGAAACATGCCGTTGAGAGTTAAGATCTTTAAATCCGACCGTACGGTTTATGATGTGATCGAGAGACTTTAGGCTTCCAGAGGTATCCAAAGCAAAGCTCATGTAGCTGGAACAATCCCCTGGATAATTTGCTTTGGGTCATTGGGGAGAAAGATTAAAAGGCATATCTCCAGGAAGCCACTTTATTATTCTGCTTGCTCTTCCTGCAGAAATCCTCAACCTTATAACAGAATAATCTCCATCCGAAAAACAAGTCAGGATGGGATGTGATGAGTTTTTTCAGCTTTCTCACTGAGTTGTCTTCCTGTCTATAATGAAACAACATTTTCATGGTTTGACCCCCCTTTGATCTACATATACAAGGTATACAAGATTCATTTCGGTCTATCCGGTTTTTTTTCTTGATGGTGTTTGAGAGCTCCAATCAAAAGGACCTTTATCTGCTCAGGAGACAGTGGCTTCTCCACGTAATCCCAGGCTCCCTCTTTGAGGCATTTCTTTGCTTTCTTTGGTTCGCTGAATCCAGTGATGATGATGACTTCAGGTGATGAAGATGCTTTTTTGATATCACTGATCAGCTCCAGACCGGATCCATCGGGCATGATGACATCCAGAAAAACCACCTGAAAGTTTCCGGACCTGACTTTCTCCATGCCCTCCTTTAAGGTGAAAGCAGATGATGGATGATGGCCGTTGCCTTGGACCACATAAGCCAGGGAATCATTGACCAGTTTGTTGTCATCTATGATCAACACATTTGCCATTGTTTTTTTTGTTTTGTCAGTTGAACCCCGGTTTGGTCAGAAGCGGAATCCTCTGTTTTTCATGATATGTATTACTGGTGTTCCGTTCGTTGATGCAGCTTCTAAACAGCAAACAACGTGCCAAATCAGAGATTTCTGGGTTTCGGTGGAATCAGCAACGAGCGGTAGTTTCCTCATGAGAAGGTAGTCCTGCATCACAGGAAATATTCCTGTTTGAAGGTAAAAAAGAGAGGCTGTTCATGGATGAAATGATGAGATTTCCCGCAGGAATGTTCGGAAACCGCAGTATCCCAACATCCGAAAAATGGCATATATATTGCATCTTAAAAAACCATACACACACAAATTTGAGTTTAAAAAATGTAAGGGAGTACTGAATGAAACACCACAAATTGATTTTGTTATGTTTTCTGCTGATGATTCTTATCAGCGGTACGGTCTGTGAAAAAAAAGAACAGGGGGAAGAGATCATACCCCTCGAAATAGGACCGGAAATTACCCGTGCAATAGCGGTTCTTCATCCCACTGAGGGAGGCCGTGTCATGGGAATAGTGACTTTTGTGAAAACAGAAGAGGGCATTGAGATTACAGCAGATGTGGAAGGTCTGTCCCCGGGTAAACACGGATTCCACATCCATGAATACGGGGACTGCAGTGCTCTGGATGCTACTTCAGCCGGAGGGCATTTCAATCCTGAAGACATGCCCCACGGAGCTCCCACAGATATGGAGCGGCATGTGGGGGATTTGGGAAACCTCATAGCTGATCCCGAAGGAATGGCCCATTACCAGCGCATGGATTCGCTGATTTCTTTTTCCGGACCTCATTCCATCATCGGCCTGGCAGTGATTATACACCAGGGTGAAGATGACTTCACTTCTCAACCCACGGGCAATGCCGGCTCCCGGGTCGCCTGCGGTGTGATTGGAATTGCCAAATCCAACAATTGACGAAGAGAACCAATCATAAGGAATTGATAGGATTCAGTCCTTCCCAGTATATCATTCAAGGCTGCCATCAAGTTTCTTCTTCGAGCGGCTTGAGGTCAACCTGCTAAGTAAGTCAGCACTTGGGACAGGAAGTGAAATTCATTCCCTTTATACTCCATGTACCTGGGAAAAAGGAGATGGGCCAGTTCCAAAGTCTTTAGCTCGTTATCAGGAACAACAAGGACAAGAGAAATATTTTCCATTAAATCTTTAAGAGTAATGAATTCTTTGAGCTCCTCTACACTTGAAGCCATCAGAACAGCCACCGAGTTCTTTCCTAAAGGAACACGGAGACTTGATTGCAGATCCTCAATGGAGTGTAAGATTTCCAAATTCATCGTAGAGAACAGATTTTCAACCACAGACTGAAGGCGTTTCCCATCACCATCATTTTCTGGAGCATAGAATAAAAATCTCATCTGGTTTTTCTTTTCAATGTCTCATCTGGTTTTATACCTACAAGAAACATGCCAAATCATTTAGAGTCGAGTTTTTAACATGAACAGGGAAAAAAAGAAAATTTAAATTTTATTTATGAGCGATAAGTTCTGTCGGCTGGAATTTTGTCCTGCTGAATAAGACAATTGAAAGAAGGAAAGAGATCAGACTTTGGTGGAAATGTTGTGCTTTTTTAAAAGAGTGTACAAACGGGAACGGGAAAGCCCTGAAATTTTAGTAGCCTTTCGGATGTTGCCGTTTGTTGCCTGTATCAATTCCTTGAGGTATTTCTTTTCAATCTTAGCCAGAGCTGATTCTCTGACTTGCTGCAGGGATTCAATCTCAGTCTGGTCTTTTTTTCTAATGTTTAGGCAATCAAAAGAAGTAATATTCCCCTCTATTTCTTTCCGCGCTACCTGGATCCGGATGTGCTTGGGAAGATGTTTGGGAAACAGGGTGGGTTCCTGTTTTGCAGTGATGACCGCATGCTCAATGGCTTGAATCAGCTCCCGGACATTACCCGGCCAGTTGTATTGATGCAAAGTATCCCAGAAATCCAGAGAAAATCCTTTTGATTCTGTCCCATACTGCTCGCTCATTTTGTTTATGTAATGATAAACCAGCTCCTTGATGTCACCTTTGATCTCCCTTAAAGGAGGAAGCTCCAGGGTCATTCCTCTGAGACGGAAAAGAAGGTCCTCCCGGAATTTTCCCTTTTGGGTCATCTGGTCCACATCCCTGTTGGTAGCAGCCAGAAGCCTGAAATCACTGGCCACCTCTTTGTTGGCTCCTATAGGACGAAACTTCCGTTCCTGAAGAACCCGAAGAAAGGATTTCTGGATGGCAAAGGGCAGCTCACACACTTCATCCAGAAAAAGAGTGCCTCCATCTGCCTGCTTGATTAATCCATCTTGAGCTCTGTCTGCTCCGGTAAAAGCTCCCTTCCTGTGGCCGAACAAAACACTTTCCACCAGAGTCTCCGGAAGCGCAGCGCAGTCCACCACCACAAAGCTCCGCTGGCTTCTTTCACTGTTGTAGTGGATAGCCTTGGCAAAAAGTTCCTTTCCCGTGCCGGTCTCACCGGTCAGAAGCACATTGGCCCGGCTGTCTGCGGCTTGAGCGAGCCAGTCCAGGCATTTTCTTAGTTTGGGACTTTTCCCTATTATGCCTTCCAGCTTCAGGGCTGTGGGTTTTCTGGATTTTTTTTCTTCCCTGTACTGGAGAGCCCGGGTCAAAGGAAGCTTGACTGCTTGAACTGAAATGGGCTTTTCCAGATAGCTCCATGCTCCGTTGGAGATGGCCAGTTCAGCACCATCCGGATCTCCGTAACCAGTGATGATGATAACTTCAGGAGAGGAAGACCTTTCCACGATGGAGGGCAGAATATCGAGGCCGGAGCCATCCGGAAGCCGGACATCCAGAAACACCAAGTCATAGCGTTGAGACCTGATCTGATTCATCCCCTGTTTGAGGTCGTGAGCATAATCCAGGTAATGCCCCATCCGTGTCACAACATGGGATATGGAATCGCATACCTGTTTGTCGTCATCAATGACCAAAATATGTGCTGGCATGGATCTTTTTCCTTTCAAAAATCAAATAAGCTGTCCAGTATGTTCCGAATGGCCTGAGCCATGTCCCTGGTGTGAATAGGTTTGACCATCAGTTTTTCAATTCCTGCTGCTTTGGCTTTTTGGGTATGGCCAGGCTCTAGATACCCGGAAATAAGGATGACCGGGATGTGTATCTCTAATTGCCTAAGCTCGTGAACCAGTTGGATTCCGGTCATCCCAGACATGACCTGATCAACGATCATCAAATCAAACGCTTTTTTCTCCTCCCGAAGCATCCTTAGAGCTTTTTGAGGCTGGTGGGCAGCAGTGACTTTGTAGCCCAGTTTTCCCAGCATATTCTTCAGGTTTAAAGCCACCTCTTTTTCATCCTCGACCAGCATTAGTTTTTCTGTTCCACCCGGGATGGATTCATCTTCACATTCCTGTATCATGGGAGGGTTCTCTGAGAGAGGCAGATAGACATGTACTGAAGATCCTTTATCAATTTCACTGGAGAAGGTGATGTGACCTTGATGGTTTTTGATGATTCTCATGGATACAGGAAGGCCCATTCCAGATCCTTTTTCTGGTCTTTTAGTGGTGAAAAAAGGATCGAAAACCCGCTTCACATTCTCCCTGTCTATCCCGCATCCTGTGTCTTTGACCGATATGTCTACATAAGGACCCGGCTCCAAACCCGGATAGAGAGCTTGATTTTCAGGGTTGATTCGGATCTCGCTTACTTGAAGGTGGATGGTGCCGTCTTCATTACCGATGGCATCCCTCGCGTTCTGAAAAAGGTTCATCAAGACCTGCTGGATCTGGACCTGGTCTGCATTAACGATGTAGTGAGAAGATGCAAAGGCTTGTTCGACTCGGATGTTAGAAGGGAGTGAAGGCTTTAGAAACGGGATGAAGTCTTTGGCCAAGAGAACCACATCCATGGTTTTTTTTTCCAAATCAGAGTGGCGGCTGTAGGTCAGAATTTGCTTGATCAGGGCCTTCCCCCTTTTGCCTGCCTCAAGGATCTGCTCGAGATAGAGGTGCTGGGTGGTGTTTTGTGATGCCTCTGAGAGGAGAAGCTCTGAATTGATGATAACAGGCATCAGGATGTTGTTAAAGTCATGAGCAATTCCTCCGGCCAGAGTCCCCAGGGCCTCCATTTTTTGCATCTCCAGAGACTGAACTTCTATTTTTTTTCTTCCAGTAATGTCGCGGGTCACACCCAGAAATCCCAATAATTTTTTCTCCTGATCCAGCAAAACAGATACTTTGGTTCCTGTCCAGATAACAGAGCCGTTTTTGCAGATCAGCTTGACTTCGAGTTCATTTTTTGGGAGCTCACTGAATTTTCTGTTTTTTATGATCTCTTTGACCTGGTCAAAGGCGTCCAGAACGATCTGCCGGTGCTCCGGAACCAAGACTTCTTCCGGTTGTTTGTTTAACAACTCATGGGTTTTGTAGCCGGTGATCTTTAAGATAGAAGGACTCACATAAGTGAACTTTTTGTCCTTATCTATGGTCCAGATGATATCTGAAATGTTTTTTGACAACAGTTTATACCTGAAGACCATTTTTTTGAGCTCTTCATCTGTTTTTCTTTTTTCCTTCACCATTTGAGCATCTTTGAGCGCATGTTTCACTGCATTGGGAAGTCTGGTCAAGTTGTCTTTCATCACGAAATCGCTGGCTCCCTGCTTGAGCATTTCCACAGCCACAGTTTCACCTATCTTTCCAGACACTAGGATCAAAGGAACTCCATCCAATTTTTCTTGAGCCAGTTTCAAGGCTTCTCTGCCTGAAAATCGGGGCAGGATATAGTCGGATATGATTAGATCCCACTTATTTTCTTTGATCGCCCTTTCCATCTGCTTTCTGTCTTCGGCTCTTTTCAAATTCAAGTTGTAGCCGTTTTTACGCAGCTTTCTCTCTATCAATGTTGCGTCGTCTTCTGAGTCTTCCACCATCAGTATGTTTAAATTTTTATTTGGCATAATCAAAGAACTCCTTTTTCCTTAGGGCCACAATCCAGAGAGAAATCAATCTTATTTATGGCTTTTTTTAATTTATTCAGAGTGAGTGGTTTTTGGATGAATCCCTCCGCTCTCAGATGGGATTCTCTGACCAGCTCTTTTTCACTTTTATGGGAGATAAGGATTAAAACAGGAAAAGAGGATGTTCTTTTGTTATCTCTTATTTTTTGGAGAATCTCCAGCCCATCTACTTTAGGCATTTGAAGGCCCAGCAGCACAAGCGAAGGCAAGGGATATTCTTCATGGGCATAATTACTCTGTCGGAATAAATAATCCAGCACCTCGTCCCCTTCCTGGATCACTATCAGTTGGTTTTGTATATGGTTCTTTTCAAACATATGGTTGATCAACTCGATCTCATCCGAATTATCTTCAGCCAGAAGAATGACATTTTCCGAATTCATTTTTATTCTCCTTTTTGCTTCAGGGTGAAATAAAAAGTGGCTCCCTTGCCTTCCTCAGCTTCAGCCCAGATCCGTCCGTTGTGCCGGAGGATGATCCGCTGGACCGTGCTCAATCCCACTCCTGCTCCGGGAAAATCACTGGAACTGTGAAGCCTCTGGAAAGGAGTGAAAAGTTTATGACTGTAAAACATATCAAAACCTACTCCATTATCTCTCACAAAAAAAGTCTTTTCCTTTTTTTGGTTTGATACTCCGAATTCAATCCTGGCTTTGGGGCAGTGTTTGGTGAACTTCCAGGCATTCCGGATAAGATTCTGGAGGGCCGCGTTCATAAGCTGAGAATCTCCCCAAACTTCAAGACCCTCCTTGATCACAAACTTCACTTTTCTTTCCGGATGGGAATCCTGAAGCCCGGATGAAAAATTTCGGACCATTTGGCTCAGGTCTACTTTTTCAACCTCCAGCTCTTTCTGGCTCAAACGGGAAAGCTCTAGCAAAGAATCAATGAGATGGGTCATACGGTCAGAAGCTCGGATGATCCTTCGAAGATAATCTTTTTCTTCATCCGGCCAGTGCTCTGAATAATCCTCTTTAAGCGCTTCAGTGAATCCTTTGATGCTCCGAAGCGGAGCCCTTAAGTCATGGGACACTGAATAAGTAAAAGATTCTAGTTCCTTATTTAGTAATTTCAGGTCCAAAGCTTTCTGCTTCAATCGTTTGTTGAGTTCTCTAATTTTTTGTTCGTTCTTTTTAAAATGAGTCACATCCCTGGTGATCCCTAAAACAGAGACTACATCCCCTTTTTCATCGAATTCAGGAACCAGAGAGGACTCAAAATTTCTTTTTCCTTCCGCCACTTCCATCAAGTATTCTATAATGACCTTCTTTTTTTTGGAAAAAACCTCACTGATTTTTTCCTTCCAAAAACCAAGCAGTTCTTCAGAATATCCCAAATCTCGGTTAGTTTTTCCAATGATTTCTTTTTTGGGGATCCCTAATACTTCGGCTGTCTTGTTATTGACATAGATATGTCGGAGTTTATTGTCAAAACGGGCAATGATATCCGGAGCGTTTTCAGCAAGGGTTCGGAATTTTTCCTCACTTTCCTTCACCGCTTCCTGGGCCAGCACTTGGTCCGTGACATCAGCCACAGATGTCATGGTGGTCAAGCGGTCCCGTTCGTCTTGACTGAGCGAGCTTGCTATCTGGGCATGGAATACGCTTCCTTTTTTATTTTTAAGCCTCAGCCGGCAATTTTGTTTGTTTTGGGTTTTAAACAACCTCCGGAGGTGAAGAAATAAAATATCCCGGTCTTCATAAATCACCCGGGAAAAAAGATTTTTCCCATATAGAAATTTTCTAGGTGTCCCCATCATGGAAGAAAAAGCCAGGTTAGTCCTGTGAATGATCCCTTCCTTATCCAGGGTTAGGTATCCAATAGGAGCAAAGTCATACAGGTCTGAAAATTGCTTGGCCAGAACTTCCTGTCTCAACCGCGCCTGTCGGAGCTCCTGATTCTGGGCTTCCAGCTCCAACTGGTATACCTGGAGTTCATGGATAATATCTTCTAGATCCGAGTCTTTACGGGAAGGTATTTCCTTTTTCTTAGGGTTCTGGGTGGATTTGGTTTTTTTTGAAGAGGACCTTTTCTTATCTTTTTGGACTTTTCTTTTTTCCGTGGGATTTTCTTCTTTTTTGGATGAAGACATAGAAATCTTCCCAAACCTCACCGATGTATGGTGTCTGAAATATATTATTTCTCTTATATAATGTCAACAAAATAGAACTCCTTGATTGACCCGCTCAAGAAAACATACACCCCTTATAAAGAGCTTTAAACGTATGAGATATGGGGACGTCCCATTAAGAGCTACCCTAGTTTGGAACCACACATTTACGTACAGGGCTTACAACCAGAATACAGGCTTCCCTTGTCCGGCTTCGTCAGAACGCACTCCAGCTAGGGGATTGCGTCAGCAGAATTGCGGTATTGTATAAAATGGAAATATTTCAAAGGTAGACAATCCAGAACATTTTTTTTATAACTAACGGGTTTAGTAATATAGGGTGGTACCTTAGGGAGCGCCCCCCATAAATTGACATATCAACTCCTCTGTGATAAAAGCGAAGCAAAGGAGACGATTTATGATGGTAAATGAAAAGTCATTGAAAGTATTGTTTTTTAGTTTAAGTCTTGTTCTGATTATAATAGGAGCAAGCTGTTCCAATGCAAGTCTTGAGTCAAATGATTGGACTGTCACGACAAATAAGCAAACCAAGACGTTTTCTATTGAGCACAGTGAACTGGGTCCTGTGCTGAAAGACATAATGCCCCAGGTTGGAAAAAACAGTAAAAAAATATCTCCATCTGATTGGAAAGTGAAAGTTGAGGAAGATCAGCTAACAATAATAACAGACAAATCAAAACAGACCACCTGGGAGATAAAAGTTGAACAGGACTCCATAAATTTATCCTGTTCATCAGATAGTGCAGTTGTCAAAGGAATAGCGCCTGCCTCTACGGAAAGAATTCCTGCAAGACTCGAAAATCAGGATAATGACATCCTGTACACTTCTTTGGGATTGGTTTCCGCTGAAAACATTCACTGTCTTTTTGATAGGTCTACAGACACAATGATTGATTTTTCTGACGAAAGCTTACTCAGAAGAAATGACCAAGATCATAGCCTCATGGATGTGGATATCAATGTCGATGAACCTATCTCTATCCAATTGATCAAGGACTATTATATAAATGTCCTTGGTTTAAAATATTACCAGCCCAAACCTGATCGATTTGAAACAGCGCCCATTGCCTGGAGCAGCTGGTATTGTTATTATATGGGAACAACTGAAGAAGACCTGGTCAGAGAAACGGACACTCTTGCCCAATATTTAAAGCCCTACGGACTTGAATATGTCCAACTGGATGCTTGCTACACCAGAGGGAATGAGGCCAATTATCTTGAATGGAATAAACAGGCTTTCCCTAAAGGAGGGAAGTGGATATTTGATTACATCAAAAGCAAAGGGCTTAAACCCGCGCTCTGGGTTAATGTATATGGTTCCAACTATGAAAAAGCTGAATGTGAAGAGAAATATCCTGAAAATTTCTATCTAAGGGACGACAAGGGAGAACTCTCAAGTGCCTGCTGCACCGCAGATAAGACAGTGGTGAGATTGGATTATACAAATCCTGATGTCATTGAGAAACATTTAAAGCCTATGTTTGATATCCTTAAAAATCAGTGGGGTCTTAAATATATTAAAGATGCGGGATGGGGAACTTGGATGGATTATTATGAAAAAAATAAAGAGCAGGCTTTCGATTCTTCACGTGACAGCCGAGATGTTTATGTGGAGGTACAAAAAGCATTGAGAGAGACTTTGGGTCCGGATGTTTATATCGGCGGGTGTGCTATGCATGAAGTGGGCCTCGGTTTTGGCATATTTGATGGATCCCGTATCGGCGGAGATGACAGAGCGGTGTGGTATTCCGAGAAAGAACGGGGTATGTCCATGCAGACCTATTTTCATTCTCTTTTTGGGGGGAATTATTTGAACAACATCGTTTGGCACTGTGATCCGGATGCGGCTATGGTTCGAAGTCCTTTAACCCTTGAGGAAGGGAGAACTATTGTGACAGCCATTGCTCTTACCGGCCAGCTTTATATGGCGAGTGACTTTATGGCTAAACTTCCCATAAATAAAGTAGAGTTATACAGAAAAACAATGCCCACCACACCAATTGTGCCTATCGACCTTTATCCTTACAAAATCCTATCCAATAAAAGAGAGGGCGTTGTTTGGTGCTGCCCTAGAGTTAAAGAATTCCCAAAGGCTATCGACCTTAAAGTGAATGGGGCTGTAGGTCTTTATGATGTTGTGGCTCTGTTTAACTGGAATGATGAACAGGATAAAAAGACAGTCGAGCTTGATAAAGACCTTGGTTTAAATCCAGAAAAAAGATACATGGCTTTTGATTTTTGGAATCAAATGCCTGTCATGATAACGGATCCTTTGATATCGTGCGATATCCCGGCTCATGGAACCCGGGTGTTTATTCTTAAAGAGATTTTGGATAGACCTCAGTTAGTGGCCACTACCAGACATATCACCTGTGCGGTGAGTGTCAAAGAAATGAATTGGGATTCTGACAGCAAGACATTGAGCGGTCTTTCAGAAATAATAGCAGGGTCTCCCTATTCTGTCTTTGTACATGTACCTCAGGGAATGTCTGTTTCCGAGGTCAATTCCAATTCTGAAGTGATGTTTGAAAAAAGAATGGATTCTGTTCTTGAAATCAGATTTTCGGGAGAATTTGATGATGAACAGGAAAACAATTTGGAATGGACTATCAAATTTGAATGAAAAGGCTTCCCTTTTAGATAAGAATATTTTTTTCGCTGTCCTTGTATTTTTACTGCTGTCCCCCTTGCTCTATTCTGAACTAAAAACAGACAAATCAATTTATGATTTTCAGACCATCAAAGAAGGAGTGAACGTTCCGGTTTGTTTCACTTTAACCAATTCCGGACCCAATCAAGTGAGGATTACAGAAATCAGGACCTTTGCTGCCTGCGTCCAATCCAGGTCCCTCAATGATGTGGTTTTAGAACCCGGCGAAAGCCTGAAATTGGATTTTGTTTTTGAAAGTTTGGGTTATGGAGGGATCTCTATTAACAAGCCCATTGAGATCTATCATAACGATTCCCGGAAAAAACCTTTAAAATTATATGTCAAAGGAAAAGTGACTCCTTTGGAAGAATTCCAGGCTCCCATCGGAGAAGTGACTTACAATTATCTGGTTCTCTTGGATATTCGTTCTCCTGAAGCCTATGAAAAAGAACACATTCTAGGCTCTATCAATGTGCCTCAAACAAAACTGAATTCCTGGGCAGAGAAAATAAAAAAAAATTTACCTGAACAGGTACTGATATATGTCTACTCTGAAGAGGGAGTTCAAAGTGATGAAGCCGTCAAAGAACTGAGGAAAACAGGGCACAAACAGTATGTAAGTGTTGTGGGTGGGATCCAAGAGTGGAAACGAAGGTATAAAGGTCAGTGGATTGTATCAGGAAAGATTTAGTCTCATCAAGAATGTGGACAAAGAATATCCTCAAAGTCGGTTGTTTGCTGTTTGCTTTCATTTTGATATCGATCCCTTGTCTGTATTCACAAGAGCTTATTTTCTTTTATGAACCAACCTGTCCTAAATGCGCTTCTATCAATGATTTTTTAGAGAAAAGAATCCGGATAAATTATCCCATCAAGATAAAAAAATTGGATATACACCAGTCATCCAATGCTGAATTAATGATCGAGTTGGCTGAAGTTTATCAGGCTGAAGATATACTCAAAGGGGGGACTCCTGCTGTTTTTGTCAATGATCTGGCTGTTCATGGAGCCAATAGATCGGCTATGCGAAAAATAGAACAGGCTGTGCGCAAAGCAGTGAGAGAAAATAAGGGTTCTCCCCTATCACGTTTAGGGCAAAGTGATCCGTCGCTTAAATTATCAAAGAGGGTCACCTTGCCTGTGGTGATTGGCTCTGCGGCTGTTGATTCAATAAATCCATGCGCCTGTGCGGTTCTGGTCCTTCTTCTCGGAACCATATTATTGGCAACAAAAAGAGACATGCGGAGGGTGATAATTTCGGGTTTTGCCTTTACAACAGCATGCTTTATCTCTTATTTTCTTATGGGCTTGGGATTGTTTACTGCCGTCAGACTGATCGGCATTCAGCATTATCTCTATATTTTTGTAGCTGCACTGGCGTTCTTACTGGGAATATGGAACATAAGAGAGGGAATAGGCCGGATCAAAAAAATCCATACAGGGCTTCCTTCTTTTTTACAGAATCAAGTTAAAAAATCAGTCTCAGGGATCACATCAGTGAGCGGATCATTTATCATAGGATTCCTGGTCAGCATTTTTTTGCTGCCCTGCACATCAGGACCTTATGTGGTCATCATCGGAATGCTCAGCAGGACATCCACCCGATTCCAGGCTCTGATCTATCTCCTCATCTATAATTTCATTTTTATTATTCCTTTTATCATTATTATTTTAGCTGTTGGTTTGGGTTTGACCACTACGGCAAGAGTGGAAAAGTGGAGAGGCAAAAATCTTTCCAAATTTCAGGTTGCAACAGGTCTAGTTATGATCCTAATCGGATTCACTTTAACGGTTCTTTTAATTTGGGATAAAATTTAGAAATAAAAGAGACAATAAAGCCATCAGTTTCATGCTGACTTATATCTTATCAGTAAGTTGCTATGGTCTGATTCCAGGATAACCTTCTGCAACCTGGGCCTGAAGCGTCTGTCAGAAGGTCACTCGCACTTGTACAGCTCCCGGCGCCATCCTCCTCCTTCTTCTTGGAGAGGTTTGCTCGCCTCTTGCGGGCGTTTTTCGTCTGGTCAATGGCTTTCACAATCCAGATGGCCATTTCCCGCTCCATCCAGTAGAGGTAGTTTTTCGCTTCGTAGGTGGCCTGAAAGTCCTCCCCTGTGAGGAAGACGCCCCGGAACTTCATCAACTGCTTGTACATTCCGACGAGGAATCCGGGTTCATAGCACTTGCCGTCGATACGGACCGTCTGCCCCAGGAGCATGAGCTTGAACTTGCTCGTCATCGTCTTGTAGTTGCCCGCATCGGCGATGGCGATCTGCTCGTCGTAGCCGTCGGGATGCTCCGTGTTGGTCGAGTACACGCTCTTCATCGCCCAGGTGGCCAGAGCGTCGTTCTTGGTGTCAATGATCAGGTCGATGTCCGAGTGGACTGAGAAGTGTCCTTTGATCATGCTGCCTGTGAGAATGAAGGAGTACGCGGCCCCTGCAGCCCTGGCATCGATCTCGGACGTGAATCGGGAGAAGGCCGCGTCGATGATCCGGAGCTGTGCGGCGATATCGGCGTTGGAAGAGTGCCACTTCAGTTCACGAGCGACCTTGGTCTTCCACCGCTCCGTGCGGACATACTCGAGGACAGCCTCATCCGACGGGGTCGGATTCTCGTCCAGCAGGGTCTGGATTCTTTTGAGCTTTGCTCCCTGGATGAGGGCGTAAGCGAGATTGTCCCGGGTGAGGCTGTGGCTCGCCAAGTCGACGCTCTTAGCTTCGAGGAGGCGGCGGGCGACGATGAAGGCGGCCTTGTTAGGGATGTTCTCGGCAGCACAGACGGGAACGGCCAGGACGGCTGCCAGGCCGAGCGCCAGGAGCATCGTGTGTTTGACCTTCATAATTCGTACCCCTTCGGCAAGGACGATGGGGTATCCCGAGCCCCGGAGCTTCCTTGTTTAAGGATAGGAATTTGGTTTTTTTGTTGCTGTTGATTTTCGACTGATTTCATCAAATATCTACCCTCTAAGCGACTTCATCGACCATCGTACATATAAAAGAAAGCACAAGTCAACAAGTATTACGGGGACGTCCCATCAGGGGCCACCCTAGCCTAGAACCCAGTCCTTACGTACGAGATTTAATACATAATGCAAGATTATACCTTGTCCGACTTTGTCGGAATCCCCTCTTCTATGGACTTAGGCCGCAGAATTGCGTTAGTGTATTAAATGGAAGTATTCCAAAGGGAGATAATCTGGAATATTTTTTAATAACCAACGGGTTGAGTGATATAGGGTGTTACCTTATGGAGCGTCCCCCTATATATACTTGCATCATATCATAATAGAAAGAAATTAGTTCCTTGTCCTTGTTGACTTGACCAAAATTTTATATATATATGATAGTGATGAAGTCGCACATATAGGGGATAGATGATGAGATCAAGGAGCCTTTATATTTCAGGAATGAAAATATTTATGAGTTATCTTTTGATTCTTTTTCTGTGTTTGAGCTGCAGCCAAAAACAGGAGAAAGCAAAAAGAATTACAGAAGATGGAGTGGATGTGGTTGTTAATCATACAGAGCCTTACAAAATTAAAGGACAACCAACAACCATCGAACTCAGAAAAGAATTTTCAATCGATACTGAAAAAGACTCCACAATTGAGTTAAGACTGGTGGATATTGGAAATTACTTTGATGTTGATCCACAAGGACATGTCTATCTGGTGAGTCCTATGGGCAAAGGAAACACTATATTCAAATTTGATAAGCAAGGAAATTTCATTACCTCTTTCGGACATAGAGGGCAGGGCCCTGGAGAACTGGTCTCTCGTCGCTTTCCTCCCTTATTTCTCACTATCTATAAGGAGGACCAGATCGTAGTAACAAATTATTACAGGCGTAGACTTGTCTACTTCAATCTGGAAGGTGATTTTATTAGAGAGGAAAAGCTGGATTCAAATCTCACGCTGTTTGCTGTGATTCCTCTTCCCAACGGGAATTATCTTGCCTATGAAAACCGCGGTGGGCCCTCCTATGGAATGCCTCTCAGCCTATTCAGCCATGATTTCAAAAAGATAAAAGAACTGGGTTTCAGGAAATTACCGAGTGTATGGGAGGAGAAGATAAAAGGAATTTATTACATGTTTTCCTGGGCCCGTTCTGGAGATAAAATTTTCACAGGTAAACAAGAATTAGGTTATGTCATCAATGTCTATGACCTCGAAGGCCAATTAATAAGAAAGATTAAAAAGGAGTACAAGCCTGTCCCTCTCACCAATGAATATAAAGAAAAATATTTGGAGATTTACAAAGACATGGAGGGATATAGAGATAAAATTTATTTTCCCAAATATTTCCCTCCCTTTCATTCCTTTTTCACTGACCAGAAGGCAAGGCTTTTTGTCATGACTTATGAGGAAGGAGAGAACCCAGGTGAGTATATATATGACATCTTCAATGAGGATGGCCTGTTTACAGGGAGAAAGAGCCTAAGAATCCATCACAACAGTGACAGTCTGTTTGCCCAAATGAAAAACAACCGCCTCTACTGCATTTATGAGAAAGAGAGCGGCTATAAAGAGTTCACTGCCTACAAAGTTACTTGGAAGTAATAAATCCAATATAAAAAAAATAATGATGTCATTGGTATTAATTGTAGCGCGGTATCAGTAATGGCAAAAATTGCATAATTTGAAGAGGCAAAAATTTATTGAAAAGATTAAGGATAGCTACTTTTTTCTAGACCTCGAAAATTCTCAAGTGAATATATTCCGCTAATTAATTCATTTGCCTTTAAAAAATCATATTCTATTTATGCAAAAAACAGTGATGTCATACCTGTTTGGAGGGCTTGGTTTTTTTGAACACATAATGTAATATTTATTAAGGGAGGGAATATTTGATGAAAAAGTCTGTGATTTTGTTTTTACTTTTTTTGGCTCTTAACTCCATAACACCTGCTCAGACAAAGATTGAAAACCCAAAAAAACCTTTAAACAGTCACGCAGGCCGTGAAATGTCCCTAGAGGAGATAATGCAGATCAATGACGTGGGCGGTGAATTTTTTTTCAAGTATCCCACGAATCTGAAAGTCTCTGCAAATGGATTCATCTTCATCGAGGATATGAATCAACTGCTTCAGTTTGATTCTGAGGGGAAGTTTATCCGGAACTTTTATAAAAAGGGACAGGGTCCAGGGGAGATGCTCTCTATTGGTAATGTGGTATTCCATGGAGATCATTTGATCGTCCACGACTCATGGAGTAATAAAATCATGTTGTTTTATTTTAACGGAGAGCGAGTCGACGAGTTCAGGATTCGGGAAAACACAAATTTGTCTCGATTCCTCCTATCCAGGGATGATAAATACTATTTTTTGAGCTCTGAGAGACCCATGGCAGAGAAAACATCTATAGTTGATTTGTTTCAAAAAATAATTCGGGTATCTGAAAAAGGAGATGAGGTTGAGGAATTAACACAATTTCCCACTAAAGGCTATATTGTGGTGGGAAAGCAAGGATCGCGAATCTTTTATGATATCAGTTCTGTAATAACGGTTCCTTTTAGAGATAAATATTTGTTTGTCTCTCATACTCGAGAGTACTTAGTTAAGCTTTATGATGTTGAAAACGACAAGGTCATCCGAAGTTTTAACAGAAAATATAAAAGGATAAAAACACTTCCAGATGAGAAGAGAAGAGGGGGAGCAAGTATGGGAGGGAAACCAGTCTATGCGCCTCGTCAGAAATACAAAAGCGATATCCAGAACCTTCTTGTTTATAAAGACAACTTATGGGTGGTGACCTCAACAAAAGACAAAGAAGGGAAGACTCTTGTCGATGTCTATGATATTGAGGGAAAGTATATTGACAATTTTTACATCAAACTCCCTGAAGGATTGGTAAAGAGATACCACGGTGATACATCCATGGCAGTTTTTGGAGATTATATTTACATACTTGAAAAGAATAGAGACGAAACTTTTTCCATTAAAAAGTATAGAATTGAACAAAAGAAAGAGATTTCTATATTTTGATTTTTTGGATCATGATAATACTGGGGGGAATAATTATGAAAACGAAAAAAATTCAATGCTTATTTTTTATTATTTTGGTGATATTTTACGGATATGCCCTTGCTGAAGGGCCGCTTATTCCGTCATCACCTGATACTAAAATTTTAGAAAAGCCCATAAGAGCTGAACTTATATTCAAAATCGGCTCAGATAAGCCGAATGAAGATTTTTATAGGCCTAGCTCATTTACAGTAGATAAAAATGGCCGAATTTACATTTTGGATGCTGGGAACAGCAGGATTCAGTGCTTTTCCAAGAAAGGAAAATTTCTCTTTAGCTTCGGAAGGCAAGGACAGGGCCCGGGCGAACTTTCTAATGATGCCTCAAAAATTAAAATCCTTTCTGATGGAAATATTTATGTAATCGATAACAGACCACGGAGGATCAATGTCTATAACCTTGAGGGGGAATTTTTATTTGCAGGAAAAATAAAATTTTTATTTTTAGGAAAGTCGTCTGGTTATTTTAGTGACATTGTTTTACTCAATAACGTCTATTATCTTTCGAGCCTTTATCTTGAAGAAAACCACAAGCCCATTCATATTTCCCGTACATTGGGAAAAGTCGACAGCTCTTTCGGTATCTTTGTTGAGCCGGCAGTCAATCAATTAAAACGAATTAATAAGCTTCCTCATCCTGACTGGTGGCGTATATGGTATATCTTGAATGGTAATAAATTAGTTACAACAAACAAGAGGGAAATAATATATTCGCAGCCTTATCCGTATCGTCTCATCAAGTATGATACTAAAGGACAGGTATTGAAAGACATCATGGGCGATGTC
>CAYWDH010000003.1:0-131763 GCA_964456985.1 uncultured Eubacteriales bacterium
GAATAAAGAAGGTCCTCACCCCTTTGCGGAGTCAAACTAGTTTGCTTTTGAGAAGAAGTAAAAATATTTTCAAAAAAGTCATGGAATGAAGACGAACCGAATGATGAATTATATCCTGAAAAATCAAATCCCTGAAATCCGGAAAAGCCCTGCTGATAGGCTTCTCCTCCTGCCGCTCTATCACCAACCACCCCGAATTGGTCGTACTGTTTTCTTTTTTTGGGGTCCTTTAGTACTGAGTAGGCTTCCTGTATTTCTTTGAATTTATTTTCTGCTGATTTGTCTCCTGGATTCAGGTCAGGATGGTATTTTCTTGCTAATTTGCGGTAACTTTTTTTTATATCAGCTACAGAAGCTTTCTTATCAACACCTAGGATCTTATAGTAATCTTTGGACATGACAGACCTTTTTCATATCCGGAACCGGAAATGCCCTGCTTTTTCCTTTCTTTTATGGATGAGCAGGACAATCCCGATATTCCATTTATTTGAATTTCCCTCAAAGAGCTCATAAAGCTGTTTATTGGGAAAACATCCTGTTATTTATTTACTCTCTTTCTCTTCTTCGTCAACAACCTCAGCATCAATGACCTCTTCATCCTCTTCGGATTTTTCCGATCTCTGTTCCTTTGCCTCTCCGCCTTGTCCTGCTTGATTCCCCGCACCTTCCGCCTGCTGGGGTCCCCCTGAGGCCTGCTGGTACATCATCTCTGTGATTTTATGAGAGGCTTGAGTGAGTATTTCCATTGATTTCTTTATGTGTTCGATATTGTCGCCCTCAATAGCTGACTTGGTGTTTTCAATCTCAGCCTGTAATTTAGAGGCTTCATTCGGATCAATCTTATCCTTGTTTTCTCTTAATGTTTTTTCAAGATTATATACAAGGTTGTCTGCCTGATTTTTTATATCTATCAGCTCTCTTCTTTTTTTGTCTTCATCAGAATGTTTTTCTGCATCTTTGACCATACGGTCGACTTCCTTTTCATCAAGGCCGCTGTGTCCTGTAATGGTAATGGCCTGTTCTTTCCCCGTTCCTTTGTCTTTTGCAGATACATGAAGAATTCCATCCGCATTGATATCAAAAGTCACTTCTATCTTAGGCACTCCTCTAGGAGCAGGAGGGATTCCATCCAGATGAAATCTTCCCAAGCTTCGATTGTCATTGGCCATTTCTCTTTCACCCTGAAGAACATGCACCTCAACACTGGGTTGATTATCTGAAGCCGTAGAAAATATCTCTGCTTTTTTTGTGGGTATGGTGGTGTTTTTGGGAATCATCTTTGTAAAAACTCCGCCCAGCGTCTCTATTCCTAGTGTCAGTGGTGTGACATCCAGGAGAAGAACATCCTTAACATCCCCGGACATAACAGCTCCCTGAATAGCTGCACCTGTTGCCACCACTTCATCCGGATTCACACCCTTGTGAGGGTCTTTTCCAAACAAATCTTTAACCAGCTCCTGGACTTTCGGAATCCTCGTTGAGCCTCCAACCAGAATAACTTCATTTATATCAGATGCTTTGACTCCGGCATCATCTAATGCCATTTTACACGGTTCGACAGTCCTATTGATTATGGAATCCATTAACTGTTCCAATTTGGAGCGTGTCAATTTGATAAGCAGATGTTTTGGGCCTGAGCTGTCAGCTGTTATGAAGGGAAGATTGACTTCTGTCTCCAAAGTGCTTGATAGCTCCATTTTCGCTTTTTCAGCAGCTTCTTTAAGCCTCTGAAGAGCCATTTTATCCTTGGTCAGATCGATACCTGATTCTTTCTTGAATTCCTTCACAAGCCAATCCTGAACTACCTGGTCTATATCATCACCGCCGAGATGGGTATCGCCATTGGTTGACTTTACCTCTACAATGCCTTCACCGACTTCTAGAATAGATATATCAAATGTTCCTCCACCAAAATCATAAACAGCGATTGTCTGGTCGTTTTTCTTATCCATTCCATAAGCCAATGCAGCAGCCGTGGGCTCGTTAATGATTCTCTGTGCATCAAGTCCCGCGATTTTAGCTGCATCTTTTGTTGCTTTTCTCTGGCTGTCATTAAAATAGGCGGGGACTGTAATAACTGCTTTTTTTATCTTTTCACCAAGAAAATCTTCCGCTGATTTTTTTAGTTTTGTCAGTATCATGGCTGATAATTCCGGCGGAGCGTATTTCTTTCCTTTAGCTTCTATTCTGACATCACCGTTTTGAGCCTGTGTTACTTTAAACGGGACCTGCTTTATTTCCGCTGATACCTCTTGAAACCTGCGTCCCATAAATCTTTTTACAGAATAAATGGTATCTTCAGGATTTGTAACCCGCTGTCTTTTTGCAACCTGTCCGACAAGCCTTTCTCCTTTGTCATTAAAGGCTATCACAGAAGGAGTGGTTCTCCCTCCTTCCTCATTGGAAATGATCACAGGCTTATCACCTTCCATAACAGATACGACAGAATTTGTTGTTCCTAAGTCAATTCCTATTGTCTTTGGCATTTATTACCTCCAAGTTTCTATCCTGAACTATTCATAAAAAAACTTGTGAATAATCCAAGCTCATGCAATTGAATGAATCTATTTACATGTTTAATATAATATTTGAGTGTATTAATGTCAAGTATTTTTATAAGATTATTATAATAAAAAGCCAGTTTTCTGAGCAGGATAGATGTTATCGGTGCAAAAAGCCTCTTTCGCTGTCTGTCTGGTCAGGGCTTTTCGTAGCGATCATTGACAGACCGAGCTCATCTGCCTTCTCAATGACGAGTTTATCGTTTATGGATCCAAGGGGAAAAACAATAGCTGTTATACCGCTTTTTGCTGCGAGTTCCACAACATCGGAAAAAGGCATGAACGCATCGGATGCAAGAACACACTTATCCGAACCATATCCCCTTTTTGAGAGCCTGATAGCATCTTCTGCTGCATCAATCCTGCTTCTCTGTCCTGATCCGATGCCGTGGACCTTATCTTTTTTCCCGATGATAACAGCATTTGATCGTGTAAAACAGGCCACATTCCAGTTTAAAACAGCAGCCTCTATCTCATCTGGGGTTGCTTTCCTTTTAGAGACAACTTCCATCCTGTCCCCTGATACGATCCTTGAATCAAATCTCTTTTGAATAAGAAGGCCGCCTGCTACTCTTTTGAATTCAGTGTTATTGTCTATACTGGGTTCATAAATGGAGGAGCCCATTTTAACGATCCGAAGAGGTTTTCTCGTTGAGAGGACCTCCAATGCTTTTTCTGTGAAATCAGGGGCGTATACAACTTCAATGACCCTCCCTTTTTCGATTATAATCTCAGCTAATTCTTCAGTTATTTTGTAATTGAAGACATCAACACTTCCAAAATTGGATAAAGGGTCGCATTTCCATGCTTTTTTATACACTTCTTCCGGGTTGTCTCCCAATGCTACTCCACTCGGCATTTCATGCTTGATGAGCGCACATATCTTTTTGTCCTTATATATGGATGATAATTTTTTGACCAGCCGCTGGCCTACATCCATATCACCTACATTGATATAACTCAGGCCTTTTGTGCCCTTTTTAAGAACCTCAAGTGTGGACATATTGGGTCCTGATGCGCCTTGCTCCTGATAAAAAGCAGCCGGATATCCTGGATTTTCTCCATACCTCATGGATTCTTTTTTTATGAAAAGTGTATCCCCCATATTTATTTTATCAGGAAATTCTTCCTTTACCTGTGTTCTGTACTGCTCTCTTGTTTTTTTATCAAATTTTTCCATCTCTTATCCACTCCTTTCTTGTCTGTTTATAATAACCACTTGGCTTTTTTTTAATTGATACTGCTGGGAAAAAACACATACCAGGGCTACTCTGAAGTCAGCTTGATTCGGACCCGGTCTCAGGAAATGATAGACAGAATGGGCTGTTTCATCAGCATTCTTGAATGGAAGGTCTATTGCCAAGGGTTCTCCCTTAAAAGAAGGCAGGGGGTCTGTGTTTTTACCTTCATAAGTTGAAATATATCTTCCCTTTCCCGGAATTAAAGGAAACTCAAAAAAATTTTTTATTGAACTATTGTTTTCAGCCTTTTTTATAATGCACATCGCTGCTTTTTTACCGTTGTGCACACACCCGCTGATTCTAGGAGTAAAGTTAGGGGCATCAGGCTCATAATCCCAAGATTCTAAAGATTCTGACAGAACCTGAATGGGATTACGTGAGGTCATAAGGCTCTTATGGATGTCATCGGTTTGTTTTCCATTGCTGACCGCTATCCCGGTACTGATCTGGATGGCAGGATATATGAGAAGGTCCCTGTCCCCTTTTTGAAGCTCTCTCTCATCCGTAGGTCTTACCAGTGCTTTTCCATGGATATACTCTATTTTCCTCGCCTGGCTGGATGAAGAACGTCCTGTCACAGCATAAAGAACAATGACATGGCTATCTGAAACGTCCTTGCCTATTATGATGATTCTCCCCGGATACGGCATATTCTTAATCATTCTTTTGTGATCATTCATTTTTTTTGATTTTCATTTGTAAAAAAAATATCATAGTTCCGTTCAGATATCAATTGAATTATCAAGGTTTAAAAATAATAGGTTTTTTTGTAAAATTAAAACATAATGAACAAATATAAACTTCCAATAAGAGCATACAAAAATCTGGAATTCTTGAACTCAAATGATGCAAGAGTCATAAGGATCTTAAGTGAGTACCTGGAACCTTTAAAAAGGCTCAGGGATTTCAAGATCAACAACACAGTCCTTTTCTTTGGTTCAGCAAGGATAAGTCCGGGGAAGAGTGATTCCGAACTCATTCCCTACTACAGGGAAGCGGAAGAACTGTCATTTAAGCTTGCCAAGTGGGCCATCGACTTAAGGAAAAAAGGTAAAAACTTTGTCATCTGCACCGGAGGCGGTGGGGGGTTTATGGAAGCAGCTAACAAAGGCGCATTCAGGGCCGGCGGAAAATCGATTGGAATGAACATATCTCTTCCTAAAGAACAGCATCCGAACCATTATATTTCTCCTGAACTCGGCTTTGAATTTCACTATTTTTTTATGCGTAAGTTCTGGCTTGCCTATAAGGCCAAAGCGATCGTTGCTTTCCCTGGTGGTTTTGGAACACTTGATGAAATATTCGAAATTTTGACTCTTGTGCAGACTGAGAAAGTATGTAAGGATGACATTTATATAATGCTTTATGGAGAAGAGTACTGGAGAGAAATCATTGATTTTAAGGCTCTGGTCAAATACAAGACGATATCAAGAGAGGACCTGGACCTGTTTCATTTCTCTTCAGATCCAGAAGATGCTTTTCTCTCCCTAAAACAGGACCTGATCAAACATTTATAATTAACCTGAATGATGACACAATTTTCTTATGAATAAGTCAGGTTATCTGAGTTTATTTCAAATTTCACCTCAAAAGGTGATTGATTCACACACATTATTTTGAAAAACTGATTAAAGACATGAACCAAAGAAGGAAGATGCCCGTTGTTTTTATGCTTTTGGTTTGGACGATGATTTTCTTATCTTCCTGCAGCCGGAATCAGTATAGAACCACTCCTACTGTCATAACGGGCCGTGCTTCCTGGTATGGACCTAAGTTTCACGGAAAACCCACTTCCAGTCATGAGATCTTTGACATGTATGATATGACAGCCGCACATAAGACCCTTCCTTTTGGAACCTATGTTATGGTCACAAATCTTGACAATGGCAGGTCCGTAAAAGTTAGGATAAACGACAGGGGTCCTTTTATCAGGGGAAGAGTGATCGACCTTTCCTATGCTGCAGCAAAGGTTCTGGGCATGGTCGGAACGGGTGTGGTGCCTGTCCGTATTGAGATTCTTTCTGATATTTCCGTTGATACTGATATGCCGATGTTTGCGGTCCAGGTGGGAGCGTTCGTGGTCAAAGAGAATGCACAGAGCTTAAAGTCTATTCTGGATAAAAAATACAATAATGTCCATATATCCCAATTTAAAACACCAAACAAAGTATATTATAGGGTCAGACTGTATTTTGATTCCAGAAGCGCAGCGCTCAAGACAGCAAAGGAGTTACAGGAGCTGAGGTTTGATGTGTTTATTGTGGAGTATCAGGATAACGGTTTTTAAAATAAATTTCTTTACAAACAGATCTTTATTTTTCGTAAAGAAAAGCGCATTCTCTGAGTCTGTTTTCTTTTCCATCATGAACAGCAAACCGCTTTCCTTTCCACATGGAAGCAGCGGCATACTCACCTTTTTTATTGACGGCATAAAAACTCAAACCGAACCTCGGACGCCCGTTCTCGTCGATATGTTCCGGCCATAACTTGGCCTTCTCTGATATTCTGATGAGGGCTTTTATACATGCTTCCTCGGGAGAATGGCCCTGGCGCATGAATTCCACAACCGCATTGCTTCCGCAAGTAAGGATGTTCGCTTCCCCAAGCCCGGTAGACCCGGCAGCACCTATGTCGTTATCAACATACAATCCGGCTCCGATGATCGGGGAGTCACCCACTCTTCCCGGTATTTTAAAGAAAAAACCACTGGTGGTTGTAACACCGGCCAGATCTCCTTTTTCATTGAGCGCACAGCAGTTTATGGTTCCATGAGAATCCAGAACAGAACGCAGCTCATCATCTGTGTTTTCGGATACGGGCGGATACCAGAAATCCGAATCCGAGAGCATCTCTTTCCTTCTCAACCATATTCTTCTTGCTTTATCAGTGAGAAGATTTTCCTGTTTAAAGCCATGGCTTTTCGCAAATCGAAGCGCTCCTTCTCCTACGATAAGGGCATGGGCGGTCCTTTCCATAACCAGTTTGGCGACCTTTGAAGGATTCTTTATGCCTCTCAGACTTGCCACAGCTCCTGCATTATGAGTAGGGCCGTGCATAACCGATGAATCCAGTTCAACCACTCCGTCTTCATTAGGAAGCCCTCCGTACCCAACTGATATATCCTCCGGATCATTTTCAATAATATTTACACCGGCTATCACGGCATCCAGGGGATCGTTCCCTTCGGAAATCATGTTCATGGCTTTTTCAGTAGCTCTTAATCCGTTTGCACTGGATATGACAACCGGTCTGCTCTCTTTTCTTTCCTGCGGAATGATCTTTTTTGTTATAGGAATGAACGAAGCGGCACTGAAGCCTAATCCAGCCTTTATGAATTTTCTACGAGATATACTGTGAGTCATATTCTCTATCTCCTTTCTTTTTTCAAATTACTTTATTTGCTGTTTATTTTCAATCCTGGTTTGACAGGCTATTCATAGTTTAGTATAAGGTTTTTTTCAGACAATGAGAAAAAAAATCCTTTTTTCTGCATCTCTTTTTCATTTCTTAAATGACGCATCTTCCACAACCATTCCCATGCTATTCCCCCTTCTCTACAGCGAAAGATTTATTATCACAAACTACTCACAAATAGGAATAATCTCCTACCTGGGTCTTTTTGTTACATTCGTTTTTCAGATTCTCATCGTTAATTACTCCAAGAATTTATCCTATAAACTAATGCTTGTCATAAGCGTATGCGGCATTTCCCTTTTTATGTTTTTAATGACTTTCTCTCAATCATATTTCATTCTTCTGGTGTTTTATGTTTCCATGAGAGTCTTTTTGAGTTTTTATCATCCTCTTGGGGTCGCGACCATTTCTCGGGCTCATCCGGAAAGCGCTCTTGATTCAGCTATGGGTATTCAAAGCGGATTTGGAAATTTTGGTGTATTCATAGCCTTTATATCTGTTGGATATCTTGCTCAAACTTGGAACTGGAGAATCCCCCTTTACATTTGGGCCGGTGCAGGACTTTTATTGGGAACGGTCAGCTTTCTTTCCGTAAATAAGATCTCCGGTCTCAAAGCCACATACAGAAAACCCGATTTATCCTTATGGTTAAAATCTTTGGCCCGGATGAAAAAGTATGTTTTCGGTATTTTTTTCGGAGGGGGCTGCTGGGCAACAATGGTTTATTATGCCCCTTCACTTCTTCATCATAAATTCAATGTGCCCCTTGGTAAAACAGGAATATCTATGGCCCTGTGGATTGCATTCGGTACTTTAATGCCGTATCTTTTCGGCTTCTTATCCAGAAAATTAGGCCGCGGGCGTCTTAGTTTTATCTGCATTGCCGGAACAACTTTTTTCTTCTTTATTCTCTGGCTCA
The DNA here is from genome assembly GCA_964456985.1 of uncultured Eubacteriales bacterium. Lineage (GTDB taxonomy): Bacteria > Acidobacteriota > Aminicenantia > Aminicenantales > Aminicenantaceae > WJMT01. The sequence goes on from CAYWDH010000003.1 coordinate 8,136, forward strand.
GCCCTGTTCAGGAAATAGCCCTTATAAGCCTTCTTTTATCTGGTTCCTTTCTGTTTCTGATCTACCCGGCTTTTCAATCATTTACAGGGCTTTCAGCAGAGCACCATGACCAGGATATTGCTTTTAGTTTGTATGCAAACATCCAAATGCTTGGAGGTGCCGTCACAAGCCTTATATCAGGTTTCGTTTCCGACCTTTTTGGGATCAATGCACCTTTTCTTTTAATCGCCTTGATAGGAGTGGTGGTTTTGCTTTATTATTTAAAAAATCCTCTCATTCTTGAGCCCGCGGGAACGAACTAATCCATGCTGTTCAACAGCATAATAAGGACAGAGTGTTCTCCTTCCGGTATCTTAAATTTGACTGACTTTCCTTTGAAAATTTCTTCAGCCTGATCGTCTATAGTCAATTGATATTTTCCCTTTGTTAAAAAATTCACAATGACTTTCCTGCTTTTAAGAGATTTGATTTCAAACGAGATGATATTCTTTGAATACAGAAAGTGCCTTATTATAGCGGGTCCGCTCAAAATCAGTATTTTTTCTCCTTCCTCATCAAGCACGAGCTTTGAAGGAGCTACAATCAAATCATAGTGCCTTCCCTGAATATATATCCTGGAAAGCTCCCCTTTCACCTCGGTATTAAGCATTCCAAACCTGAATCCTTCCCAGGGAGTAAAATCTATGTATTCTTCAAGGGCTATGAGCGCGAGCAAGGGCCCCCAGCTTTGAAATCTTTTTCCACCGGGCTCTCCAGACCTGGAGTCAAAATTTTCAGGGCAAATCTGGTAGTTTTCCCAAGTGCGCATAAATAAAGACGAACTTTTCCAAGCCAATTCTGCGGCGACTGCATCAAATCCATAGGCTTTCAATCCCTGATACACTAAATAATTTATAGGCGCCCAGACGGCTCCTCTCCAGTACTGCTGGTCATCAAATGCCGGATTTTCCCTAGAAACAGTCGGAATAACATGTTCTCCCCAGAATTCATTCTCATCAAGTAAATGAGCTATCATCTTTTTTGCCTGATCATCGTCAGGGATTCCGGCTATAAGCGGATAAAAATTGGAAGCGGCTTTTTGTTCAGAGAAAGTCCCGTTCCAGTATCTGTCAAAATAAAAACCCTCGCTTTCATTCCAGAGTCTCTGGTTTATCAGAGTTTTCATTTCTTTGTATTCATTCATGTAAAATTTATATTCCCGGTTTATTTTAAGAACATTCGCGATCTGGGCCAAACAAAAAGCATCAAGTGTATAAAGGCAGTTCAGGTCAACGCAGTTCATATTCAATGTCCCTGTTTGTTCCATGAAAGACGTCTTATCCCAGTTTGGAAGATCATCCTGTCCTGATTCCCACATTGCCCGTTTCCTTCCCATCACGTTTTCCTCCCATGAAGGAGGTTTTTTTGAAACCAGTTCTGTATCTGAACCCCATTCTAAAAGACCGTCCTGATTTCCGTCTCTCCGGGGAATACCCGTGCTGCTCTTATCTTTCCAGTAAGAGTGCCACTTTTTTAAATTTGGATAAGATGATTTGAGAAGGTTTATGTCTCCTAATTTTTGGAATATTTTGTACACGACATAGGCTCCGACCGGAGGCTGTGAACGGTCAGGGGTTCCGTTTGTTTCACTTTTCCAGTTAGGAATATTTCCGTTCGGGTACTGGGTTTGGACGACGGACTCTAAGATATCCTTTGAATGCTTTGAACTTTCTATTGAGGTTTGAAGTGCATTGAAAAAAGAATCCCACTCAAATAGGGTCCAAGTGTCTTGTGTCCCATCCGGTTTTGGATAGATCCAATTTCTTCCTGCCGGTATGTAGTAGCGATCCTTCCCCGATTGATAAAGGGTCATCCAAAAAAGATTATTTGTTATGGCTCTCGCCACTCCTTCAAAAAGTCCTTGTATTTTGATTCTTCTTTTCTCATATCTTTTTTCCTCTTCATCCAGAGTAGAGCTTATGGTTTTTGTATTTTTATAGCTCAGCAAACGGCTTCTCAGACTCTTAATATTGTCTTCCACACCGGCAGTAAAATAAATTTCTCTGCTCTTATGCGAAGGAAAAGATAAGATCAGTTCTTTCTCTTGTGAGGGTATTTGTTTTCCTTCTGTATGGGGCCAGAAAAGATAATGAAAGTTGTTAAGAGGAGAGCTTGATCCGCTTATTTCTCCATCCTCTAAAAGAGAGTATTCCCCGTCCGTATCCCAGGGGAAATAATGGACGATCTGTATCTCCACGCCTTTTGGAACAAAGATCCTTCCTATGACCGTTTTCTCATCCTTCCTGGACCACTCCAGGATGAGTGTTTCGGATTTCTTTGAAGGCTTTTTCAAAATAGGAGTCTCTTCCTCTCTTCCAAAGGCAAGACCAAGATCAATTTTTACTCTTGCATACGAACCATCCGGCGCCTGAGGACCTACCTCTGAAATCAGATAGTGAAGGTCCAGTCCTTCTGCGGTTCTATCCCCTTTTATGACACGAATTTTGAATGCAAAAGCATTTTTTTTCGCCGGAACAAAGACAAGCCCCGCCCAATTTGCAGCATCAAGGGCCCCTATGAATACATTTTTCCATGGATAATATATTTCGGCATTAAGGTTAGGAACACAGATGACCACCATCAAAAAAAAAGCAATCCATGCACACTTTCTCTTCATATTTCCTCTGTGAGAATAATTTACGTATTTTTTCGATTTAAATCAACCTGAACTATTCATAAAAAATGGCGATGAGTATTTTTTCTTTTTTTTCAAAGGCATACAGAACCGGTTTTTACGAAATTTTTCACACCAGCTATGAAAATATCAAGCTCAGGAAGAGTGGTGTAAATACTCGGAGTCACTCTCATCCCTGTTATGTTTTCTTCTCCTTCTTCTGGAGAGGGGATACCTACAGTGATTGTATAGACTTTGAGCTTATCGAGAAGCTGCTGCTGCAGTTTTGTTATGTCTCTCTTTTCCAGGGAGAAAGCTCCTATGCCGCAGGATTGTGCGGGATCGTATGATGTTAAAATTGTAACCCCGGGAAGCTTTTCTATTTCTTTTGCCCAATAATTTCTCAGGTATCTTAATCTTTCTTCTTTTCTTTTTCCGCCGATCCCGTGATGAAAGGTCAGGGCATCTCCAAGGGCTAATTTGAGGGCTTCCGGTTGCGTGCCTACGTGTTCGAATTTTCTGATATCATCGCTTTTTGGCTCCGGAGCAGGAAACAAAGGCCATATTTTCTTTATCTTCTCTTTTTTCACATAGAGAAATCCTGTTCCAATGGGTCCCATCATCCATTTATGGAGATTAGCTCCGTAGATATCACATTCAAGATCTTTTTGTTTATAGACAAAGTGACCGAATGAATGGGCTCCATCTATGACGACTTCTATTCCATGTTTTTTAGCTAATCGGCATATGTCTCTTACAGGGAATATCTGCCCGCTTAGGTTTGTTATATGGCACAACAGGATAAGTTTGGTCCGCGGAGTTATATTTTTTTCAAAAAGATTCGTAAGAATATCCAGATTTTTTGGAGGGTATGGGAATGAAAACGTATTGACTTTGATACCTTCTCTCAGCTGACGCTGATACAGAGCGTTTTTCATTGAGGGGTAGTCATGTGTTGTGGTTAAAACCTCATCCCCTTGTTTGAGCTCCAATCCTAATAGAGCGATCTGCAGGGATTCTGTCACGTTTCTCGTGAAAGCGACCTCTTCCGGAGAACATCCGAATGTATCTGCCAGCCTTTTCCGTATGAGTTCCTTTCTGTGTCGCAGGAAACGCCAGGAATTATAAGCAGGGGCCCCATTTGAAAAATCCATGTATCTTTTGACTGCATCTATAACAATTTTAGGCGCAGGATGGACTCCCCCATTGTTGAGGTTTATAAGACTTCTATCAATATTAAAAGCCTGTTGTACATAAAACCAGAAATCTTCATCTTTCGCCACTCTTGCTGCAGGGATATTTCTGACCTCCTTGATCTTTGAATTAAGCGCTGCCTGGGCATCTCTGTTTAAAAGTCCGAAAATCCCAAGAGAACCTACTCCTAATCCTACCTCTTTAAAAAACTGCCTGCGGCTTTTACCCATTTTTTCTCTCCTTTTATTTTTAAAATAACACAGTGCTTCGGAAACATAAACTATAAAATAATATTAACCCAGGTGATGGACAAGTCGGGGAGTTGCGCAGCAGCCGAGAACAAAGTGTGGAGAATGGCGTTAAAAATCTTTAGCGAGCATAAACTATATCTGAATTTCATATATTTTATGAATAAGCCAGGTTGGTGTTTACCTGAATAATAAAAATTAATATAATAAATAGAAAGCCATGATAAAAAAGAAGTATTTGATTTCTCCAGGACCTACTCCGATTCCCGAAAGTGTCCTCGCAGCTGCTGCTAAGCCGATAATCCATCATAGAACACCTGAATTTTCACGAGTATTTATGGAGGTCATCCAAGGGCTTCAGTATATGTTTCAGACAAAGGAAGATGTGTTTATTCTTGCTTCAACCGGAACCGGTGCTATGGAAGCCGCTGTAGTGAATATCCTCTGTCCTGAAGACGAAGTGATTGTTTTAAACGGAGGGAAATTTGGAAACAGATGGGCCTGTATTTGCAGGGAATACGGCCTGAAAACACGGGATATAAAGATTGAATGGGGAAAAGACTATCCAAAGGAAAAACTTAGAGAGGAACTTTCAAAAAGACCCGGTTTTAAGGCAGTGTTTACCACACTCTCAGAGACTTCCACAGGGGCAGTATATGATATAAAGGGATACAGTGAGGTCATAAAAGGCACAGGAGGACTGCTTGTCGTTGATGGGATTTCGGGCATAGGGGCTGTTCCCTGCCCTATGGATGATTGGAATATAGATGTTTTGATCGCTGGCTCTCAAAAGGCTTTTATGATCCCCCCAGGACTTTCATACATGGCTTTCAGTCCCAAGGCATGGGCCTTTGTGGAGAAATCCTCTCTTCCCAAATATTACTTTGATGCCAAATCTGCCAAAAAGAGCCTGGCGAACCAAACATCGCCTTATTCACCCGCCATATCTCTTATTATCCAACAAAAAAAGGCTTTGGAAATAATAAAAGGGATGGGACTTGATAAGCTTATAAAACACCATAAAATACTCGGGGAAGCAACCAGAGAAGGAGTAAGAGCTTTGGGACTCGAATTGCTGGCTGATAATCCGGGAAATGTATTGACTGCAGTGAAAACACCCAAAGGGATAGACGGATTTCAACTCATTGATAGGATGCACAATAAATACGGAGTCTATATAGCCGGTTCCCAGGCGCCTTATAAAGGGGAATTTTTTAGGATTTCTCATTTAGGATATATAGACCGATTTGATATAATAACCGCTTTATCAGCGCTTGAAATGACTCTTTTAGAACTTGGATATGAATGTAACCTCGGAGAGTCCCTTAAAGCGGCTGAAAAGATTTTAAAGGAGGACTTATGATGAAAAAAGTATTAATTTGTGATGCTTTGCACCCGGATGCTTTGGAAGAGCTTAAATCGCTCCCTGGTTTTGATGTGACTGTAAAAACCGGAATGGATGAGACAGAACTTATAAAAACAATTCCTGATTATAACGCTGCTGTTGTGAGAAGCGCAACCAAGATAACAAGAAACGTTATCAATGCCGCTTCAAATTTAGAGCTTATTATCAGAGCGGGTATCGGACTGGACAACATTGACCTCGTGGCTGCAAAGGAAAAAGGCATTGATGTGGCCAACACTCCAAAGGCCACTACTATTTCCGTAGCTGAACACACTTTCGGACTGATGTTAGGAGCTGTACGGTGGCACGGCAGAGGAAATCTGTCCATGAAGGAACACAAATGGGAGAAAAAGGCTCTGAAAGGCAGTGAACTGTACGGAAAGACATTAGGCATCATAGGAAGCGGAAGGATAGGCCTCGCTGTTGCGCAAAGAGCGATCGCTTTTGGTATGAAAGTCATTGCTTATGACATCGTTGATATTAAAACTCACCTTGACGTCAAGCAGGTCCCTTTTGATGAACTTTTAGAGAAAGCGGATATCATATCCCTGCACCTCCCTTTAACTGAAAGCACCAGGCATATCATAAGCAATGATGAGTTCTCAAAAATGAAGCAGGGCGTTGTGATAGTGAACGCAGCCCGTGGAGGCGTAGTCGATGAAAAAGCCCTTTTAAAAGCTCTTGATGAAGGCAAAGTCAAGGCAGCGGCTCTTGATGTATGCGAGACGGAACCTCCTGACAATTTCGAACTCATCGATCATCAGAATGTCACAGCCACACCTCATATAGGAGCTGCCTGTGCCGAAGGGCAGAAAAGAGCGGGATTAGAGGTGGTAAAAATACTCAAAGAAAGATACTTATAGATTATTTAAGCCGCTGGTAGAACAATGATTTATCTTGACAATAATGCGACAACCCAAATCGATCCCCAGGTTTCTAAGAAAATGTCTGTTTTCCTTGAACAGCAATATGGAAATCCTTCCACCCTTTATCCTATCGGGAGAGAGGCTAAAGAATCGATAAACCAAGCAAGAGAGAATATAGCCGAAGTATTGGGGGCTGAAAGAAGCGAGGTCATCTTTACCGGTTCTGGGACGGAATCTGATAATTTTGCCATAAAGGGCATTATGGAAGCCCATCCTGAGAAGAACGAGTTAGTTACTTCTGCGATCGAACATCCTGCCGTGATCGAGACCGCCCGATACATGAGAATATTGGGGAAAAAAGTCACTTTCATTCCAGTCGATGAGTACGGTACTGTTGATTTGTATGCGCTTGAAAAAAAAGTGACACAAAAAACCGCACTTGTGTCCATAATGCATGCAAACAATGAAATCGGCACGCTGCAGCCTATAAAAGACATTATCCATATAGCAAAAAAGAAAAATGCTTTGGTTCATTCCGATGCTGTCCAGACTTTTGGAAAAATCAAATTCGATGTTCATAAGCTCGGTGTTGACCTGTTGTCTGTATCCGCCCATAAAATCTATGGCCCGAAGGGAGTCGGAGCTCTGTATATTAAAAAAGGCGTTGAAATACATCCCTTCATTCACGGAGGCCATCAGGAAGGAAGATTGAGAGCTGGAACCGAAAACACGGTCGGCATTGTAGGCTTTGGAGAAGCGGCCCGGATAGCTTCCCAGCGTTTAAAGAAAGACAAGAAAAGACTTTATAGCCTGGCAGAACTACTTAAAAAGGGAATTGAGTCAAGTATTCCTGATATTAAATTTAACGGTTCAGAGAATGAGCGTATAAAAACAACAATTAACTTTTCTTTTCTCAGATTGGAAGCTGAAGCTGTTCTTCTGGCCCTTGCGACCAAAGGAATCTTTGTTTCAACGGGCTCAGCCTGCAGCGAGGATTCGGATGAAGTCTCTCATGTTTTAACCGCCATTCATCTCACTCCGGAACAGGCCCGATCCTGTATCCGGTTTTCCATAGGCAGATTCAACACCGAAGAAGACATCAAAACCGTACTCAAAGAACTTCCAAAAATCATAGAAAACTTGAGGTCCATATCAGCCGGATCTGTTTAACCTGAGTTGATCAGGTCAATTGATATTTAACCTGTTCAAGATATTTCTTTCTTGCATCTAGAAAAAACGAATGATAGGTCTCTTCTCTAAAATCGGGATAAGTCCAGTCGAGGATTCTTATTTCATTTTTCCCAAATAAAAATTCAAGATGCCCATATATCCCCTGTTGCAAAGGAACTCTATGGCTGAAATCTTTGACCGTAGCCATTATTAATGAAGAATCATTGATAATCCCGGGATCGATATTCACAATGCGGTGAGGGCTTTGAAGCCTTGTTCTTATTTTCTCCTCCACACGGTTAGTGGCTATTTTAATCTCACTCAGTGTTTCTGGATCTATCAGAGTCCCGAAGCTTATGAATTTCCTCAACAAAGACGCCCCACCCATCTGTTTTGAATAATAGTCAGTATAAGTGAACGGAAAAAAGTCACTTTCCATATCTATAGGGCCGAAAATATTCCCGAGCTCTTCTTTGGTTATAGAAAATACTTCCGGCTCCCCTGCCATGATTCCTATGACTAATTTCCTTTTTTTAAATGATTTTATCTCTGCCATCTTCTTTTAACCTGAATAAGTCTGGTTAAATGAATTTTATCTAAATCAAACAAACAACTCAAATTTTTAAACATGTAATCCTGTGGCCACAGCTTTAAATGCATGGACATTTGAGCTCATATCTTTTATAATCTTCCCATTATGAAGTGGGTATATATCGAAGATCTTCCAAAGCATGAGAACCAACATGTGGAAATAAGAGGATGGGTCTATAACAAGCGCTCCAGCGGAAAGATAAGATTCCTCATCATCAGGGATGGAACCGGGTATGTTCAGGGGATGATTTACAGCGAGCAAAAAGACAGCCCTCTTTTCGAAAAATTTGATAAGCTTACCCAGGAATCATCTCTCTATATGAGGGGTGAGGTCAAAAAGGATAAGAGAGCCCCCGGTGGATATGAAATCAGCGTCAGCGATATTGATATCATCCAGATAGCAGAGAACTATCCTATCACTCCAAAAGAACACGGAATCTCTTTTCTTATGAAGAACAGACATCTATGGCTGAGGTCAAGTAAACAGAATGCCGTTTTACAGATAAGAACGGAACTCATAAAAGCCATAAGAGATTTTTTTGATAACAGGGGCTTCCGTTTAATGGATACTCCCATACTCACACCAAGTGCCTGTGAAGGCACCACAACTCTTTTTGAGACAGAATATTTCGACCAGAGTGCTTATCTCAGTCAGAGCGGGCAGCTATATAATGAGGCTACAGCCATGGCCTTCGGAAAAGTCTATTGTTTCGGCCCTACCTTCAGGGCAGAAAAATCCAAAACAAGAAGACATTTGATTGAATTTTGGATGGTAGAGCCGGAGATAGCATTCGCTCAGCTGGATGATATAAAAAAATTAAGCGAAGATCTTGTTCTCTACATAATAAGACGTGTACTGGAAAACAAAAAAACAGAGCTTGAAATACTTGAGAGAGACACAAAACCTCTTGAGCAAGTAAAAAAACCGTTCCCAAGAATCACTTATGAGGAAGTCCTTGAAAAATTGAAAGAGAAAGGCAGAAAACTCAATTTCGGAGATGATTTCGGCGCTCCTGAAGAGACTTTGATATCCAAGATATTCAAACAACCTGTGTGTATCACTCATTTTCCAGCAAAAATAAAAGCCTTTTATATGCAGCCTGATGACAAACGGCCTGACCTTGTATTGGGCTTGGATGTGCTTGCTTCTGAAGGATATGGAGAAATCATAGGCGGGGGGCAAAGGATTCATGATATAAAGCTACTTAAGGAGAGAATAAAGGAACACAATCTCCCTGAAAAAGACTATGAGTGGTATGTTGATTTAAGAAAATACGGCTCTGTTCCCCATGCGGGTTTTGGTCTTGGTATTGAGCGCACTTTAGCCTGGATCTGTAATATCAAGCATATTCGAGAAACCATCCCCTTTCCCAGACTCCTTTATCGTATTTATCCTTGACTATGCCTTATACCACAACTGCAAATGTCCGGAGACAGAAAATTTAGTCGGATATATCCATGATAACAACTGCTTTGGTCAACCTTGGTTGCGCTAAAAACCTTGTGGACAGCGAAGTCATGCTGGGTTATCTTGACAAAAAAGGATATATAATAAGTACTGATTTAGATCAGGCAGATATCATTATTATCAATACGTGCGGATTTATAAAAGAAGCAAGAATAGAATCAGAATCCGCAATAAGAGAAGCCGTAAAGGCAAAGCAAAAAGCAAAAAGCAAAAAAATGGTCATAGTGGCCGGATGCTATGTTGAAAGGTTTCAGAATGCCCTGAAAGCCAAATTCCCTGACGTTGACCGCTGGACTGGGGTTAAAGATTTTAACCGTATAGATGATATCATATCAGGCAGGTCTTTCCCGAAATCAGACAGGTGTTATTTATATGACCATAAGGCTCCCCGATATCTTTCAACCCCCTCCTCATGGACTTATATTAAAATATCAGAAGGATGCTCCCACAAATGCTCTTTCTGTGCGATCCCTCTTATTAAAGGGGATTACCGGTCCCGTTCCATTCCCTCCATTGTTCGTGAAGCTTCCCTGCTTGCTGATAAGGGAATAAAAGAAATAAATATCATATCTCAGGATTCCACATACTATGGCAAAGACCTTGGTTTGAAAAACGGACTGTCTTCCCTTTTACAAGAGCTGATCCAAATAAAAAAAATAAAATGGATCAGGGTTCTTTATGCTTATCCTGAAGAAATCAATGATTCCCTGCTTGAAGTGTTCAACGAGCCAAATATCTGTTCCTATATGGATTGTCCCTTCCAGCACTCAAACCGTACAATTCTAAACCAGATGAAAAGAGGTATGGATGGAGCCCAAGCATTACGTCTTATTGAAAAAATAAGGAAACAAGTTCCAGCTATTGCTTTGAGAACCACTGTGATTGTTGGTTTTCCTGGGGAAGAAAAGAGGCATTTTGAGGAATTAAAAAATTTTATACATGCGGCACAATTTGATCATTTGGGAGTCTTTGCCTATTCTAGAGAAAAGAACACAGAAAGCTATGGACTCGGAGACATGGTGGATAATGAAACCAAGATAAACAGAATGCGCGAAATAATGGACATCCAATCAGACATATCATCTGAAAAAAACAGAAAATATCTGGGCCGCCGGATGGAGGTCATTGTTGAAGGACGATTGGAAGCGGATCCGTCTCTCTTGGTCGGAAGAACGGAGTATCAAGCCCCTGAAGTGGACGGATTGGTCTATGTCGACCTTAAAAAGAACCAAAAAGGTGTTGTTGAAAAGCTTCAGACAATTAAAATCACCGGCTGTGACGATTACGATTTATACGGAGAACAAACAACATGAAACTTTTTTCAAAGGTAATATCCAGTTTTTTCGGAATCGGTTTTTTTCCGGTTGCACCAGGAACCCTAGCCAGTCTGATAACAGTGCTCATTTACAAATATGTGCTTTATCAACTGGAATGGCCTTTTCTGTTAGTTCTATTTGTTTTTATCTATTTATTGGGAGTGACTGCTTCATCCAAGTATGTGTCTCTGACCGGAAAGCATGATCCCGGCGAGGTAGTCATAGATGAAGTACTGGGGCAGCTCATAGCTCTTTTTCTGTTGAAACCATCCTGGATTCTGGTTTTATCCGCTTTTTTCCTCTTCCGTTTTTTTGATATAATCAAACCTCTATTCATCAAAAAGGCAGAAAAGTTTTCCAAAGGCTGGGGAATTATGCTTGATGATATAATCGCTGGAATGTACACAAGTATTATCCTTAATATTATTATTCTTTTGATATGAGAAAAAAAAACAATTCAATTATTGAAATAATCGCTGTCGGCTCTGAGCTTCTGACTCCTTATTATCAGGATACGAACTCACTGTACATCACATCCCAGTTAAATGACTTGGGACTAAATGTCGCTTTTAAGACCATTGTTGGAGATGATCCCGGTTCTTTGCTTTCTTGTTTTAAACTGGCTTTTAAACGAGCTGATATAGTTTTTATCATCGGAGGATTGGGCCCTACCAGTGATGATATAACCAGGGAAATTTTTGCAGAAGCATCGGGAAAAGAACTGGAATTCAGGAGTGACCTGCTGGATTACATAAAAAGCAGGTTCAAAAAAAGAGGCTTGAGCATGACCTCTTCCAACGAGAAACAGGCTTTTGTTATTAAAGGATCTGAATTCATTGAAAACAGGGTTGGAACAGCCCCGGGGCTCTGGATCGAGGAATCAGGGTTCACAGCTGTTCTTCTTCCCGGTCCGCCAATAGAGCTAAAAACTATGTTTGAATCTGGGGTCATGCCCCGAATGGAAAAATACAGAAACGGGTTCAATTTTCGTAAAATTTTAAAAATCACAGGGATTACAGAATCCGGCATAGAGACCCTTGTATCAGATTTATATCCGAAATCCCCTGAAATCGAAATGTCTGTTCTTGCTTATCCCGGGCAGATAGAAATTCACATAACCAGCCATTCTCTTTCTTCTTCTGAAAAGGCTGCAAGTATGATCGATCCCCTGATCAAATCATTAAAGGGACGTTTAAAAAATAATATCTTTTCGGAAAAGAATGAAGAACTGGAGGAAGTCGTAGGAAAACTCCTTCTCAAAAAAAAGCAGACACTATCCACTGCCGAATCCTGTACTGGAGGGCTTCTGGGTCACCGGATTACAAATATCCCCGGCAGTTCAAGTTATTTTTTGCAGGGAGTGCAGGTCTACTCTAATCAGGCAAAAAAAGAGCTGCTTGAAATCGATGAGGATGTGATTAAGAAACACGGTGCTGTAAGTGCTGAAGTGGCTGGCCAAATGGCTGAAGGGATAAGAAAAAAATCTGTGTCTGATTTTGGGCTGGCCATAACAGGAATTGCCGGGCCAGGAGGCGGCACCAAAGAAAAACCAGTCGGTCTTGTATTTACCGCATTATCCTGGAATAATGGAACAAAAGTCGACAAGAACCAATTTTTAGGTCTGAGAGGCTCCGTAAAGTTCCAGGCAACACAGAAGGCAATGGATATGTTGAGAAGACATATTTTATTAAACAGAAACAAATCCATAAAACAATGAAAGGAATTTCATGAGGACTTTTATTGCAGTCATACTTGATCCGAAGATAAAAGAAAAGTTGACCAGGATGGTTATTCAATTCAAGAAAATAAGTTCAGGAATCAAATGGGTAAGACCTGAATCCATGCATATCACGCTTAAATTTCTTGGGAATATAGACAACCAAAAAGCAGACCAAATAAAAGAAGTGATGGACCATGTTTCCCAAAAACACAGATCTTTTCACCTGGCTTGTATTGGCGTGGGGACCTTTCCGCAAAAAAGCAGAAAGCCTAAAGTCATATGGGTAGGATTCAATGAGCACGATCCTCTGAAAACACTTCAATCGGAGATAGAATCGGAACTTGAAAGAATTGGATTTCCAAAGGAAAAAAGGAATTTTTATCCCCATCTGACCCTGGGAAGAATAAAAAAAAGCGCTGCTTTTCACAATCTTATCCCTGAACTCGAAAGAGCCGAACAAAAGGAATTCGGTATCACAAAAGTGGATCGCATCACTTTATTTAAAAGCACCCTGACACCGTCCGGAGCCATTTATGATATACTTCATGAGAGTGAATTAAAATGAAGATTATCTACGCGCTTTTGTCTTATCTATTGGGCTCTGTTCCCAGTGGATATCTCATCTATCGGAGGATTAAAAAACGTGATATCCGTAAATTCGGAAGCAAAAGTATGGGGGCTACAAACCTTCTGCGACTTACAGATAAAAAAACCGCACTTCTGGCAGCCTCTTTTGATATACTCAAAGGATTCCTACCGGTCTTTCTATCCCTGAAATTGTTTGACGACCTAAATTTTTCCCTCCTCTGCGGTTTTTTAGCTGTTTTAGGGCATTGTTTCCCTGTATACATAAAATTTAGGGGCGGAAAGGGGGTAGCCACCACTGCAGGAGTTTATCTCGCTCTGTCCTTACCCTCTTTAGGAATAGTCGCTGTTGTCTTTTTGGCTGCCATCGCACTAACAAAATATGTTTCTCTAGGTTCTCTTCTTGGCATCATGACTCTTCCACTGACTGCCCTGCTTTTTGGATATGAAAAGCAGTTTGTTTTTTTTGGGGGAGCTCTATTTCTGCTTATTGTCTTCCAGCACAGAGAAAATATAAAGCGCTTAATCCAGGGAAAAGAAAGAAAGTTGGGAGAGAAAGAAGAATGATAGCGAGCGTCATAGGAGGAGGAAGTTGGGGGAGTGCTTTCAGCATCCACTTGGGAAGAAAGGGAATAGAAACAAAACTCTGGATTCGGGAGCCTGAAATATATGATGCAGCCTGCATACATAGAGAGAACAAAACATTTCTTCCAGGGGTTCTTTTTCCCAGATCTGTTTCGTTCCATAATGATCTGAAACCTGCTTTAAAAGACACTGATATTGTGTTCATCGCTGTTCCTTCCGAATACTGCAGGGAAATGTATGGAGAAATCTCTTCCTTTCTTACAAAAAACCAGATAATAGTAAGTCTGACCAAAGGGATCGAATACAAATCCCTGAAACGCATGAGCGAGCTGATGCAGGAAATATTTGATCCTGAAATAGCATCAAAAATAGCGGTGTTGTCTGGTCCTAGTTTTGCGCGCGAAGTATCGGAATCTCATCCCACGGCAGTGGTCGCTGCCTCAAGGGAAAGCACTGTTTCCCGCACTATACAGACTTTTCTTTCCAGCGGGTTTTTTCGAGTTTATACTTCCAATGATGTGCTTGGAGTCGAGCTTGCAGGTGCTTTGAAAAACATTATAGCTATATCTGCCGGCATATCAGACGGTCTCGGGTATGGAAGAAACACACTGGCAGCACTCATAACAAGAGGCATAGCCGAGATAACAAGGCTTGGAATCAAAATGGGCGCCAAGCCTGACACTTTCTCAGGATTAGCCGGAATAGGAGACCTGGTCCTTACCTGCACAGGGAAATTGAGCAGGAACAGATATGTCGGGTTTGAACTGGGAAAAGGAGGTTCTATTCAGAGTATTTTAAAGAAGATGAAAATGGTTGCAGAGGGCGTTACCACTACTCTCTCAGCGCGCAGACTCGCTGAGGAATATGAGATTGAGATGCCCATATGTGAACAAATGTATGAAATACTCTATAAAAACAAAGACCCAAGACAGGCCCTTAAGGACCTTATGACAAGAAAATTAAAGGAAGAAAAAATATTTTAGATATGGGGGTTATGCAAATGAAAGCAAAATCAATAGTCATGCTTATTGTATGTGGGCTCTTGTTATCCTGCGCCACCAGCCAGCAGAGGCTTCAAAAGAAGCGAGAAAAGGATCCAAACTATCAGTACAATCTGGGGATATTCTATATCAATAACGGAGAGCCGGAAATGGCCTTGGAACATTTGGACAGATCTTTATCGCTTGATCCTGATAACACACTGACGTTTATAGGGAAGGGACTGGCATATACCATGCTGGGAAAATTAAAGGAAGCTGAAAATAACTACAAAAAAGCCTTGAGTCTGGATCCTGGACTGGCGGAAGCTCATAATTATTTGGGATCTGTTTATCAGGAAATGGGGATGCTGGATAAAGCTGAACAGGAATTTTTAAAAGCAGCGACAGATGAAAGATATCACTCCCGGGAACTCCCCTATTATAACCTGGCACGTCTTTATTTGATAAAAGAGGACAATGAGAAAGCCTTTGAATACATACAGAGGTCTCTTGAATTCAATGAAAAGCTGGCTATGTCTCTCAATCTTTACGCCTTGATCTGTGAAAAATTCGAAAAATTCGAAGCCGCAATTGATTACTATAAAAAAGCGTTAAAATATGCTCCTGAGGAAATAAACATCAAATTCAATTTAGCAGGTGCTTATATGAAAAATGGTGATTATTATAATGCAGAGAAAGTTCTCCTGGAGATCAAGCCTGCTGCCGAAGACCCTGAATTAAAGAAAAACATAGATAATTATCTTAAGATCATTAAAGAAAGCAGGAAATAATCCTATAAATCAGGTTCCTTCCTCCCACCCTTTTAAATATCTTTTCTGATCGGCTGTCAAGCTGTCTATCTCTATGTTCATGGTCTTTAATTTCCGCAGAGCTATATCCTCATCAATTTCTTTAGGTACCGGATATACTTTTTTCTTAAGTTCTTTTCCTTCTTTCGACAGGTAAACCACACTCAATGCCTGGTTCGCAAAACTCATATCCATAACAGAAGCTGGGTGGCCTTCTGCTGCAGAAAGATTTAAAAGCCTTCCGTCTGCAAGAAGAAAAATCTTTCGTCCGTTTCTGAGTGTGAATTCTTCCACAAGTTTTTTAATGTTTCTTTTTCCTTTCGATATTTTATTAAGAGCAGGAATATCGATTTCAACATTAAAATGCCCTGAATTGGCAACAATAGCCCCGTCCTTCATCTTACTAA
This sequence comes from uncultured Eubacteriales bacterium, assembly GCA_964456985.1. Classification (GTDB taxonomy): domain Bacteria; phylum Acidobacteriota; class Aminicenantia; order Aminicenantales; family Aminicenantaceae; genus WJMT01. The sequence goes on from CAYWDH010000003.1 coordinate 24,133, forward strand.
AGTGTTCTTCTGATATAACATTCTTATCTCCGGTAACAGTGATAAAGATATCACCTACTTCAGAGGCTTTTATCAAAGGCATGACCTGAAATCCATCCATAACAGCCTCAAGAGCTCTGAGGGGATCGACCTCGCAAATAATAACCTTTGCCCCGGCTCCTCTAGCTCTCGTTGCGACTCCGCGGCCGCACCATCCATAACCGCAGACGACAAAGTTTATACCCGCAATAAGAATGTTTGTTGATCTTAATATACCGTCTATAGTGCTCTGCCCTGTTCCGTATCTGTTATCAAAGAGATGTTTTGTGTTGGCATCATTGACGGCGATGATCGGATAATTCAGCACTTTTTGAGCAGCCATGCTTTTCAGGCGTATCACTCCTGTTGTCGTCTCTTCAGTGCCGCCTATAATATCTTTGAACAACTCTTTTCTTTGAGAATGTATAGTGCTGACAAGGTCAGCTCCGTCGTCCATGGTAATATTGGGCTTGTTGTCCAGAGCCTGGTTTATGTGCCGGTAGTAAGTTTCATTATCCTCCCCGTTTATGGAAAAAACAGGCACCTCATAGAATTTAACCAAAGCAGCGGCAATATCATCCTGGGTACTTAACGGATTGGAGGCAGTCAAAGCTACCTGGCCCCCCCCTTCTTTGATGGTTTCCATGAGATTGGCTGTTTCACTTGTGACGTGAAGGCATGCTGAAATTCTTAATCCTTTAAGCGGTTTTTCCTTTTTGAATTTATTTTTGATATCCGCGAGGACAGGCATAAACCTAGCTGCCCATTCCATACGCCGCTTGCCTTGTTCAGCCAAATTAATATCCTTTATGTCGTAGTTCATTGAACGCTCCTCATTGTTACTGCTCATTCTTGTTTATTGGTACTGATAAAAATCAAAGGCCAGCCTCTTTTCTCAGTAATCCGGCCATGTCTGTTTTTTCCCAAGGAAATATATCTCGTCCGAAATGCCCGTAAGCAGCTGTTTTTTTATAGATCGGATTCAAAAGGTTTAACGTTCGAATCATTCCTTTTGGTTTAAGGTCAAAATGAGATCTAATGAGTTCTTTAATCTTATCCTCTGGTACTTTTGATGTTCCAAAGGAGTCCACCATGATTGAAACAGGTTCGGCTACTCCAATGGCATAGGCAATCTGGACTTCGAGTTTATCTGCGATTGTAGCCGCCACAAGATTTTTTGCGATGTAGCGCGCCATATAAGAGCCTGAACGGTCGACTTTAGAGGGGTCCTTTCCCGAAAAACATCCTCCTCCATGGCTTCCGATTCCTCCGTACGTGTCAACTATGATCTTACGGCCGGTCACTCCGGTATCAGCAAACGGTCCTCCCTGTTCGAAACGCCCTGTCGGATTGATATAAAATTTTGTATCTTTATCCAGCATGTTTTTAGGAATGACCTCTCTTATCACTTTTTGCTCAATATCAACCCTTAAATCTTTCATTTGTATACTCGGATCATGCTGTGTGGATACCACCACCGCATCGATTCTTTTTGGCTTGTCCCCATCGTACTCAACAGTGACTTGAGACTTTCCATCGGGGCGTATATAGTCCAATATTCCTTCGTGTCTTATCTGCCTCAACTTTTTTACTAATTTATGGGCCATCATGATTGGAAGCGGCATAAGTTCTTTAGTTTCGTTGCACGCATACCCAAACATCAATCCCTGATCACCAGCACCTTGTTCATGGTCATCACCTTCATTAACTCCCATGGCAATATCAGGAGATTGCTCATGTATGGAAGATAAGACACAACATGTCTCATAATCAAATCCGTATTTCGGACTTGTGTAACCTATTTCTTTAACAGTATCCCGGACTATTTGCTGAAAGTCGCAGTAACCTTGACTTGTTATTTCACCGGCTATGAGCACAAGCCCGGTTGTAACGAGTGTCTCACATGCTACACGGCTGTTGGGATCCTGTTTTAAAAGGTCATCCAGGACCGCATCTGAGACCTGATCGCAAATCTTATCAGGATGGCCTTCTGTAACAGATTCAGAAGTAAAAAGATGTACTCCGTCTTTGCTCATGACTATAAAACTCCTTTCTGATATGAATCCAGTTTTAAAATAAGGCTTGAGTAAGAAAAGACTCTAACATAATCATAATATTATTTCAATTATCTTCACACTCTGGATGTTTGGCCTATAAAGAATATGATGATTCCTTAAATTCCCTTGATAATTTTAATTGATACACGTTGGTTTTCTAAGTATTTCTCTTTTTGTTCTATTGTTTGCAATATGAGAGGTTGAATTACGAAGAATTTCATGATAATAAATAAGGCTTGCATGAAATGATAACACTTAAAGTTAAAAGCGAATTAAAGGAACTGGAAAAAGTAAGGTCGTTTCTTAAAAATTCGCTTAAAGGAAAAGATATATCTGAGAAAGATTATTACATCATGGAACTGTCTCTAGTGGAGGTATGCACCAACATCATCAATTATGCTTATCCAAAAAAAACAGGTGAAATTTACCTTAAAAGCTGGGTTAAAGAAAGTAAAATTTTTTTTGAGATAAGGGATGACGGAATTCCTTTTGATCCGAGGACAACAAAAAAACCGGATATATCGGAAATAATAGATAAGGAAAAAAAGGGAGGCCTTGGTGTTTTTCTCATAAGGAGCCTCATGGACAGTGTGGAATACAGACGTGAAAACAATCAAAATGTCTTAATCATGAATAAATCTTTTTGAATAAGGATATGACTTCAGCCTAAAGGAGAAAATTAATATGAACAGTCTCATCCCCCCTCACAAAGGCAAGCTTCTCCCTCTTCTTATTGAAGGAAAGGAATTAAGAGAAAACAAAAAAAAGGCAGGATCCTTGATAGAAGTGAGGATGTCATCGCGGGAAACCTCTGACCTCATAATGATGGCCATTGGCGCATTCAGCCCTCTAAAAGGATTTATGGGAAAAAAAGACTATAATGAAGTGGTTGATCATATGCATATGTCTGATGGAACTTTGTGGCCGATCCCCATTACATTATCAGTGACAAAAGAAAAAGCAACAAATATTTCATTAGAAGATGAAATTGCGCTTAAGGACGATGAAAGCGGAAATCTTATGGGGACAATGAAGGTAAAGGACAAATATGAATACAATAAAAGACACGAAGCCAAACAGGTTTTTCTAACGGAAGACGAGGCACATCCGGGTGTGAAAAAAGTATATGCACAGGATGATGTTCTTCTCGGGGGGGAAGTCAAAGCTTTTAGTGAGGGCCCCTATCCTGAATTATATGGTTCCTATTATGCCCGTCCCGCTGAAACAAGGGAGATATTCAAAGAAAAAGGTTGGTCGACCATTTCTGCTTTCCAGACAAGAAATCCTATCCATAGAAGCCACGAATACTGTACAAAAATCGCCCTTGAAGTCAGTGACGGGATTTTGATTCATCCGTTGGTCGGAAAATTAAAAGCAGACGATATTCCGGCAGAAGTCAGGATGAGATGTTATGAAGTGCTTCTTGAAAATTATTATCCTAAGGACCGGGTCGTACTCAAAGTATATCCTATGGAGATGAGGTATGGCGGACCCAGGGAAGCTCTGCTTCATGCAATTTTCAGACAGAATTATGGATGCAGTCACTTGATTATCGGGAGAGACCATGCTGGAGTGGGAAATTATTACGGGCCTTTTGATGCTCAGAAAATATTCACAGAAATCAAGCCCGGAGAACTTCATATCCAGCCCTTGAATATTGACTGGACATTCTGGTGCCACAAATGCGATGGGATGGCTTCCATGAAGACCTGCCCCCATGACAAAAAGCACCGCTTGCTTATAAGCGGTACAAAGGTAAGAGAGATGCTGTCAAAAGGCCAGATGCCCCCTAAAGAATTCAGCCGGCCTGAAGTCGCTAAAATTCTTATCGATTACTATAAAAAGGCGGGCAGTACATAGGAGATTTTGTAAGGAGACAAGTATGACCATTCAAAAAGCGACTAATATTACATGGCATGAGGGAGAAGTCACAAAAAAGGATAGAGAGAGGTTCCTCCATCAAAAAGGTATTGTTATCTGGTTTACAGGATTATCAGGGTCAGGAAAATCAACGTTGGCCCGTTCTTTGGAAAAGAGGCTTTTACAGAAAGGAAAACTTTCTTTTGTCCTTGACGGAGATAACATCCGGCATGGCCTCAACAAGAACCTGGGATTTTCTCCTGAAGACAGAGAGGAAAATATCAGGCGCATAGGAGAGGTAGCCAAGCTATTTTCTGATTCCGGGATCATTACCATGACAGCTTTTATATCCCCCTACCGAAATGACAGAGATAAGGCCAGGAAACTCCTGAGGGAAGGAGAATTTGTTGAAGTTTTCTTAAAAGTTCCCTTGGAAACAGCCGAAGAAAGAGATCCAAAAGGTCTTTATAAAAAAGCAAGAGCCGGGGAAATCCAGGAATTTACAGGAATATCCGCTCCCTATGAAGAACCTTTGAATCCTGAAATCACCATAGACACGAGTAAAAAGAACGTTAAAGAAAGTACGGACATTATTTATAATTACCTGAAAGAAACAGTTGTAATTTGATGTTAAAAGAGAATGTTAAATGATTGACTTATTATTTTTGTTTTGATAAAAGCTTATATACAGAAAAATGCAAATAGACCTTAGAGAAAAGCAAGGAATCACAGTCGTTGATATAGAGGGAGAAATCAGGCGGTCCGAAGCTTCAAACATCACGCTGCATCAAATTATAAAAAACCAGCTTGATGAAAACAAAAAAAAATTTCTTTTAAACATGGATAAAGTCGAGTTCATAGATAGTTTCGGAGTCGGAGAAATATTAGCAAGCTACATCTCAACGCAAAATGTAGGGGGAAAATTAAAACTCACTAATATATCGAAAAAGCTTTCTCTTGTTTTTCAGGTCACTATGTTATCTAAAGTCTTTGAAATATTTGATGACGAAGAAAAAGCATTGGAAAGCTTTTCAAAGGAATAGGCATATTCTTTCTAAGCAGGGATCGTGAGCGATCGTATGCGTGAAAAGTTTTTTTCCAAATTCATAAACATTGAGCCTGAAAAAAAAATACTGTCTGTCTACCTTTTCTTATATTTCTTTCTCATAACGTCACCTTTTACCATCATAAAATCTGTTAGAAACGCCAATTTCCTTGATAAACTAGGAAAAGATCAACTTCCCTATGCGTATCTTCTGACAGCTTTGATCGCAGGAGTGGTCGTTGTCCTGCACGCCAAGTTCCAGGCAAAAATACCAAAGAAAAAATTGATTTTATACAGTCTTGCCTTTTTCGCTGCAACCAATATTGTTTTGTTTCTTCTTTTCTTTAAAGCGCTGAAGTGGCTTCCTCTGGCGAACTGGATATGGGTTAATATACTTATTTCTGTACTCATGACCCATTTTTGGCTTGTCGCCAATGAGGTCTTCAATCCGAGAGAAATTAGAAATATCATAGGATTTATAGGAAGCGGAGGGATACTAGGAGGTTTGTTTGGAGGGCTGCTCACAAAATTCGCTGCAAATACTCCTCTTTATGACTATCTGTTATTGATCTCATCTGTAATGCTTTTGCTGTGTGTGGTTGTTGTCAGTCTGATATTCAAAAACTACAAAGAATATCTATCAGAACAAAAACAGGTATCTGCTGCTAAACAGGAAAACCCAAGCATGCCGTCTGGAATAAGCTTTAAAACATGCATGGACAGTGTGAGAAAGAATCCGTATCTTTCGCTCATGGCCTTAATCGTATCGCTGACTTTTATAGTGTCTGTACTCATAGATTTTCAATTTAACGGCATTATATGGAACCATTATTCTGGAGAAAAAAATCTTGCCTCGTTTTACGGGCTTTTTAATGCTGGAGTGATGGTTTTTGCCTTTCTGATCCAGATCTTTATTACAGGGGGAATGATAAAACGGTTAGGAATCAGAGGGACTCTGCTCTTTTATCCGATAGTCCTTATTTTTTTGTGTGCGGGAATCTTTTTTTTCCCCATAGTTTTACTGGCTGTCTCCATGAAAGCCAGCGATAAAAGCTTTTCGTATTCTGTTAACCAGTCTATTAGGGAAATTTTATATATTCCAGTGGATCCTGAACTCAGGTACAGGGCCAAAATATTCATTGATATGTTTCTGCAGCGGTTCGCAAGAGGGATAGGAGCTGTCGTGGCCTTTGTTTTTATCTATCTGAATATCAAGTTGAGATACATTAGTATTGCCTCTCTTATTTTTATCGTAATATGGATCGTGGTCAGCCTCAGGGTCAATAAGGAATATATCGATGTGATAAAACAGAACATACAGAGAAAATGGAGGCGGGCAGAAAAATCAGTTTCAGAAACGGTTGATTTGGACTACACAAAACTGGTGTTTGATACTCTGGAGAGCAGGAAAAAAAGTGAAATTCTCTATGCCATGCATGTTTTTGATCTCATACGCCAGGATAAAATGACGCCTGAATTAGAACAGATAATTTCCCAGAAAAAGGAAGAAGCAAAAGCCTCCTCTTTTGATGCCCTTTTCGGCGCTGAAGGAGGTTCATGGGCGTATACCTCAGAAGACAAAGAAAGCAAAGAGGACCTTAAAACAAATATAAATGAAGTGATGTCATTGAAATCTTATCAGGAATTGATGAACAAATATACAGATAAGGTGATTCAGAAAAGCAAAGAAACAGAAATAGAAAAAATGGAAGTAGCCAAAGCCATCGGTCTTATGAATCCTGATTCACCATTGGTTGATAAGCTCATACCGCTTATTCAAGACGGCTCTCCGGAAATATCAAGATATGCCATAGAAAGCGCGGCCAAACTCAAGAAAAAAGAATTCATACCCCTTTTTATAGAAAAAATTCAAAACCCAATGATATCGGAAGATTCAATAGCAGCTTTAACAAAGTTTGGAAGAGCCGCATTCCCTGATTTAGAAAAAAGTCTTTACGATCCAGAAAGCAGTATCCCGATAAAGAAAGGAATTATCAGAGTCTTATCCAGAGAAAGCAGCCAGCAGGCTTGTGATATCCTTGTGAAATATCTAAAAAGAAACGATGCAGAGCTCGAAGATGATATAATCGATTCCCTTGATAAGATTCGTTCGGAAAAACCCGATCTTTTCGTAGATGTCAGGTTTATCAAAACATATACATCAAAAAAATTAAAAAGGCTGTCTCGATTGGCGGTCATTTATTCAGAGCTGAATGAATCAGAGAAAAAAGAGTTATCCCGTTCTCTAAGGGATATATTCAAACTGCTTGGTCTTGTTTACCCTCATGATGATATGATGAAAGCCTATCAAAACCTTAAAAGCGGCACGAAAAATTCAATGGCTTATGCTGTAGAGCTTCTCGACAATACCCTGAACAAAGAAATAAGAGACCGGCTCCTTCCCATTATCGAACAGGTTTTACCTTGAACTTTTATCTGTTCTTATATTATGCTTATTGGTAAATAATGATTTAATGGAAAAAAGAGCAGATCCATTATGAACTTAAAGAGATTCGTGATTTTTTATCTTATGGTTCATTTTGTTTATACAGGATTTTCTCAAGTAAAACAAACAGAAGAGCAGGAACCGTTCCCTTTTTCCGTTTATAGTCTAAAAAACGGTCTAACCGTTATTCTTTCCAAAGATGACAGACTTCCTTTGGTCACTGTTGTGTGTGCTTATCAAGTGGGCTCGGCTTATGAAAAAAAAGGAAAAACAGGGATGGCCCATTTATTAGAAAACCTTATGTTTATGGGTTCAAGAAATGTGGGTCCTATGCAGCACATAAGGTTTATACACAGGGTAGGGGGTGAATTCAACGCTGTCACATCCTGGGACAGAACACTTTTTTACCAAACCGTATCTTCAAATCAGCTCCCTCTCGTGTTGTGGCTTGAATCTGACAGAATGAACTCTTTGAATTTAGATTATTCCTATGTGGAAGAGACAAAAAATTTATTGATTGAAACATTGAAGAACCAGAACGAGGGAGATCCATTCAGAGAGAGCCTGCTTGTTTTTAATCAGCTGCTTTATCCGGACTTTGCGTACAATCACCCCATAATGGGAAGTGAGGAGGATCTAAAAAGCATAACCGCAAAGGATGTCAGAGACTTTTACAACACGTATTACAAGCCGAACAATGCTGTTCTCTGTATAACAGGGAATATCAACGAGGAAAACACACTCCTTCTGGTAAAAAAATATTTCAGCACCATAGATCCTTCAAAAAACGTGCCCCCAGCACCCTCTTTCAAAGGAGATTTCGCACAGAAAAAGCAGGAACAAACTTCTATAAATGAAGCCATTACAACACCCGGATTCAGGCTGGGATATAGAACTGACTCCTCTTCCTCCAATGATTTTTATATTTTATCCATGATAGATTATCTACTCTTTTCCGGAGAAAGCTCTCGTCTTTATCAAAGATTAGTGAAAAGAAATAAGCTTGCGCTGAGTATGAGCGGAGGGATAGAAAAAAGAAAAGATCTCGCCACATTTAAAATCTTTGTTCTTTCTAATAATGAAGCGACTAAAGAAATAGCAAAGAAAGCGTTGTTTTCTGAAATAAACAGACTTAAATCATACTTGATTCCGGACCGGGAACTCATAAAGATTAAAAATATGTGCAAGTCTGATTATATGGAAAATTTCTATTCTCCTGAAAAGAGAGCTCTGTTTTTAACCCAATACTGTCTATCTGGAAATGACACCAGTGATCTAAAAAGAGAATTAAACAAATATTTAAGGGTAAGTTCCTCTGAAATTGTAGGCATTATGAACAGATATTTTACAGAAAGCTATGTCCTGGTCGAGATAAGAGGCAAATGAAAACACCTGTCCGAACGGGTCAAATCTGTGTCTGTGTGTTACTCTTATTCCTACTGCATTTTATGATTCCCCAAGTATCAGCTCAGGAGAAATTCAGAAAAACGCCACCCCTTCCCTATCCTTTGCCTGACCTGGATTTTCCTGCTCTTGAGACATTCATGCTTCCAAACGGACTGCAGGTTTCAGTTGTTCAAAGGAAACCGCAGCCTTTTATTGATATACATTTGATCATCCTGACCGGAGAGAGTCTGTCCCCAGATGACCTTCCTGGTCTGGCAAGTTTCACGGCTAATATGCTCTTCAGGGGCGCTATAGGGCTCTCCGCTTCTCAGATCGAAGAACAAATTGAATATATCGGAGGTAATTTTTCTGTTTCAACATACCCGGACTATTCTGTCTTTTCTATATCCTGTCTCAAAGATTATTTGAACGATGCGATCAAGCTGCTGGGGCAACTTGTTACCGAGGCCGACTTTCCAAAAATTGAAGTAGATAATGTCAAAAGAGACATGTTTTATAAAATAGTAAGAAATACAAATCCTGAATTACTGGGAAGAAAACTGCTCTTCCAAATCATATTTTACAACCATCCATACGGAAAATATGTGTTCAACAGTAGTGTCATAAAAAGGCTGAACAGAAAAGACTTATTGACATTTTTTAACAAGTTTTACATACCCAACAACGCCAGACTTCTTATTATTGGAGATGTCACGCTTTCAGAAGTCACAAATATTACTGGTCGGCATCTGAACCGATGGGAGAAGAAAAACATTGAAACATATCATATCAATCCTCCGATTCCTAAAACAAAACCAAAGATCTGCTTTACAGACCTCCAGGATGCTGATGAAACCACTCTATTTATTGGATTCGTACTTCCTAAAGATAAGACCGAGGATTATTATTCTTATCTGGTATTCAATCAGATCTTAGGAGGATCTCATATCAGCAGACTCATTATGAATCTTCGTGAGACCAGAGGTTATGCCTATTGGGCTTTTAGTGGAATTGAACTATTTGAAAACTGCAGTTTGTTTTATGTTAAAGCTAAGGTAAAAACAGAATTTTTATATCCCTCAGTAACAGAGATATTAAGAGAAATAAGAAGCCTCACAACGAATAAGATCCCCAATCATGAAATAGAGCAGGCAAAGTCCTATTTAATAGAAAACTTTCCCATTCAAATTTCCGGACATAAGAATTTTTCCTCAAAAGTTTCTGAAATAGTGGCTCTGGATATGGAAGAGATTTACTGGAATAATTATTATGAAAATATAATGTATGTTAACTCCAATTCTGTATTCAAGGCTTTCCAAGATACCAGACTTTTAAATCCTGTTATCGTTATTGTCGGAGACAAAGACTATGTTCTGGATTACATCAAGGAGTTTGATGAAGTGGAGATCTATGATAACGAGGGAATTTTCCAATACAAATTGAAAAAAGGGACAGAAAATGATTCTAGATAATAAAACAATCTGATATAATATGATTTTATAAAAATAAAATTTATATGCGGGAAGATGGGAATGAAAGAATTAAGAATAGAAAATAAAGTTTTAAAATTAATAGAGGGAAATATTGCTCTGGTAGATGCAGAGGCTATTGTCAATGCTGCAAATAAGTCGCTGATCCTAGGGGGAGGGGTCGCAGGTGCCATTCGCAGTTTCGGTGGCCCTTCTATTCAGGAAGAATGCAATTCAATAGGTCCTATAGAGGTAGGTGAAGCTGTTATAACAGGGGCAGGAAACCTGAAAGCAAAATATGTCATTCATGCCGCAGGCCCTGTATATGGTGAAGGAAACGAGGACGAGAAACTAAAGAAAGCCACTTTTAACAGTCTGGAATGTGCGAAAAAGAAAAGAATAAGAAGTATTGCTATCCCCGCTATAAGTACAGGGATTTTTAGATTTCCTATAAAACGGTGCAGTGAGATTATGATAAAAGCCTGTTTGGATTTTATAAAAGATAATGAATATCCTGAAGAAATCATTCTATGTCTCTATGGTGACAAATCTTTTTCAGTTTTTGAAACAACACTCAATCATGTTGAAGAAAGCTTGAATAGTCCGGATTAATTGCCTCACATTTGCAAATCAGATCAGCCATAATAAACTTGCTTATCAGTATTAATTATGCAATTATTAGAAAAGCATTAAATATAAAAAATGACTGGAGAATATAAATGGCTAAAGAATTAAGTGATTTGAAACCAACGCTTTTATGGAAACATTTCCAAGAATTTTTAAAAATCCCCCATTGCTCAGGCAATGAAAAAGCAATCGGGGACTATATTATATCTGTAGCGAAGCGTCTTAATCTTGATTATAAAAGAGATAAAATCGGAAATGTTGTCGTCTCAAAAAAAGCTTCCGAAGGCAATGAAGACGCTGTAGGTATCATCCTGCAGGGCCATCTAGACATGGTGTGTGAAAAGAATTCAGATATTGAGCATGACTTCACAAAAGATGCCATAAAAACGGAAATAGATGGAGATTGGGTCAAAGCAAAAGGGACCACTCTTGGGGCTGATAATGGAATCGGAGGAAGTGCCTGTCTGGCAGTTATGGAACGTGATGACATCGTACATCCACCTCTTGAATTCCTGTTTACTGTTGAAGAAGAGACCGGTTTAGACGGAGCCATGCAACTTACCGAAGGATTTTTAAAAGGGAAAAAACTTTTAAACCTGGATAGCGAAGATGAGGGAGAATTCACTATTGGTTGTGCCGGAGGAGCTGACTCACAGATTTTTATTCCCTTTCAAACAGAAAAGAAGCGCTGTGATGAGGTGTTTAAATTAAAACTCTCCGGATTTAAAGGAGGGCATTCAGGAATCGATATAAACATGGGCAGAGGGAATGCCATAAAACTATTGTCACGTATTCTTTGGAAACTGTCAAAAAAACTCTCCTTTCAATTGTTCAGTATCCAAGGAGGCAATCTCAGAAATGCCATACCAAGAGAGTCCGTAGCCGTCATAGGCTTCAGCTCCGGAGATACTGACAAATTCAATGAAATAATTAAAAATGAGTTTAACGAAATAAAAAGCGAATACAAGCCAATCGAGCCAGAGGCTCAATACTCTTTTGAAAGATATTCAGAGGACTCTGGCAATGCCATTGTCAAAAAAGCAAAGGATACGATTATCAATCTTATCCTAAGTCTTCCTCATGGTGTTATTTCAATGCACCCAGAGATAGAAGGCCTTGTGGAGACATCCACAAATCTTGCTGTTGTTAAGACGGAAAAGGACAAAATCCAAATCGTGTGCAGCACCCGGAGTTCTACGGCATCAGCACTTGAGGCAACAAGAGATGCTATAAACGCCATAGCTGAGATGGCTGATGCTGAGATTATCCGGGAACAAGGATATCCTGGATGGAAGCCTAACCTAGAATCCGAACTCTTAAAAAAAATGAAAAAGGTGTACAAAGACACCTTCAACAAAGAGCCTCACGTCGCAGCCGTTCATGCTGGTCTTGAGTGCGGTATTATTGGAGAAAAATTTCCTGGAATGGATATGATCTCTTTTGGTCCGACGATCGAACATCCCCATTCTCCGGATGAGAGAGTTCATACTGGTACAGTTGAAAAATTCTGGAAATACCTTCTTAAAGTATTAGCTGAATTGACCTGAATTTTTCCCGTTTTAATCTGAATTTTCCTTTTTTAATACTTTTACAGCCAATGTTTTGTATCTGTCCGAAGGAATGACCTTGGTCTTCTTTTCATAGGGAGCCTGCTCTGCTTTAACGTATCCAAATAATGATTTTTCATAATCCAGGTAATCCGGTTTGTTGTATTCTTTATATTCCAGTGATGAAATATATTTTATCCGCAAAAGAACTTTGAGCACTATTTCCATGGGCATTTCAAGATGTCTTTTGAGCCTGATAATGTCTTCAATCTTCATCTTCTCTTTTTGAAACTCTTTGTTTATAAACCATTTGATCCGGTCATCAGGTATTAAAAATTGGAGGGAGAATAAATGTGCAAACTTTTCTCTTGACGGATAGAGCGGAAGATAGTCATCAACGAAAATATCGGTATTGTCCAAGATGCAGATAAATTCTCTGTCCTTAAGATAATGGCAGTATTCATGAGCGGCTGTTATGAGCTGCTTTGAATAACTTTGAGCTGTATTTATTAAGGCGAACCCTGCCTGATGCTCTTTGATATAAATAAATACTCCTGCTATTTCCATGCTTTTTTTTATGCTTTGTCTGAGAACACGAAGCCCGTTTGATTCGATCAGAGAGAATACATCCCTTAGAGGCTGTGTTCCCAAACCAAGCCTTTTTCTTTCTTCATTTGCCATTACTTGAGGTGAGGCACCTGAATAGAGTGGAGCTTCCTCAACAGAATTCATTAAAGTATTTTCCATATGAATGTATTCATGGCAGTATTTTCTAAAAGTCTTTAACTCTGATTTCATGTTCTTTGTTATGCCTCTGTCTCTCATCATCATCTCAAAGGGATCTGCTTCTTCTTCTAAAAAATAGGATATGTTCTTATTCAGGTAATTTGATATCTTTTCGATAGATTGCAGGCTAGGATATCTTTTCCCTTTTTCAATAAGGGATATAAATTCACTTGATAAGCCCGTCCCTTTAGATACTTGCTCCTGCGTGAGACGAAGAGACTCTCTCACACGCCTTATTTTAACTCCAAGATCTTTTAACATCCGAATCCCCTTAGAATTTTTATATTCTTAAGAACCTTAATTGTCAACACTATTCTGTATGCTTTCTGTACAAAATATCTTATTAATTATAATAATATATTAACCATGAATCAATTATCCTGACCTGTTCATACAGATGGACATGAATCATTCGGTTTATTCCTGACCTTGAGTTTTATTGACAATAGGATTATGCTTTGATATAAAATCATTGGGGTTGAAAGAAAATGCAAAACGCAGCCTCTTCAGGATAAAAAAATGACAGACGAACAATTAAAAAAAATTTTTAGTCAGTGGGAATACGGAAATTTCATAGATTCACTTGATAATATTTATGAAGCTGTGTGTATTCTAGACAAGGATTTGAAAATCTTGTTCTGGAATAAAGCTTTAGAAAAATTCTCAGGCAATGCAGCCGAAACTCTCATCAATCAAAAATGTAAAAAAAACATTCTTATACAAGGGCCCAGAGAAAAATTAATCGCATGCTCTGAAATGTGCCCTTTGATACAGAGTTTTAAAGATAAAATTCCAAGGACTTATAAGGTCTATATACTTCATAAAGAAGGTTTTAGATTACCTGCCTATATGGAAATACTTCCGATAGTCAACAAGAGCAATATGGCAGATGCTTGCTTAATCACTTTTCAAGAGCTTTCTCCAAAAGTGAACATGCCTCACCTTACACGGGAACTGCGGAATATGGATATGCTCGACTCCCTTACAGAATTGGGAAACAGAAGATATATTGAAATGAATCTTGCTTCCAGATTGGAAGAGATGAAAAGATATGGATTCCGAATAGGAATCTTGTTTTGTATCCTAGACAAAGTAAAATCAATAAAAGGAACCTATGGATCCGTTGTCAAAGACAAAGTCGTCAAGATGATAGGGAAAACCATATCTAATAATATCCGCTTTTTTGAGTTTGTTGGAAGATGGGAAGAAGATTCCTTTCTTATTATCCTGAGCAATGTTGATTCTCATAAATTAGATCTTATTGCCCATAAATTAAGGCTGCTCGCCGAACAATCAAGCATACTCGTGGAAGACACCCTCATCCATACGACTATTTCCATAGGGGGCGTTTTAGCTGATTCTTCAAGCACGAAAGATTCTCTAATAAAAATAGCAGAAAACTTTGCCCATATGAGCCAGAAAGAAGGTCAAAACAAGGTGACTTTTAGCACTGAAGAATACTGATTATTCCCCAGCAGAAGCCGCATTAATTTTTTATAAAAAGGTCAGGTTAATATGAAAAGAAGAGAGGTTATTGTAGGTTTGAGTTGCATGGCTATAACAAGCCCATTTTTATTGTCTTGTAAAGGAGGAAAAGTCAAAATGAAAAAAGAGATCAAAACAAAAAACGCGCCTGAAGCTATCGGGCCTTATTCACAAGGGATAGAGGTCAACGGGATTGTTTTTGCATCAGGCCAGATCGCTATAGACCCGGTAACAGGAGAACTGAATACAGGACCCATTGAAGAACAAACACGCTTGGCCCTGAAAAATCTCAAAGGAGTGATTGAAGAATCTGGCTGCACCCTCAAAAATGTGGTCAAGTGTACTGTTTTCCTGGAAAATATGGACGATTTTTCTAAAATGAACAGTGTTTACAGTGAATTTTTCATGCCCCCCTACCCTGCCCGTGCAGCTGTGCAGGTCGCAAGGCTTCCAAAAGACGTTAAAGTGGAAATAGAAGCTATAGCTGTCAAATAAATCGATTTTTAAAAAAAATCAATATATTTCCTTGATATTTGTTGCTGTTACAATTATATAATAAGAGAATTTCTAAGGATCTTGAGAGACCTTACCTGTTATGAAAAGAGTACTGATTGTTGAGGACGAAGGCATTGTATCTCTGGATTTGAAAAGCACCCTCTCCAACTTCGGGGACATTAATTCTGAGATCGCGTTTACCGCAGAAGATGCCATGAAAAAGATAAAAAAAAATAAACCCGACCTAGTTCTCATGGATATTGGACTTAGGGGCGAGATAGACGGGATCGAGGCAGCCAAATTAATAAATAACGAGTATAAAATCCCAGTTGTTTTTTTGACTGGATTTGCTGACAGCAATACAGAAAAAAAGGCAAATTCTATCCCTCATGCCGGTTATATGACCAAACCGATCGACGAAGACGAATTAAAAAAATTGATAAATGATATTTTATTTTAAAATCATTTTCTGCTATCATTTTAAAGAAGAGAAGAATACAATGCCAATATATGAATTTAAATGCATACAATGCCATAACAAATTTGAAGAGATCATTCCAGTAAATAAAAAAATAAAAATAATCTGTCCTTCATGCGGATCGGATAAAATAGAGAAATGTGTTTCCACTTTTGGGATAAGTGGAATTGATAAAAATATTTCATCATCTTCAGGAAGCTGCTCATCATGTTCTTCAGGTTCATGCAAAACCTGTTCCTGATATCTCTTTACCTTCTATCCATTTTAACTGAGGATAAGGCTCTCTTGACATTACGTGCCCCATAAGCATAATCTACCTCTAATGAGGACACGGATACGAATAGGCATTGATACCGGAGGGACCTTCACTGATTTTCTCATATATTCTGATGGAAAAATCCATATTAAAAAAATCCCTTCAACACCCAAAGACCCGTCTGATGCTATCTTAAAAGGGATTCCAGACTATTTAAAAAAAACAGACCCCATCCACATTATCCATGGAACCACTGTTGCCACAAACAGCCTCTTGGAAAGAACCGGAGGGCCTATTGTACTCCTGACAACCAAAGGATTTGAAGATGTCCTGTTTATAGGGAGACAGACACGCAGAAGGCTTTATTCCCTTAAAGGAGAGACACGAACACCTCTTCTTCCCCGGTCCAGATGCATAGGACTTAAGGAAAGAACTTCCTCCTCCGGAGAAATACTCATGCATATCTCTGAAGAAGAAATCAGGAAGGCAGTCAAAAAATTAAAAACCATAAAGGCGAAAGCCGTAGCCATTTCATTCATAAATTCATATGCCAATGCTGAAAACGAAAAAAGAGCGCACAAGATTTTTGAAGAGGCTGGTTATCCTGTTTCCAGATCCAGTGAGATCCTTCCTGAATACAGAGAGTATGAAAGAACCGCAGTGACCACTGTAAACGCTTATTTAATACCCGTTATAAGCCAATACTTGTCCAATCTGGAAAAAAAATTAAAAAACGTATACCTTCGTATCATGCAGTCGAACGAGGGCCATATATCAACGGAAACAGCGAAAAAAGAGCCTATAAGAACCGCTCTATCAGGCCCTGCTGGTGGAGTCGTGGCTTCATATTATGTGGGAAGAAAAGCCGGCTATAACAAAATGGTAACTTTTGATATGGGAGGCACCTCTTCTGATGTATCCTTGATAGACGGAAAGATACAGAGAACAAATGAAAATAAAATCGGCGAATTTCCGATCAGACTGCCTATCATCGATATTAACACGGTAGGTGCCGGAGGAGGATCCATTGCCTATATGGATAAAGGTGGTTCCCTGAGAGTAGGTCCTAGAAGTGCAGGAGCTGATCCGGGACCGACCTGCTACGGAAAAGGAAATCTTCCCACTGTTACAGATGCAAATCTGGTATTAGGGAGATTGTCAGCTGAACACTTTTTAGGCGGACACATGAAAATTTTCCCTGAAAGAAGTTTTGACTCCATCAAAAAATTAGGAGATAAAATAAACAAGTCTGTTCTAGAAACAGCTTCTGGGGTCATTAAAATTGCTAATGCAAATATGAGTAAAGCCATTAGGGTTATTTCCATAGAAAGAGGAATTGATGTCAGAAATTTTGCTCTCTTTTCCTTTGGAGGAGCAGGAGGAATGCATGCTGCAGAGATAGCATTAGGACTGCAAATCCCTACTGTTTTGGTCCCAAAAAATGCCGGAGTCCTGTCGTCATTAGGTCTGCTTCTAGCTGATTCAACCAGAGATTACTCCAAGTCTGTGCTGAAGACCGTAGATTCGCTAGGCTCGAAAAACGTCCTTGATAGAGAATTCGACAGACTAGAAAAAAAAGCCGTATCTGACATGCACAAGGAAGGATTTTCAAGGGAAAATATTGAGTTAAAAAAATTTCTTGACCTTAGGTATTATGGACAGTCTTATGAGATAACCATTCCCTACAAAAAGAACTGTAATTACCCTGATGAATTTAACAAATCCCATGAAAGATTGTATTCATACAGCCATCCTGGTCGTTCCATTGAAATCGTTAATGTCAGAATAAAAGCTGATGGAAAAACACGTAAGATCAAATTGAAAAAAGTTATCGGGGGAAAAACCAATCCTGAAAAAGCCTTCATCAAGAAACAAAATATTTATTACAGGAGAAAATACACTGCTTCTCCGGTCTATGAACGTTCCCTTCTAGAACCCGGAAATAAAATCTCTGGACCGGCTCTTGTTGTCGACTATGAATCCACAACATTTATTCCCCCTGAATATAAGGCTGAAATCGATGTGTATCTGAATATCATTTTATCAGGAAAGGCAAAGAGACATGATTCAATTTGATGCCATCGAACTTGAACTGTTCAAAAATATATTCATATCCATTTCAGAGGAAATGGGGGCTGTGCTGGAAAGGACTTCCCTGTCTCCAAATATCAAGGAAAGAAAAGATTTTTCATGCGCTCTTTTTAACAAAAGTGGAGAAACCTTTGCTCAGGGATCTCATATTCCAGTACACCTGGGCGCCATGCCGCTTTCAGTTCAGGCTTCCCTTGATTATGTGGATTATGAAGAGGGAGACATGATCATCTTGAACGATCCATATAAAGGAGGCACTCATCTTCCGGACGTGACATGTATCTCTCCTGTTTTCACTGATAACACTCTTTCTTTTTTTGTTGCGAACAGAGCCCATCACTCTGATATAGGGGGAATGAGTCCAGGCTCAATGCCTCTGGCTTCAGAAATATTCCAGGAAGGTTTGATCATCCCCCCTGTAAAACTTGTAAAAAAAGGAGAACTGGACGAGGACCTTTTTAACTTCATACTTGCCAATGTACGCACTCCTGAGGAAAGGAAAGGAGACATTACAGCTCAGATTGCAGCAAACAATAAAGGCAGGGCAAGATTGGAAGAAACGATAAAAAAATACGGGCTGGAAACGATCACTAAATATACCTCTCTTATCCAGGATTATACAGAAAAAATATTGAGAGAAACCATAAAAACCATCTCAGATGGAAAATATGAGTTTTCTGATTATATGGATGATGACGGCATCAGCAATGAACCTGTTAAAATCGCTGTCAAAATAACAATAAAAAGGGATCGGGCTGTGATTGATTTCAGTTCTTCATCGAAACAGGTAGCGGGTGGCATTAACGCAAATTCAGCTGTTACCTACTCTGCTGTTTTATATGTATTCCGTTCCTTGATTGAAGAAGATATCCCTTTTAATACAGGTCTTCTCAGGCCTTTGACCATCATCGCTCCAAGGGGTACGGTGCTAAACGCCAAATTTCCGGCTGCCACAGCAGGTGGCAATGTCGAGACATCGCAGAGGATCGTCGATGTCCTTTTAGGATCTCTTTATCAGGCAGTGCCAAAGCTAATACCCGCTGCTAGCTCAGGAACCATGAATAATGTCACTTTTGGAGGTTTCAATCCGGAAAGAAAATCCAGATTTGCTTATTATGAAACCATTGGCGGCGGGATGGGTGGTGGATTTAATTATGATGGATTAAGCGGCGTTCATACCCATATGACAAACTCTTTAAACACACCTCTTGAAGCCATGGAAAAATATCTTCCTCTTTATATTCAAAAATATTCACTGAGACCGCATTCCGGAGGACTTGGTAAGAGCAGAGGCGGAGACGGGATTATCCGTGAATATAAATTCCTTGTTCCCACACAAATATCCATTATTTCAGAAAGGAGGAGGTTTTCACCTTATGGGCTTGAAGGCGGAGGGAAGGGAAAAAAAGGAGTGAACAGGCTTATCCGTTCGAACGGACAAAAAATAAAATTAGGTTCGAAAGTGAATTTCATAGCAGATACCGGTGATGTCCTTCATATAGAAACGCCAGGTGGAGGCGGCTATGGCAGGAAAGACTAAAAGAAGCCGCTTTGGGCCCGGATTTTTGGTGACAGCCGCGTTCATAGGCCCGGGAACCGTGACCACCTGTTCTATAGCGGGTGCGGATTTCGGATATTCTTTGATTTATGTTCTTGTCTTTGCCACAGTGACCACAATAATACTTCAAGAAATGGCTGGAAGGCTCCCACTGGGGTCAGGGCTTGATCTCGGTCAATCCTTAAGAGAATATCCGAGCAGTAAACTCGCAAAAATCATATTTATAAGCTTAACGATTTCAGCTATTTCCTTTGGGTGTGCGGCATACGAAGCCGGGAACATCATCGGAGGATCATTGGGGCTTGAAATGATCACTTCATTACCTAAAAAAAATTGGGTCTTATTGATATCCGCAGCGTCTATAGGTTTATTGGCATTAAGAAAATACCGGATCATTGAAAAAGCCTTAATGTCAATGGTTTTTCTTATGAGCGCCTCCTTCATCACAGCGCTTATCATAGTAAAACCGGATCTCACCCTTATTTTGAAAGGATTTATTCCTTCATTCCCAAAAAACTCTCTTTTCATTGTGCTGGCCCTTATCGGTACCACTGTGGTTCCCTATAATCTTTTTCTTCACTCGTCTGCTGTAAAGAAAAAATGGACGTCAAAAACTAATCTTAAAGATTTTAGAAAAGATCTGATCCTCTCCATTTGCCTGGGAGGTTTTATTTCTTCATGCATTATCGTGACCTCAAGTGTTGCGTTTTTCCAAAATGGGACACCCATTTCCAGCGCAGCCCAGCTGGCCCAGCAACTCAAACCTCTTTTCGGTCCTTTGACAAATTTTCTTTTCGGAGTTGGTTTTTTTGCCGCAGGCATGAGTTCTGCCATCACAGCGCCCTATGCTGCAGCCTTTGCTTCATCAGGCGTGTTAGGATGGAAGGAAGAGAACGCCATGCCCTTTCGTCTGGTATGGATAGGGGTCATATTAGTCGGTTTTGTCATCTCTGTGTTCGATTTCAACCCCATATCCGTTATTGTTTTTGCCCAAGTGGCGAACGGCATTATTTTACCTGTGGCTTCACTGTTCCTTTTAATCGTGCTTAACGATAGGAAAAGGATGGGAGATATGGCCAATGACTTTAAAAAGAATCTTTTGGGGATCGCGGTCATATCCGTCGTATCCCTCATCGGGATATGGAATATAATCAAGTTGTTCGTAAAATGAGCGGGCAGTAACAGAACTCACTCTGTGAGAGCGAATTCAACAGCTGCCCGGGCATGAATGTCAGTTGTGTCATATAAAGGGATATCATAATCTTTCTGTTTTACCAGGAGAGGAATTTCTGTACAGCCCAGTATGATTCCTTCGGCTCCTCTTGATTCGAGAGATGCGATAATATCCTTGAATTTATCTTTTGACTGATGGCTTATTTCCCCCTGAACCAGTTCTTTATACAGAATGTTATGGATGATTTCTCTCTGTTCTTCATCAGGGATAATCACTTCAATACCATGGGCTTTCTTTAATCTTCCCTTATAGAACTCCTGTTCCATGGTAAATCTTGTTCCGAGAAGGCCAACTTTTTTCTGACCTTTGATCTTTATCTGCTCTGCTGTGACATCTGTAATGTGCAGTAAAGGTATGGAGATATGGGATTCAACTTGCGGAGCCATCTTATGCATGGTGTTTGTGCAGATAACAACAAAATCAGCTCCTGCTTTCTCAACTCTTTGTGCCGCATCTATCATGATTTCAGTCAGTTCATCCCATCGGCCTTTATGCTGGAGTTTTTCTATTTCTTCAAAATCGACTGAATACATAACGCATTTGGCTGAATGAAATCCTCCGAGTTTTTCTTTAACAGCCTGGTTCAAAATTCGATAATATTCAAGAGAAGATTCCCAGCTCATCCCTCCTATCAATCCGATTGTCTTCATATCCCGTCTCCTGATTCACTATATAGATATCTTTTTGAGAATATATCATACACCCGGATGATGAACAAGTCGATGTTTAAGAGAGCTTACTGAAATTCAGGTGTGGCTGAAGCGACATTAAAGATTTAGCCTTCGGAGTGCTGTGTTTGAGGGAACTCGGCAAAGCCGAGCTGTGAGCATGTCTTTAGAATAAAAATAGTTCAAGTACATGAAATAAGTTTAAAGTTGCCAAAAAATATATTATAAATGGTATATCCAGCATGACAGAAGACAGACAGAACAAACAGGACAAGCTGGTCCGTCAGCTCGGACTCTTTGATTCCACTATGGTGATGATGGGCATTGTCATTGGCTCCGGAATATTTCTAACCACTGGGATAATGGCAAAATCGATACCGTCAGCCCCTTTAATCCTTTTTGCCTGGATAGTGGGAGGACTCCTTACTTTTACCGGAGCCCTGACATATGCTGAACTGGGAGCAGCCATGCCTGAAGCCGGAGGCCAGTATGTTTATCTTAAAGAAGCCTACGGCCCGCTTGCCGGATTTCTCTTTGGATGGATACTCTTCCTGGTATACATGACCGGAGGCATAGCTGGTCTGGCTCTTGCCTTTTCCGAATACACAGGACATCTCTTCCCTCCTCTCTCAACCCATAACATACTCTTTTCCTTTGATATAAATCTATTTCAAAAACCCCTGACTTATTCTCTCTCTGCCGGCCAGCTGATCGGAGTCGGTATCATAGCCTTTTTATCTCTGTGTAATTTTTTAGGAGTGGGATTTGGAAAAAGAATCCAGAATTTCATTACTGTTATAAAAATAGGGACCATTTGCGCTATCATCATTCTTGGATTTGCTTTGGGAAAAAGCACAATTAACGATTTTTCTTTAAATCCCGGGGGCATAAGCCTATCTCAACTCATCATCGGATTTGGAGTAGCTCTTGTTGCCGTATCCTGGGCTTTTGACGGATGGAATAATGTGAATTTTGTTGCCGGGGAGATAAAAAATCCGGGGAAAAACCTTCCAAAGGCTCTTTTTTTAGGAACGGCAGGGATTACTCTCCTGTATGTTCTTGTAAATTATATTTACTTATGCGCGCTCCCTATCCCGGAAATGGAAGGCGTGGTAAGAATAGCGGAAAAAGCAACCACATCTTTGTTCGGGACTTCAACAGGGATATTTATATCTCTAGCCGTCATAGTATCCACTTTTGGTGCTTTGAACGGATCCATACTAACAGGCCCGAGAGTGTATTATGCTATGGCCAAAGACAGGCTGTTTTTCAAGCAAATTTCAAAAGTACACCCGAAGTTTCATACTCCAGCGTCAGCCATTTTCCTGCAGGCTTTATGGGCTTCATTCCTGACCGTCCTGGGTTCATTCGAACAGATCTTCACATTTGCCATGTTTGCTGCCATTGCATTTTGGGTGGCAGCTGCTGCTTCAGTTTTTACATTAAGAAAGAAATACCCAAAAATGAAGAGACCTTACAAAACTTGGGGCTATCCCTTTATTCCTGCCTTATTCATAATTGCTTGCACAGGCATTCTTATAAACACCTTTATTGAAAAAACAGTGGAATCAGCAGCTGGGATCGTTCTGGTTCTTCTTGGTATTCCTGTTTATTACTACTGGAAGAGAAAGGCATCCACATCCGATCGAATGGAAAGAGAAAAAAGAGGAGGTCAATAATGATAGCTTTAATGAAAAAAATAGACCTTGAAAAGGAATGTAAAATAGCCTGGAAAAGAATACATAAGTTTATAAGAATAACTCCAGTAGAACAGTCTTTTTTTTTGAGTGAACAAATAAAAGGCAGAGTATTCCTTAAATTAGAGAATTTCCAGATAACCGGCTCTTTCAAACTGAGGGGCGCTCTGAATAAAATTCTATCTCTGAGTGACGAAGAAAAAAAAAGAGGAGTTATAACCGCATCTTCTGGGAATCACGGAGCAGCTGTCGCTTATATATCAAAAAAATTAGATATTAACGCTACGCTATTTCTCCCTTCATATGTCCCTAATGCAAAAATTGAGGCGTTAAGCCCGTTTGACCCGGAGATCAGGATTTTCGGAAATGACTGCCTTGAATCAGAAATAGCAGCCAAAAGAGAAGCAAAAATAAGGAAAGCATCCTATATATCCCCTTATAATGACAGGAATATAATTACAGGACAGGGAACCATAGGAATGGAGCTTATAGAGCAAATACCGGAAATGGACACGGTTATCATCCCTGTTGGAGGAGGGGGACTTATGTCCGGAATCGCAGGTTATCTTAAAAACAAAATCCCTGAGATCGAGATTATAGGAGTCCAACCTGAGAACTCACCTGTTATGGCCGAGTCCATTAATGCAGGAAAAATCGTTAAAATGGAATCAAAGCCGACCTTGTCTGACGGTACGGCTGGCGGAATTGAAAAGGATTCTATTACATTTGATCTATGTAAAGAATATGCTGACAGATTTGTTCTGGTCCCAGAGCACGAAATCGCAAAGGCGCTGAAGCTCGTTATTGAAAAAGAGCATTATCTTATAGAGGGGGCCGCAGCTTTGACAGTGGCCGCTCTCATAAAGGAATCAGATGCATTCAAAAATAAAAATATATGCTTGATTATCAGCGGATCAAAAATAGGCACCGAACAACTTAAAGGAATTTTATAGAAAATTCCTAAAGCACCTTTTTTAACTTTTTTTTCTCAATAATGACATGGCCCTGATACGAAACATAGTTCAGAAGTACGATAGCTCTTTCTCTCGGACTCAGCTCTTTTTTAAAAATCCCTTTTAATCCTTTCATGGCTCCTTCCATTATCTGCACTTCATCCCCTGCTTCAGGCTGGCTCCCGTACTTATCTAATTCAATAAATCCGTTGATTTCTCTTTTCTTGATTTCCTCTATAACCTCTTCCGAAACAGGAATGGGGCCCTGCTCGTTTCCTACAATCCTTTTGACGCCTCTTGTGTATTTGACTATTTTGTATTGACCCGGATATTCAAAAGAGACGAACTCATATCCTGAAAAAAAGGGAAGTATTCTATTTTCCTGTTTATATTTTGGATTATAGATTTTAAATCCACCTTCCTGAAAAAGCTTTTCCACCTGAAACTCTTTCTTTGGCTTTGTGTTCAACACAAACCAATGTTTCATTCAATCACTCCTCGCCTTTTGCTTTCTCTGTTATTTTAAACTTCTTATAGTATTCCGGCCTCCGATCCATAAAAAAATACTTTTTGGCTGTGCAGCAGTGGACCTCTTTCAGATCGCAATTTGCATAAAGTATGGAATCTTTTCCCTTTGGAGCCCTGGCTATGACGTCCCCTTCTGGATTCACCACAAATGATTCTCCTGCAAATGTCAATTTATCTTCTTTCCCCACTCGATTCGTCAAAGCTGCATAGTATCCGTTCTGAAAAGCTGCAACCCTTATTTCTGCCTCAAACATACCTTCGGACCACTCTCCTTTAGCTCCTGCCTGCGGAATCAAGACGATTTCTGCCCCGTTTAAGGCAAGATTTCTCATATATTCGGGAAAATGCCGGTCGTAGCAAACAGCAATCCCAACCTTTCCTACCGCTGTATTGAAAACATACTCATGAGAATTTCCAGGAAAGTAATAGCCCTTTTCATAAAAGCCCATTCCATCCATTATATGCACCATTCTTACAATCCCCAGAATCTCTCCGTTTGAATCAATCACAGGAGAAGAGTCGTATGTCTTGTCTCCATCTCTTTCGAAAAGATTCAACACGGTCACGACTCCATATTCCTCAGCCAGTTTTGTAAATATGTCAGTTGTGGGACCTGGAATAGGCTCAGCCCTGTCAATTTCTCCAGGGCCTGCCGGATTCTGGGGAAGAAAATAAGAAAAACCCAGTTCTGCATAGGATATAAGTTTGGCTCCGTTTTCCGCTGCCTGTCTAAATGCATGGATTCCTTTTTGTATGTTATCCTCCGTGTTTCTGCTGCACGATTGCTGAACAAGGGCGATTTTCACTTTTCTCTCCTTTTCACAGTATTATCGGCAATTTTGACTATTGACGCAAGCTAGCCCTGGTTTTTCTCGAGTCAAGGTTGTTTATAAATGAGTACTTGAATTGAAAAAAGATGATTCAGAGATAAGCGATGAACCGGATTTAAAATCAGATGGATTAAGACTGGATAAACTTTTCTCTTGTTTTCTTTATGATGTCGGAAAGTTCGTACTCAGAAAAAGGTTTCCTTATAGAATAAAACAAATCATCTCCATTAATTCTTTCCAAGGTTTTTTCATCACTATAAGCCGTAATAAAAATGGATGGAATATGATATTTACTAT
The DNA here is from genome assembly GCA_964456985.1 of uncultured Eubacteriales bacterium. Classification (GTDB taxonomy): domain Bacteria; phylum Acidobacteriota; class Aminicenantia; order Aminicenantales; family Aminicenantaceae; genus WJMT01. The sequence continues at coordinate 49,944 of CAYWDH010000003.1, forward strand.
AGATTTTCTTCGCCGCATAAATCCCGTCTATTTTCCCGCTTAGTTTTATATCCATAAGTATAAAATCCGGGATGATTTTTGGAACTTGTTCTATTGATTCTTCCCCTGAAGAGATGATCCCCGACGCAAGATATCCCAAATTCTCAATAGTATACTTTATGTCAAGAGCAATGATGATTTCATCTTCTACAATGAGAACACTTTCTTTTTTTGAAATGAATTCAGTTCTCATTTTTTTATAAGTATCCATTGTCTTTAGTCGCCATTGTATGGAAAAAATTGACATATTTATTCTTTTAATTTTTTTAAAAAAACAGATTATGTTATATTATTTTATTATAAACAGTGATATCACACAGCTTTTTATAGGAGGAAAAGAATGAAAAAATCGGTTCTGAGACTGCCTGTTTTTCTGTGGACTATTCTTATCCTGGTCTCCTTGATGTTTCCTTCTGACGCTGGTGAATTCAGCTTGGAAAATATCTTGAGTTATTCTTTTCCTTCAGATCTCCGGGTGTCCCCAAAAGCAGATCTTGTCGCGTGGGTCTTTAATAATCAGGGTAAAAGAAATATCTGGATTGCCAGGGGGCCTGAATACAAAGCAAAATCCATAACTTCTTATAATGAAGATGATGGACAGGAAATAGGAGGGCTTGAGTTTAATCATGACGGAACTCTCCTTTTTTACGTAAGAGGAGGCTCTGAGAATAGAAGCGGCGAAAATCCAAATCCGACTTCAAATCCTGAAGGAGCCGAGCAGGCTGTATGGGCGGTCAATCTGGAAAATGGGAGCCTGTGGAAAATAGGGAGAGGTTCCTCTCCCCTCTGTTCTCCGACTGAGAACAGAATGGTCTTCAGCCATCACGGGAATGTGTATATAGCTGATATCAAAGAAGGCTCAAAGCCCTGTCCTCTTTTTAAAGCAAGAGGAAGAAATAGTGCTCAGAGATGGTCTCCTGACGGGAACAAACTGGCATTTGTGAGCCAAAGAGACGGCCACAGTTTTATTGGGATTTATGACTTGATGAAAAAGTCAATAAACTGGATCGATCCTTCTGTGGAAAGAGACGGATATCCTGTTTGGTCTCCTTGTGGAAAATACATAGCCTTTATTCGTTTTTTTGGAGATACTGGCTCCTCTTTTCAGGGTGGGAGAAAATTCAAAATAATGGTGGCTGATATTCATACAAAAAAAGCAAAAACCATATGGGAATGCCCCAATGCCACAGGTGGTTTCGCCCAATACTATCCCTCGGAGACCTTGAGATGGGCTGATGACAGCCACCTTGTTTTCTATTCCGAACATGAGAAGTGGATGCATCTCTATTCTTTCTCATTAGAAAGCAAAAAGCTTATATCACTCACACCCGGGGATTATGAAGTGGAAGATAGTTTCCTTTCTTTTGACCGGAAACAGCTTATTTTTAATTCGAATAGAGACGACGTGGACCGCCGTCATATCTGGTCCGTTTCCGTATCAGGAGGTAAAGCACAGTGCCTTACGCCGGGCAATGGTATTGAATGGTCTCCTGTTCTCACTCCGGAGAGAAAAGACTTGATATTCATCTGCTCATCAGCAACACAGCCTGCAGCCCCTGCCTATAAGAACCAGATAAAGGATGAAACAAAGCTTATTGTTCCCAGACTCATATCAGAGGTCTTTTCATCCAAAAAACTTGTCACTCCCCAGCAGGTGATTATTAAATCTCCCGATAGCTACAGGATCCACTGTCAGCTCTTTCTCCCGAAAGACCCAAAAACCGGAGAAAAACATCCGGCAGTGATTTTCATGCACGGAGGCCCTATCCGTCAGATGCTTTTAGGATGGCACATGAGAGGATATTATCATAATGCCTATGCCATGAACCAGTATTTAGCCAGCAGGAGTTTCATTGTGCTTTCTGTCAACTACCGTTCAGGAATCGGATACGGTTATGACTTCAGAAACGCACCCGAACAGGGACCCAGAGGGGCCTCAGAGTATCAGGATATTGTATCAGCAGGACTTTACCTTCAAAAACGTCCAGATGTTGACTCTGGCAAGATCGGTCTTTGGGGAGGTTCGTACGGCGGCTATTTAACAGCCCTGGGATTGGCGAGGGATTCCGATCTCTTCTCTGCCGGCGTTGACCTCCACGGAGTCCATGACTGGGCTTTAAGAGGCAGAAGAAGAAATGGCGGCGGATGGGATCTATATGGAGAAGATGTTTTAAACGAAGCTTTCCGATCCTCCCCTGTAGCAGATGTTGAATTTTGGTCATCCCCTGTTCTGTTTGTTCATGGCGATGATGACAGAAATGTGGACTTCATACAGACAACTGACCTAGTGCATCGTTTAAGAAAATTGGGGACAGCACATGTCGAAACCTTGATCATTCCGGATGAGGTCCATGGTTTCTTATGTCATTATAATTGGCTTAAAGTATACACAGCCGCGGCTGATTTTTTTGATCGGTTTCTCTCAAGACAGGAAAAATAGAAATAAGGGATATGAATTCACTTCAATGAATCACAAAATAAAGAAAGGTCTCCTATTCTGTCTCCTTTTACTTGTCCTTCTTTTGGACAGCCGTATCTTTGCAGAAAAGAGACCAAAGATCGGACTAGTGCTGGACGGAGGAGGCGCTCTCGGGCTTGCCCATATAGGCATCCTTAAAATGATGGATGACCATCAAATCCCAGTCGATTATATTGCGGGAACCAGTATGGGAGGCATCATTGCTGCTCTCTATTCCATGGGTTACAGCGGCACAGAAATACAGGAACTCGCAGAGAATATGGATTGGGGCTCTTTTTTTTCCGATACTCCCAAAAGGTCTATACAACCATTTTTCCAAAAAAGACAAAGCGGGAAATATCAATTTGAATTCGGAGCTGAAGGATTCGTGCCCACACCACCCAGCGGTCTGATATTCGGCCAGAAAATCTCGCTTTTTTTCTCTTCTCTCACAATCCCTTACGAACATTTGAATGACTTTGATGAGCTCCCTATCCCTTTTCGTTGTGTGGCTGTTGATTTGATCTCAGGAAAGGAAGTCATCCTGAAAAACGGTTCTTTATCCACGGCCATGCGTTCGACCATGTCTATCCCTTCTGTTTTCAGCCCTGTGCACCGGGAGGATTACCTCTTAATAGACGGAGGGCTTTTGAACAATCTTCCGGTCAATGTTGCCAGGGAAATGGGAGCTGATATTGTCATTGCCGTAGACTTGAACAAACCTCTTTACAACAAAGAGGACCTTGACTCTGCATTTTATATCCTTCAGCAAAGTGTAAAAATCGTAGAGCTTAACCATTCGACTATCAATGCATCCCAGGCAGATTTTGTGATAAGACCGGATTTGAAAACGTATACAATGTTCGACTTCATCTACAAGGATAAACTAAAAGGGATTATACAAGAAGGAGACAAAGCCGCTGAAAGGAGCTGGCCTGTATTAAAGGAGATGCTTGAAAAACAGCACATACTGGAAAGTGAATATTTGAACACAAAAGAGACATCAACTGACAATCCCGTCATCCAGAGCATACTCATAAAGGGGCTTAAAACGATCCCGTATAAAGTTATCACATCAAAACTAGAGATCGAAAAAGGCAAGCTGTTCGAAGAAGAGGAACTGAAAAAGAAATTTTCTGAAGTAAAGCAAGACTTAAGGTTAAACAGTCTGGGTTATAAAATCATTCCAGTCTCTCCCGATGAAGTCAAACTCATTGTGACACTTGAAGAGACTGAAAATCCAAAGATAAAACAATTATACATAACAGGAAACACAAATCTTTCAGCCCACTTTATTGAGAGATTGTTCGGGCTTAAAAAAGATACCCGGTTCAGCGAGAAAGAAATAAGGAATAAGATATTGAAAATGTACAGCTTTGGATATTTTACGAACATTCAGTATGAAATCATTCCACTAGAAAAAAATGAAGTCGGACTGCATCTGTCTGTAAAAGAGTCAAAGCAGAACTCTTATCATTTGGGAGTACGCTATGATGACAGACACAAGATAGTGGGTGTGGCTGCTTTTAATGCCAAAAATGTTCTTTTTCCCGGACTCCGGTCTGAAAATGAATTTCAATTCATGGGTTTGACCCGCTTTCATTCGTCACTCTACTATCCCACACGCAGTATGGCTATGCCGGCTTACCCCTACTTTAATTTAGAATATAAGGATATACCGACTCATATCTTCGACGGCATGGGTCATGTTCTGTTAAATTACAGAAACCGGAGTGTGGATTTAGGGTTTGGAGCCGGATTTCTTCTTTCCAACACTATCAATTCAGAAATCGGTATCCATCAGGAATTTATGATGCTGAGAAAAGACGCCTCTGATATCGGAGACCTTTATTTTCCGGAGCTAAAAGAATCACTCCGGAAAATATGCGCTACTTTTACAATCGACACTCTGGATGATATTCTGCTTCCATCAAAAGGCATTTATTTAAGGGCTGAATATGAAGCGAGCCTTAAAAAACTCAGTTCAGATAAAGAATATCGGCTTTTCGGGTTGTCCGCTGATATATACAACACATATAAGGACCACACCTTGAGGTTAAATGCCTTTATAGGCACGAGTTCCCGCTCCCTTCCCTTATATAAATTTTTTAACAAGGGAAGGCCTCTGGCATTTATCGGAATGGACTATGACCAGGTGTTTGCTAACAGTATTAAAATACTTAGAGTCGATTACCGTTATAACTTGAATAATCTGATTCATTTTGCATTTATGTCAAATATAGCTTTTGATGTTGAAAAACGCTTCCCTGAAAAAACATATTCACCTGAGATTTTATGGGGAACAGGCCTCGGAATACAGCTTTACACACCTTTAGGAACCGCAGAGCTCACCTATGGACTGGGAAGCAAGAGCTTCGAGTTTCCGAAAAGAACTCAAGACGTTTTGTATTTGACTCTGGGCACCAAATTCTGATCTTATTTATCTTTTTTATCTTTTTCTTTATCAGAATCCGGTTTTATTCTGCCCGCATCAAGATGTTCAAAATTCATGGCCGCATTAAATAGGAGAGAAAAACTTCCGTGTGTTTCATGTCTCCACATAGGATTTATGGCAAAGAAAAGCACATGGCCTTTTCCTATGGAAACATCAATGACAGCAGGTTTGTTCTGGAGTTCTTCAGCGCCTTTCATCATTCCGCTTATCAGGAGATCTTCTTTCTTGTCGAAACGGAGAAGGACATGAACCTTTTGAAGGTCAGGAGGCATGTACAGGGCCATCAAATCCTTATACTCCGGGGGGATGCCCACCGCTGCACCTTTGGCTTTTGCCCATTCATGGGGACGACCCTGAATAACATCCGGATCATGTAATCCTCCCCTTCCGCTGGCCCTTCCCTCTCCTGCTCCGCCGAACAGGGTTGAAAGGTCAGCTCCGCCTGTAAAAGCTTTGATCCCAGTTTCGAGAACCGGAGACCCTGTAAAATAAACGCCTAATGTGTCATCATACCCATAGGTAACCGGGCTCAATTTATCTGTAACTCTGGCCTGCACCACAGAACCGGACATTCTTAAGTTTCTGGTATTGACAACAGCCACGCTTTCCACTAATCCATAGTCAATGGGAAGACTGGCATTGCTGGTTATGGGAATGAAAAGGCCTCCGTTTTCAATGAAATTCTTCAGATGGACCACTCCTTCTATTCCCATTCCACCGCGGATGTCATCTATGGAATCCGGACCTCCTAAGTTCGGATACTCTTCCGTTTTTTCCCAAGGCACAGGTGTTTCACCTCCTACTCCGTTCACAAGCCTCTGTGCTTTTCCCAGCATAACCGGCGGGAAAATGATTACATCATACTTGTCTTTAAGGTCTTCTGTGTTTTTTATATCATGAACTGATATATATGAATATGGAATTCCAAGTCTCTCAAAGGAAAGACGGAACCAACCTTCATTTTGGGTGGATATCCATGTGTGGAGTATCGCTATGCGTGGAACAGCCAGCTTGTGGCTTTTGACATCAGGTGCCTCTTTGACCCCCCATACTTTGAGCCCTAATTTTATCACACAATCTTCAAGCCTTGAGAGAAACTCAGGACTGCTCTCATCTACAGGAATGATAAAACTCCCCTTGTTGAATGATTGTTCTTTGATCTTGAAAGATCTCTCTGCAGCCAGGATTTCAAAATCCTTCAGTTCAAAACGCAGTTTCATAAGCTCATTTTCAGCTCTATGGTTTATGACAAAAGCTTTGGCTTTGTTTTTATTTGTGACCTCACCTTTTATTTGGACGTCCTCTGAAATAAATTCCATGGGAACATCCAGTATTTCCTGGTCAGTGATCCGAACTGTTTTGACATCATGAAGGGCGCCTAACGTCCAACCAGTGTCATCATAGGGTGACGGATCATCAGGACTGAAGTATTGAGTATCCAGAAGCATGTCAGCGCACCGGCTGTATGGCTGATCCATCCTTATAATATAGCTCTGTGCAGGATATTCTGTTTTTTCGATCTCGAATTTTTTTTCAGCTCTATGGACTTCCACTCCATGTTTTCTCAACAAATTGACAAGCCCGGCAGCAGCCAAGGGCTTTCGTCCGTCTTCGGGAATGACCCAGGCAGCGGGCCCTTCTGTGACAGCTTTGGCGACCGAACGTCGGCTCTTTAAGTAGAAGTTATTTAGAAATTTCTTGTTGTTGTCTGCCACATATTTCAACGCATACAGAAGCGTGCTTTGCTGGAGATTGATGTTATTTCTGAAAGACCATTTGACTGCAGGGAGAGGAGGATTCTGTCTGTACCAGGCCCGTTGTGACTGACTTCCGACACTTCGGGTCAATGTATCTGCTCCGGTGCCTCCGAAAGTTTCATAAAATTTTCCTATGGAATTGTGATACATAGCAATATAAAAAGCATAGCTGGGAGCCCAGCCGTTGTAAAAACCGTGGGTCCAGACTCCAGGCACGCCCTGTTTGTTCATCTCTGAGACTTCCACATAGGCTAATTCATGCCATTCATTGATGGTTATGGGATCCAGCCAGGCATTATACGGTCCGGTTCCTGTAGATGTGTAAAGGTAAGGAACCGATTCATGTAGGTCATGCATAATAAAAGGATGCCATTCAAAATACGTATTTAAAAGATTTTCAGTAAGCTTGAGAGCCAGACCGATGTTATCCCTGTTGTTATCATGTGCCACATAATTTCCCCAATAAACCAGGGGGATCGTCTTTTTATCATCGTGTTCTTTTTTGTACATATAGGTATCCACATACCTGTCCCTGCCATCGACTTCCAGAACCGGAGTGATAAGGACTATGAGATTATCTCTGATCTTTTGATAAAATTCTGATTCGTCCACTGCTATTCTATAGGCAAGCTCCATCAGCATCTCCGGTGACCCGCACTCAGGAGAATGAAGTCCCCCGGTTATCCAATAAATAGGCACCCCCTCCTTTAATAATTCATGAGCTTCAGAATCACTGAGCATCCTGGGATCAGCAAGCTGCGTTAGTATTTCCTTTATCCTTTCTATTCTTTTTATATTTTTCTCAGATGACAAAGCGGCTGTCGGTTGGTTTTTTCCTTCATCAGACTCTCCTATTGAGAAAACAATCATTCTCGGACTGACTTCAGCCACCGCCTTAAAATATTTTTCTATTTCTCCCGTGTAATGAAGCACATCCGGTGCCCCTGCAATAACCCCGAGTATATCTTCTGGTGTGGGAACAGAATCCGAAGCCGGCAGGTGATCGACAAGTTCAGTCAGAAAAAAATCCTCGGTTGTGTACTCTTTTATCTTTTTTGTGTACTGTTCATTAACGGCCTGCTGATAAGATTGAATCGGAGAGAAGATTAAAAAAATCGCTGTTAAAACAAATAAGGCTGATTTGATTGATTTTTGTTTAACGGTCATGATTACCTCCTTAAAAAATCCATTTTATTTATGTAAATACAATGTGTAAAGAAAATTGTTCTAATTAATAATGAATTTAAATAAATGCTTTTATTAAAGAACGATCCTTGATAGAATAGATGAACTGACCAGTTTTAAATTTAAATGAATTTTCAAGAATTTAAAGGAAGAAAACGCAATCATCAATGTTAAGCAGCTACTTAAATACTCTTAAATCCAAAGCAAACAAAATCGGGCATTTGAAATCAATTGGCTCAAACGAGCTTTTATTTATTCTTGAAAAATGTTCTGGTGGCAATGAGCTCAAAGATCAAGAAATTATTTTGCTGTTAAACAGTCTTTCACAACCAAAGAACAGGAGTCTGATTCTTGATTATTCATCTTCTTATCAAAGACCTTTTGACGACTATATTTTACTTCTATCTCCTCTTTACTTTTCAAGTATATGTGAAAATAAATGTTTATATTGCAATTTTTCCAATAATGGATACCGGCTTAGCTTTAAAGAGTTTGAGTGTGAGCTAAATAAAATCATAGAGATGGGCTACCATAACATAGAGCTTGTAAGCGGTCAGGATCCGGAATTATTTGAGCATCAAAAAAATTTTCAAATAGATCAACAATATTTTAATATAGACAAAACTCTTGAATATTTTAAGATAGCTAATGATATTATAGAAAAAAAAGATAACGGTATGCTTATTAGCAATATACCTCCTGTGGATGACTTATCTTTTAGCAAACTTATTGAATACGGCTTAGATTGTTTTTTGCTATGGCTTGAAACTTTTGATCCTTTCCAATATGCTAAGCTTCATTACTCCCAGGGGCCCAAAGCAAATCAGGCTTTCCGAATAGACTCTTTAGAAAGAGCATTACAGCTTGGCGTGAAACATATTGCGGGTGCATTTCTCAAAGGATTAAGTGACTGGAAAAAAGAAGAATTTTATCTTTATAAAATGGATAGGTATTTAAAGAAGAAATATGGCAAGGGTTTTTCTATTATTGGTACTCCAAGGTTAAAGGGAAGATTCCAAAAATCTAAGATTGTAAAAGATTTTGTGGTATCTGATGAAGATTATGAGTTGAATGTTGCGCTTGACCGTATTCTATTTGATGGAATTTTGTGGTATCAGACCAGAGAGTCATTTAAAACAAATCTAAGATTGATCACCAAATATGGAGGAGGAGTCATTTTAACACTGGACTGCCATACCGCGCCAGGGGGATACTATAAGCCTTTCCCAACAAAATCACAATTTCCAGTATCTAATCCGGGGCAGTTAAAGACCATCCCTGAACTCAAGAAAAAAGGTTTTAAAATATTATTTAATTGGGGAAACCATACTCTGTCAAAACTCCAGCGCTAAGGTTAAAATGCCTCCCTTTTTCTTTACTCGTCTCAATCTTCTCAAACTCCTTACAAATCCTTTTATCTCAGAACCAGCAATAAAAAGGATCCAGCAAGCGAAATTAAAAAAATTGATAGCCCATTCTTATAAATATGTTCCGTATTATCAAAAGCTTTTTGATTCAATGAGAATAAATCCAAAGGATATAAAAAATTCGGATGACTTGAAATTCATCCCTGTCATGACAAAAAAAACACTACAGGAACTCAGCATTGAGGAAAAAACAGCAAAAAACATAGACCTGTCAGAATGCAGATACTCTTCGACCAGCGGGACTACGGGAAGACCTTTAAAATCATATTTCACGAAGACTGACTCTGTTATGAAGAATTTATCCTGGATCAGGGCTTTTAGCCTGAGCGGAATGAAACCTTGGTATAAATCCGTAAAGTTTATCGGCAATGAAAAGGAAAAAGAAAATAAATCTTTGCATGAGTATTTCGGTTTATGGCGCATATATGAAGTTTCAACAATTAAAAATGAGACAGATTGGATAAGAACTCTACAGAGAATAAAACCTCATATTATTTTAGGATATGTTATGACCTTAAAGATCCTAGCTGAAAATATCGAGAAATCCGGTATCAAACAAATAGCTCCGGAATACATCTATCATACCTCTGCGATACTTGATAAAAGTTCACGCGAATATCTGGAATCTGTTTTTCATACAGATGTTAGAGATTTCTATGGTTCAGAAGAAGTCGGAAATATTTCATGGGAATGTAAGAAATGCAATGGGTATCATATCAATTCAGATACTTTAATCGTTGAAATATTAAAGAATAACAAACAGGTTGAGCAAGGAGAATTGGGCGACGTGGTTGTGACCAACTTGCATTCCTATGCCATGCCGTTTATACGATATAAGCTTGGAGATCTGGCAACATATTCCGGATATAACAGTTCGTGTAAAAATAAATTTCCTCTTTTAAAAAATGTATTGGGAAGAGAAGATGATTTCGTTGTCCTAAAAAGCGGAAAAAAACTGTCTCCCCATCCTCTTTATCATTGTATAGATCCTGTCCCCGGAATTAAAAGGTGGAGAATGATCCAAGAAAATATTAACCATCTTATAGTCGAAATTGAACCTGGTATGGATTTTAACAAAAACGCTCAGCAAATAATTGAAAACAATTTAAAAAAATTAGTAAGAGACGAGATAGACATAAAAATACGTCGAGTTGATTCCATATCCATAAGTCCTTCTTTAAATTTTCGGTCAGTAATTTCTTGTGTTGGAAAAGATTAAAAATGATTATCTTGATCATCAACACACATTCTGTATTGAACTCAGGTGATTCAGGGATCCTTCTGGCCCAGATCGATTTCCTTCAAAAGTATTTCAAGAAAGTTGACATCTCTCTGATCTCAAGAACACCTGCTATAGATCAGAAGTCTTACAAGGATCGAGTGACATACATTTTTCCTCCGCTTGTACCTGCTCCGAGTGTATTCAGCGGAAAAAAGGCACAGCTGTTCGAGTCCTTGAAATGTCTGTTCTCAATTAAATCCAAAGTCGAACTCATAAGTAAAATAAAAAAATGTGACCTTGTCATAAGCTCAGGTGGAGGTTATTTCTGGACCAACCGGAAATGGATTCCCGGACCTATGTTTTTTCAGAATTATATTCATGTTCGGATCGCCTTGCTCTTTAAAAGGCCTGTCATGTTTTTTCCCCAATCAATCGGCCCTTTTTTTAATCGAATAGCCTCAAACATGATGTCCGGATTGTTGTCGCATAAAAGAACGATCAAAATATTTACTAGAGAAATGATCTCATACCAGTCGGCAAAAAAGCTCGTGAAGAAATCTGCGGATTTCGGGAAAATCGAACTGTGCCCGGACATGGCGTTGCTTTTGGGAAACAAACCGTTTGGTAATAAATCAGACCGTACACAGGGAGAAAAGGGGCCTGTCATCGCCTTAACCTTAAGAAAGTGGGATTTTCCAGGCTCTGGAAAAAATCAGAAACAAGATTATAACAGAAAATATCTTGCGCAATTGGAGAAATTTAGCTTTGATTATTACCACTCCCACAGAGCGTCTTTTGTTATTTTCCCTCAATCACGAGGACCCGGAAGCTTTGAGAATGACCGAATGATATCAAAAACGCTTTTTTCAAGGCTTAAAAAAAGGATTCCCGCATCATATCTCTTTTATCATGACCTGCCGGATGATACCTCTCCTCTAAAGATCATTGACCTTTTATCCGGAGCTGATATTGCTTTAACCACAAGACTCCATTCCGCTCTTTTTGCATTCATTTCAGGGACTCCTGCTGTTTCCATTGCTTACCAGTACAAGAGTGAAGGAATCATGAAGGAAATGGGATTTGGAGAATTTTGTTTGGATATAAATAAAATAGATTCTGAAGAAATAAAGAGAATGGTGGCTTATACCCTGAAAAACAAAGATAAAATCCGCATGATGATAAGTAAAAAGCTGATGGAAATGAGGAGCATGATTAGAGACAAGCTTACTGACTCCTTAAAACTGTTTCAAATCCAATGAAAATACTTCTTGTCAATAAATTCTTTTTCCTAAAAGGAGGAACAGAGAGATCCTTTTTTGATACAGCCAGAATTCTTACGGAAAAAGGCCATAAAGTCATCTTTTTCTCTATGGAGGACCCGAATAACTTTGATTCTTCCTCTTCCGAATATTTTATAAAAAACATCGATTTCACCAGTCCCCTTCCCTTTATGGAGAAAATAAGGGGAGCCGCCCATTTGATCTATTCAGCTGAGGCAAAAAAGAAAATAAAAAAAATCATAAAAGATGAACATCCGGATATAGTCCATCTCCATAATATCCACTCGCAGATCTCTCCTTCAATCCTAAGCGTATTGAAAAATGAAAACATACCTTGTGTTATGACGCTTCATGACTATAAAATGGTGTGCCCTGTTTATACATTGTTTTTACGAGGAAAAACTTGTGAACGATGCTCCCAAAAAAAATTCTATCACTGTCTTCTGAACAAATGCACAAAAAATTCTTATATGAAAAGCCTGTTAAACACTCTTGAGATGTATATCCATCATAGCGTCCTGCATATCTATGATCTTGCAGACGCATTTATAAGCCCGAGTCATTTTCTTATTGATAAGTTAGGGAAAATGGGTTTCACGAAGAGCATCTCCTATGTACCCAATCCCATTTTCCCGGATGAATTTAAGTGTTCCTATAATGAGGGAACAAAGACATTGATGTATTTCGGGAGATTGTCCCATGAAAAAGGGCTTCATACATTATTAAAAGCTGTTAAAGGTATCGATGCTGACTGCCAGATCCACGGACAAGGACCGCTGGAACATGAGTTGAAAAAAGTCAAACAAAGGGAACAATTGGATAATGTGACTTTTTACGGTCATTCCGGGAAAGAGGAAATAATGGAGTTCCTAAGAAGGGCTCTGTTCGTTGTTATGCCTTCTGAATGGTATGAAAACAGTCCTTATACTGTGATGGAAGCATTTGCTTCAGGCAAACCGGTCATTGGTTCACACATAGGAGGCATTCCTGAATTTGTTATAGAAAAGGAGACTGGATTGACATTTCAGCCAGGAAACGAAGATGAGCTAAGACACCACATTCTCTATTTTCTAAACAACCCGGATAAAGTATTGGAAATGGGCAAAAAGGCAAGAAAACTGGCCGAAGAAAAGTTGAATCCGGCAGCCTTTTATGACAGACTGTTCAGCATCTATGAAAAAGTTGCTCATTAAATGAAAAAGATCGAAGCCTCCATAATCACGACATACAGATGCATGAACAGGTGTCAGATGTGCTTTATATGGAAGAATCCCACCTCAGAGGAAGAAGAGTTCAAGCCCTCGCTTTTAGAGAAACTCCCAGAACTTTCATTCTGTAACATAACAGGAGGAGAACCGTTTTTGCGGGAGGATATAGATGAGATCATTGACATATTGAATAGAAAATCCGACAGGATAGTGATATCAACAAACGGATATCTTACTGACAGGATTCTGTTTGCAGCCAAACATAATAAAAACTTAGGTATACGGATCAGCCTGGAAGGGCTTGCTGAAAAAAATGACATGCTGCGCGGATTAAAAAACAGCTTTGACCGCGGCCTTCGAACCTTGTTAGAGCTCAAGAGGATGGGATCAAAAGATATCGGCATTGCAGTCACTGTTTCTGATGAAAACGCTGATGATTTGATAGATCTCTACCTTCTGTCAAAAAAACACAAAGTCGAATTCGCCACGGCAGCGGTTCACAATTCGTATTACTTTCATAAATATGACAATAGGATAAATAATAAAAATCAAGTCATAACTCAATTCGAAAAGATCATAAAAGAACAGTTGAAGACCTGGAACATAAAGACATGGTACAGAGCCTATTTTAACAAAGGCTTGACAAATTATATTTCAGGAAAGGAGAGGTTGCTCTCATGTACAGCCGGAACAGATATGTTCTTTCTGGATCCATGGGGAGAGGTCAGGCCTTGTAATGGAATGGAACAAAGTATTTGGATGGCCAGTTTCGGAAACCTGCATGATCTGTCTTTCAATAAAATATGGAATTCCCAAAAAGCAGAAAAAATAAGGAATTCCGTTAAGAACTGTTCTAAAAATTGCTGGATGATAGGCACAGTGAGCCCGGTTATTAAAAGATTTCCTTTAAAACCGACCCTATGGGTCATTAAGAACAAATTTTTAAGCTTATTTGGATAACTCATGAAAATAGCGTTTATCGGCCAAAAAGGAATTCCAGTGACTTTCGGTGGAGTTGAGTATCATGTTGATGAATTAGCCAGAGGATTAACCAGGCTTGGACATGATGTCAGAGTCTATGTAAGGCCTTGGTATACAAAAAAAGAACTCAAAAGCTATAAAGGAGTGAGGCTCATTCATGTGCCCACAATAAAAACAAAGTACCTGGATGCTTCAATCCATAGTTTTCTCTGTTCCATTCATACTCTGTTTACAGGAGTGGATATCATTCATTATCATGCCATAGGACCTTCATTTTTTTCAATAATCCCCTATATCTTTAATAAGAAAATCATATCAACAGTGCACAGACTTGACTGGGATTCAGAAAAATGGGGGATTTTCTCTAAATTTTTTCTTAAAATCGGAGAGCTGATATCCGTGACTATTCCAAAAAAGACAATTGTCGTCTCAAGGGAACTCAAAGTTTATTTTAGCAACCATTATCAAAGAAAGACTATTCATATTTCTCACGGGATAACTGTGCCTTTGTTTAAAGAGCCGGATATAATCAAACAAAAATACAATCTAAACAAAAGGGAATATATATTATTCATGGGCAGGCTTTCCCCTGAAAAAAGAGTTGACTGGCTCATAAGGTCATTCCTCAAGCTAAATAAAAATAAAGAATCTTTAAAGGATATAAAACTCGTCATTGCCGGTGGTTCGAGCGCGACAAAAGGCTATATAAGAAAATTAAAAATTCTAAGCAAAAATAATCCGGACATTATATTCACAGGATATGTCATAGGAAAAGAAAAAGCAGAGCTATTGGGCTCCGCCCTTATTTTTGTCCTTCCTTCATATTTGGAGGGATCTCCTATTGTGCTTTTAGAAGCTATGAGTTACGGATTATGCTGTCTAATAAGTGACATTCCTCCGCATAGGGATATAATAACAAATCGAACTAACGGGCTTTTTTTTAACTCAAGAGATGCCAATGACCTCACACTTAAGTTAAAATGGCTTCTGTCACAACCTAATGAAATAGAGCTATTCGGAGAAAAAGCAAAAGATAAACTTAGCAAAAGGCTATCTTGGAATGAGGTCGTGAGAGAGACTGAAAGCCTGTATAAGAGCATTTTATGATATTTATAAAAACCGGATTCAAATCAATAACCAAAACAATGTTTTTTAAAGGATAAAATGATACGCTCTGAAAAAAAACCAAAGGTCGTTGTTATCGGTTTGGATGGAATAACCTTTAAAATTCTCAACATCCTTTGTAAAAAAGGAAGATTAAAAAATATCAATCACTTGATAACACAGGGAACTTCAGCAGAGTTAAATTCAACTATTATGCCCAACAGTTATCCAGCCTGGACATCATGTATAACTAGCGTTAATCCGGGAAAACATGGCATTTTCTGGTCACTCATAAGGTCATCAGAAGGCGGATATAAATACAAAATTATGAATTCAATGGATATAAAAGCCAGGACGATTTGGGAGTATTTAAGCCAATATGGCTATCGGGTAGGGATTGTCAATGTTCCGGTCATATACCCTGCCTATCCTGTAAACGGATACCTTATCAGTGGAGCTCTAACGCCGAGTCCCACATCTCCTTATACTTTCCCCCCTGATCTGAAGAAAGAAATAGATGATTTAATACCCGGGTATCGATGTGAAATTGATTACGCCAAAATGGACCTTAGAAAATTGTCTGAGGACCTCATTGAGTCTATAAATAATAGAGAAAAACTCATTCTTCATCTTCTTAGATCAAAAAATCTTGATTTCTTTTTCTGCGTTTTTACGGAAAGTGATCTTGGACAGCATAAGTTCTGGGCAACCATAGATCCTGATCATCCGGACCATAGCAAATTTTTTAGAAAGTTTGGGAATTTTGTTTACACTCTCTATGAACGTCTCGATAAGGCTGTCGGTTCTATACTCGAGCAAATTGGCAAAAACACACTTGTTTTTATTGTTTCCGATCATGGATTCGGGCCCTATTATCAATCTTTTTCCTTAAAAGATTGGCTTGTTGAAAATGATTATCTTTCAATATACGATCCCTGGCTCAAGAAAAAAATCAAATCATTTTTAAAAAAATCAAATATGAGACATCGTGCGCGATTATTAAGACAATATATTAATTACAATAAGATGCGCTTATTAAGAAGACAAGATGTGAGGCAGATGCGTAAAAAGGATCTTCTAGACGGAGAACTGTATTTTAGTTCTATTGATTGGGCTAAAACAAGAGCGTACTTCACCCCTGATTATGGAATCCGTATAAATTTAAAAGGAAGGGAACCGGGTGGTATTGTAAAGAAAGGAAGAGAAGCGGAAAATTTAATAAGTCAAATCAAAGACAAGCTGGCTTCCCTTACTTACTCAAATGGATATCCAGTGTTTGAAGCAGTGCTTACCAAAAAAGAAGCTTACTGGGGTCCAAATACTGATAATGCACCTGATTTGATCGTACCGATAAACCATGCACAGGCTCCCCCTAAGCCTGAGCCATGGAATTATACTCAAACACATCCTTTTATTAATGGGACTCATACTCCGTTGGGAGTTTTTATTGCATACGGCAAAGAAATACAAAAAGGAAAAAGACTTGAAAAAGCCAATATAATAGATATCACTTCGACACTGCTTTATATTTATAATATCCCAAGTCCTAATGATATCGATGGCAAGGTTCTTTTTGATATTTTTGATCAAACACAACATAATATTAGAAATTTAAAACATAAAGGATCCTGTCTTGATAGGAGTATTCTCTCTATTGAAGAATATGATAAGCAAGAACATCTAATCAAAGAAAGACTTAGAAATTTAGGCTACATTGATTGATTTAAAAAATGGCTAAAATCGTTTTTGCTCAAAAGATTGCTGAAGAATGGTTAGGTGTGATGTATATTTCATCTATGCTAAAACATCACGGCCATCAGTGTGATGTTTATGTCGATTCATTGGAAAAAGGCAATATAGTTGAAAAGATACTATCAGAATCCGCTGATGTGATTGCTTTTTCTTGCCTTACAAGCGATTATTACTGGGCACTTGATACTGCGAAAAAAATAAAAGAAAGATCCGATGCCCTTATTGTCTTCGGTGGGACACACATAACCATAAATCCTGATGATGCTATTATGAATCCCTATATAGATGTTATCTGTCTGGGGGAAGGAGAGTACCCTGTGCTCGAACTGGCAAATACAATAGACAAAGGGGGAAATATCAGTCATATAAAGAATCTTTGGATAAAAGATAAAGGTCGCATTATAAAAAACGATTTAAGGAATCTGATTGAGGATTTAGATTCTCTTCCTCATCCGGATCGAAAGTTATATGCTAAATATCCCTATTTTAGGAAAAGAGGGAAAAGACCCCTTCATGTCAGCCGAGGCTGTCCTTACAAGTGCAGCTATTGTCATAATGCTAGAAAGCAAATCATATTTAAAAACAAAGGAAAATATATCAGATGGAGAAGTATCGATAGTGTCATAGAGGAGATTGAGGATATCAGAATTAAATCATTTGTGACAACCCTGCATTTCATTGATGACAGTTTTGGCATTGATTATAGCTACCTCACAAATCTGATGGAGAGGCTGTCAAAAGGTACAGGAAAACGGCTTAATATCCATGCAAACATGCGCGCTGATAAATTAACAGAAAAATTGTGTAAAGCATTTCAATGCTACGGCGTTGATTTCCTCCGCATAAGAATTGCTGTGGAATGCGGAGATGAGAATTATCGCAACAAAGTGCTTAAAAAAGGAATATCAAATCGAGAACTAATTCAAGCGGCAGAGCTCTTTCACAGATATAAAATTGATTTCATTGTCTATAATATGATCGGTCTTCCGGGAGAAACATTTGAACAAGCTTTAAAAACATTGAGGCTGAACATCAAATTAAAACCCATTCTAGCCCTCTGCTTTATTTATCAACCATATCCAGGTACTGGTTTATCTCAATATGCTCTGGAAAATGGATATCTTAATCTTCAGATGCTTGATAAAATGGGAAAACATGGATATGAAGGATTTTTTCATTCCCAAAGTGTTTTAATTCAGACTGATATAAAAAAAGCAGAGAATATTCAAAAGGTATTCAGTGCGACAGTTAAATTCCCTTTTCTCTTCCCAATTGTAAAATACGCAGTTAACTACCCATCACTGTCTTTATTTTTTCGGTTATTCTACAAAGTCTATATTCGCTATATCCTCCTTATCAGGCATTTAAAGGACAAATACTGATCAGATTGGACACTCCATAGATGACTGATCGCATGATTATTTCTTAAAATAGTTCAGATAGACAAATTTCTCTAAAGACATTCTAGGAGGCCGTTTCCTTTCAGCTCTTCTCTGCTTATCCGATAGAACCGGATTGATTTTTTGTGTGTGCTTTCCAACATTGATCAGCGTTATGACCTGATAATCCTCCGGTATTCCAAGTATTTTCCTGGTCTTCCTGGGGCTGAAACCCGCAATAGGGTGAGCAACGAGCCCGAGCTCCGTGGCTCTTAAAATAAGAAATCCCACACTCATACCTAAATCGAATTGATGGTATTCCCTATCTCTGATGACACAGTCATCTTCTTTTTTACTGAACACCGCGATGATCATGGATGCAGATCGAGCCCACTCATTTCCTTCGGAGAGGGCCGAGTGCATTTTCTTCAGCATATCTGGTTTATATACAAAAACAAACCGCCAGGGCTGACTGTTAAAGCATGAGGGAGCGAGTCGGGCGCTTCCTGCTAAGTCATTGATTATTTTCTTATTTATTTCAACATGCGTTAAAGAACGAAAGGCTCTCCTTTTTTTAATGGCTTGGGAAACATTCATTTGTCTTCCCTTCTTTTCATTTCATTCTCCCCTATTTTTTTTTACCAGATCTAAAAAATAAATCCTTCCTTTATACTATAGCAAATAAGACGAATAAGTTAAAAGGTATCTTTGCTCTCTTTTTCCGTTTTTGTTACTATATATGAAGAGAAAAGTTGTTCAAGCTAAATAAAATATTTCAGTCAAAGGAAAATCAAAATGGATATATTTGAATACGCCATGAAGATGGAAAAAGACGGGGAAAAATACTACCGTGAATTATCTGAAAAGGTCAATCATCCCGGTCTTAAAAGCATACTCAACATGCTGGCTGATGATGAAGTGAAACACTTCAATATTTTCAAATTCATGTCTCAGAAGGCAAAAACCTCAATGACAGAGACAAAAGTCTTAGAGAAGAGCAAAAATATTTTTACAGAGATGAGAGGACAAAAAATAGACCCTGACATAGGACAGAAAGACATGTACAAGAAAGCTCAAGGAATCGAGAAGAAAAGCTGGGAATATTATGAGGCAAAAGCTTCTGAAGTGGATGACCCTGACCAGAAGGACCTGTTTTTAAAGATAGCCGGGGAAGAGAAACGGCATTATTTCCTCCTGGAGAACATCATTAATTTTGTTTCAAGACCTGAGACCTGGCTGGAAAATGCTGAGTTCAATCATTTGGATGAGTACTAATGGACGGGTCAGGGCAACTTTTTATCTTTCATCTTAAAAAAAAGCCAATTCTTGTCTTCAGCATTCTTTGGTTTCAGTTTTATGAGGCAGTACTCTCCCCGAAGCTTATCTCCTGATATTGTAAAAATTCTTTTCACCGAAGTTTTTTCCATTGGGACATAAGTGCCTTTATCCCAGATCTCAACCTGACCTGCACCGTACTGCCCTTCCGGAATGGTCCCTTCAAAATCTTCATATCCCAGAGGATGGTCTTCCGTCTGAACCGCAAGCCTTTTGACTCCTTGTTTCAAAGGAGGTTCCTTAGGAACGGCCCAGCTTTTTAAAACACCATCCTCCTCAATACGCAGATCATAATGAAGATGCGAAGCATCATGACGCTGTATAACATAAACAAGCTCCTTCTTCTTTTTCTTCTCTAAGAGACCGCTGGGCTCTGTGGTCTTCTTAAAATCCCTTTTCTTAATATATTCTTCGAGATCCATTGTAATGGAACTTATATACCACTCGGAAAAAAGATATTCAACATAAAATAAATCCATTACTTTGATTTGCTAAACAATGGTAGTATAATTTCATTTCCATCTGAATTTATTCTATTCTATAAAAGGATTTACATTGTCTGTGCAAATACAAGGAAAGGGAGAACAAAATGCCTGATATTTCAACTTCTTATATGGGTTTAAAGTTGAAAAATCCGATTATTGCTGCCAGCAGCGGATTTACAAATTCTTTATCAGGGATTCTTAAGTGTGAAGATGCTGGTGTTGGAGCTGTGGTTTTAAAGTCAATTTTTGAAGAACAGCTTATCTCACAAGAAGATGTGTATGATAAATATTTCAATATTTATCCTGAAGCTGTAGATTATCTGCGTGAAGGGGGGCTCCTGGAATACGGCCCTCAGAAAATATACCAGATGATCGAAGACGCAAAACAAAAATCCAACATACCGATCATCGCCAGCATAAACTGCCTGTCTCCCAAATTGTGGCCCTCATTTGCCAAACAGTTCCAGGATGCCGGAGCAGATGGACTGGAACTGAATATATATTCCCTGCCGTTGGAGCTTGACAAACCGTGCGCTGAATATGAAAAACAGCACCTGGAAATTCTCAAAAGCATTAAGAGTGCTGTCTCTATCCCTGTCTCCATAAAATTGAATCATCAGATAACCTCTGTTCCCTATTTAGCCAGAAAGATGTCTGAAGTTGGATGTGACGGGCTTGTTTTTTTCAACTGGTTTGTCGAACCTGATATTGATCTAAAAAATCTCACCACAAGGAATATAAAAGGAAAAGGCGAATTTAACCGGACTTTAAGGTGGGTGGCTCTTGTTGCGGGCAGAATAGACTGTGATATATCCTCTTCAGGAGGAATCATGGATGGAAATGGATTGATAAAACAGATCTTGGCAGGAGCTTCAGCTGTACAGGTTTGTTCTCTGTTCTATGAAAAAGGATTGGAGACGATCAAAGACATGTTATCTGAACTTAAATCTTGGATGACCGCCCATCAGTATGAATCGATCGAGGACTTCAAGGGTGAATTAAGCTTCATAAACCAGGAATTAAGCTTTAAAAATATGGGAGAAGCCAAGTCCTATTTTCGTTCTCAGTATTTAAAAACTTACGAAAGCTGAACTGATTAATTTTTTTTGCCGTTCAGAATTTGTTCAGCTTTGGTTTTATCGACATCCATGATATAAGGGATTCCAGTAATATCCGCCGCCTTTTTTGTAAGAGCCGCAAGATCATCCCTGGAAACAAAATCCATAGCAAATTTCCGACTTCCGGCCATAAGCTGCTTAAGTCCCTGGGCAAGTCGTTCATAGTATGTATACAATCCAATGGCTCCTGTCGGGACTTTTTCAAATTCCTTAGCGCCCAGTTCCCTCTTTAATTTACTGGACGTAACAAATATCTCCTCCTTTGTTGTTCCAAAGCGCTCAATATATACCGGAATCAAGTTCTCTTCGATGGTCTTCCCAATGGTTTTTCCGACCATAGCTGCGGCGATCGGCGCGCGTGCCATTCCAACCAGCTTAACATAGGGAGCTCCGAAAGAAAGCCCTTTGAAAATCTGATCCTCGAAAGTAAAACCTCCTGCGACCGCCAGCGCTGGCACGTATTCACCCTTTTGATCCAATATATGGGCATATTTGTAAAGAAGAGAATGCAGCTCAACCGGAGGTATCCCCCACTCATTCATCATACGCCAGGGGCTCATGCCTGTTCCGCCGCCAGCTCCATCAACGGTCAAAAGATCCAGTTTATAGAGGGATGCATATTTAATAGCCCTGGCCAGGTCCACCGGCCTATATGCGCCTGTTTTAAGGAAAATATACTTCGCACCCGCCTTTCGCAGTTCCTCTACCCGTTGTGCGAAAGTCTCCTCAGTTACCATACCCACGCGGGAGTGTCTTTCGAATTCCTTGAATGTCCCGTTTTCAAAGGCTTTAATAATATCGGGATCAGTCGGATCCGGAAGTACGATATAGCCGCGGTCATGAAGCATCTGTGCTTTCTGAAGACTTCGAATCTTCACCTCACCGCCGATGTCCTTGGCGCCTTGGCCCCATTTGAGTTCCACGCACTCCACACCAAATTCTTCAATCACATACTCTTGAACTTTCAACCGGGTATCCTCGACATTGGCTTGAACAATGATCGCGCCGTAACCATCTCGCTGGTGGTCTTTGTATAATTTGATTCTTCTTTTCAAGTCCACGGTATCTAGGACCCGACCATCCTTAATGACCGACTCAGGATCCATACCCGCCACATTTTCGCCTATCGTCAGTCCCGTTCCTGAAATTGCCGAGCCTATGGCCAGACCTTCCCAGTTGTTCTTAGCCACATCAGTGGATCCTATCCCCGGAATTATCCACGGATATTTAAATTTTATTCCATTATCATGACCAAACTTGACTTCCAGATTAACGGCTGGAAAGATGGCTTTGTCACTATCTGCCTCGATTCCATGAGCACCGGCCGCTGTACCCATAATATTAAAATGAGAATAATCAATAGGGTACTCTTTTTCTGCGGCTGTGGTTATGACTCCAAAAGGCTGAGGGTATATGACCTCATGACCCCGGTAGGCAGATTTTCCTATTTCACACATGCCGATACAGCCATCGACACAGGTGACACACATACCCGAAGCCGGGACAACCGAATCTTCGGTTCTGTTTTTTGTTAAGGTTGCTGCAGAAGTGTTTACTCTTGAGAGTGTCATGGTGTTGTTCTCCTTTCTTCATCTTTTTTAATTTCGCATGCCACACAGGGGTCCATGTAGCATTTCATATCTTCAAATTTTTCCAGGCAGGGCGGGCTTATGTTAGCACAAGCTCCGCATATGGCTTTATCAGGCTCATTGTAAGTACATCTTAACTGACATGCCGGGCATACATACATACAGCCCCCGCACTGCCGGCACACATCTGATTTGATATCAAAAGGTGTTCCTATGCTCCGATTTTCCCCCCGTCCGCGGAATCCGATGGCTTTCGCCATCATCTGTTCCTCACACATACGAACACACAGCCCGCAGAGAATACAATCTTCATACTCCTGCTTGAAACGCTGCTGTCTCACTTCATAAGCCGAAGCAAGATCCTGAATCGTTTTTGATTGAGGACAGGAAGCCAGCAGCAATTCGATAATCATTTTACGGGCTTTTATAACTCTTTTTGATGCTGTCCGAACCTTCATCCCTTCCTCGACTTGATAGGTGCATGAGGAGACCAGCTTGGCTTTAGAACCTTTGCCTATCTCCACAACACACAACCGACAGGCTCCATACGAAGAGAGTCCTTCCTTATGACAAAGCGTGGGGATAGGAAAGCCGAGAAAATTGGCCGCTTCGAGGATCGTTGTTCCTTTCTCTACGGTAACATTCAAATCGTTTATGCTTAAAGAAACCATGTCAAAACCTCCTGTTTCATCTGAAAACCTCCACTAATAAACCTCAACCGCATCGAATTTACAAACACTGCGACAGGCACCACATTTAATACACAGGTCCGGGTCTATGGTATGCTTTTTCAGCTTTTCACCATGGATAGCGCCCGAAGAACATGCCTTTATGCATGCCTGGCATCCCGTACAATTATCATTAATGGAAAATGTGATAAGATCCTTGCATACTCCGGCCGGACAATGTTTGCTGTCGATATGCTCCAGATACTCTTCCCTAAAATATCGCAGAGTGGACAGAACAGGATTCGATGCGGTCTGTCCCAGTCCGCACATCGTCGTATCCTTCACGACCTTTGCGAGCTCCTCCAGAAGACCCAAATGTTCACGCGTTCCCTTTCCTCTAGTGATGTCATCAAGGATCTCATACATCCGCTGAGTGCCTTTTCTGCAGGTGAAGCACTTTCCGCATGACTCGTCCTTGAGAAAAGCCATGAAATATTTTGCCACATCGACCATACAGGTGTGCTTGTCCATAACAATCATTCCGCCCGAACCCATGATAGATCCGACCTTAGATAAGCTGTCGTAATCTATGGCCGTATCAAATTTTTGAGCCGGGATACAGCCTCCTGAGGGACCTCCTGTTTGAACAGCCTTTATTTGTGAATTCTCTGAAGATCCTCCTCCGATATTGTTTACGATATCCGAGATGCAGATCCCCATGGGGATCTCGACCAAACCTGTATTTTTGATCTTTCCGACAAGGCTGAAAATTTTAGTCCCCGAATTCTTTTTTGTTCCGATCTTGGCAAATCCACTAGCACCTATGTCAAATATAATGGGAATGTTCGCCCAAGTTTCTACATTGTTTATGACAGTCGGCTTGTTGTAAATTCCCTTTTCTACGGGGAAAGGCGGCCGTTGGCGCGGTTCCCCCATTTTCCCTTCGATAGATTTCATCAAGGCAGTTTCCTCACCGCAGACAAATGCCCCGGCTCCCCTCACCAGGTTTATATCAAAGGAAAATTCTGTCCCGAGGATTTTATTTCCCAGCAACCCGATCTCTCTGGCTTGACGAAGGGCAATGATCAAATGTTTGATAGCAAGAGGATATTCATTGCGCACATAAACCACACCCTCACCAGCTCCTGTAGCGAATGCACCTATAAGCATTCCTTCTATTATGCTGTGCGGATTCCCTTCCAGGACACAGCGGTCCATATACGCTCCGGGGTCTCCCTCATCTGCATTACAGACCAGAAAGCTTCCCGACCCATTATTGCTCTTTGCTAAAAATTCCCACTTCAACCCTGTGGAAAAGCCTGCACCACCACGTCCTCTTAATCCTGATTCTTTAACTTCTTTAATGACTTCCTGCGGTTCGAAACTTTCCAATACTTGTACCAATGAAGAATACCCACTGTTTTCGATATAGTTATAAATACGAATGGGATCGACCTTTTCGTTACGGGAAAGGATCAGCCTCCTCTGGTTCTTGAAAAAGGGAATATCCTCTTGTTTCTCTATCCTTTTATTTGTTTCCGGATCCATGAAAAGTAAATCTTCCTCAATCCTTTCCTCGGCCACAGCATTAATGATCTTAAGCATACCCTCAGGTTTAACCTTAGGATAAAAGGTTCTGAAAGGCTCGATGAGAACAGAGGGCTCCATTTCACAAAAGCCGTGGCATCCAGTAATACGTAGATTGATCTTATTTAAAAGTTTCTTTGAAATAAGCTCTCTCTTGGCAATTCGAATGAGATCATTGGCCCCGCTAGCCTGACCGCACGTTCCCGCAGGGATGACAATACAAGGAATAATATAATCTTTGTCCGGAACAAGACGATACTTTAGTTTTTTAAATTCTTGAATCGAATTCAGTCTTTCAGCTCGCATACTTACATCCTTATGAAATAAAATTATTTAGCATCTGACAGGGCAGATTAGAAGTTAACACCGCTTACATCGAGCATATGACTGCGGCATCCACGTCGAGAACATATCTGTACCATACCTCCGTTGCTGACAATCATAGGAACCATGGATGCGCCGCATAACATGCACTGCTCGGCACTGTTCAGCTCTGCATGACAGTGTGGACAGAAAAAATTCACTTCTGTATTCAGAGGTATCTCATATTCCGAAGCGACCGTATAACTGCCGTAAAGAGAGGACAATCGAAGCCAACCATGTTTATGCCCGAAGGAAACAGTAACCCGTATGGACGCACAGCCATCAAGGTAATATTTATGGTCCATAAAACTATGGTTACAACGCGGACAACTGACCTCCAGCGGGAATAGATGAAAATCGGCATCAGGTCTTGCCTTATCCAAACCAGCTTTAGCCTTTCTAATAATTCGCTTTACATCAGATATTTTTACTTTTGTAAAATAATGGCCATCCACGACAACTATCGGCCCAAGTGCGCAAGCTCCAAGGCAATTGACTGTATCCAGTGTGAATTCTTTGTCTCTGGTGGTTTCTCCGTGTTTGATTTCCAGATTGCGTTCGAACTCTTCAGCGATCTCCGGCCCGCCTCGAACATGACACGCTGTTCCCATGCAAACGGATATCAGATGTTTCCCCCGCGGCTCTAAGCTAAAATACTTATAAAATGTAGCAATGCCATAGACATCAACCAGCGAAGAGCCTGTTTGCTCTGCCACAATACGAAGAGCTTCTTCCGGAAGAAAGCCATACTTGCTCTGGATATCCTCAAGTATACAAATGACCCCACCTCTGTCTCCCTTGTGACTCTCCACAATCTTTAAAATATTATTTGCTTCCATTCTACCTTGACCTTACATGCTAAATTTTCCCTATAAACAGTACACAAACAATACCTATTCATATTCTTCGCAGTGCCAGACGCCCCCCTCAGGCTTGGGAAAAGCACAAGTATTACGATGTCTGCAATTCACACATAATCCCTTGAATGTGTTCACTTCATCCTTAGTTACATTTTTCGACATCGTCCTGATTTTTTTCTCTGCAGGTTTCTGCGGAATAAAGTCATCATAATTTTCACAAAAATACACAGGACGGATGAGATTCTTACGGGAAAGGCACTCCGGTGCGTTATTGCAGGTAGTGCACAGGTCGTTGTATTCAGTTATTTTGCGCTGAAATGCTTCATCATCAAGAGAAGTCGACTTGGCCTTTACCTCATCATTGATTTTACTCGGTACCTGAATTTCATGTTGTTCCATTTTAAACTCCTTGATAAATTTCACACCGACAATTGAGCAAAATCCGTGCCATTTGAATTTAAAGCCGAAAAGAATAGAGTCTTACTCTGAAAATGAAGAAAAAATTAAAGGAATGAGACGTGCATTGAAAGCGGGTAAAAATGTACCGGTGGTAAGAATCTACCCGCTCAAATCATTCTTCCATATGCGAGTTTTTCATTTTTTCGCGGAGTGTTTTTCTATTAATTCCCAGAATTTTTGCCGCCTGTGTTTTGTTGCCGTTTACACTGGCGAGAACATTCCGTATATGCTCTTTTTCAACTGCCTCTAATGTTCGACTGAGTTTTTTACTTCGCGGTACAGAAAAGCGCATCAACGAAGGAAGATCCGGGGCATCGATGGTGTCTCCTTCAACCATGACAACCAACCGATGTATGATATTTTCTAATTCTCTTATATTTCCAGGCCAGTGATAGCTTTTCAGGATCTGAACCGCTTTTTCAGAGAATTTTGGCGCGGGCTTATCGAATTCTTCTGCGAATTTCTCTGCAAAGTAGCGGATTAAATGGAGTATATCATCATTGCGATCTCGGAGCGGTGGGACTTCTATGGTGATCACATTGAGCCGGAAGTATAGATCCTCACGAAAAAGTCCTTTTTTAATCAGACTGAGCAACTGTTTATTTGTTGCGGCAATGATTCTCACATCCACCTTGCGTGTACGGGTTGCTCCGACCATACAAACTTCTTTATCCTGAAGTACTCTGAGAAGCTTGACCTGCATGGCCAAACCCATTTCGCTAATTTCATCGAGAAATATAGAACCTCCGTCTGCGGTCTGGAAAAATCCGGCACGTGATTCGGTAGCCCCGGTGAAGGCACCTTTTATATGCCCGAACAACTCACTCTCAAGAAGTCCCTCGGGAATTCCACCACAATTAACAGGTACAAAGGGGGCTGAGGACCGGGGGCTGTTGTAATGAATAGCTCTGGCTACCAGTTCTTTACCTGTACCGCTTTCTCCGGTTATGAGAACGGTTGCTGTAGTCGATGAACTTTTTGCTATAGCATGGAAGACTTTTCTCATTGGCTTGGATTCGCCGATAAGCCCCTGTGAAATTTTGGGAGTGCGAAGAGCTTTAGCCTGAACAGTTCTGCGCATTTTAAGCTTCTCTAGAGCGCGGTGGACAGCTGTATAAAGCTCTTCATCAGTAAAGGGCTTTGAGAGATACTCTTCCGCACCTGTCTTAACGGCTTTGATCGCTCCTTCTATGGATGCATATCCTGTGATCATCATGACTTCGGTATCCTTTAAATTTTCTCTGACATATCGTGTCAGCTCGAGGCCGCT
This sequence comes from uncultured Eubacteriales bacterium, assembly GCA_964456985.1. Taxonomy (GTDB): domain Bacteria; phylum Acidobacteriota; class Aminicenantia; order Aminicenantales; family Aminicenantaceae; genus WJMT01. The sequence continues at coordinate 77,925 of CAYWDH010000003.1, forward strand.
GCTCCCCGGCATTTTAAGGTCGGTGATAACAAGATCGATCTGGGACTCTTCAAGAATGCTTACGGCTTCTTCAACTCCAGGAGCAATAACAACTTGATAACCTTGAGAACTCAAGTTTCTTTGGAGGACTTCAAGAGTTTCCGGAGAATCATCAACGACTAAAATACTTTCTTTATTTTTTTCAGTTCCCATGTCACTCCTTCTTTTTTTCTTTGGTTCTCTGTATCGGTAATTTAATCTCAAAACAAGAACCTTTTCCTTTCTGACTCGTCACATGAATTGTACCACCATGGGATTTTACAATTCCGTGAACAACAGCTAATCCCAACCCGGTTCCCTGTCCCACATCCTTAGTTGTGAAAAAAGGCAAGAAAATGTTCTTCTTGACTTCCTCCCTCATACCTAAGCCATTATCTTCCACGCGCAGTGATAACCAGTTCTTCTTAACGGCAGTCTGAATAGTTAAAATCCCGCCTTTGGGCATAGCCTGAATAGCATTGACAACCAAATTAACTATCACTTGAATCAGTTGGGCTGAGTCTGCTGTGATTTTAGGAAGCTTGGGAGAAAGATGATAGTTTATCTTTACTCCTTCATTCGCTGCTCTTAGTTTTAAGAATTCGATTCCCTCCTTAACGATGTCATTCAAATCCACACGGGTCTTCTTTGGAGGTGTTTGTCTTGAAAACAGCATAAGTTTTTTTATGATTTCCCTTGCATATAATGAAGCAGAAACTACCTTTCCGATATCCTTCCCGGCCTGATCGCTGAGCCCCTCAGATTTGATGGCAAGCTGTGCAAACCCCAAAATATTTCCCAATGGTTCGTTTAATTCATGAGCAACTCCTGCCGCAAGTTGTCCGATAGTGGCTAAGCGATCCGCATGTCTGAGCTGTTCCTGCAGTCTCGTTTGCTCTTGCTCCGCTTCTCTTCTCTCTATTATCAATCCGACATGCTTGGCTATGGTGTCAATTAAATTTCTCTCCTCCTTGAGGAACGGACCTTCATCGATCTCAGGCATCTCATTTTCATAATAAACTTCGACACGTCCCCTCTCTTCTCCTCTGATAAATATTCCCGATGTCTGTGATTGTGCTCCGCTTTTAAATCCGGCCGAGCAGTAAGCTTTGGTATCTAAAAGTATTCTTCCGTGAGTGATCTCAGGATACTGCCAAGCCGGGGGTATCAGGTTAGCAACACCATTGAGTATTTCGTCCAGGGATTTTGATGGCTCTTGACCCAGCAATGCCAAACTATAAAGGCATGTTAATTCCTTTACGCGCTCCTGGAGCGCATACTCGCTTTTCCAGAGAGCCTGCTCCGCCTCCTGATACTCAACAATGGATCCAAGCATGGAAACTATGGCATTCAGCAGGTCCTTTTCCTCTTTCATAAAGGGACCTTCATCAATTTCCGGTTTTTTTTCGGTGTAATAGACCTCACAAGCTCCTGCCATAGTCCCATCGATGTTTATATCAGCCTTCTGTTCCCATTGTGTTTCCTTGAAATTATCAGTTATGTATTCGATCCCTCTGAAAACAATTCGAGCACATGTGATTTCAGGATACTGCCAAGCCGGGGGTATCAGGTTAACCGTATTCCTAAATATTTCATCCAACGAAATATCTGGCTGAGCAGCAAGCTTTGAGAGACTGTACAGACAGTTGAGCTCTTTAACTCTTTCCCTGAGAGCTGCCTGAGCCAATTGATTGGACAGAGCAATTCCTAAAATCTGTGCAAATTCCTCATAAAGCTCTATAAGCTGCTCATCAAAAGAGTTCTTCTCCTTGCTCTTGAGCTGGAGGATCCCAAGACGATCCCGGCCAGTATAAATAGGAACGAGGGCGACTGATTCATAGCGCTGCAGGATATTCAGATTTTGACGGTTCTTTTTCTTTTTTGATTCTGGACAAAAACCGAGGAGATTATCTTCCTCTCCTGTCCAAAAACTTCCTTTTGCTGTAAAGCATTTCAAAGATGGGTGATACCTGCGCAGGAAGACATTTCTGCATGCCAGCTCCAGTGGGGTGCTGTCATCCGAATAAGGAACGAATTTTTTATCTTCAGTCTGAACACACTGATTGATTGTAATGCTTAAATCCTGTTCAGAATCGCCGGTGATTTCACATAGAAAATATTTATCAGATTCTCTTATTCTCAGGCCTACGGCACTGCATCCGGAGAAACTTTTCAGCATCTTGAGGAGCTCATGGATAAACTCAAACCGGGGAATATCCTGGTTTGCCAGGTTTAAAACCTGATCAGAGAGATATTGGAAGCTTTCGAATGAAAAGGTCTTATAAGATGATACAGTCATACTCTCCTCTTTCAATAAGACACTATCTTAATAGAGTATCATTTGTTAACACATAATCATCAAAATAGACAGTCATCGGATCAGGCCATTGATCCCGATACAAGCCAATTTTGTGATAGAATCGATTCCTTCCTTTCTCATATGCGGTTGGTCCGTTAAAAGAGACGACCTTTTCCCCATCCATCCACATGTTGATGTGGCCATCTGGAGTATTAGAATAATAAATCCGGAAAACAAAATCGTGCCATTTCATTTTTGTCAGTTCGGGAAGCTCGATACGGGATGCCTGCACTTTTTGATCTTTAGTCATGTCATAGATTGTCAGATAATGATGTCCATTCCTAAACCTCTGGGCGAATAATATTATTGAATTCCTAAATGAAACAGCCTGTTTTGCTTGTGATATTATCAAGCGATTATCCACAAGAGGAAAATCTTCAGGCACAAGAATCGAAAACTTACACCATACTTCCTGATTTAAAAAAGGGTGTTTTCCTGAATCCAGCTCAGTTCGTTCGGTAAAATTTCCATCACCACCTTCTTGTCTGATGTAGCCTTCTTTTAATACAACTTTGACACAATAGTTGCCTGATCTATGATATCGATCCGTAAATGAAACGGCTTCTTGTTCATATCGACCACTCCCTTTATCTCCGAAACGCCAGAAATCCGCAAGAAAGCCGTTTTCAAAATCGTCGGTCAATGTTATTTTAGCGTCAGTTTTTCCCTTACATCCTGGAAAAGTTAAGATCAAAATGGAAAACACACAGAAATTAATTAAAAATTGTTTCGCAGATTCCATATTATTAGTATTTCAATAAAAAGGCTGTGCACCATCTCTTTTATTATATTATAACAGACTTATCCTCTTTTTTTCATCAATCAATTTTAACAAGATCAATCATTCATAACGCAGGGAATCGACGGGGTTGGCTGTAGCGGCTTTTATGGATTGGTAGCTGACAGTCAATAGAGAAACCGTCAAGACGACCAGACCGGATAGGAAAAAAATCCAAACACTTAAATCGATCCTGTAGGCAAAGTTCTCAAGCCATTTGTTCATGGCGTAGTAGGCAATCGGCCATGAGATCATATTCGCTAAAAGGACACATTTAAGGAAATTACTTGAAAGAAGTTTTATGATGTTTGAAATCGATGCCCCCAAAACTTTACGTATACCTATTTCCTTTGTGCGCTGCTCAGCACTAAAGGACACAAGCCCCAGCAGTCCTAAACAGGCAATAAATACAGACAGGCAGGAACAGATCATAAACAAACGCCCCTGTTGCTGCTCATTCCTATAGGCTTGGTCGAAAATATCATCTAAGAACCTGTATTCGAAAGGATAGACGGTGGAAATCGACTCTATCTGGCCCTGGATATACTTCAGGGTTTCAGGGATATTGCTGCCTCTAATTTTTACCGATAAAAAAACAGGATATTCTTGATCCAAGTACAAACACAAAGGTAAGATCTGATTATGCAAGGATTGGAAGTTGAAATCTTTAAGAATCCCGACAATTTCTGGATTATATCTCTCACCTTTGTGTTCCAATCGCTGCCCGTTAAGTTTTTCTATACCAAGGGCTTTGGCTGCTGTCTCATTGATCAGCACCGCATTATACAGGTCGGAGATATGATCTTTTAAAAAATCCCTACCTTGTGTAAGCTCAAGGCCGTAAAGATCGATAAACTCATAATCAACATAAGCAATATAGATAGTCAGTAGAGAGCCATCAGGGTAGCCAGGCCTCGGGAACCGATTAAATGATGTTATATTATTGGGAAGGTAATTAGATCCGGAAACCGCCAGTACTTTATGATTTTTCAGGAGCTCTGTTTTGATCGTATCGATATAACGCCATAGCTCCCTGTCCCTTAATCTAATGATGACAATCTGATCCTTTGTATACCCGACATCTTTATTCTGGATAAAGATGAGCTGGTTTCTCATCACAAGGGTGCTGATGATGAGAACTATGGAAATAGTAAACTGGAAAACAACCAAGATAGATCTTGTTGTAATGCCCTTGGATCCCTGGGTTAAAGAACCTCGCAGAGAGACAACCGGTTGGGATGTGGAGATAATAAAAGCAGGATAGATACCTGAAACAATACCTGTAAACAGAATAAGGGCAATTAGGATAGGTAAAAATTTAAGGCATCCTAAGAAAATAATGGCGATATCTCTTTCGAAAAAAGCATTGAATGCAGGAAGGATGATCCACACGACGGCTATGGACAGTATAAAGGCGATTATTGTCAGCATAATGGATTCACCCAAAAATTGCTTAATCAGCTGGCTTTTCTGAGCTCCCACAACCTTCCTTACCCCTACTTCACGTCTTCTCTGAAATATACGGGCAGTCCCCAGGTTCATGAAGTTGATGCAGGCAATGATCAGTATCAGGAAAGCGATGGAGGAGAAAAGATATACATAATTGATGTTTCCGTTGGCGGAGATCTCGCCGTTTATATTGGAATGAAGGTGTATCCTACCGATCGGCTGTAACTCCAGCCTGGATTCAATGTGGTTAATTTTAAAAACTTCTTCAGATAATGGAACAAGTTTATCCTCCAGGGCTCTCGGATCTGTACTTTCCTTAAGAAGACAGTATGTGTAGCAGTACCAGCCAGGAGTCCAACGATCCGCATCCATCTCCTGGATCTTCATATAATTCTTGAAAGGTACGATGGTCTCCATTCTGAAATGAGAATTATGAGGCATATTACGGAGCACGCCTGTTACGATCAAATCCGTCGAATTGTCATATTTCAGGATTTCGCCTATAGGATTCCTGGTCCCAAAAATCCTTTTTGATGTCTCCTCAGAAATTATAATGGAATTGGGATTATCAAGAGCTGTTTCAGGGTTTCCAAGTAGAAGCTCAAGCGAAAATATATCAAATATTTCAGGATCAGCAAAGTAATAATTGTCTAACAGGAATGAATCGTTACCGTAAACGATAAGCTGATTGTGAAACATATTCATCCTTACAGCCGATTCAACTTCTGGATATTTATCCATCAGAGTAGGTGCGAGGGGTCCCTGTGTCCAGGCGAAATAATCTGAGTTCATATAATTCTTTTCAGGCTGGTGATTGATAATCCTAAATATACGTTTATAATGCTCATGATATTTGTCATAATTTATCTCATACTGAACATAAAGAAATACCAGTATAAAGCACGAAAGTCCCAGGGCTAATCCGGATATATTGATGAGAGAGTATCCCTTATGTCTTCTCATATTCCGCCACGCAATTTTTATATAATTCATTAGCATGCTAAGTCTCCATTTTTTTGATTCTTAGGGCATTTTTTGAAAATTCTATCGTCTTAGACTTATATATGTTTATTGACGTTATTTAATATAGAATGGTTGTTATAAATTCGAAACAACTGGTCACAACAAGACGAGTATTCCTTTATAAATTGAACCCTGTAAATCCGGGAATTAAGATTTTTCGTAGATACCAACCGTGTATTCAAAATCATGTTTCGGAATAAGAGCCTTCAGTATGAATCCGGACTTCATTAACCTTTTTTAAACAATTCACATTCAGGGGATAATTTTTCTAATAAGCAAGGTTAATTCTGCTGGGATAAGTAAATGAGGAGAACCAGCAGAGCAAGGAAAAAAGTCCACAGAATAATGGCATTCCGTGCTGCTTTTTTCGCTTGATGGGCTTTCCACCAGGATAAAGGACGAATACCCTGGGCCAAAAATGTAAGAACACCCGCAAGATTGACACAAATGAAATTGACAAGAAAAAGGTACAGCGCTCCAAGAGCCGGATCCCAGTGACCTGAGCCTACCAACATGCCCAGTGTAACCAGAGGAGGCAGAAGTGCCACAGCTACCATCACGCCGATAAGAGCTGTGACCATTCCTGATGATAAAGACAGCACAGCCGCACTTCCGGCAGCTAGGGCAAGGGCAATATCCCCAAAACTGACCTCTGTTCTTGAGGCCAATTCGGGAATATGCGGATCTACATGAAAGAGAATACCAATAAATGCTGAGAAAATAAAAGCAACTCCTGTCCCCATAGCAATTGACTTGAGCGCTCTTCGAGTCAGTTTGACATCTCCCAGGGTAGCGGCCAGAGATAAAGCAACGTTAGGCCCTAACGCCGGCGCTATCACCATAGCACCTATGATAAAGACAACATTGTTCCGCAAAATTCCCACAGCAGCCACAACAGAAGCAAGGATCATGAGCGCCGCATAAATCCAGGACATTCTTGTCATCATATCCACATCAGAATACAGCTCTTCCCTGGATATTCGTGACCTTTTCTTTTCCTTTTTATCCTGTGTATCGGGAACCTCTGATTTTTCCTGTTCTTTTTCCTTTTCATCCGGTCTTGGAACAGAGGCTTCCACAGCAACAAGGATCATCCGGAATCCCTCGACACTGCTAAAGCGCTTCTTCAGCGCATCCATTATCTGTTCGGTTTTTTCCGTTGGAACGAGAACTTTTATCTTTATCTGTCCCTCCGAGATCTTTTCATCCCAGATATCCAGAGGATTTTGCTCCTTTATCAGTGTTTCGGTCTCATTCTTGAATTCTTGAGGCAGCACAATATCGATCATTCGAAGCGACATCCGGCTCTCCTTGTCTCTATTTTTCCCTTCCTCAATCGTAAGGAATTTTTCCTATTATCTCAAACCCTTCTTTTTAAAAGAGAGGAATGCTATTAGAACGGATTTTAAAAGAAAGATCTATTTATTGACTTGTTTAGGAAGGCCTATCCATCTGGGGGTCTGTGCTGTATATTCGTTATAAGCGCTTCCAAACTTCTTCGCAGTCTCTCTCTCTTCAGAAATGGCAAGAAAATGAGAGACAACCATCAATAGGACTGAAAGCAACAAAAAAAGCCACGCGGCTGAAACAATACCCACCCCTGTTACACACAATATGGTGCCCAAAGATATAGGATGTCTGGAGTAACGGTACATACCTTTTGTGAACGGATCACCGGGTTTTGTGGCGCCAATACTAAAGAGTGCTGCAGCTGATACGATCAATCCCAAAATATAAACAGAAAGCCCTACATAGAACCAAACAGTACCTCTTTCAAGCGGTAAAAAAACAGAATATATAATCAAAGTGAAAAAGAGGATCAGCATCATATTTCTGGTCTTTTTTGTCTCTTTGGCAGGGGCTATTCTCTTTCCAATATCTTTAGGGAGGAGTCCTGATAACATAATAAAAAAGAACAGAAGCGCCATAAAGATCCAGGCATTCCATACCCCTATCCTAAAAACCGGGACAAGTGACATAACGACTTACCTCCTTTTCCTTATCTTTCAAAAAGAAATACGAACATTATAAATTATAATCTTAATTTATTCCTTCACCAACTATTAAAACCTAAACCGCCCTTCTGCGAAAAGCCGCAAGCAAGCATCCACTACTTTAGAATCATAGAGGATGCCCTTCTTTTGTGATATCTCGTCCAACGCTTTTTTTATTCCGAGAGCCGGTCGGTAAGGTCGATGAGCAGACATAGCCTCGACGACATCGGCTACAGTAATGATCCTTGCCGACAGCAGAATATCTTCTGCTTTTAATCCCCTTGGGTACCCTGAACCGTCCAATTTTTCATGATGTTGAAGTATGATTTCGGCAATGGGCCAAGGCAACTCTATATTCTTGAATATGTCGTAACCTGCCTGGGGGTGCTCCTTAATAATGTTGAATTCGGCTTCACTTAACCGGCCTGGTTTACTGAGAATTTCTGACGGCACATAGATTTTACCAATATCATGGACTATGCTGGCCATACTGATTTCTTGGATTTGTTCTCCCGATATCCCCAGCTCGTGGGCAATAGCCAATGCAAGATCGGTCACACGTTGTTGGTGACCAGCAGTGTAGGGATCTCTCGTTTCCACAGTTGCTGCAGTGACCCGAACGATATTTTGCATAGCCTTTTGCAACCTATCCTGACTTTTCTTGACCTCCTCTTCAGCCTGTTTGCTCTCGGTGACATCTCTGAAGAAACCCTGCGTGGCTATAATTGTATCACCGCTGTAGCGCGGCGTTACATGTCCCTCCACTTGAATAGGCCTGTTATCCTTGGTTATGAATGTAGCTTCAACATCGTCTATAGATTCCCCCGATATAGTCCTTTTGAAGATTTCAGAACAATTTTGTAAGCATTCATGGTGGATAACTTGGTTCATATGCAATTTTGTTACTTCTTCCTTTGTATACCCCAATGTATTTAGCCAGGCATTGTTCACATAGGCAAACCGACCATCGGGTGCAACGCTTTGTATCATATCAAAAGTGCCGTCGATTAAGTCATGATAGCGCTGTTCACTCACTCGAAGCTTTTCCGCTGCTTTACTGCGCTCGGTTATATCCCTTGCAGCCCCAGAAAGGGCAATCACTTTTCCCTTATCATCCTTAACAGGTGATTCATCTATTTCCAGTAATACTCTATTACCATTTTTCTTATAAAACTCAATCGGAAATGGTTTTGGTTGAATGCCTGTTTCAAACGCTCTTTGAGTTGTCTCGATCGCTTTTTTATCTATCGGGTTGTCAGTTATGAGGTCAGTCCACTTCATTTTTATCATTTCCTCAGGCTCATAGCCAAGCATATTTTTAGCCTGAGGAGTCACAAATATAATTCCTGCATCAGGTCCCACTAAATAGAATATTTCATTAGAATGTTCTACGATACTGCGGTAACGTTCCTCGCTTTCTCTTAACTGTGCTTCTACCTTCTTTCTCTCCGTGATATCACGGATTATAGCCATATCGGCTGGCTCCCCTTCATATTCAATGAAACTGGCATTTATCTCAACGTTTCTCTTACTGCCGTCTTTTGTGATTATCTGTATCTCATACTTGTTTGGGACTTCCTTCCCAACTATCCTCTTTTTGTATCTGTCCACAGTAAGCTTTTTATACTCTGAAGACACAAAGTCAGTAATTGGCTTGCCAAGCATTTCATCGAGTGAGAATCCGGTCATATCAATTAACTTTGAATTGGCAAATTTCATCAACCCGTTTTGTATAATGACTATTCCGTCATTGCCTTCCTCCACTAATGTGGAGTATTTCTTCTCTGATTTTGCCAAGAGTTCTTGTGCCTGCTTGCGCTCGGTTAGTTCGGTTTCCAGCTGTATCCTTTCATTTTCCTGTTTCTCTATACGCTTCCTTTCTGTAATATCCTCTTTAACCGCCATGAAGTTAGTAATGACATTCCTATGATTTTTAACAGGCGAAATAGTAGCCGATTCCCAGTACAACGTGCCATCTTTTTTCTTATTCAGAAACTCTCCCCGCCACTCTCGTCCGGAAGTAATCGTATCCCATAATACTTTATACTCTTCGGGAGTGGTTTTTCCTGATTTTAAAATACGTGGGGTTTTTCCGATAACCTCTCTGGACGTATAACCTGTTAGCTCTGTGAATCTGGGATTGACATATTCAATATTGCCATTCAGGTCAGTAATAACGACGACACTGACGCTTTGTTTAACGGCTTGTGACAATTTGCGAATTTCGCTCTCATCTTGTTTACGCTTAGTGATGTCCCGAGCAATACCTAAAACCAGATTTCGTTTATTAATCTTTATTGGGAAGGTTTTTATTTCCACTTCAATCTGCTCACCGTTTTTCCGGTTCAAAGTAAATTCATCTGGTCCTGTACCTTTGCCTAAAGCATTTTTCGCTAAAAGCTTGGCTGCTTTCGGAATTTGATCAAGGGAAAGTAATTTTAGTTCAAAGAAGTTCTTCCCAATTAGCTCATCTCTGCGGTAACCGATTATTTCTTCGGCGGCTTTATTACCGTCGATGAAATTACCCTTTAAGTCATTTAAGTAATAGGCATCTGGGGCGAATTCAAATTGTATCCTTAGCCGCTCCCCTGAACTTTCAAGCTCTTCTTTGGCTTTTTCGAGCTCCGTATTTACGTAACGCAGTTCCACATTAAGGTTAATTAGATTAGGATATTGAGTTAATGCATCTTTAATTAATCTTGCTGACGATGACTCCATTTTTTCTATCCCCAGCCAGGGCTCAGGTTTAATACGTCTAACTGATTTCCAGATAATCTGAAACTTATTGCCTGAAACCTGTTTACCGATAAGAGCAGATTTAAAAATATGGTTGTTGGGCATAACTTCAAGCAAACCCGCCGGTGAATTAAGCCTTTGACCGTGTAAGTGTGTTCTAACGGCATCAATATCAAACGATCCTGCTTCCTCCACAGCCTGGCTCCAGAGACGTATTTGTGAATATGTCATTACCATGGGGTCTGAAGCAACTAGATTTTTCTTATTGAACTCACTAAAGTCTCTAAGAAATCTTTCATTTGCCTTATTGTCAAGACTCTGGAAATAGCTCCAGCTTAGATAGTGTTTAGCGTTTTGAATACCGAGACTACTTAAATTATGTTCAGGAATACTGAATGACAACACAGGAAATTTGTTCCCTGATTTGCTGTAGTGAGCGAAAAAACTTGTATTGCTGTCCCCGTTAATCGTATTGATAACAAAGTCCGGTTTGGCAAGTTTTATTGATTCCGCGATATTCATAAAGTCAGTGGCACCCAAAGGCCGATAATCTTCTCCAAGAATATTGGCACCACGGTTTGACAGCAAAGACTTGATGAGTGCATTTGTTGTTCTGGGAAAAACATAATCAGATCCTACAAGATAGAAATTCCTGTGTCCTTGTGTTAAACACCACTCAATACCAGGTGAAATCTGTTGATTTAAACAACTACCGCTATAGAGGATATTTGGATTTTCTTCCAGTCCTTCATATTGTGTTGGATACAGGAGAAATACATTTTTATGCTGGACAATGTCCATAACTGCCTTTCTGGAAGATGAGGTCCAGCATCCAGACACAACGTGAACGTTATCCTGTTCAATGAGCTTTTCTGCTTTTAATTTGAAGGTTTCAGGTTCCGAACAACCATCTTCTACAATGCCAATTAATTGTTTGCCCAGAACTCCCCCTTTTTTATTGATCTCGTCAATAGCAAATAATGCGGCATCAACAAGAGGCGTTTCAGTTGAAGCCATAGAACCAGACAACGAATGTAATATCCCTACTCTAATTTCTTTCATATACAAGCCTCTTCTTATATCCCACCACTAATGTTTGTATCCTTATTATGTACTTATATCATTTCCTGAGTCCCTTTTGCAATAATCTATAGTCCAATAAAAAATCTAAGCTGATCATTTTAATTGGAGAATCAAAACAATTTACCGAAGACAAAATAGACGCCGAAAAATTCGGGTACGCTTTCCGGAATCTGAGACACGGTGCCGCTTTTCACTAAATGTTCGATTGTCAAACCAAAGAGTGAATGAATGAGAACTTGAATATAGTCCTCGTCGTTATCTAAAAATTCGGAGTAGGTTGACTTGTTGTATGAGTCTGTGATGTCTGTAAATTTAGCAAACGCAACTTCGGCGGTATCTCTACCAATGCTCTCCATCTCCGGCCATAGACTCTTTATGGTATCCGCTTTAACGATGGGAACCAATAAACGATCATCTGAGATCCAACCCAGATTTCTCAGCTTTTCCTTTTCTTGGTCTGTCAGAGAATCTATTCCGCCTTCAGGAGAAATATTGAAAAGGCCTGCTATAAAATGTTGATCTCTTCTGTACTTATTCATCGTAATATCGTATCTATCCAAGATTGCACCGTGTAGAACATAAACCTCTCTTTGATTCTCACCTTCATTGAATTTATACCAGTTGCAACCAAAATTTGAATTGTTTTCTCCCTGTTGCCGTATATATGCCGGAATAACACTTATTATCCGGTTATTACTTTCTCGTTTAAGCCTATTTAAATTACTATGGAATGTTCCGTCGATGATGAATTTAGAGATGATGAGATGGGAAATATCCTCCCATTCAGGATCCAGGGGGGATTTTACTTTATCATAGAGCGTCCTTATTTGATGTGCCTCTTTATTAAGATATTGCGCAACACTGCTTGCCATCGGAGCCAGGTCTTTTCTTATAATTTTCATCTGGTTATCCGTTATAACAGGAAGAGTTGTCGCCCATCGGTTTTGATCGTATTTTTTGATAATATTGCATGAGTCAAGATTGGATATAAAATATTCAACCTGAGATTGGGTTAGACCACTCCTTTCCTGGATCTGATTCATTGTGATTGGTTCTTCGGCAATCGTAAATAAAAATTCATCCAACTGACCTGTTTTTCCTCTCAGACTCTCTAATGCCTGATAGATATCTGTTCCAAAGCGAGCGTTGATATCACCATTTCCGACTGTGTAAAAATTAAATTCAATATGATCCCTGTCGGAACGGCTATCATCACTGCAAGAAACCGAGAAAAAGAGACAACTCATTAGGATTAGTACGAAATGTTTCCTCTTAGGCATAGTCTATTCTCCTCCTTATTAATCACAATCATATCCTTATCGATAATGACGTATCGGAGCCAGGAAACGTTGTCGGCCCCCAACCCGGATGGCCCTGCGGAGAAGAAAAGGGCAGAAAATACAGGATCTTTGCATAAGTGATTGAAAAAAGGTTGGTAGCGGGGGCTGGATTTGAACCAGCGACCTCCGGGTTATGAGTACGGGGTTCTTTTTTAAAAAAGGCTTTCTAATTGTATAAATATGAATGGTTTACGTCAGTTCTTCCTGATTGGTAAATTCGCAGAGTGTCAACTTTTTGTCGTGTTTGTATGTATTCTGAAAGCTTTTCAACAGCCTCTTTCATGGTGTCCGGTGTAGGATTTGCATAACGTTCTGTCATTTTGATTGTGGAGTGTCCCAGAATCTTTGATACAATCTTCAAAGGGACTCCAAGCTCACACATCCTAGTTGCTGCTGTGTGTCTGAGATCATGGAAACGGACTTTATTAAGTCCGGCTTTTTCCCTTGCTGTTGTGAATGATCTCTTTATCTCAATAATGTTTTTTCTTGTTTTAGGATTATAAAAAATATAAGCATGACTCTTATCAAGTCCTTTTAGTGTCTCATAGACAGTGCTGTTCATTGGAACTTTCCGGCTCTCTCCGCTTTTAGAGTCTTCAATCTCAATATATCCTTTTCTGAAATTGATGTTCTTCCATTTAAGAGCTAGGATCTCACCTCTTCGCATTCCGGTTTGAACAGCAATAATGATGATCGGTTTAAGGTGCTCTGGAGCTGCATCAATTAAATTTTCTATTTCAATGGGATTAAGGATTATTTGAATTTTATTGTTTTCCTTAAAATTCTTAATACTTGAAGCCGGATTGTTGTCTGTTCTACCCCATTCATTTGCTTTATTATAAATGGTCTTAAGACAGGTCAATTCCCTATTTATCGTTGTCTCAGCAGCTCCATCCTTAAGTCTCTTTGCTTTGTATTTCTCAATGAGAGCTGAGGTTATTTCAGATAAATTCATACCTTTGAAAAAAGGTTTAAGATTATTGAGTGAAGTCTGATCACGTTTCCAAGAACGCTTGTTTACCTTTGCATAATCATCCATGAATTCTTTTGCAAAATCCTTAAAAAGAATATCCGGTTTTTTTTCTGTTTCAAATCCCATCTCTTTATTAAGGCACTGCATCTTTAGTTTTGTTAGAGTATTCCGGGCCTGTTCCTTTGTGTAACCTCCAAACTTCCGGATCCTTTTCTTATTAAAGGTAAAATCTACGTAATACTTACCATCTTTTTTCTTTATGTTTTTTTCTTTCATGATCACCCCTTTTTAAGTTTATACCAAAAAACAACGACAATGATCCAAAGAATAAAAATCAATAAAACCTTAATCATTTCTATTCAGTCTCTTCTATTCAGGCTCTTTAAAAATAAGTGGAGTGACAGCCCTAAGATGTCCGGGGGGACAAAAAGATGGGCAAGAGCTGCCACTCCTATCGTTGAACAGAACGATTGCTTGTTGATGGGAATTCTTTGGTTTTTGGTCCTTAAAAAGGTCATCGTTCTGTTCTTATTAATTCTTATAAAAGCATATTAATACACAATAAAGCGTACTGTCAAGAAATTATTTATAAAACTGCTGTCTTTCAAATAATACCCTTGTTATAATCATAACTATGAGCAAAGAAGAGAAGCTTCTCTCAAAGAAACAAACTGCTGAATATTTAAACGTTTCTTTAGGAACTCTTGAAAAATTAATGAGAGAAAAAAAACTTCCATATGTGAAGCTTGAGAGAAAAGTCTTATTTCGATTATCAGACATCAATAAATTCATAAACGATAGAATCATCAAATAATCAAGCATCCGGCATCAGCTTCTCAATCTTTTTCTCTGCCTTGAGGATTGCAGCTTTCAAATCATCATATAAAGAAATATTCAATGTAATCCCTTTTTGTGAAGGCCTCCATTCCGGCTGTCCATTGTCAGAAGCGTCATACCAGATCCTGATATTCAGATATTGCTCACCTTTGTATTCTGTGATCTCTGTTCGGACCTCTTCCAGGGGATTTTTTTGAAACTTTGCTATTAACATTTTTATTTTCCTTATTCCGTACTTGCCAGCATAAGGATTAAACTTTTCAACGATGCCGGAAATATAGCCCTGCTGCTCTAAGGCTCAGAGAGTGCAAGGGACCGTCAAAATCCTTTTGTTTCTGAAGTTTTTTTACATCCTTCTTATTTTTCCTATTAAGTCTCTTTAGATTCTTTCTGCTTTGTCTTTCAAGTTTCTTGAATTCTTTGTCATTCATATCTCTCTCCTTCTTTATTTTTGCCTCTTCAATCCCCCCCCATCTCAGAAGGGAACTTCAGAGTCATTTATTTCCGTTTCCTGCTTTTCCTTCCGTTCCTTCTGGCCCAGGTACACAATGTAATCAGGATCCTTGTCTGTCTTCTTGTATTCATTCTTAAAGACAAGGATTTGAGCTGAATATCCAAAAGAACCTGACATAAAAACCTTGCCTTCCCTGGTTTTATTGATCCATAGACCACCTAATTTGACTGTATTTTCCTTCATGCCTCACCTTCTATTCATTTAATTTCGATATTCACCCCTATTTCCGCCCAAAAATGTAGGGAGAGGATATCTCCATTGCTCTACATCCCGAATCTGCCTTAAGATTTTCGCAGCAAAAGTATTCGCAGTCTGTTCCCACATAGCATGATCTTTCTCATAACTGTACTGATCTCCATATTCCTTATGGAACCATGCGTGATGAAGCTCATGAGCAAGGGTGAACTTTGCATCTTCAAGAGGTATGTCATGGCGTATAAAGATTTCATTATCCACAATGTCACAAAAACCCTTAACTACATCATCACATTCTATGAATTCTTTGCCAGGAAAGTTCTTTTTTTCACCAGATCCGGCATACTCTATCCATTTGATCTTGATGTTTATCAGCTTCAGGATCCGGTTAGAAAACACCAGGACTTTTTCAGCCCGGGATAAATACCTTTCCGAAACCTGGCTTTCAGGAACGATCCTAAAGTAAACTTTTGCTTTCTCCCTTTTGCCATCCAGCTTATTCAGAATACCAGCCACCTTAAAATCAACACGCGAAGAAAACTGGAGATACTTTTTCATTGCTTGTTCTAATTCGTGTCTCATTTTTCAAACCTCCTCATAACTTAATTTTTGAATTGCTTGTGATAAACTTCGTAAAACTTTTAACAGCCGGAACCTGTGAGTTTTCCAATCCGGGAATTAACACGACCGGCCAGGCAGGGATTGTGAGAGCGCCTTGAGAGGCATCGATATCAGTCATGGCCTTCTGGCCTTCCTTTCTCATATCAAAGAGTTCTTTTTCCATTGCCTCAGCTTTCTTGAGTACCTTAACAAACTCCCGGAACTTGCCTTCAAAAATCTTCAAGTATTTAGCATTGATTTCATCCCTGGCTGACATCCTCTTCTCATTAAGAAGAGAGGCCATGATCTTTAGTTTCTTCTTTCCCGTTTCAAACTCCTCTTTCAGAGCTGTTTTTTTCTTCAGTATCTTTTCTCTTTCCTTTTTGATTCCCTCTGCTCTGGGATCATCTAGGATCTGATACTTTAACCACTGTTCCTCAAGTGGTTCATACTCTTCATTGAGCTGAGAAATTTCACTCTCAATGGCGTTTACTTCCGGCCCAAGACCGTTAAGTTTTTCCTTCAATTCCATATACTCTTTTACTTTTTCCATTTTTTTGTCTCCTTTCATTGCCATACACTCATGACAATTATTTATCAAAATAACCATGCAGAGCCTTTTCAAGGGTCACTGCTTTTTGGTCCTTTACAAGCGATGGTTTCCTTTCGTCATCATCGTCATCACCCAAATCTAACAGCATAAATCCGCACGTTTGGCGATTTTTTATCATCGTGCAACTTCCCGCACATGCATTAGCCAGGTCATCATGAAGCCCCCGGGGATGATCAACACTGTCTTTTTGTTTCCCAGTCCTTCTCTCAAGCTGTCTGAGCTCCATTGTCTGGCGCTTATGGTCCAGGAGTTCAACCTGGCCCTGCATAACCATAGGTAAAAACTCCAAGTAAATATCTGACTTTGAATGCTCACTGTTCTTATAAGTGATCCCCTCTTTCTGAAATTCAGAGCTGCACCATTCCCCAGAATATCGGTCCCCAGTACATGAAGAGACACCATATTTCTTCATTACCTTTGCAAAATCCTTCACCACGTCCTGGGGTCTGAAAGGCGGGTATTTTGCCATTATGAAATCTTGAACTATCTTCCCTCTGCTTTTGTGAGTTATTGAAAGGGTCATCGCATCCCCTCTGCCTCCACTTGGATCCACAAAGGCAAAATGCGAACAGCTTTGACTCTTATTTAACTCAAAGCGCCCGGGGATAATCACAGCCTCAAGCGCATCAGTGGAGAGAAATGTTTCCAAGTCTTCCCGGAATCCTGATCCAATTCCATATTCAGCTTGAGCTGCTGAGTAGTCTTCTTTTAATGCTTTCTCTATAACAGCCTTTGAATAAGTCGGATTCATATCCAGGGTCCCGGCCTTCCAAACAAGCGTCTCTGGATCCTCTGTCCCGTATTTATCCCGGAACGCTTCGTAAAGAACGCCCTGCCTTGAATACCCGGTTGATATCCCTAAGAGAAGCGAGCCCTCTACGTTTCCAAGTGAAGGCCTGAGAGCTGTCAATATTTCCTTATCAGGATTAGCTGAATACTCAGAGCGCCAAAATGCCAGTTCATCACAAACTACAGCTAGAATGGCAAATCCTCTTAAACTCCGGTAACTACAAGTATGGACCGCAATCACGATGTTATTCCTGAGTTCAATCTCTTCTTTGGTTTCACTCAAGACTTTACCTTTAAAGATGGGGATGCTGAGGATTGATTTTACATAATTAAAAATAACCCCGGCTTGTTTTTTATCAGTTGCCAGACACATGATATATCCCTTCTCACCTGGCCCCAGTTTATCTTTCCAGTTCCTAAATAAAGCCAGATAACAAAGGATAAGAGCTGATATGAATGACTTCCCTCCCCGTCTTCCGATAATCAGAAAGGCTTCTTTGAAAGGTTTTGATGGTGGTTTCTTCCGGCCAGTATGTTTCTGGTATGCCTTAAGTTCCTTTGATGTCATAGGCAAAGAAAAGATTGCCTTGAGACATACCTTCCAATTAAACCAGGTCTTTTGATTTTTGATAAGCCTTCCAAACGTCTTCCTGTCTTCAAATTCCTTTATTATGTCCATTTCTCACCTTTCTCTTGAGAGCAAAGCCCAGAAACGCCGTATAACGAACGATCTCTTCTTTACATGGGTAAAACCACTCATTCTTTCCCCTCTTTATCATCCTGTGAAGCCTTTTCCTCAGCATCTCGTTGTTTTATGTATGTGTCTAAGTCCAAGACCTCTTCAGCTTCTTTCTTATCCAAACCAAGAGCGATCAGGTTTTGTCTGATCGTATTCATGAAAGCAAGAAACTGATTCCCTAAAACCGGCTGAAGCTCTATCACTCCGTTTTTCCTCTTATCCGGTCTGAGGATCCCTGCATCTTTGCAATAAACAGAAGCTAATAGAACCACTCCAAAAGCCTCGACTGTGCTCTTGATCAATATCTGTTTGGCTGCTGTCATAGTTCCACCTTGCATATCCTGGAGCTGGGCCTCCATATCCTCTAAGTATTTCTGAAGTTTCCTATGACCTCGGACAGAAGGATTTATCCGGCCCTGATCAAGCCAGCTATAAACACCATGTTTGGGGTTCTTTTTCTTTATCTTCTTTTCAGTCATTAATAAATACCTCTCAAAAGTGTCCCCGATTGTATGTAAATTGACTCATATTGAGTCTTATCGTTCCTGATTTTAAAGAGTCGAACACGACAGAAAACACGACACTCAGCAAAATAAATGAAGCCTCTACCAGGGGAAAACAGCCTTGAGACCGTTGGACTAGACGTACGGGGGGCGGAGACGTTTCTTTGAAGTATTGAGACAATTTTTCAGTGTTTTTGATTTGCTTCTTTTTCATCAACAACCAAATAAAAACCCCGTACAAAATTATTTTAGTGAAAACATTTGTAAGTATATAATATATAATAAGATAGCTGTATTCACCCGGGGGTGAAAACGTGAATTCATGAAAGTGTGTTTTCAGGGGGGGGTGAAAACGTGTAACTATATTTTTTTTCAATGACTTATGCTCACGTTTTCCGATTAGTAAGGTGTGCGGGGTATTCATTTTATTTTAACCTCAATTTCTTCATAGATTTTCCCTCGAAATTGACATCTGGCCTTTCAATCCGGCCTTCATCTTCCAGCCTTTTAATAGTGTTGTGGATGGTGGTCTGGCTTGCTTTATCAGCTAAAAGCTCGATAATATCCTTCTGGAACATCTCACCGTTATTGTCTCTGAGGAGCTGTTCAATCGTTTCTGGCAAGATTTTTTTCCCCATTTCACTCCATATATCGGAGAGGCTGAAAAGAAGGCTGTCCCCTTTCCTTTCAACGGCAAATTTTTGAGGCCATTCCCCATGACGGGTGGTAACTTCCATAGTCGCATAATGGTTATATGACCATGTCAAAGTCTGGTGCTTATATCGGCTGTCTAAAAACTCCATAGCTACTGTGACATCAGCAGCGTTTGCAATCGTGGAGGATCCCATAAAACGGCCAACTGTTGAAATGAAGATGTCTTCTTTAGGTTTATTTGAAAAATGGTGAACAACGACTAGCCCCACATTGTAATCAGTCTTTAACTGAAGCAAAAAACCCAGGACTTCACTCACTGCCTTGAGATTGTTCGTATCAATACAAAAGGTATAGAATGGATCAAGAATCAATAAATCCGGCTCATGGAGATCAAGCATCCTGATAAGTCTTTCCCGGTCCTTTTTTTGATTTAAATTCCAGGGACTTCCGGTTGTTGTCCGCTGTTTGAACCTTCCTCTAAGATCAAAGGCTCTTTCGGACTGCATTTTGAAAAGTCTGTCTTTCATCCCGGAAAGGCTCACCTCTTGCTGGAGGTAAAGACATCGACCTGGTTTTTCTATGATGAAATCACTATGTAAAAATGGGGACCTTCCGGCTGCATAATGGAGACCAAGACTAGTGACACAAAGGCTTTTTCCAACTCCCTTAATGGCTCCCAATAAGGTAAATCCCCTTCGTTCGACAAGAGACTTGATTTGCCATTCTATAGGCGGTATATCCATATTTAGGATATTTTCAACAGTTTCAGCCTCAAAGCCCTCTATCCCATAAGCTGAAGTATTATCAGCTATCTTCTGAAGCTGTTCTCTTATTTCTTCTTTGCTCTTTGAGTCATGAAGCTCCAACCAGTTTGATACATCTTCCCCCTCTTTTTCTAATCCAGGTAGATTTATAATCTTTACCTTTTTAGCATATTTACTTATGTCTTCAGCCCTCTGCTCTGCTTCCTTTTCCGCTCCAACATCCATGCAGATGAAAACAACTTTATCTTTGAAGAACTTTGAATATTCTGATTTCCAATGATCTTTGCCAAAGGGAAAAGTAGTCGCTGTCAATCCAGCCTGTCTTCTCACGTTGTCAACGTCTTTTTCCCCCTCCAGCAACCAGACTTCAGATGCTTTTATTACTTCCGGCAAGTGGTAAGGAACTCTACGGATGCCTTTCATGTTCCTATCAGCTTTAAAAGACTTTGGTTTGAATTTTAGTATCTTGTAAAGTTCCTGGTATTTTTCATCCGGATAAGGATAAGAGGCCACCGGCTTTGATTTATACTTTCTTTTTAGCTGGTTATCATTCAGATTAAAGCGTTTTGCCAGGTCCTTAATTGCCTCTTTTCTGGACTTATCAAAGAACATCTCTTCAAAATTAATGATGTCACCTTTTCTGTCACACCCAAAACATTTGAAGGCATAATTTCCATTTTCTTGAAATACATTGAATGAAGGGACTTTGTCCTCATGATCAGGAAAGGGACAATGCGTTTTATTGCCATTGAATCGGGCCCCAGTGACTGACTCGATATAGGATTTAAGATTTTGCCTCTTCAGCTCTTCAATCAGATTCATTCTGGCCTCCTATCCTTTGCCTTTCCAGCATTTCATTCAAGGCTCTCAGGTCCACACGTACGGACCTGCCGATTTTGCTTGCCGGAATTTCCCCCTTATCAATCTGGCGCCTTATTGTTATCGGATGTTTTGAGAGGTAAACCGCAGCCTCATTGACGGTTATATATCGGCGTTCGATCATCAGATATCCCCTTCTCTGAAAAGCCTTTCCGGATCATCGACTCTGAGCAACTCTGCGAGTTTTTTCCTGTGTTCTGAATTCGGATTTCGAGAGCCCTTTTCCCACCTGGAAACAAGAGATGCATCGATACCCAAAAATTTGGCGATTTGGCCTTGCTTGAGTCCCATCAATTCTCTTGTAAAACGTAACTTATGTCGTGGCATAATCTTGACTTTCCTCTGTCATTAGAGTATATTGTGCCTAACATAAGTTCATATGTCAGTAGCCAGCTCGTGGGTAAAAAATGCGACAGCGAAAGATTGAAAGATTAAAAGAAAAAGAGAAACTAAGAAAGATCTATGAAAGAGATCTGTATAAATTAAGAGAGCCTTATCTGACTTGGTTAAGAAGAATCTATAAGGACTTAAAAAAAGGGATATCCCATAATTATAAATGCAACTGCGCTTCTTGTTTGTATCATTTCTTAAAAAAAAGAAACCCAAGCTCCCGGATAGATAAAGAGAATTTTTTCCTCTACTGGCTCTCCTATCAGTTCATAAAAATAAAAAACGATAATAAACTCCCTTTTTTAATCAAAAATTCAGACATAAAGAGAAACTGGGATGAAAATTACCCTGATTTCATAGATAGTGAAATACTAGTTCTGTATTGCAAGGTTTCAGACATTGATCCAGATTCTATGTATGACAGAATTACAAATAAAGAACATTTAAGGATAATCACCCGGTATGATAAAAAATACAATATCCCCCGTTTAATCAAGGCACGTAAAGATTTGATTGACTTACTCCCCTTTAAGATAAGCCCTTTAATCGCAGAGGCCAGCAGATTTCTTGAGATAATAAAGGATGAAACTGATCAAGAGCTCCCCCCTGCTGTTTTATTATTCCCGGATGAAACCCTTATTGATTTTTATAAACTTATATATAAAGCAAGGAAAGTATGTGCTTATATAATAAAGAGAAAAGAACAAAAGATATTTAAACATCGAGAAATTATGAGAAATTGTCATATTCAAAAAGAAGATCTGCTTTTAATAATTGAATATCTTAAAAGAAATAGAATAATTAATACAGATGATAAAGAAATAAGCAAAAGTTCAAAATGGGAGTACTGGAGCAGTATCTATCTGAATAGAATAAATCTCATGATGGAATGCTTAGAAGATATCAAGCCTTTTTCTGTTTTCGATGCAAAAGAGATATTTAATAAGCAGATCCTTTCGAATTCTATCGCTCCCCATTAATATTGTGAGGCTGTGATTATTGTTTGTTTTTATAGGACCTTCACGATGTTGGGGCACAAATTATTTTGCCTCATACTTAAAGGTAAGTACAGGATCATCTTTAATCTTATTAATGAAGATTTTTGTTTTTTCATTCATTTGTCTTTTATAATTCTCTGCTTCTTTTTCCATTATATTTAGGAAATATTCATCACTATATTTTTTTTTCTTAGTTGATATTTTTTTACTCATATATATCCTCTTCAAATAAACTAACATTAATTTTTTGAGGAGTCAAATCCCGAAATCCATCTCTTTTTGTAATATATCCCACTCTTATTTTGCTTCCAACTGTTGGAACGCCAACAACAAATCTCTGTCTCCCATATGTAATATATATAAGGAATATTACAAAATCAACTGCATTTTGTATTGAAAACAAATTAAAGGGAACTTGATATTTTGCTAATTTGAATGGAATTTTTTCCTTAATCTCTAAAGTGGGAGTATTACTTATTTTTTTCTTATCAAATTTAATTTTTTGTGATTCCAATTCCGAAAAAATATGATCTCGAGTATGTTTTTCCATTTTTTTTAGGGTAGAACTTACTTTAGATTCAATCCCAAAAAAGATGTCATTTAACGTTTTCTTTTCCATCCCATTTAAGAACCTTTCAATAGCATCGCTTTGACCTGTTGCTGTCATTGAATAGGAATTATTTTTGTTAATTGCTTCCAATTTGTTTTTTGGGAAATCTAATTTATAAATCTTTCCAAATATTTCCTTTGAAGAGAATCCTCCAATTAAAAACGTTAACATAGGGCCAGTCTGGGTGTTAGGAAGGCTAGAGAAATTTTCTGAATATATTCCAGATATATACTTTTTAAAATCTTCAACAAGAGACTTCATCTTAAATTCCTTTTTTACATCATCAAATTTGGGCAGCAAATCTGAGAATTCATAAATTAGACTTTCTATGCTTCTTTGCCCTAATGAGGAAATACCGCTGATCAAGATTCCTATTGGATAGTCTTTTATAGACATAATTTTATTTTCGTAACCTAATGAATTAATTACTACAGGCATTTTTTTCATTGAGTTAACGTCAATAATAGGCTTATTTGTTTCAGGATTTAAAATAGGTTCATTTTTTTTGCTTATTAATGGCTTTCCTGATCCTGGTACAAAAAATGATTTCACCTGTGAACCTAAACTATCACATCCCAAAACAATACCATCTTTGCAATGTAGCATAATATTTATTGTCATCTTTCCCTCCTTGTATATATATTAATAATTTGCTTTTTTCTATGATCTTGCTCAAATAGTATTATTTCTTAACCAAAGCAAAAAATCATACGATTTCTTACAATTATGAGGGAAACTTAATAATAAAAGTCTTAATTCATCGGATTTTACTTCTCCTGCAATAGGATGCACAGCTTCATTTCTTTGAATTCTAATCGCATTAAAAAGAGAAAATAAATAATGATTACTTCCTTCATGAATATTATAGGAAATCTTATTTTCATCTATTAGTTTATCCAAAGTCTCAGAAACTAAATTAAAAAGATTTGAGAATTTTCTATACTTCATAGAACTTTGCATCTTTCTTTTCAAATCTTGATCAGTAGTAGAATTTTCTATTGCTTCTGAAAGTAAATAAATTATTTTTTCTGCAGCAGCTCCAAGCATTACAGCAGAAGCAAATAAATATCTTCCGTTAAATGTTTTAAGGGCTTCATTTACATACTGAATAATTACGTTATCAATAGTTGAAACATTTCCCTTTAAGAAATTTATATAACCATCTATATCTTCTGGAATTACCTTTTCTTCGCTACTTATCCATTTTTTACCATAACTAGTTATTTTATAAGAATTCCACGCACCATAACTTCCATAATTAGGAGTAACAGGTTTAGGAATAATTATTTCATGAAGAATTAAATAAGTATAACATTCAACAATTAGGGCTTCTAGCTTTTTATTATTGTGACCAATATAATTGTAATGCTCAATTGGATTATCAGTAGAAGGCTTGTCAATTAATTTTGCATCTACCATTTTT
This sequence comes from uncultured Eubacteriales bacterium, assembly GCA_964456985.1. Classification (GTDB taxonomy): domain Bacteria; phylum Acidobacteriota; class Aminicenantia; order Aminicenantales; family Aminicenantaceae; genus WJMT01. The sequence continues at coordinate 102,186 of CAYWDH010000003.1, forward strand.
TCAATAGTTCTAATAATCAAAGTATTATGTGATCCTTCTCTTATCTCTTTTAAACTTTCTTTCATATATTTTAAGACTATCCCTTTTTTTAACATATTAATCATAACCAACTCCTTTTAGAAAATATCATTTTCCCTTCATCTTATATAATGAGTTTTCTTTTGCTTCATATTTCTTCAATATGAAGATTATCCCATTTTTTTGGAGATGTAATTCTGTATCTCTTTTCATCTCCCTTGCCGTTATTACACTCAACTTTTATTGTAGCTTCATATTTTCCTGGAGGCATATAAAATTGACTTAAAATTGATTCGTTTTTTGTTTTTATTGAAAAATGTGTAGCAATCCAAGCTCCTTCTGCTTCTTGTTTATTATAAGTGAAAACTATGTTCAAAGGTCTTGGTAAAACTTTGTATATAGTAATAGGTTCAGTGGAACATACGAAATGTTTAGGCTCTGTATCTGGCCAATGCAAAGGAATTTCTTCTTTTAAATTGCTAATATCTTTTTCTGGCTTTTTATCTATAGTTAAGATTCCAACACATTTCAAAGCCGCTTCCTTTTTTATGTTTTCAACAACAAGTCTAATTATATTATATAATTCTGAAGGATCATCTTTCAGATTTGAAGAAGAAACTATCGATTTTTCAATCTTTTTTATTTTTAATTTAGGTTTTTTATAAAAATCTCTAATCTTAATACACGATAAAATAATACCTAAAAAAGAACCTATAATTCCTAATACAAGTGAAGCTGTTAACATTCATATATCTCCTTTTGCATTATTTAGATAATTTTAATTTAATGTCTGTATTTAAGAGTGTCAAGATTAGTGACGTGTTTGAAGCTATTTTTTGCTTTTTCTTGCTATAAACTGCTATAAAGACAAAATAGAGAAAGACCGTCTAAATTATTGAAATTATATGGGGTAATAGGGAAAAAAGGTTGGTAGCGGGGGCTGGATTTGAACCAGCGACCTCCGGGTTATGAGCCCGACGAGCTACCTGACTGCTCCACCCCGCGGTCTCGGATGATTATAACACAGGATACAATGTTTTTTAAAGTATTTTAATCATATTCTTTTAACATGAAATATTTACTTGACATCAATAAAGACCAAAAAATATAATGGTGAACTAAAAAATGGCTGTTTTTCTCTTTGTTTTACTAAGCCTAACCTGCATAGGTTCCATCCTAGGGATGATCCTGTCTAAAAACCAGGCTCACAGCGCCCTTTATCTGATTCTTGCCTTTGTTTGCACCGGAGGGCTTTTTGGCCTCATGAACGCGCCTTTTATAGCCGTTGTTCAGATCATCATCTATGCGGGAGCCATTATGGTGCTGTTTATATTTGTGATCATGATGATCGACATCCGTAAAGGTCTATCCCCAGAGAGAAAAAAATGGATTCTCTATCCCTCATTGGGCATTGGGCTGGTTCTCATCATCGAGCTCATCTTTATTTTAAGCAACACTCTGGGGCCTTCAAAGACCGGAGCCATCGAATCTTTTGGAAGTCCGAAGACGCTGGGTAAGGTCCTTTTCACCAAATACCTGTATCCTTTTGAGATAACATCGGTTTTGATCATTGCGGCTCTTGTCGGCGCCATTGTTCTGGTCAAAAAAAAGGAAGAGAAATGATACCAACGTATTATTTTTTAATACTAAGCGCTGTTCTTTTTGCTATGGGAACCGTTGGATTTCTCATAAAAAAAGACCTGATCACCCAGTTCATGTGTGTGGAAGTCATGCTGAATGCCGCTAACCTGGCTTTTATTGCCTTTGCCCGGTCAGCTTCTTCCTTGAACGGACAGATCATCGTATTTTTCATTATCACGGTGGCTGCGGCTGAGGCAGCCGTAGGATTGGCCATCATACTGCTTGTCTACAGGCAGAAAAAGTCCATAAAAACAGAAGACTCCAGTTTAATGAAAGGATAAAATGAGAGAAATATTCTGGTTGATTCCGCTTGTCCCGGCTCTCAGCACTCTCATACTTGCTGTTTTCGGGGAAAAACTTCCCAAAAAATACATCTCCTTTCAGGCCTGTGGGGCGATCTTTATTTCCTTTCTGATCTCCCTTTACTCCTTTTTGGGGCTTCTCAAAATATCCCCTACCGAATACCCGGTTGTTAAGAATCTATTCACCTGGATCCATGCAGGAAAATTTCAGGCAAACCTTTCCTTTCAGTTCGATCCTCTGACCGCTGTTATGGCTCTCGTTGTCACGGCTGTCGGATTCCTGATCCATGTCTATTCCATAGGATATATGGCTGAAGACAGAAGCTACAGCCGATTCTTCACTCTTATGAACCTTTTTACTTTTTCCATGCTTGTCCTGGTCATGGCTTCCAATCTGGTACTCATGTTCGTGGGATGGGAAGGTGTCGGATTCTGTTCTTATATGCTCATAGGGTTCTGGTTCGAAAAGCATTCTGCGGCCAATGCAGGAAAAAAAGCCTTTATAGTCAACCGGATAGGAGATGCCGGTTTTCTGATCGGAATGCTTTTTATCCTTGTGTCTGTCGGAAGCACTGAGTTTTCAAACATAAACAGTGCTGTGGCCAGCGGAAGTCTCTCCCATGGCTTGGTGACCCTGATCGCCATACTGCTTTTTGTGGGAGCAGCCGGGAAATCAGCACAGATCCCGCTCTATGTCTGGCTTCCTGATGCCATGGAGGGCCCGACTCCTGTAAGCGCGCTTATTCATGCCGCCACAATGGTTACAGCAGGCGTATATATGGTGGCACGGATGAATATCTTTTATACCACCTCAGAAACAGCCGGCTCCTTAGTGGCCATTATCGGTGCGGTTACGGCTGTTTATGCGGGAACCATGGCGCTCACTCAAAATGATATAAAACGGGTGTTAGCTTACTCTACGATCTCTCAAATAGGCTATATGTTTATCGGCTGCGGAGTGGGAGCTTACGCCGCAGGGATATTCCATCTCTATACCCATGCCTTTTTTAAGAGCCTTCTGTTTCTTGCAGCCGGGAGTGTGATGCACGCCCTCTCAGGCGAGCTGGATATGAGAAAAATGGGCGGATTGAAAAAATATATGCCCTATACATACCCCACGTTTCTCATAGCAGCCATAGCCATAGCTGGGGTCCCTTTTCTTTCTGGATTTTTCTCAAAGGATGCCATACTGACCGCTGCCTTTGCAAAGGGTCAGTATTTTGTATGGGTCCTTGGCATTTTAGGAGCTGTCCTTACTGCATTCTATATGTTCAGGTTGATCTTCCTCACCTTTCACGGCAAAGAAAGGATTGAACCTGAGGTCAAAAAACACATTCATGAATCTCCTCCGGTCATGACAGTACCGCTTGCTTTGCTCGCTTTTTTCTCAGTCATAGCCGGCTATATCGGGCTTCCGGTCGTATTAGGCAAAAACATCAACTGGTTCGATCGTTTTCTGGCGCCCATCATACATAAAGGGCATGAGGCTCATTTGACTGTAGGGACAGAATGGCTTCTGATTGTGATTTCCGTTATCGTGGCTTTGACCGGTATTTTCATTGCTTATTTCTTTTATCTCAAAAAGCCCTCGCTTCCTCATACATGGGTGAGACGTTTCCCGTTTCTCTACAAGCTTCTTTACAATAAATATTATGTGGATGAAGCCTATAATTATGTGTTCGTTAAGCCTATCCTTAAAGGATCCGAACTCGTTTATGACAAATTCGATCTTAATGTCATAGACGGAGCTGTGAACGGGGCGGCTTCAGGAACCGGATTTTTCGGAAAAATCCTTAGTTTTGTTCAAACTGGTTTTATCAAAGACTATGCTTTGGTATTTTTACTGGGTGTTATTATTTTATTGGGATTGTTGATCTTTTAAACCATGAATATACCACTTTTATCTATCGTAACATTCCTTCCGGCAGCAGGAGCCCTGCTGTTCATCTTTATTAACCGCAAACAGGAAAATCTTATCCGTTATATATCCCTCTTTATAGGGATCATTAATTTCATCCTATCCCTTATTCTTTATTTTAATTTTAACGGGCAAACAGCTGAACCTCAGTTCGTTGAAAAAGCCAAATGGATAGGCTATGGAATCCATTACCACATAGGGATCGATGGGATCAGTCTTTTTCTGGTACTGTTGACCACTTTCCTGATGCCTGTTGTCATCCTGTCTTCATGGAATTCAATCAAGGATAAAGTCAAGGAATATCATATTTTTATGCTCCTTCTCGGAACGGGCATCATAGGCGTGTTTGTCTCCTTGAATCTCTTTCTTTTTTATGTCTTCTGGGAAGCCATGCTCATTCCCATGTATTTTCTTATCGGCATCTGGGGAGGGAAAAGAAAGATTTATGCCACCTTAAAGTTTGTTATTTTTACGATGTTCGGCAGTCTTCTCATGCTGGTCGCTATCTTTGTGCTCTATTCGATTTTTTATAAAACAGCCGGAACCTATTCACTCAATATATTTGATTACTACCAACTGGTACTGAATCCAAACATTCAAATCTGGCTCTTCCTGGCTTTTGGACTGGCTTTTGCCATCAAGGTTCCCATGTTTCCTTTCCATACATGGCTTCCAGACGCCCATGTGCAAGCTCCCACAGCCGGCTCTGTTATATTGGCCGGAGTCCTGCTGAAAATGGGTGCCTATGGTTTCCTAAGATTTGCGCTGCCTCTTTTCCCTGATGCAGCCAAAAAATTCATCCCGTACCTTGCGGTTCTGAGTTTAATAGGAATCATCTACGGAGCTTTGATGGCTCTTATTCAAAAAGATGTGAAATCCCTTGTTGCCTATTCCAGTGTCAGCCATATGGGACTGATCATGCTGGCTGTTTTTGCATTAAACATGGAATCCCTGGAGGGGGCTGTGTATCAGATGCTCAATCATGGATTGAGCACAGGAGCCCTGTTTCTCTGTGTGGGGATACTCTATGAAAGGGCCCATACCCGTCTGATCAAAGATTATGGTGGCGTCAGCCGCCAGATGCCTGTTTTCGCGGCTCTTTTCCTTATATGCATGCTCTCATCCGTAGGGCTTCCGGGCCTAAACGGATTTGTGGGAGAGATCCTATGCCTTTTTGGTGTTTTTCAATCCAGTAAATTGCTGGCTATTCTCGGTGTATCCACCGTCATACTGGCTGCGGCTTATCTGCTCTGGATGTACCAGAGGGTCATGCAGGGACCGCTGGAAAATAAGAAAATTCTTAATTTTAAAGACCTGTCCCTGAGAGAAATCGGATTTCTGGTTCCTATCATCCTCCTTATGTTTTTCATGGGAATTTTCCCCAAACCATTTCTGAGAAAAATGGATGCCTCTATCGAGCATCTTGTCAAACAGGTCCATAGAGCAGAAACCTATGTGGTTGACAAAGAGGCTGATACAAGACCCGCTTTAAAAATTTCTGAAATAGATTTAAACCAAAACACAAAACAAAACAGAACCGAGATCAATGACAATGAATAATATTTGGACACTTCTTCCGATCCTTTTTGTTCTGACAGGGTCTATTCTTGTACTTTTATTAGAGGTATTTCTCAAAAAGGAAAAAAAAGAATATCTCGGCCTTGTATCCATTATCTTTCTTTTATTGAGCGGTACATCCTGCGTTCTTTTATGGAACAAAGGTTTTTCCTATTTCAACGGAGGTCTTTTCCTTGATAGGCTGGCTCTTGTTTTATCACTGCTGTTCATTATAGGAACCGCGCTCATCATTCTTATCTCAATGAAATATCTGTCACTTCAAGGTACGAATCACGGAGAGTACTATTCCCTTCTTCTTTTTGCGCTCATAGGCATTCTCATTATGGTGTCATCCACTGACCTCATCATCATTTTCCTCGGTCTTGAAGTGCTGTCCATGTCAAGTTATGCCCTGGCAGGGCTTAAACGAAGCGATGAAAAATCAGGAGAAGCTGCGCTAAAATACTTTCTTTTAGGAAGCTTTGCTTCGGCATTCCTTGTGTACGGAATCGCCCTCCTTTACGGAGCATCAAAATCAACAGAGATCTTTTCAATAGTCAATTATTTTCAATCTGACTCCACGCAGGCCATCCTTGTCATCTCAGGACTGGGCATGCTTATCATAGGTTTTGGATTCAAAATCGCTATGGTGCCTTTTCATATGTGGACCCCAGATGTGTATGAGGGGTCTCCCACTCCTGTAACCGCTTTTTTCTCAGTCTGCCCCAAAGCAGCTGGTTTTGCGGTCCTGATCAGATTGTTCGGCCCTTACTTCAAACAAATCACTGACGCTAAAAGTATTTTTTTAATTCTCTGGCTCTTATCCGTGCTCACCATGATCGCAGGAAATCTTTTAGCTCTCAGACAAAAAAATATAAAAAGAATACTCGCTTATTCAAGCATTGCCCATGCAGGTTATATCATGATCGCTATCCTTGCACAGAGCTACTACAGCCTGGTTTTTTATTTAACCGTGTATCTTTTTATGAACATCGGAGCTTTTTCAGCTGTTATTGCGCTAGGTAAAAAAGACAAAGAATACCTGGAACTCGATGATTATGCAGGAATAGGCTTCCGTTACCCATGGATAGGGTCGATTTTATCTGTATTTCTTTTATCCTTAGCGGGATTTCCTCCTACGGGAGGTTTTTTAGCCAAATTTTATGTCTTCTCAGAAGCTGTGCATAAAGGACTGACTCCCATCGTTATCATAGGAGTCCTGGCAAGCCTTATCTCGGTCTTTTATTATTTAAGGATCATCGTCTATATGTATATGCGGGAGCCTTCCCACAGCGTCAAAATATACGAGAACAATCCCGCCCTCTATCTGGCCCTTTTTATCTGTTTATACGGAGTCATCCAGTTAGGTCTTTTCCCTGGAAACGTGCTCCTGTTCATTAAACAAGCCGTCGCCTCCCTCCCTTTTTAACCAACCTTTTATAATTCAAATCGACTCCATTTATAATCCTTAAGAAATTCAGGTTTTCATATCCCAGAAGAAATGACTAAAAAGAGCAAATATATTTTGCTTCATACACCTTGTGGATCATCCCGGCCCGGATTTTTGCAGGCACATAAATCGAATCTTCATGAATAATAGGGTAAGATGTACACCTGCAACTACATCCCTTTCTGATAGGTATACAGCCAGTAGTACAGGCCACGGGATTTAAGAAGCTCCTCAGGAGTGCCGCACTCCGTGATTTGTCCGTTGTACAGAACAACAATACGGTCTGCTTCCCGAATCGTATTCATTCTGTGGGCTACAATCAATGTGGTCCGTTCCCTAAACAGGCGTTTTAAAGAATCTTGAATGAGCTTCTCTGACTCGGAATCCAGGGCTGAGGTTGGCTCATCCAGAATCAGAATACACGGATCGGTAAGAAACATCCGCGCAATTGCCACCCTTTGTTTTTGTCCTGTGCTGAGACGGTATCCGTGCTGGCCGATGGGCGTGTTATACTTCATGATCAGATTTTCAGCGAATTCATGCACATGCGCGGACCGGGCTGCTTGCATCACGGTATCCTTACTCGCTGAAGGCCTGGCAAAAGTCAGATTCTCCATCAGTGTACCGTCAAAAAGAACAGGCTCCTGAGGAACGAATCCGATCTGCCTCCTTAAACTATCCAAACGAAAGTCAGTGATATTCCTTCCGTCAATCAAAATAAATCCCGAATCCGGCTCCAGAAACCGCTGCAGAAGATTGAGCAGAGTGGTCTTTCCTGCCCCGGACGGGCCGACAATGGCGATGACTTCCCCCGCAAAAATTTCCAGGTTCAAGTCTTTCATGGCATATCCGCTCTCTTCATAGTGAAAATTCACATTCTCAAACTGGATATGTCCTTTTATCCGGGGAAGATCCGGGAGTTTGCTGTCTCCTGGGCATTCGGAAGGCCTATTTAATATCTCGTCAAAACGGTCCATGGCCCCGTAAATTCTTCCGATAAAACCAACCGCCCGCGTCAGGCGAAGCGCAGGCGAAAGCCCCAGTCCAATACAGGTTAGAAAGGCAACCAGATTTTCCAGTGCCAGCATACCCCGGCTCATCATCCAGACACAGAATACGATCAGAACGCCGACACAGGTCAGAGCTGAAGCTGGAACCACAGCAACAAGAAGAATACGCATTCTCTCCTGATCGATCTGCGCTTTCAGAGCTTTTTTATTTAAATCACCAAAACGCTCTTTTACATTTTTTTCCTGCCGAAAGATTTTGATTTCTTTCATCCCGTGAAGTGTCTCTTCCGCCATATTGTTCAGATAGGCCATCTCTTCCTGAGCCGACCGTGACCTGCGCCGTATGCGGATAACAAAATAGTGAAACACCCAGATCAAGGGCATAAACAAAATCAAAGTGATCAGCGTGAGTATCCAGGAGTAAAAAAACATCATGCCTAAAAGTGCCAGCAGTATGGCTGTACTCGGAATGAAAACAAAAACACCCCAGAGAAACCCCTCTTGAAATACCCGCACATCATCTGAAATCCGGCAAATAAGGTCTCCTGTTCGTTGTTCCGGTATATGACGGACAGGCATTCCAAGCACTTTATCGAATAATCTACACCGAAGACCCGCACATATGCGATGTGTTAGCCGGAGACGGAGAAAATCCCTGAGAAAGGATAACCCCTGAATCAGACCCATCAGAAGAAAACCTATCCCCATATGCCGGATCAGTTCATTAAAATTCCGGCCCGGAAGCACACGGTTCACCAGAATCCTCACCCACTGGGGTGCCAGCATGATCAGACCCGCAGAGCCAAGAATACAGATCAGTGCCGGTATCAGATCCCGTTTTTCTTTCCAAAGCATACCGGCAATGCGTTGGTTGTAACAATTCCCGGTCTTCATACATCCTCCAGCCTTCCATCTACAGCAGAGTACACAAGATTCCACGCAATGTCCGTCGCAGAGGATCTGTTATACAGGGAATTGGTATTGCTACTCGTATAAAAATTCTGATGATGGTTATTACAAATTCTCTGTACCGTTTCATTCAGCATAGACAAATTGATTGTAAAAAAACCATCAGTTATTTTATCCAGATATTCCGCCTGCGCCTCTTCCAGACAGCCCAAACCCCGAATCCGCAGCATTGGCCGATCCTTGACGATGATTTCCGTTACACTCAATCCTCCCGGCTTGGTTATCATCACGTCGCTCGCTTCGATCCATTCATCCATATTATCCACATACTCCAGAACCCTGACAGGGATATCCAGAAAGGGGACGATCCGCATCAGCCGGTTTTTCTTATGGTGATTCTTGCCTGTAATAAACACACATTGAACCGGCACTGAAGTTCTGTTCAGCGTTCTTGCCACCTCTTCATAAGGTCCCAGTCCCAGAGCTCCGCCGACCATCACAACAAGGAAAAGATCCTTATCCAGTCCAAGTTTCTTTTTCATCTCTTTCTTTTCCAGCCCTGAAGGCAGGTAAAATTTTTCTTTGATTGGTATTCCGGTAATAATAATTTTTTCAGGAGGCACCCCAAATGCAATGAGGTCGTCCCGTGTTCTTTGGCAGGCTACATAATATCTGTCGATATGATCCTGTACCCATAGCCGGTGTGCCCGGAAATCGGTAATCAGGGAATGTACTGGGATTTTTAAAAGTCCTCTGGATTTCCACCAGCTCAGTACGGAATTCAGATCGGAATTACATGAAAGTACCCCATCGATGTTCTGTTCCCTGATCCTGTTTAAAAACTGAGTTTTCGCCAGAAATCTGATTTTTATGAAGAAATTACTCATCCGGTAAATAAAACTATCCCCTGTGAAATAGCCCCTAAAAAACCAGGACCGGAGGGGATGCAGTTTTTTCAGGATCAGACTGTTTATAGCTGATCGAATCTTTTTCCCCATCTCGCGCTCAATATTATCATGAATATTGACAACAGCCGTGTTTATTCCTGGAATCTTATCCAGCAGTTCCTTTACAGATTCAGCAGCGGACCTATGGCCTCCTGTGTATGAGGTGTACACCAGATCTATTTGAATACTGATACCTTCAGGTACAGCATCCCTGATTCTCTGAACATCAGTATATCCTCTTAAGGTCTTTTCAACAGTCTTCATATTCAACTTTACGCGTGCGACTAGTCCATCTAAAAAACTTTATCACCCATCATACATACATAACAAAGGACAAGTCAACAAGATCACAAGCCATATCTGATTTTCAGACCGGCATTTTATGAATAATCAGGATGAGGACTGGAGTGGGCTGTAAGCCGAATTCTGTCCCCGCTGTTTCATGCGGGGGGTGGTTATTTATCTGACCCAGTGATTGCTCATTAGGTTAAGCGGTCTACCCGCCCCATGAGACGGACCACCTCCTCAGGGCCGATTTGGCCTTGCTCCGGATGGGGTTTACCGTGCCACTGATGTCACCACCAGCGCGGTGAGCTCTTACCTCGCCTTTTCACCCTTACCCCGAAGGGCGGTATTTTTTCTGTGGCACTTTCCTCCGGTCACCCGGAGTCGCTGTTAGCGACCATCCTGTCCTGTGGAGTTCGGACTTTCCTCCCCTTCCTTTTTAGAAGGAGCAACCACCTCGCCCACTCCAGTTTTTATTTGAATTCCATACTGTTCCATTTTTTTATATAAATTACTTCTTGGTGTATCTATACTCCGTGCTGTCTGGGAAATGTTCCATTCGTTTTCCTCGAGTTTGCTCAATATGAATTCTTTCTCTGCCAGTTCTCTAAAATCCTTAAGGGTTTTGATTTTGTTCTTGTCAGGGAAACATATTTTCGCATCTCCTCTTATATGTTCCGGAAGTTGATCTTTATCTATGATATCACCTTCTGTCATAATGATAAGCCTTTCCACAACATTTTTCAGCTCTCTCACATTTCCCGTCCATGGATACTTTTTCATTGTTTTTATAGCATCTTCAGTGAACTTTTTCAGCTTGAAATTGTTTTCATCTGAATAAAATTTACAAAAATAATCTATGAGCAGCGGGATATCATTCTTTTTCTCCCTTAAGGGTGGAGAATAAAGAGGAACAACATTGAGACGAAAGTATAAATCCTCTCTAAAATTTCCGTCTTTAATTTCCTTCTTCAAATCTTTGTTCGTAGCTGCGATGACCCTGACATCCACTTTCTCGACCTTATTGGACCCGACTTTCTGCACTTCTCCTTCTTCAAGAACCCGAAGCACTTTTGCCTGAGTTTTTAAACTCATGTCAGCGACTTCATCCAGAAATATAGTGCCCCTGTCTGCCATCTCAAATTTTCCCTGTTTTTTTTCGGTTGCTCCTGTAAAGGCTCCTTTTAAATGCCCGAAAAGTTCACTCTCAATCAGTTCCTCCGGAATAGCGGCACAATTGACCTGAATGAATTCTTCATCTTTTCTCCGGCTCTTTTCATGGATGGCTCTTGCAATCAATTCTTTTCCAGTGCCGCTCTCTCCATATATGATGACAGTCGCATTTGTTGGCGCTGTTTTCAGTATTTCTTCCCAGAGCTTGGTCATCAAAGGATGCTGGCCAACTAATTTATACTGCTTTTCAGCTTTTTGACTTAAATCTTTATATTTTCTCAAAAGCTTCTTTTGACTTAAAGCGTTCCTCACTCCCAGAAGCACCCGTTCCCTGTGAAGAGGCTTTTCAAAAAAATCAAAGGCTCCCAGTTTCGTAGCTTCCACAGCTGTTTGAATGGTTCCGTGTCCGGATATCATTATGACCTCAGGGGAATAGGGTCTTCTTTTAAGGTCCTTAAGTATTTTCAGTCCGTCTTTATCAGGAAGTTTTATATCAAGAAGGATAAGGTCCAGCCCAACTGTTTCGTCAATGATCCCATAAGCTTCCTCTGCAGTGGAGGCCTGAAGAAACGTGTATCCTTCATATTCAAATATCATTTTTAAGGATTTGCGAATGTATTCTTCGTCATCAACAACGAGAATTTTTTCTCTTTTATGTTTATGCTTTTCACTCATTTGCTTGACCTATTCATAAAAAAATATCGAGCAACGCCTGCTATTTGATGATATTACATTCCGTTATAAATGGCAACATAGTGTCATTTTCGTTCTTGATAAAATGAAAGAATGATATATAGTATATTACGCGGGTGAAATTTTGAGCGGTGGTAAAGGTTTTTTTATCCATGTTTTTCTCATACTATTTCTTATTCATCCTACTTGGATATCTCCTGAAGAGAACAAAGCCTTCAGTCTAAGTTTTGATCTCAACAACGGCCTTCAAGTATTTCTTAAAAAAAAATCAACTCTTCCCCTCACCAATTTTATTTTTGCTTTTAATGTCGGCTCCAAAGATGAGACTGAAAAAACAAATGGTATTGTTCATATACTGGAGCATTGTATTCTTTTCAGAGGATCGGAAATCATACAAAAGAGGGATTTCTATCAGGAATTGAGACAGCACGGGGCTTACTGCAACGCCCATACGGGCCGGGATCTTTCAATTTTCGAGATGACGGTGCCTTCTGAACACAGTGAATTTGCCTTACAAACCTTAAAAGAAATCCTGTTCGATTTCAGCTTGAGTCAAAAAGACCTGGACAATGAAAAAGAGGTCATTCTAAAGGAGCTGAATAAAATAAAAGATGATCCTTATAGAACTGCTCTATCTGTCATATATCAAAACATTTTTCAGAACCACTCTTATCAAAATCCTGTTTATGGAAGGATAGAGATCATAAAAGATCTGACGGCCGAAGATGTCATGAAATTTTATGATAACTATTTTGTGCCATCCAATTGTGCTCTTGCTGTGGTTGGAGATTTTTCTTTGGATGAAATAAAAGAAAAGATACAATCCATGCTGGAAAGTATCCAGAAAACCGGTGTTGACCAAAAAGATTTTAAGGAGATAGAACCTTTAAAAAAGATGGTTAAAAAGCAAATAAATATGGATGTAGAAATGGCTTATCTGGCCATCGGATTGAACGCACCCGGTTATAATTCTCCTGATCAGTATGCTGCTGACCTGTTGACTGAAATATTCGGGCATGGATATAATCCTTTGATCAACCAGCCTATACTGAGCCGGAGGATCACAGCTCATTCCATAAATATGTCCTACTACTGCGATAAATACGGAGGGGCCATAACCCTGTTTGTTGGAATGGAACCCAAAGATATCAATGCGGCTGAATTAGAAATCACAAAATATCTGAAAAATTCTCATAAACTGAATTATTCTAAAACAGATTATGAACCGGATGAACAATTCTATGCGTTTGATATACTGAAAAGTGCAAAAAACAGAATCAAACTTAATACCGAATCAACAGAAGAACAGGGCCTGCTCATAGGTTATTCCCTGGTAAGATACATGTTGATGAATAATATGAAAGACAGAGGGGACTATCTTGAAATTATCGAAAAATTGAATTCATCAGATATCAGACGGGCAGCCGGACGCTACTTAAGCCAGAAAGGAACGGTCATAGTGAAAATCCTGCCTGAGGGGAAAAAATGAAACTCGGATTTACAAAAAATCCGGTTATGATTTTTATAGCTGTGATCTTTTACATTTCAACCACAATTTCTTTAATGCCGGCCGATCAGGAAATATGGGCCTCCCCTCTTATTCAAATAACTTTAGAAAACGGACTGAAAGTTTTGTTTGAAAAAGATGATTCCTCTCAAATCACTGTTCTTCGCTTTTATATAAAGGGAGGAAAGATTGAAGAATCCAAAAGTAAACGAGGGCTTTCCTACATCACGACCCGTCTTGCCCTTGAGATCCCGGATAGACAAAAGGCACAGGATTTTATGCTTCAGGCAACTCAGTTTACCATGATTTGTGAAAACGATTTTTCTGCTGTTGTCGTGACATGCCTTTCGGAAAATTTAAAAGACAGCCTCGTTTTGATTTCTGATGTCATGCTGAATCCTCTATTCTCCTCCATACGAATAAAACGAATCAAAGAAAACATGCTGAACAGAGAAAAGATCGAACAGGATATCTCAAGGAATATAGCCTTTCAAGCGGCTAAGGACTATTTATTCAAAGACACTGCATATGATGGATCTGTTTACGGCAATGAAGACAGTCTAAAACAGATCGCCAGGAAGGATATCACTGGTTTTTATGAACAGCATTTTACATCGAATAATATCCTCATCATTGTCTCATCTGACCTGGGCAAGGAGGTCATTACCGAATATCTGAATCAATGTTTTTCTCCGTTAAAAACAGGTCCGTCCTTGACATATAAAAAAGTCACACTTCCCTTTATTGACAAAAAAACACTTCAGATAAACAGAGACACCCAACAGACTTTTATTTCCATAGGATACCGGCTTCCTCCAATAAACCAAAACAACTATGTCCTTGCCTTAATGGTCGAAAACCTTTTGGGAAAAGGAATCGGTTCAAGACTGTGGCCCTTGAGAGAAGAAAAAAAGCTGGCATATAATGTCAGCGCTGAAGTCAGTTATTACAGAAACGGAGGAATGCTTGAAGCCCTGATGGAAACAGAAAACGAAAAAAAAACAACCGCTTTAGAAGCCATCTGTCATACATTAGGTTCCCTGCATCAAGACGGCATTGACAGTCAGGAACTTGAAATGACCAAAGAGTATACAAAAGCTTCCTTCCTGCGTTCGAATGAAACAAAAGGAGCCAGAACAGAAACCCTTGCCTTTTTTGAGATCATGGACCTGGGCCCTGACTTTTTTAAAAATATCTTCCGGGAAATAGACGGAATCACCCTTGAAGAGATGAATTCATATATTCATGAAATTCTTGATCCGGCACACAGAATTGAAGTGATGATCGGCCCGGAGTAAAAATGCCTATAGCCTTACCGGTCAAGGTCAATTTTTATGGAAAGAAAATCCATAAGGTCTTTGATGGATATAACTCCGATCAGCCGGTTTTCCTCAACGACCATTAACCGGCTTCTGTTTTTTTTCTGCATGAGAGAGAGTACCTTCTCTGCATTCTCTTCAGGACCGATCGTGTTTGAGTCAGAGCACACTTCCATGATGTCCCTGACCTTTTTTAAAGCTCTGTCTTCTTTTGGAATATCTTTCACGCTTTTCAGCTCAACACATCCTATGAGCTTTCCTTCCTCAACAACCGGATACATTTTGTAGTGGTATCTGTATATATAATCCTCGATAAGTCCTTCAAGATTAATATCAGGAGAAACTACGACAGGATTTGGAACCATATATTTGCGTACTGTTTCTCCGTGTAGCGAGTTTCTCAATACCATCTGTTTATAGGACATTTGAGAGGAACTTCTGATAAACAGACCGATAAGAAACATCCAGGCTCCTCCTATGAAGTTGCCGGCAATGACTTCGATCACTCCGAACAATATCAGCCCGAATCCAAAAGCAGAACCGATTTTAGAAGAAATGTTCGTTGCCCAGTTGATATTTTCTTTCCATCCCCAGAGCACAGAACGGAGCACCCTTCCCCCATCTAGAGGAAAGGCAGGGATAAGATTAAATCCTGCCAGTATCAGGTTGATCCATGCCAGATATTCAATAACACCTTTGAGAGTTTTTGACATACCGAGCCCATTACCTGCAAACGAAACCAAAAACAGTCCTATCCCAAGAACAATACTTGACAAAGGACCGGCAATAGCCATAAAAAATTCTGCCTTGGGGCTTGGCGGCTGTTCTGACATCTCAGCTACCCCCCCGAAAATAAACAATGTGATGCCTTTCATCGGCAGGCCGAATTTCCTTGCGATAAGGGAATGCCACAGCTCATGAAAGACAATGGAAAACAGAAGTCCAATGGCTCCGGCTATTCCCATTATCCAGTATGTGGCTTCTGAAAAACCTTGATAAAATTGAGGAAAAAGTCCTTTGGCCAGGCTCCATACAATAAGCAAAGCCAGAATAAGCCAGCTAAAGTCCATTTTGACTTGAAAACCGAAGAGCCTAAAAAGTGTTATTCTTTTTCCAAACATTGAATTTTCCTATTCTGTCATTCTTTTGCAGTGATGGCTTCAACCTCTTTAACTGTCTTTGGAATCGGTCTCCCAAGCACTCTATGTCCCTTATTCGTTACAAGGATATTATCTTCTATCCTTATCCCTCCAAAGTTCCTGTATTGGTCAAGTTTTTTATAGTCAATATAATCCATGAATTTTTTCTCTTTGAACCATTTATCAATCAGAACAGGAATAAAATAAATACCCGGTTCGATGGTAAGTACAAAACCCGGTTCCAGTTCCTTCGCAAGTCTCAGATATGCCAGACCGAACTGACAGCTCCTTTTTGTTCTCTTATCATATCCCACATGATCCTCGCCCAATCCTTCCATATCATGGACATCCAGCCCCATCATATGACCCAGACCATGGGGCATAAAAAGGGCATGGGCTCCTGCCTTGACTGCTTCCTTAACATCGCCTTTCATGATCCCCAGTTCTTTCAAACCTGAAGCAATAGTCTGAACAGCTTTCATATGCACATCCTTGTTTTTTCTTCCAGAAACAGTAAATTCTATGGCCTTCATCTGCGCATTCAATACGATTTCATAGATCTCCCTTTGTTTTTGAGAGAACCGGCCTCCAACCGGGATGGTACGGGTAATATCTCCGGCATAGTGCATACTTGATTCGGCTCCCGAGTCATTAACCAGCAGCTGCCCCTTTTGTAATTTGTTTCCGTGATAGTGATTATGAAGGATCTGTCCATTAACTGTCAGAATAATAGGAAAGGCAATATCTGCGCCATATGACAGGGCGATTCCCTCAATCGTCCCTGCGATCTCTCTCTCATATCTTCCCGGGACTGCCATCTTCATGGCTGTGGTGTGCATTTCATAAGTGATACCCAGAGCTTCTTCGATCTGTTCGATCTCCTGTTTGATTTTTTTTGACCTTAATTCAACAGCCGCCTTAATAAGGCTTTTTGAGCTGTATTTATTGACTATTTCCGATTTTATTCCCAGTAAATTTTCAATTTTAAATGCTGTCTCCTGCCTGTATACAGGAATATAATGAACTTTTCTTCCCTGTTCAAGCGCGTTGCTCAGGATCTCTTCCAATTTATTAAAGGGATAAGTAATCTTCACTCCGACTTCGTCAGCTCTCTCCTTAATAAGGGGCTGGTCTCCCATCCATATGATATCTTCCATGCTCACATCATTTCCAAAAATAATGTCTTTATCCTCATCAACATCTATGAGACCGGCAAGACCGGGTGAATCAAGCCCGAAAAAGTATAAAAAATGGCTGTCCTGTCTGAAGCGGTACGCATTATCGGGATAATTCATGGGGCTTTCCTCATTTCCCAGAAACAGAAGAAGGCCACTGTCTATCTTTTCTTTAAGTTTTTTCCTTCTTTCCACATAGATTTGAGATTCAAACACTTTTCCTCCTTTTATTAACCTGAGCTATCCTCAAAATCTTTTGTTTTAAATAATCCAAGTTAAAAGACCAAAATAAATTTTACATATACTATACTCTATTCAATGATAAAGATAAACTCTTTCATTTTCTTTTCAATATAGACTTCGCAGAAGGAGCCGCAGCAAGTCCTCCTTTTGCAGTGCATTTAAGCTCTGAGGGCAGCATTTTTCCTACTGACAGCAGTGCATCCACAGTATCATCAAGGGAAATTGGATTTTCATATCCTCCCATGATAAGGTCAGCGCAGATAAATGCATTTGAAGCCGCAGCAGCGTTTCTGGTATGACAGGGAATCTCACACATACCCTGAACAAGGTCACACACTGAACCCATTGTGTTCTGTAAAGAAATACAAGCAGCATCAACGGCTTGTTTGGCGCTCCCTCCGGCACATTCCACTACCAATGCCGCTGCCATAGCTCCCGCAGCACCGATCTCTGCCTGACACCCTGCTGTCTCTGCTGCAAAAGTCGCCCTTCTTGCTATAATTAGGCCGACTGCGGCTGCGGCAAAAAGAGCTTTTTCCAGCACAGGAAGACTTATCTTCAAATCTTTCTTCAGCGTCACTGCAACTCCGGGCAGAACTCCGGCTGAACCTCCGGTCGGAGCTGCACACACAATCCCGCCGCTGTTAGCGATATGCATAACAGCCAGAGCCCTGGAAGCAGCCCTTAGATGAGGTCCTCCTAAAAACAGCGAGCCATCTGCTTCCTTTTTCATAATCTTTCCTGCACTCGGCCCGAGAAGGTTCATCCTGATATTTTCATCTTTCAATCCCTGTTCCACAGAATCTTCCATTACTTTATAACGCCTGTCCATCTCTTCGAAAACCTCTTCTATTGAAAGACCGAGTAATTTTGACTCATACTCGATCGCAAGCTCCCCGAGTGATTTCTTTGTCTTTTTAGCACTATCAATGATTTCCCCTGCATTTAAGAAAAGCTCGTCCCCTATTTTTGTGAAAAAAACAGGGCGGCCTTTCCACATGCCTGTCACGCCGGAACAGCTTTTAAGGCTTGAAAACGATTTTTTATCAAACGGTTTACTGCTCTTGAAGCATATAAGCGCTTTCTCTTTTTTGAACCGGATATCCGTTTTCATCCAAGGCTCTAGATCGAAAAGCCTCAATATGTTCTGCTTCTCCTCTTTCCGACATTCGATAAAAAGCACATGGGATTTCCCGTCCATATCCACAGACCATTGGTTAAGGGCACTGAAATGTACAGCTCCTCCTCCTGTAGATTTTGCCTCTAACTTGAGCCTTTTCCCCTGCTTTGACTTTAATTCTATCTGTACGGCGTTAGGATGTTTCTCTTCTAAATGTTCTTTTTTGAAGAGAATATGCCGTCCCTTTTTTACAAACAGGTCTTTTGCATTCAAGAAGCGTCTATCAGTTATCCCCCATTCCATTAATCCGGAAGCAAGGGCATTATCAACTCCCTGTTCCTTATACACCTGAGCATAAGACCGGCCTTTTCCAAATGTAAAAACCGCCTCAACGGGCACTTCACCCAGAAAATCCCTTGCAATACAGGCGATGCGGTACGAACCTGCTGTGTGAGAACTGGAAGGCCCTCTCATTACAGGGCCCAGAACATCATTGAATATGCTTATGAAATCCGGATCTCTCTTCTTCATATAAACTCAAAAGTCCGTTACCTGACCTATTCAAAAAAATGGAGCCAAGCCCTCATTCTTCGGACATTTTTTTATAGTCTTGATATCTCTGCTTGGCCTCCTGGGCTGCTCTTTTAAAAAGCATTTTTGCTGCTTTAGGATGCTGCTGCATCAATGTCCTGTACCGGATCTCATTGTCAAGAAACGTTTGATATTCAAGCTTGGGTTCTTTTGAATCAAGAACCAAAGGATTTTTCCCCTCTTCAGCTCGTCTCGGATCATATCTGTAGAGAATCCAGTAACCTGTATCTACCGCTAATCTTTCTTCTGATTGGGTTCTCGTCATATCCAAACCGTGATTGATACAGGGAGAATAGGCAATGATCAGTGAAGGACCGTTGTAAGATTCAGCTTCCAGAAAAGCTTTCAAACACTGGCTCTGATTGGCCCCCATGGCAACCGCTGCGACATAGACATAGCCATAAGACATTGCCATGCGTCCCAGGTCTTTTTTCTTTGTCTGTTTTCCTGCTGAAGCAAATTTTGCGACCGAACCGGTAGGAGTCGCTTTTGAAGCCTGACCTCCGGTGTTGGAGTATACTTCCGTATCCAGAACGAGCACATTGATGTTCTTACCAGCCGCCAGAACATGATCCAGGCCTCCGTATCCAATATCATAGGCCCAGCCGTCACCTCCAATGGACCAAACACTTTTGTTGACCAGATAATCTTTGAGCTCTACTATCTTGTTTAAGACTTTTTCCTTTTCTCCAGAAGCTTTTTTCTGTGCCTCAGGCAACGCTTTTATGACTTTTTCCGCAGCCTCTTTGGCTTCATCTTCCACTGATGTCCAGAGTTCTTTGCTTTTTTGCAGGGCCTGTGTCAGGTCCTTGGTCGTCCCCATCTCAAGCAGCTTGTTGATGTTAAAAAGAAGCTGTTTTCTATTGGAATTCACAGCAAGGCGCATCCCAAATCCGTATTCAGCATTATCTTCGAACAAAGAATTCGCCCACGTGGGTCCCCTTCCGTTTTTATCCTTACAGTAGGGAACCGTAGGAAATGTTCCCCCCCAAATGGAAGAACATCCGGTCGCATTGGCGATGATCATCCTGTCACCATAAAGCTGGGTGGCCAGTTTGACATAAGGTGTTTCCCCACACCCGGCGCAGGCTCCGTGGAACTCAAGATAGGGCAAGAGAAACTGACTCCCTTTGACCGTTGTTTTCTTCACTCCGTCCAGAACATTATCCGGGAGTTCTTCAAAAAATTTCTCATTTTCCACCTCTCCGGCTTTTCTCGCTTCTTGTATGGGGATCATTTCCAGGGCTTTCTCTTTAGTGGGACAAACATCCACACAATTCTCACATCCCACACAGTCTTCGATATAAACCTGGAGACTGTATTCTAAGTCTCTGTCATTCCTGGTGCGCGATTTTAAAGTAACAAAACTATCAGGTGCGTCTTTTAAATCGTCAGGATCTATCTGTTTAGGCCGGATCGTGGCATGAGGACATACCAGAGAACACTGATTACACTGGATGCAGTTTTCAGGTATCCATCTGGGCACCAAGTTGGCGACACCTCTCTTTTCCAGTTTCGTGGTTCCGGTGGGGACAGCTCCGTCAAAGGGCATTTGGGATACTTTTATCTTATCACCCTCAAAATGCATGGAAAGATCAATAACACCTTTAGCGAAATCCGAGGCATCGTCAGATATCAGTTTTATCTCTGGAGCTGATTTTTCTATCTTTTCCGGTATTTGTACCTCTTCAAGCGCCTCTGAAGTCCTGTCAACAGCCTTCCAGTTCATTTTGACAATATTCTCGCCTTTTTTTATAAATGTCTTCTTGATGGCATCTTTAATCAACTTCAGTGCTTTATCTTCCTTAATAACTCCGGAGATCTTAAAGAAGGCAGCCTGCATAATAGTGCTGATCCTGTTTCGCAGTCCGACCTCGTTCGCTATCTTGAGAGCATCTGTGTTGTAAACTTTAATGTTTTTATCAATAATGGTCTTCTGCATCTTTTCAGTCAGATTTTCAAATACTTCTCCTGCTTTCCAGTTTGAATTGAGTAGAAATGTTCCGTTCTCTCTTATCCCCTTAAGAATATCATACCTTCCTATGTACGAGGATTTATGAAGCGCTACGAAATCAACTGTGTTCAGCAAATACTGGGACTGGATTTTTTCTTTTCCAAAACGAAGATGGGAGATGGTGACCCCGCCTGATTTCTTGGAATCATACTGAAAATAGCCCTGTGCGAACATATCTGTACTGTCTCCGATGATTTTAATGGAGTTCTTATTGCCGGATACAGTTCCATCCGAACCGTATCCCCAAAATTTACACCGAACCACTCCCTCGGGCTCAGAATCAAGGGGATCCCCGACAGGAAGTGATCTATGTGAGACATCATCCTCTATCCCCACTGTGAAACCGTGCGTACACTTTCCATCAAGATGGTCATAAACAGCTTTGACCATAGCCGGAGTGAATTCTTTGGAAGAAAGTCCGTATCTTCCTCCGATCACTTCGATTTCTTTTTCTTTGAGAGCTGTGGTCACATCCAGATAAAGGGGCTCACCTAATGAACCGGGTTCTTTGGTTCTGTCAAGAACAGCGATTTTCTTTACACTGTCAGGCAGGACAGACAAAAGTGCTTTTGCTGAGAAAGGCCTGTAGAGCCTGACCTTAACAGCTCCTACTTTTTCTCCTTTTCCTCTGAGATAATTGACAGCTTCTTCAATCGTCTCCACACTTGATCCCATGGAAACAATGACTTTTTGAGCATCCGGCGCCCCTACGTAATCAAACAGATGATAAGACCGCCCGATTTTTTTGGCCACTCTATCCATGCATTCCTGTACGATATCAGGAGCTCTGTCATAATACTGATTCACTGTCTCGCGTCCCTGAAAGTACACATCCGGATTTTCAGCTCCCACCTTAAGAAACGGTCTTTCCGGATTCATGGAGCGTGACCGGAATTCTTCCACATATTTCATCTCAACAAGCTCTGCCATAGTCTCATATGGGATCATCTCTACTTTTTGTATCTCATTCGAAGTCCTGAATCCGTCAAAAAAATGGACAAAAGGAACTTTCGATTTCAAGGCGGCAAGATGAGCCACAATAGCCAGATCCATGGTTTCTTGAACAGAACCGGATGCGATCAGCCCAAATCCTGTGTTTCTCGCAGACATGACATCTGAATGGTCACCAAATATGGATAATGACTGGCAAGCCAGTGACCTTGCAGATACATGAAATACAGTGGGAAGCATTTCTCCTGCGATCTTATGCATATTCGGCAACATAAGCATCAATCCCTGGGACGCTGTGAATGTGGTTGTCAAAGCCCCTGCTGAGAGGCTTCCATGCACAGCTCCGGATGCTCCTCCTTCGGACTGCATCTCAACAACATCCACTGTCTGTCCGAAAATGTTTTTTCTTCCCTGCGCTGCCCATGAATCGGCAAGTTCCCCCATTAAGGATGATGGAGTTATTGGATAAATAGCAGCGACTTCACTAAAAGCATAAGCCACGTGAGTTGCGGCTGTATTGCCTTCAATAGGTTCGAATTTTTTCTTCATAACATTCTCCTCTCTTATTAAGACGTTTTTATTATTTAATCTCTGTCCTTCCTTCCAGGGATTTTTTAATGGTTACCTGGTCAGCATAATCAATATCAGAACCAACCGGAAGGCCCATAGCTAACCTGGTTAACTTGATATCAAAATCTTTCAATACTCTTGTCAGAAAGGCGGCTGTGGTTTCGCCGTCAGCGGTCGGATTCGTGGCGATAATGACTTCTGCAAATTTATTATTTTTTATCCTTTCAGTAATTTTCTCAATTTTTAATTCATCAGGGCCCACTCCTTTTAAAGGGGACAAAGCTCCCAAAAGTACATGATACCTTCCATGGTAAATCCCGCTCTTCTCTATGGAATCAATATTGAATGGTTCTTCTACAATACAGAGAACATCGTCATTTCTACTTTCATCCGTGCAGTAAAAACAGGGATCCACATGGGTCAGATTGTTGCAAACAGAGCAGTAAAAAAGTCCTTTCTTTGCGTCCATTATTGAATCAGCTAGATTATTCACCTCTTCCTCTTCAAGACCAATTATGTAATAGGCAATCCTCCGGGCCGTTTTTAATCCGATTCCCGGTATTTTTTTTATCTCTTCGATAAGTCTTGTTAAAGGGGGTTGTCCTCTCATTTTAAATCACGTTAGGCCCGGAATCTTCAGCCCGGCGCCTAGAACTCCCATTTTTTCTTTGACCTGGTCATCAACCTGTGCGCACGCATCATTAAAAGCCGCACTTATTAAGTCCTGAAGCATTTCTACATCATCCTTATTGACAACTTCCGGATCAATCTTAACAGAAACAATGTTTTTATTTCCGTCCATAGTGACCTCGACCATACCTCCTCCGCTACTTCCTTCCACTTTCATCTCATCCAGTTCTTTTTTTATCTTTTCCTGCATCTCCTTTGCCTGTTTGAGCATTTTCTGCAAATTACCAACGCCTTTCATTGTTTCTCTCCTTCGTATTATATTTTTCCCTTAATGTTTCTTCTCTTCTTTATTTACTGATAATATCCGAGCCTTAAAAGTGTTTAGAAATTCCTCCACTTTTGGCTCCTTTAAAACATTATTCTTCTTTTCGTTTTTTAATCTGTTCTGTTTTTTTTCATCTGTCACAGGCTTTGCGCTCGGAACAGTCGTCTTAGTATTTTCTGTTTTTTCAGTTTCCCTCTCTCTATTCTTTTTGTGTGTCTCAGCGTCCCTTCCCAGCTTCCCCCTTAGTGACTTGACTTCTTCAATGATATCCTCAATAGGCACTATCTTATGGAACTGACAAATCTTAACGATCAGCACTTCAAAATAAATCCTGGGATGGGATGAATACCTTAATCCCTGCTCTCCGTTCTGAAGAGCATTGAGACAGTGGAGAATTTCATCCGCACTTGTGTTTTCAATCTGCTTTCTTATCTTTTCCTTTTCTGGTTCATCAAGAGTCAATAAATCTTTTGTGTCTTTCAAGGAACGCACCAGCAAAAGATCCCTGAAGTGTTTGATCAATTCCGAGAGGAAAAACCGAAGGTCATATCCCTTATTAACGATTTTTTCAACCAGGTCAAATGCTTGTTCGGGTTTATTCCTAAGAATAGCTTCTGCGACCTCAAAAAGAAGCCCCCGGCTTATAGTCCCAAGGATCTCTTTCAAATCTTCGTCACTGATCTTTTCCCCAGAAAAAGCAACCGACTGATCGAGCAGGCTTTGAGCATCCCTCAAACTTCCTTCTGCTGATTCTGCAATCAATCTGATACCGTAGTTTGAAATAGTTATATCTTCTTTTTGAATGATTTCCTTCAAATGAGCGGTGATCTCATTAAAAGATATCTTCCTGAATTCAAAAGTCTGGCATCTGGACACGATTGTGGCTGGAACCTTGTGCAGTTCAGTTGTGGCGAGAATGAAAATGGTATTTGGCGGGGGTTCTTCCAGGGTTTTAAGCAGTGCATTGAAGGCTGGTGTAGTCAGCATATGGAATTCGTCAATGATGATGACCTTGTAACGGCTGTGGAGAGGTTTGTACTGAACGCCTTCCTTTAAGGCCCTTACTTCATCAATCCCTCTATTGGATGCCCCGTCTATTTCCAGCACATCAACAGCGCGGCCTTCCTGTATGTCAACACAGGATTCACATTCCAGACAGGGTTCCGGAGTAGGCCCCTTTTCGCAGTTAAGTGATTTTGCCAGGAGCCGCGCCACAGTGGTCTTGCCGACTCCTCTCATACCAGAGAAGATATACCCGTGGGCCAGACGGTTGTTTTTAATAGCGTTCTGTAAAGTCTGAACAACTGCTTTCTGACCTATGACCTGGTCAAAGCTTGTAGGCCTGTATTTTCTTGCATAGACTAAATAGCTCATTTTATATCCGTTGAATCCGGAAAAGGACACGGAAGTTATCTTAATTAATAAAAAAGTATTTTAACATATATGAGTTTTAAAACAAAAACAAATTTTGCACTCTGATCCCTCTTCATGTATCTTATATGAGACAATGAATGATAGGGTAAGCCTCTATGAAATCCATCTGGCGGTGCTCCTGTTCGGAGTGGCCGGACTCTTTGGAAAGTGGCTATCTATCTCTCCCTTTATAATCGTTCTGGGAAGGGTTCTTTTTGCAGCTCTCTCTCTCGCCATCATCCTCTTGATATCCGGCAGAAAAAAATCACTATTTCCCGGAGAAGATACATTATATTTTATTCTTTTAGGATTCGTTCTTTCAGTTCACTGGGTGTCTTTTTTTAAGTCCATCCAGATATCGACCGTAGCCGTAGGATTATTATCTTTTTCAACCTATCCTGTTTTTACAACCTTCCTCGAACCTCTGTTCACTAAAGAGCGGATTGTGAAGTTGAACATTTTTTTATCCCTCTTTTGTTTGTTTGGAGTGTTTCTGATTATTCCAAAATTTGACCTTCAAAACTCGACTTATATGGGTGTTTTATGGGGAGTTTTCTCAGGATTTACTTTTTCTCTTCTGACCATTATCAACCGAAGACTCGCTCAGAAACACTCAAGCCTTGTCATTGCTTTCAATCAGAATTTTTTCTCAACTCTGTTCTTAATTCCTCTTTTGTTTTTCATATCCTTTCCATTGACCGGAAAAAACATACTGCTTCTCGTTATACTGGGAGTAGTCTGTACAGCTCTTTCGCACACTCTTTTTATAAAGGGAATGAAAAATATAAAAGCGCAAACAGCGAGTCTCATCCATACACTGGAGCCGGTCTACGGGATCCTCTTTGCGTTTCTCTTTCTCAGAGAAACACCATCAAACCGGACTCTCCTAGGGGGAATGGTTATCCTTCTGGGACAGGTACTTATTGCCTATACTTTTATCAAAAGAAAAAAATAAGCTTATTCTATTTCCTTAAGGACCTTTTTAACTTTTTTAAAGGCCCAGTCTAATTCTTTCTTTTTAATGATCAAAGGCGGCGCAAAACGAATCATGTTCTCATGTGTTTCTTTACAGAGAAGTCCTTCTTTCATCAATGCCTCACAAAAACGCCTGGCCCCGCCGGCTTCAGGATGCAATTCTATTCCTATAAGGAGCCCCTTCCCTCTGACATCTTTTATGTACTTGTTCTTTATTGTTTTCAGCTTTTTTAAAAAATACTGACCCAGCTCTTCTGAGTTTTCAGAAAGCTTTTCTTCCTCCATCACACGCAGGGCCTCCCTGGCTACGGCACAGGCCAAAGGATTCGCTCCAAATGTGGAGCCATGTGAACCCGGGGTGAATACACCAAGGATTTCTCTGCTGGAAAGAACAGCGGATATAGCATAGCATCCGCCTCCTAATGACTTCCCTATCACAGCCATATCCGGTTTGACTCCCTCATGATCGCAGGCAAATAAGCGGCCGGTTCTTCCCAGGCCTGTTTGTATCTCATCTGCTATAAATAATACATTGTTTTTTTCACATATCTGTTTTGCTTTTATTAGATATCCTTCAGGAGGAATGATGATACCAGCTTCAGCTTGAACAGGCTCCACTAAAAAGGCTGCTGTATTAGGAGTTATGGCTTTTTCAAGTTCATCCGTATCTCCGTAAGGAATTTGTATGAAACCGGGAGTGAAGGGACCGAAATCCTTTTTATAGTGCTCTTCTGTTGAGAAGCTTATAATGGTAATGGTTCTCCCGTGAAAGTTATTTTCGCAGCTGATGATCTCAGCCTGGTTTTCAGGGATTTCTTTTTTCTGATACCCCCACATCCGGGCTGCTTTGATCGCTGTTTCCACGGCTTCCGCACCCGAATTCATTGCCAGAACCATTTCAAATCCGGTCAAATCACATAATTCCTTCGTAAGGAGAGGCCATTGGTCATTCCTAAAGGCCCTTGAGGTCAAAGTCAGATTTTTAGCCTGCTCACAGAGAGCTTTGACTAAACGTGGATGGCAGTGTCCGTGATTCACAGCAGAATAGGCACTGAGAAAATCAAGGTACCTTGTATCCTCAATATCCCAAACCCAAATACCTTTCCCTTTGGTCAATACGACGTCAAGGGGATTGTAATTATGGGCTCCATAGATATCTTCCATATCTACATAGAATTTTGTATTCATTGTTTTTTCCCTTCATCTAACAAAAAGATTTTTATCTAAATTACCCTTTTCTGAGTTCTCTGACTCTGATGCGCTGAGCATCTTCAGGGTGTTCTCTCTTGAACTTTTTCCAGTAATCATTTACTGATTGCTTCATGTCTTTATGAAGCATCAGTATACCGAACAAATTCGGGGCAGCCATAAGGACAATGGCTACGGCAGCAAGAGACCATATAATAGTGGTATCTATAAGGGCTGCTGAAAAAAAGGCAACAATATAGATCATCCTGTAGGGCATGACAAATTTCTCCCCAACAAGATAGGTAACAGCCCGGCTGCCGTAGTAGGACCATGATATGACGGTTGAAAAGGCAAAAAGCAAGAGCCCGACTGAAACTATGAACTTTCCATAGTCTCCGAAAAGTCCGAACTTAAAAGCTTCTGCGGTCAAGACCGCGCTGTGAACAAGAGATTTTCCTTTTACTTGTATGGATGTATCTGCCAGCTTCCCGTCTTCTACGGCAAATGTTCCTGTCACTTCTTCTCCATTTTTAGAAAAAGTCACATCTTCAGCAAAAGACCGTGCATGGATGATGGTAATATCCTTGGGGACCTCAAGCCTTCCATTAACGATTTCTATCTCCCCTGAATAGGATTTGACCCTATCGCTTTTTCTGTCTTTCATGAATTCCCTCAAAGCAGCCAGATCTTCCCTATTGTCTCTCTCATAAATACCCTGTATTATCTCCATATCCGCCCGCTCAAAGGTATTCGGTATTTTCTTGGTCCATACTCCTGATGCCATTATGGTAAGTCCTGTGAGTGTGCAGATCAGAAGCGTATCAATAAACGGCTCGAGTATGGCCACCATTCCTTCGGAAACTGGCTCATCAGCTTTGGCGGCAGAATGGGCGATCGCTGCCGAACCCTGACCTGCTTCGTTTGAATAAATCCCTCTGTTTACTCCCCTGTTAAAGGCAAAGGCTACGGAACTCCCCAAGAATCCCCCTAAAGCGGCTGTTCCGGTAAAAACATTCAAGAAAATGGCTTCTAATGAGGGAATTATCTGTTGATAATTGAAAAATATCACGCTGAAAGCACCAACGATATAGAGAACAGCCATAAAAGGGACTATTTTCTCAGTTACCTTCGCAATCCTTTTGATACCACCGATTATTATTAGAGCTAAAAAAACAGAAAGGATGCCTCCGGTGATTATGGGTTTAATATGAAAAGTGGATTCTATGGAAACCGCAATATTGTTTATCTGAGGCATATTTCCGGTCCCGAAGGTACAGATAACCGTGGCTATGGCAAAAATTATGGCAAGCCATTTCATATTCAGCTTCTTATCCATATAATACATAGGCCCGCCGGATACAGTCCCTTCTTTCCCTTGCTTATTCACATCCCGATATTTATGTGAAAGAGTCACTTCCACGAATTTTGTCGTCATTCCGAAAAAGGCTGTAGCCCACATCCAAAAAAGAGCGGCTGGTCCCCCGATATATATCGCTAATCCCACTCCACCAATATTGCCAGTGCCGATAGTCCCGGACAGGGCTGTTGCTAAAGATTGAAAATGTGTCGTATCTCCCTCGAAAGAATCTTTCTCATATTTTCCCGTTACAACTCTGATCGCATGACGAAAAAATCTCAATTGAGGGAAACGAAGATAAAGAGTAAAGAAAATACCGGTTCCCAGTAAAAGCAAAGGAAACCAGGTGCCATTCCCCAAATACCCATCCAAAGTAAGAAGAAAATTATTTATTGCGTCCACAAGGCCACCTTCATAGAAAAATTTATAATCCAAAAATTACTAAAACCATTTCCAGCGAACGAATAAGAGATGAAAAATCTTATCAGAAAAAAACACGCGTTGCAATGATTTAATCCCTTCAGCAAGGTAAAAATCATCCTTCAAGGCAAGTGGCGGAGAGGATGGGATTCGAACCCATGGTACGGGTTACCGTACACACGCTTTCCAAGCGTGCTCCTTAAGCCACTCGGACACCTCTCCGAATTTACTGTCTTAGATCAGAATATGTACGTTACCAAAAATGATAAAAAGAGTAAAGTAGCTTGCTTTCAGCTCTATGATGAAAACGTCTTTTTACCCTACTTCATTAAGTTAAAAATCTCTTGTTGGCGGAGAGGGTGGGATTCGAACCCACGATCCGAAATACTCCGGATAGCGGTTTTCGAGACCGCCGCCTTCAACCACTCGGCCACCTCTCCACAGAGTCGGGATTTATCATAAAAACCGTGTGTCCAATATAACAAATATCATGAAGGGCTGAAAAGGTTTATTTGCACGATATGTAAGTTTCCTGGCTTATTCACATGTCGAGCTTGCTGCAGATGCGAGGCACAGGGTGCGAAGCTGTGGTCCTTCACCGCAAGGTGCCCTGTAACGAAGCAGATGCTGTGAGATCGGCTTGCCTTAATGGTAAAAAAATGGCGATTATAATGAAATTGAACACAAACAAAAACTTATCAGTTGTCATTTTTTATAAAAAGCATGTATGTCCTAGAA
>CAYWDH010000004.1:0-109937 GCA_964456985.1 uncultured Eubacteriales bacterium
ACTGCATCTGCTTCGTTACAAGGCATTCGCAGTGAAGGACCACACCTTCATGCCTTGTGCCTCGCATCTGCAGCAACCTTGACTCGTGAATATTCCAGGATAATGAATATATTTGTTTCAGAATACGGAAGCAATTAATTTCGAGGAGAATGAAATGAAGCTTTTATCAAGATCCGAAGAACTGGTTCTTCTGGCGGTCTGGAAACTGCAGGAAGATGCTTACTGCATTCCCATCCGCGAGGAGCTGATAGAGGTTACCGGGAAAAAGTGGTCCTTTGGTTCTGTTTACGATCCCCTGGACCGCCTTGAAAAAAAAGGACTTCTTAAATCTTATTTAACCGAGCCTGTAAAGGAAAGAGGCGGGAGAAGCAAGAGGATTTACCAACTGACTTCTCTGGGCAAAAAGTCTTTGATTGAAGTCCGCGGTATCCAGGATGCAATGTGGGACAGGATCCCCTCTTTAGAAACGGATACGGAAAAAAGTTGACAATGCGCAAAAAAAAGAGCCTCACTCCCCCGGCTCTTGCAGAAAAGATACTCGGTATCATCTATTCTGATAAGGGGGAGTTTACTCATCTGGGAGATTTCGAGGAAATGTTCCGCACCATTTATGGAAACCGGGGCATAGTCTATGCCCGAATGTGGTACTGGTTTCAGGTCATAAAGTCTTTACCGGGATTTATAAAAAATAAACTGTACTGGAGTACGGCTATGCTGAAAAACTATATTGTGATAGCAGTAAGAAATGTCATTAAAAACAAGGGTTTTTCATTCATCAATGTTACCGGACTGGCGGTGGGAATGGCTTGTTTTCTTCTCATCATGGCCTATGTCCAGCATGAATCAAGCTATGACCGGTTTCATGAGAGAAGCGACAGGATCTTTCGCCTTCTTGCCGAAGGACCCGGCCAGGAGGGACAGAAGTCTGTAGAGGAATATGAAGACCATTTCCCTGAGGTAATGGCCCCTCTTCTCGTTTCTGATTTCCCGGAGATCAAAAAAGCCACATGCTTTATGGACGCTTTTCAGGATAAAGCTGTTTTAAAGGCGGGAGAGAAGCTCTTTTATCAATCCGGATTGTATGCGGACAGGAATTTTCTTGAGATCTTTAGCTTCCCGCTTATTCATGGAGACAGCAAAAGCGTGCTTTCTGAACCTAATACCATTGTGATCACTGAAGATGTTTCCAAAAAGCTTTTCGGGAATGAAAACCCTATTGGTCGGTTCATCAGTTACAAGGAGAAAAGACGGCAGTATGATGTAGTGGTCAGCGGGGTGGTGGGAAACATTCCCCAGAATTCGAGCCTGAAGTTCGATTATCTGCTGTCCCTTGAGACTTTAAGGGAGGATAAAACATACGACTGGATGTTTGATAACTGGAATGTGGGCAACTTTTATATTTTTGTAGAGCTAGAAGAAACAGGTGATAAAACCGAAGCGGAAAAGAAGCTCACTGTCTTTGCCCAAACCCCAAGAGCCGGAACGCACATATCACTCCAGCCCATAGAGGATATCCATCTGAGATCCCAAATCAGGGGAGAACTTTCCACCAATAATGAGATCCGTTATGTCCGCCTTTTTTCTTTCATAGCCGTTATGGTTCTGCTCATAGCCTGTGTGAATTCCATGAACCTGGGTGTAGCCTGTTCCTCAAAAAGGGCTAAAGAGATCGGTGTGCGCAAGGTCACCGGAGCCAACCGCAGACAAATCCTTGAGCAATTTTTGGGAGAATCCTTGTTTCTATCCGTACTGTCTCTGTTTGTTGCGTTGCTTTTAATAAAGGTGTTTTTACCTCGCTTCAGTCTTATACTTGGGGTGGAGTTAAAACCGGATCTTTTAAGTAACGGATTTCTTATCTTTGTGATGGCTGGGACGACCCTGTTTGTCGCTCTGGCATCGGGAAGCTATCCTGCTCTGATGCTTTCCGCTCTTCCACCTGTAAGCTCCATAAAAGAGCTTTCCGCATCAGGGAAGCGTGGGGGGAGGCTGAGGAACATCCTGATGGTTTTTCAATTTGCGGTTTCGGTGATTCTGATTATTTGCACTGTGGTTGTGTTCAGGCAGATGAATTTTATAAAAACAAAGAAGTTGGGATTTGACAGGGAACATGTGGTTGTGATTCCTGTAAATGAAAAAGAGACCATGGACAAACGGCAGGTCCTAAAGACAGCGTTTCTTCAGCTTCCACAGGTTCAAGGTGTCTCCGTGTCAAGCGGTCTTCCTATAAATATAAGAAGTCGGCTCATAAACCAAGAATTTATTAGAGATAATGGGGAAAAAGTGAAAATGGATATCAGGTTTGACTATGTGGATGAAGACTTTGTGGATGTGTTCAAAATCAATATATTGCAGGGGAGAAACTTTTCAAAGGACTTCAGTGAAGATAAATATGGAGTGTTGATCAATGAGACTGCCGCAAAAAAGATCGGATGGAAGGATCCCATTGGGAAAAAAGTGTTACCGTTTCTCGGAAATAAAGATCATGTTGTGGGGGTGGTTGAGGATTTCCAGTTTTCCACTTTCCACCATGATATCGAACCCATGGCATTGATCAATGAGATGGGATCCAATATAGCGGTCCGGATCAGCCCGGGTGATATTCATACCATATTGGGATCTTTAAGGAGGACTTTTGAGGGAGTGACCAAAAGCCAGCCTTTTGAGTTTTATTTTCTGGATGATGCCTTTAATAAGCTCTATCAGAAAGAGATGCGCACCGGTGAGATCTTCGGGACGTTCGCCGGAATAACGGTTTTTATAGCTTGCATGGGACTTTTCGGATTGGCTGCCTTTATGATTAATAGGCGGACCAAGGAGATAGGTATTCGAAAGGTACTGGGAGCTTCTGTGTCTCAGCTGGTAACCCTCTTGACCAGAGAATTCGCCGGACTTATTCTGCTTTCAAATCTGATCGCTTGGCCCGTAGCTTACATTATCGTGCGTATTTGGCTTCAGGATTTTGCTTTTCGTATAAATATCGGCATCTGGACTTTTATCTTCTCAAGCGCTCTGGTGCTATTCGTCTCTTTTGTAACCGTAAGTATCCATACCTTCAGGGCCGCTGCCTCAAATCCTGTAAATACATTAAGGTATGAGTGATTCCGATTTATTAATGTCCCGGAAGAGTCTGAGCGTTCTTATTTGTGGTAGTTGACAGCTATTCCAAATCCCCATGTGGTTCTTTCATAAGACTCTTTAAATGAGCCGAATCCTGGATAGCTGATCGTTTTATTCGAGTCTAGGTAGTCGACGATAGTTGCTCCGATGTCCAGACTCAGATTCTCATTAAAACTGTAACGTCCTCCAAAGAAGTATCCGTTGCTTGATAATTCATGGGTCATGTCGCTTTGATAATCATCTGAGACATCGATCTGGGTCCATAGGTAACCTGCGCTCAATGCCATTCTCTTTGTTAGATCGTACTCGAAAGCAAATCCTAGGTCATAAGAGTTGGAATTGACAAGGTCTTCCTGGCCTTCCCAGTTTGCATTTTTGTCAAAAAACATGTCGAAGGAAACAGCCGCTTTTAATTTCGGCATAATATCATATTCAGCGCCGACTGCCAGAATAGCAGGAGTATCATATCGCTCAGTCTCGCCATCAGGAAACAGTCCGGTATCATCTGTTGTGGTTTGATTTTCAAACTCAAGCTTTGTGTTTAGTTCATAACGAACACCGATGTTCAATGTCTCAATAGGAGAGAAGTTGGCGCTCAAGATAGGAGTGATTCCTGTCGCAGTCTGTTTGGCATCGACTGCTTTGTTAGAAAACAGAGCTGCCTCGGCCGGCATTCCGATCGTGTTAAAGAATTGGTAGGCAGAAATCATATTACTGTTGGGGTTGAGCAGAGGATGATAAGGATTGATCTTGATATTCTCTATAGCCCCCTCGTAATTATTGAGAGCACAAATATAGCGCAGTCCCGCAGCTACAGAGATCATCTCATTAATTTCATAAGAGGCGTTCAGCTGAAAGCCTAAGTAAAAGGAGCTTCCTTTAAAGCTGATATCTGCTGAATACTGTGTTGTGTAAAGTCCCATACCGGTCAAATAGAGGGGAAGCGTTGACAAGCCGGTTTCAAAGGAAGGCAGGCCGTTTGTATAATCAGCGGCTCCTCCTCCTGCATTAGGACCAAATCCAAATGAAAAAGCTAGCTTTTTCATCTTATACACCACAAAAGCACTGGGAAATACAGGAGCGCTTACATCGCTGATATAGGTATCATTGTTGAGAAAGGGAAATGCATTCGTTATAGTCTTTGTTTGAAAGAGTGTTTGGTTGTTTAAAGAGAAGTGCCAACCATTAGACAATTTGGTGGTACCAGCTGGATTATAATAGACCGCATCAATATCTGTGGATGCATTTCGAGCAGGAAACCTTAAATACAAGACACTCTGATTTGTGTTTGTTACAATGCTCCCAAAAACCATCGGGGTACTGCACAAACCAATCATTAACAAAATCAGAATTTTTTTCATAGACTCTCCTCCATAAGGTGAATTTGAAGTACGAAATTGACTGGAATATATAAAAAAAATACTATTTTTGCAACAATTTTATTTTTTATTTATCTGTACCGGCCGTATCTGGACCTTCCTCCGAATCGAGGATTGACCACATTGCTGTAGACTGAACCAAAGGTGTAGCTGAATCCGATATCTATGGAATATTCGTAATTTGTAGCCAGTTCCTTTCTCTGCAGGAGGATCTCATCCAGAGAGGCCCCTTCAATAGGAAGCGACAGCTGGTCACGGATGCGGTCATACCTTCCATTGAGGTTTACGGAAAAACCCTTGAAAATTCTGAATGAAAGAAATCCTCTGAGCTCAAGGCGGTTTTTTGATAAGTCATGAAAATAATGAGATCCTTCCAGGGATGTTGAAGCACTTCCCCAAGGTTCCCTTATTTCCAAGGTCAATGTCAAAGACTCATTAAAGAGGGTTTCCTTTGTCTTATCAAAAATAGTCTTTTCTATATAATTTACCGAATTAACGCCGACTCTGTACAGGCATCGGAGCTGCCTTCTCGTGGATTGTGAATATGGGAAAAAATTATACTCAAGAGCCGGGGCAAACATGTAATGGGAATCAATATTGCTGTATGTGGACGAAGAAGCCTCTATCCAGCTTCCGACTGACCAGTGTTCATTTAAGCTTTTAACAAAAAGCCCTCTTAAGTCTTTTTCTTCGGAAATGCTTTTGATGGAGTAGTCTTCGTAGTCATAGTTGTCTTCTTCATAATCGCCGGAAACTCCCAGTTGGATTTTCCATTCAGGAGTCACCCTGTTTA
The DNA here is from genome assembly GCA_964456985.1 of uncultured Eubacteriales bacterium. Taxonomy (GTDB): domain Bacteria; phylum Acidobacteriota; class Aminicenantia; order Aminicenantales; family Aminicenantaceae; genus WJMT01. The sequence goes on from CAYWDH010000004.1 coordinate 5,290, forward strand.
CGGAAAGGTCCAAGCTGAGTTGTGTTGTTCGCTGGCTTGTCTCTTCTTCCAATTCTCCGCTGACTCGGATATTGAAAACCCAGAAATCCCAGTTGTCTTTGACCGCAGTCGGTTCAAGTTCTATTTTGCATTGAATGGATAGCAGGTCTGCTAGTGGAGTTTCCATGAGGAAAGGAAAGAGGCCTCTTTTCATGACCTCAAGCATCCCTTCACGGATTTCATCCCTTGTTTCAGTTTCGTTTGATGAATAGGTTAAGGTGTTTTCCGTATCCTCAAATTGATTTTTCCCTATAAAAGTCAGAGTGTATTTATTTCCTCCGCTCCCGGTATTTTCATCTGTAACGAGAATATGGATATCCGCTTCTGTCCTATCGCGGACAAAATTCACATAGGTAATTTCTTTCCTTATATAATCTCTGTCGCAGCGCCGGCAGTCGAGGAAGACCTTAGGTGCGTTGTTCTTCAATTCATCCGTAGCTGTCCGGTTGGACTCGGGATAAATTTTTTGAATAAATGAGAAGATGCCAATGATCAGGATTAGAGAGCTGAGCCCGGTTTTTTTCGTCATAGAATATCTCCTTACTTCTCGCCGTTTTGAAAGGAAAGTCTAAGTAAATGTTTCCATTGAGACGAAATCAAAAAAGATTATAACAAACAATTATTAAATATAAATTAATAAAATATTAAAATTTTTTAATATTTCTTTCCTCTTTGGCTATCGGCTGTCCGATGACAGTCCTTCAGAATTCTTGAATAAGGAAGATCTTAAAAGCACCTTTTGTTGCCGCATGGTTTTCTTTGAGAATGGTCCCCTGTCTGATATAGCAATCATACCCTAAGTTTATCTTTGCGTTTTTTGTAACAGCAAGTCTTATATTAAATGAAGATACAGACAGTGATTCTTGGGCATCTGAAAAGAGTGAGTTTATCCAGTACTGTGAAAATTTAGCGAGAATGCTGCCCATTCCTTTCCTCCCTACCTCTATTCTGAATCTGGACATTAAACCAGGGCCGAAATAATAAGGTTTCTGGTCTTTTTCACCAAATTGGCATTTTTCGACATCAAGCGATGGACTGGAGCCTCCAAGCACAAAGGACAAAACACCGGAAGCCTCGGTGAAAAAATTTGGGTCTGAATAATAAGATGAGACCGCTCCCATCCCAATTCCTGTCGTAGAGATCCTCTCGATGATCTCTGTGTCTATGTAATCATACACTCCGACTAAGCCTCTAAGGCCGGTTTTTGTTTTTGTTCCGCTCAGCAGTACTGTCGCGGATATCTCCTTATCCCGGTAATCATCCTTACAAAAACCCATCCTTCCGTCAATAAGAAACCATTCATATGGTTTAATATATCCCAGCTCTTTTTCTCTATAATCCTTGTTTTCCACACAAATACCAAACAGGTATTTTTGTTTGTTTGTTGTTGACCAGTAGGTTCCCAAAGGGAATTGAAAGCTGTAATAGTGTTTTTCTGTAAAGAAGTTTAATCCTGATCGGTCCCCTGAAAATAAACTGAAACTAAAAGAGGGATTTATGATAAGCATTAAGGATTTTTGAAAGAGCCCCCCAAGCCCTCTTGAATTCTGGCTGTACAGCGACCCAGCCATTTGATAAAAAGGCCCCCCCAGGATGAAGCCACCGAGAGTGGTCATGATCACGTCATTTATAGAGGGGTAGTTTGATTCAAAAAAAAGCTCCCACATGAGACTCCCTGCAGATGCAAAGAGTGTAGATTCCGCAATGTCTAGACCATTCAGCCGGGCTGCTGAATAATACAGGGCTCCGTGATAAAGATGAGTGAGATGATTGCTTATAAAAATGCCCCCATCCCATTCGAATCCGTGGTCGAGATTGTTATATATTGACTTGAGTGATATCTGGGCCCAAGATTTTTTGAGGATAAAGCTATCCAAAGACCATACAGCCAAATTTATTCCACTGATGTCCAGGAGTGCGCCTGAATATGATTTTTTTACCTCGCGGTGCGGGTGCATATAAAAAGGCAGCCTGAAGTCAAACTGACTGGATTCATGGTTATCCAGCCTGAATCCACTGGCTAGGGTTTTTATCTGAAAGGGATAATTATTGCTTTGCAAGAGATTTATACCTAGGTTTTTTGTTTGCAAGGAAAAGGCAAGACTTTTTTTCTTTTGACCGGGAGGAACTAGAGAGAAAGATTCGATGAAAAAGGAATAAAGAGTGAGTCTGGGACCCGGCTCCTGTTTCTCAGATGTTTCATTAGCAGAGAGAGGGGAGAGAGTGAATAAGATTATTACTAAAACTATGATTGCACTTCTTTTCATTTCCCTTCCCATCCTCGCCGTTTATAAGGGAGAAACAGGGCTTTTATTTATAAATGTATAATCAGTAATTGTATTTGATTTATACCATATTTCTTTTATGGAATCAACAGACCGGAAAGAAAAGGAAAAGTAGGGATGCTCATATTCCTTTAAATAAAAGGGGTCTTTTTATAGTGTTCAAAAACCTGTTTTAAGAGGTTATAATAAAAAAAGAAAAAAGGATTTCTTGTGACACTATGAGAAAGAGAAGAAATTGAAAAGAGAAGAGTTCGGGATCCCCCTTTCTGGTTCAGATTTTAAGGGAAGACTGAGTGAGCGCTTCGATCAGGAAGATTTCATTCCTATTCTGTCCTGCCCAAAAAAACTATGGCAACATCCTTCAACGGAGATATTGCTTGATGCGAGAAACCAGGTAGGTGCTGTGAATATTGAGCTTAATGGTCGTGTGTATAGAGTTGCTGTCAAGTCATTTCGCATCAAGGGGATTAACAGTTTGAAAAGCATGGTTTTTCCGTCCAAGGCTCGAAAGGCCTGGTTCGGAAGCCACCTTCTCAGAAAAAATTCTATTAGCACGCCTTGCCCAATAGCGTTTTTTGAAAAGAGAATAGGGTGTGCGGTCAGGGAGTCATATTTTTTATCAGAAATGGTAAAGGGAGCCTGGGAGATCAGGGATCTTTTTAAAAGCCTCAAGGGTAAAGACATGAAGGAACTGCTTAAAGATCTGGCTGCTTTTCTCTCTTGTATCAGGATCAAAGGGTTCATTCACAGGGATTTATCGGATGGCAATATATTAGTCCGCAGGTCCCGGGAAGAAGGATATCAGTTTTTTCTTATTGATACGAACAGAGTAAAAAAGGTAAAGGCCTTCTCTGTTTTAAGAAATCTTAAAAGCACCATACGTTTAGGTATTCCTTTTGTTTATCAGCGCTCTTTCCTCAAACTCTATTTAAGCCCTTTGCCTCTCTACTATGGGTATTGGTGCTGGTATAGAGTCAATAAGATACTCTTTTCCACATATATTCAGCTCAAGAAAAAACTTCGTATCAAGAAGATTGCAGATAGACTGCGGATACAGTGAGAATGAAAATGGGTTCAAATAATTTTAAATGGAATCCTTATGCGGATCAACCGCATAATGTGGCATCCAAATCAGATCGTTTCAAAGCCCACTTCTCTTATACAGGAAGTTATTTGAGGATGTTAGCCGCAAACTTGCAGAAGTTGATCCCCGTCCTTCTGCGGTACAGAGCATTGAGGAATACGCTCTATGAAAAGTGTGTTTCTATTGGGGATCCTTTTGGGGTTTCAGTCTCTTTATTAAAAGCAAAGGAAGATGATATTCTCAAGGCATTAACAGAGATAGGGGTGAGCCACACCTTGATACGTGTCCCGTCATGGGAAAAGAACCGTCTACCTGAATATGGAGAATTTGTCGATAGACTTAAAAACGGAGGGATGGATGTGGTCATTGCCTTGGTCCAGAACCGCCAAGACCTGCTTGATAAGAGAAAATGGATCGATTTTCTTAACTGTGTATTTTCCCGTTTTTCTGATAAAAGCCTGTTTTTTGAGATCGGCCATGCCTGGAACCGGACAAAATGGGGATTATGGGATTACAGGGAGTATCTGGAGCTTGCGGGACCTGCTTTCTCAGCTGCACGAACTTATGGAGTGAACTTATTAGGTCCTGCTGTCATTGATTTTGAATTTCATTTATATCCTCCTGTTTTAAAAACGGTCCATTTTGATAAGGTCACGTCTCTTCTTTATGTTGACCGGGTAGGGGCCCCTGAAAACACTCAGTTCGGTTGGGACCTTTCAAAAAAAATCACCTTATTGAAAGCAGTGATTGACCAGTGCAGCCGTAAAGGAAAGGAACTGTGGATCACTGAATTCAACTGGCCTTTAAGAGGAATGGGAAAATATTCACCTGCTTCGGGAAAACCGAATGTTTCTGAGGAACAGCAGGCGAATTTTCTTGTCCGCTATTATATATTGGCTTTATTCACTGGAATGGTCAAAAGGATATACTGGTGGCAGCTTGCAGCTCCGGGATATGGACTTATAGACAACCGCAAGGGACAGTGGAGAAAAAGGCCTTCTTTTTTGGCTTATAAAACACTTGCAGAACAATTAAAAGACAGTGAATTCGTAAGAAAGGAAAAAAATGCGGATGCAGAGATATTCCTCTTCAGAAAAAGGAAGAATATGTTTGCCGTATGCTGGACCAAAGCAGGATGTTTAAGGCATTCATTTACTGATCCCATTTTAAAAGTGCTGGATAGGGATGGGAAAATGATTGATCTTTCAGGCAGCAGCATTGTGTTAACAGAAAAGCCGGTATATATATGTTTTGAGTCACTAAAATGACCTGCGTTAAGAATCCCGAAAAAAGAATTAAGGAAGAAGATGTGAAAAGTAAAGGCACGTTTTTTAAAGACCATGAAGTGCTTGATTACGAGAAAAAGAGATACAGAGGTTTTGACCAGAAAATAGTCAACTGGAGAGAGAGAAGGATTATAAAAAAGCTTTTAAAGGAAACGAAGGGGGAAGCAGAAAAGGTTCTTGATCTTCCCTGTGGATATGGAAGGTTTTCGCAGTTGCTCACAGAGAAAGTCCCCTGTCTTATTAGCGGAGATCGCTCTTTTGCAATGGTCAAAAGAGCTTTGGACAACAGGTCCGTCTCAGACATGACTTCAAAGCCAGGTGCTGTATGTGATGCTGTGGAAGGCCTGCCTTTTAAAACAGGGGTATTTGATGGAATTTTTTCCATGAGGTTTTTTCATCATCTCCACAGCAGGAATTCACGGATAAGAGTGTTGAAAGAGTTTCTCCGTACCTCATCGGATTGGGTCATTATTTCTTTTTACAGTCTGAATCCTGTACACAAACTTCAGAGAAGGATGAGAAAAGCAACAGGGAAAAGCAGGACCAATATAAATATGATGTCACAAAAGGATTTTGTTTTGGAAGCCAAGGAAGCCGGACTTTATGTGAAAAAAATAAGCCCTTTGTTTAAAGGACTGCATTCCCAGCACATAGCTTTACTTGGAAAGACTGAATTTTATCCTTATGCCGGCCTGAAGGGAAAGACCGGATAGATCTAGAGTAGCCCTCTCTGGGTTTGATACTCCGTATCCGGAGGGTGTTTTATCCCTAACGAAAACGAGAGGAAAAGTATCCTTATTAGGCACTTCACCCTGGTAAATATACAGGTATCCTTTTTCTTTATATTCAAGACCAGTGGAATCTCGAAAAACGCCTTCTCCCTTGAGGTCATTGATTACAGCATAACGACCTGAGGCCTCTATGAACACACTAAAAAAACGGCCAAAGTCATGGACAAATCCCAGTCCCAGCAATGCTCCGATCTGACCGGAATTAGCTTTCCCGCTCCATTCCTGCCAGGTATCGTTTTCCGTTAATCTATAAAGATAGGAACATTCAGTGAAAATGTATTCAATCCCTACTTTTATATAAAACTCTGGACTGACGTGGTAAGAGAGAAAGATCCTGACCGGAAGGGCCTTTATTTCAGGTTGGGTTTGAATACTGAGGGAGGCAGGCTGGGAGAAATTGACTGAAGTCTCTTTCTTCCCAAAGAAATACTCAGCTCCAATCCCGAAATGAAGTCCTGAGGCCAACGGCACACTGACATCCCCGCCGTATATAAAGTTCAGATGAAAGGGCTGGAATTCACCGGTCTTTTCCGCTCCGAGAGTGCTCTGATAGTATTCGATGATGCCTTCGGCTCCCTCATTTATGTCCCCCATTAATGAATAGTTGCCTCCACCTGTAATATTAATATGGATTTGAGAAGCGGTCGGCAGGATAAGGGCTCTTTTCGATGGAGGTTCGGGAACTGGTTCTGGAGTTATTACTTTTTCCTTCTTCACGGGAATTTTCTTTTCTTCCTCTTTCTGAGGAGGCTTTTCTTCTTCTTTTTCTTCTGCGGCCGGAACTTTTTTTACGAGGCTTTCATGCACATAGCCATCGATTGTTTTTTCGTCATCAATAAGGATCCTTATATGATACCAGGGCCCTTCTTGCCCGAGAACATCCATGATCGTTCCCTGAGAGGCCAGATGAATTATTGGGCTTCCTATATCAGGTTCCGCTCTTATATTTGCCAGTTCAGTGACCACTTCAAGTTTGACGATTTGGTCCTGGGGGATACCGTAAGTGAGACTAAAAATGAATGATTGAACAAAAAATATAAGTAATATAAAATTAAATTTTCTTTTCATTCCTTTCAATTTAACCGTCCTTTGAAGGGAATTATAGAAAAGGGTTATTTAACTGTCAAGAAACATAATAGAAGAGTCTTTAACAGAGATGAAAAAAAATGATATCATTACAAAAGCGGAGACGACTATGAAAGGGAAAAAAACAATCAGCTTGTTTTTTGTTTTATGTTTTTTTATTTTTTCAGGTTATCTTGAGGCTTTAGATGAACCTAAAATTGTTTTTGATAATAAGAAAATTGATTTTGGTCAAGCCATACAGGGTGTTGAGCTGACACAAAGCTTTTCATTTGAAAATGCCGGTGGTTCACTTCTAACCATTGAGAAGATCAGGACATCGTGTGGATGTACAGCGGCCCTTGCGTCAAAGGAGAGTTTAAAGCCCGGAGAAAAAGGAGATATAGAAGTAACTTTTAACACAAGGGGATACAGCGGGGAAGTTTCTAAATACATATATGTGTATACCAATGATCCTAAAAATCCACGGGTTATGTTATCTGTTTCCGCTCATATTGAGATTCCTCCGGGTCCCAAAATAAAACTTAACAGAACCGGTGCAGACATCGGTCTGATTCTTGAAGGTGAAAACATCCAGTCCGGGTTTAATATTAAGAACACGGGGGAGCTTGAATTGGAAGTGGAATTTTCTCATAAAGATGCCCATTTTTTTCATAACGGAAAAGAGATCAAGAAGTCATTGAAGGTATCATCGGGTCGGCAAAAAGAAGTTAGAATAGAGATAGGGACTCCTGCAGAAGCAGGTCCCATCAGAGAGTATATCCTGTTAAAGACAAATGATCCCCTGCGCTCCACCCTCTCTTTTTATATTAGGGGCTATGCGGTTACTGAGAAACAGCTTAAAGAACTTTTTGAAAAATACAAACATTTAATCAGAGAAAAAACATAGGGATTTAGATGATTTTATTAGCAAATCTATTGTATGCTGTATCAAGAATCGTTCATTTTATTTTGAACATATATATATGGATAATCTTTGCTCATGTTATTCTTTCATGGATAAGGACACCTTCCCTCTATCAAATCAGATTGATTCTTTTTAAGTTGACAGAACCGGTTTTAGGCCCGATAAGAAAGTTTGTCCCTCCTTATAAGTTCGGAGGGCTGGATATCAGTCCCATAATTGCATTTGTATTGATCCTTCTGATCGATACGGTTGTGGTGAGGTCTATTTCTCAATATGCGATCCAGCTTCTAGGTCCGAGGACTTATTCATTTTAGCTTTAAAGATATTTGTGAATATATATATGCTGTGCAGCCTCTTCAGGAGAAGGTGAACGATGCGCATTTCCGCTAACGTCAGTCCAAAATCCGTTATGCCGGGAATAGAAAGATTGGGGGAGAATACGTTTAAAATCAAGGTAAAGGCTCCCCCTGAAAAAGGAGAAGCGAACAAAGAAGCTGTGGCAATGATCGCTGATTATTTCCATGTCTCAAAATCAAAGGTCCGTATTCTCAGAGGTCACACCGCTCGAAAAAAGATAATTGAGATCATGGGCCTTGAATAAATTAATGATTTGCTTTAGCTCAAGACTTTAAGGTGACAAACGGTCATGGGGATTTATAATTTTGTGAGCTTCCTCGGGGTTTTTATCATCGCCGGGTTTGCATGGCTGTGTTCGTCAAACCGGCGCGTTATCAATTGGAGGGTTATATTTTGGGGTATTCTGCTCCAGTTCATCTTCGCTGTCTTTGTCTTTGTGCTTCCAGTGGGAGCTAAATTTTTTCTTTTCGTAAACAAACTGGTCGTATCTGTTCTCGAGAGCGCTAAAGAAGGGGCTGAATTTGTATTCGGGCGCCTGGCTTTGGGTCCTGGAGAGACGACTGAGGCCGGAGAGACGTCCCTTGGGTCTTTTCTTGCTTTTCAGGCGCTTCCGACTGTAATATTTTTTGCTGCCCTGGTTTCAGCTCTCTATTATCTGAAAATCATGCCTTTGATCATAAGAGGTTTTTCTTATGTTTTTACCAAACTGATGAGGATAAGCGGTGCGGAATCCCTCAGTGCGTCAAGTAATATTTTTGTGGGGATTGAGTCCTCTCTGGTCATAAAACCTCATTTAGATGATATGACCAAGTCTGAATTGACGACTGTTTTGGCTGCGGGGATGGGAACAATAGCTTCGAGTGTGCTTGCCCTTTATGTGTTCACTCTTCAGGAACAGCTCCCGACCATTGCAGGACATCTTGTGTCTGCTTCCCTTCTTTCCGCCCCGGCTGCTGTTGTGATGTCCAAGCTGATTGTCCCAGAGACAGAGAAACCAAAGACCTTAGGTATGGATGTGAAGCCATATTATAAAAGAGAAGATAACCTTATCGCTGCCATTGTTGAAGGAGCCAACAGCGGACTGCGGCTTATGCTTGGAATCATTGCGCTTCTTATTGCCTTTTTAGGATTGATCGCTCTACTGGATTTGGCTCTGGGTTGGGCTGGAGGCCATATAAATCATCTTTTCAATATAAGTTTTAATTGGTCCATAAGATCGATCCTGGGTTATATTTTTTACCCTTTCACCTTGGTATTGGGAGTTCCCCCCGGTGATGCCTTTGAGATCGCTAAACTTCTCGGGGAAAGAACCGTGGCGACCGAAGTGGTCTCCTATCAAGACTTATCAAAGCTTTTAGCCGATAATGCCCTTATTCATTCCCGTTCTGCTATCATTGCTTCGTATGCTTTATGCGGGTTCGCTCATTTTGCATCACTGGCTATTTTTATTGGGGGGATAGGCGCGCTGGCTCCGAAAAGAATAAAGGACCTTTCTAGGGTTGGCCTCAGGGCCTTACTCGCTGCAACGCTGGCTTGTCTGATGACAGGTGCTGTTGCCGGAATATTTTACTCCTCAGGCTCGCTCCTTTTGGGAAATTGATGCGTTTTTATTACAGTTTGCGTTTTTGTTTTTTGTTGTTAAAATTAATTTCGAAATTCCTAACATAAAAGAGAACGTGGAACAAAATCTTAAATACTGGATTGCTTTTAATCTTTTGTTTGCAGAGGATTTAGGGTCTGCGCAGAAGATTTTTCAGCATTATTCTTCTGTAAAGGATATTTTTGAAACACCAGCTGAAGATATTGACGGCTTGGGTTTCAGTAAAAGAGTCACTGCAGCTGTAAAATCTCGAAGAACTCTTGAAAAGGCGGTTAGAGAGCTTGACAGAATCAATAAAAAGGGCTATACAGTCCTCACTATAGAGGATGATGGATATCCTGAGTATTTAAGAGAAATTTTTGATCCTCCATACGTCCTTTATTGTGCAGGTAATCTGGATGTGCTGAAGAAACCGGCTGTTTCCATTGTGGGGGCTAGAAGATCATCACCTTATGGAAGGGCGGTAGCTGAAAAGCTGGCTTTTGAGCTAGCCTCACGCGGTATCGTGATAGTCAGCGGTATGGCGCGCGGGATTGACTCTATGGCTCACTGGGGTGCGTTAAGAGGAGGTCAAACAGTGGCTGTATTAGGCTCTGGACTGGATAATATTTATCCCAGAGAAAACAAGAAGCTATTTGATAAGATCATTGATTCAGGAGCTGTGATCACAGAGTATCCTTTAGGCTCAATGCCTCTTGGATTTCATTTTCCATTAAGGAACAGGATTATCAGCGGTCTGTCCATGGCTGTTGTCGTGGCCGAAGCTGCAGAGAGAAGCGGGTCCCTTATATCAGCCAAGCTGGCCCTGGAACAGAACAGGGAAGTGATGGCTGTTCCTGGTAACATCACTTCAAAACTGAGTAAAGGAACAAACTGGCTGATAAAAAACGGCGCGAAACTTATTGAGGGGTGGAGAGATATTGTTGAAGAACTTCCTCCGTATGTCAGAGAGACCATACCTATGGAGCCCGAGCTGAAAGGGGAAGAGAAAGTAAAGTTAAGCCCCGGGGAAAGAGACATTATCAGGCATCTCACGGAAGATGGTTTGACCCATATAGATATGATTGTAAAGAAAACCGGTCTCAGTGTGTCTGAAGTATTGTCGGTCCTGCTGAGACTGGAGCTTAAAGGGGTTGTCAAGCAGAGTCCTGGAAAATTTTTTCAAAGGAAATTGTAATGAGTAAAAAATTAGTCATTGTGGAATCTCCAGCAAAAGCCAAGACTGTCAACCGCTATCTGGGATCGGATTACTCGGTCAAAGCTTCATTTGGTCATATCCGGGACCTTCCTGAGAAGAGTATCGGAGTGGATATTGAAAATGATTTTGAACCTGAGTACGAGATAATACCGGCAAGGAAGAAAATCGTTATACAGCTTCAAAAGGAAGCTGAAAAGAGTGATTCTGTTATACTAGCTGCTGATCCGGACAGGGAGGGAGAAGCCATATGCTGGCATTTATCGGAAGTGCTGAAAAAATATAATAAAGAGATCCGTCGGGTCCTTTTTCACGAAATAACAAAGAAGGCAGTAGAAGGTGCTTTTAAAAAGGTTCTCTCTTTGGATAAGGATAAAATTAACGCCCAACAGGCAAGAAGGGTACTGGATAGACTTGTCGGCTACAGGATAAGCCCTCTTCTGTGGAAGAAAATCGGAAAAGGCTTGAGTGCGGGGAGAGTCCAATCAATCGTCCTGCGATTGATTTGTGAACGAGAGAAAGAGATAAATGATTTTGTTCCAAAAGAATTCTGGGATATCAAAGCTCGACTCAAGGCTTCATCTCCTCCTGTTTTTACGGCCGGGCTTGTAAAGATAAGAGGGAAAAAAGCCAATGTCAAAGATGAGGAGACAGCAAAGAAGATATTATCCGATCTGGAAAAAGCCCGGTTTGTGCTTGAGGATCTAAAAGTAAAGTTAAAGAAGAAAAATCCCTATCCCCCTTATATAACAAGCACACTCCAGCAGGATAGTTACCGCATCAATAAGTTTTCTGTAAAAAAGACCATGATGATCGCTCAGAAGCTTTATGAAGGAGTGGAAATAGGAGAGAGAGGATTAGTGGGCCTTATCACTTATATGAGAACAGATTCAGTCCGGGTTTCTGAAGAGGCTTTAAGAAAAGGACGGTCCTATATAGAAAAAAAGTTTTCAAAGGATTATCTTTCAAATACGCCCAGAAGATTCAAAAATAAGAGGAAGGCTCAGGATGCCCATGAGGCCATACGGCCCACTTCTTTTGGTCTTCCGCCTGAAAAAGTGGAGATGTATTTAAGTAGAGAGGAGCTCAGAGTCTATTCAATGATCTGGAGCCGTTTCATTGCCTCTCAAATGAGCCCTGCCAGAATTGAAGAAACTGTGTTTGAAATAAAGGCTGGGGATTATCATTTTCGGGCTAAAGGAGGGATCATGAAGTTCAAAGGATTCCTTGCTGTGTATCCGGATATGAAAGACAAGGATGAAAGGCTCCCTCCTGCAGAGAAAGGTGAAATGCTAAAGCTGGAAAAAGTCCACTCCGAACAGAAATTCACCCAGCCTCCACCCCGTTACTCCGAAGGAACGCTAGTGAAAGAGCTGGAATCAAGAGGCATAGGCCGTCCCAGTACATATGCACCCATTATTTCTACCATTCAAGGAAGAGAATATGTTTTGAAGAGAAAAGGAAGATTTATTCCAACCGAGGTCGGCATATTTATAAATGGTTATCTCATTGATAATTTTCCCGATTTAATGCAGTTTAAGTTTACTGCCCAGCTTGAAGAGGATCTTGACCTTATAAGTGAAGGAGAAAAGAGCTGGAGGGAATATATAAGATCTTATAATAGGCTTCTTGACGAGGATTTGAAGAAAGCGAGCCAGAAACAAGGAGTGAAATCCAAAGGCATCCCTTCCGAAGAGAAATGTCCTGAATGCGGTCGTCCCCTAGTTATAAAATCCGGTAAGTATGGAAAATTCAAAGCCTGTTCAGGTTTTCCTGAATGCCGTTATAAGAAAAGTCTGAATACCAAAGAAGCAAAGCCAGTAGATGAGAAATGTCCTGAATGCGGTTCACAGCTTGTCCTTCGTCATGGGCGCTATGGGTCTTTCATAGCCTGTTCGAATTATCCAAAATGCAGATATATTAAAAAGGAAAGGAAGGATACCGGAATCGGATGTCCTGAATGCAGCGGCACGATTGTGATGAAAAAGACGAAAAAGGGGAAAGTCTTCTACGGATGCAGCAATTTTCCAAAATGTAAATTCGCTTCATGGGACGAACCGGTCTCCCAGCCCTGTCCAGAATGCGGGAGGATTTTGGTGTTCAGAAAAAACCTGATAAATGGGAAGCCTTATTTGTACTGTGGCAAAAAAGACTGTGATTATAAGGAATTTGTAGATAAAGAAAGAATATGGGAAAAAAAGGAATAAAGAGGCTGGAGCCCATTGATTAAGGAGTTGAAGCAGTTTTTAGATTATCTAGAGTTAGAAAAAAATTCGTCGCCCCATACATTATCCGCATACCGCCGCGATATTGAGCAGTATCTTACTTTTGTTGAATCAAGGAAAAGAAAGTACGATCAAGCTGATAATATTTTGATCAGGAGTTTTCTTGCCTTTCTGTACAACAACAATATAAAGAAATCGAGCGCAGCAAGAAAATTGGCTGCCGTACGCTCGTTTTATCAGTACTGTGTTCATAGACGCTGGATCAAAGAGAATCCAGCTAAAGCGGTCAGTACTCCTAAACAGGAAAAAAATGTTCCCTCTTTTTTATCAGAAGAAGAGATGGCTGTATTTTTGGACATCCCAGCGTCTGATAAGCCGCTCGAATTGAGGGATAGGGCCCTTCTTGAACTGCTGTATGCTACGGGTATTAGGGTCAGCGAGTTGGTAGGGATAGATTTGTCTGATTTAAATTTTGAAGAAAGGCTTATCAGGGTTCGTGGAAAAGGGAAGAAAGAACGAATTGTCCCTTTTGGAAGTCTGGCCGAAAAAAACATCAGACAGTATTTAAAAAAAAGATTTGTGATACATAAAGGAAGAATCGATAAGAACGCCTTATTTTTAAATTATAGGGGAGAGAGGCTAGGCGTCAGATCAGTGCAAAGGATAGTGGATGGATATTTTAAGAAGTCCGCTATAAAGAGGAAGCTCAGTCCCCATTCTTTGCGCCATTCATTTGCTTCCCATTTACTGAGCAGGGGCGCGGATCTGAGAGTTATCCAGGAACTTCTGGGGCATGAAAGCCTTGCTACGACTCAAAAATACACGCATCTTGATTTAAGAAGGCTGATTCAAGTCTATAAAAAAAGTCATCCCCGGTCATAATAGCCGGGAGAAGAGAGGGAGTTTTCCCTCTCTTCTGTTATTTCTCTGATCCGACTGTAATAAGGTCTCTAATATTCGTAAATGTCTTTTCTCCGATTCCCTTCACTTTCATTATGTCTTCGATTTTCTTGAACTTTCCGTTTTTCTCTCTGAAGTCGATGATCCTTTTGGCTACCACTTCTCCTATACGGGGGAGTTTTTGAAGTTCAGCTTGAGAAGCTGTGTTAATGTTGATTTTTTCAGCTCCCGGAGCCGAATTCAATCCCCCCTGTACTGACACTGCAGTCGTGAACGCAAACACAACGACCAGTCCTGCAACTAAAGTTTTGATGATTAGTTTTTTCATTTAAACCTCCTTTTGCTATTGAATGTTTGCAATATTCAGGCCAGGACAGAGAAATTTGTAACTAGATTGATATCAGTGATTTAGAAATAGATATTATTTTTTAGTGTAAGCCATAGTTCACTTTTGCTCATGCTGTGTGTTAACAGAAGTTGGCACTGGTTTTTATGAATAATTCAGGTTAAGGAAGGCCTTGAGTTTTTTCAAAGCTTTGCCCCTATGACTGACTGAGTTTTTTTCCTCAGGAGAAAGCTGTGCAAATGTTTTGTTGAGAGGAGGATAAAAAAAGATGGGATCATAACCGAATCCGTTTTCTCCTTTTCTGTGTGTAAGAATGTATCCGGAAACATTCTCTTTTATTGTGAGTATTATTTTATCCTTTCTGGCTAGGACCATACAGGATACAAATCTGGCTTTTCTCTTTTCTTTCGGGACTCCTTTTAACAGTTGAAGTACTTTTTTTATGTTTTTCTCGTCTGTAGCCAGTTCTCCTGAAAATCTTGCTGATAATACACCCGGAGCGCCGGAAAGGTGTTCGATTTCAAGACCAGAATCTTCTCCTAATGTCAATCCCGGCCATATGCGGCTGTAAAAAAGAGTCTTCCCTTCTGCATTTTCCATAAAAGTGTTTCCTGTCTCTATAAATATATAGGCAGAACTTATGTCTTTTATGGAGATGATTTCCAGAGTAAGTTCTGACAGGAAATCTTTGATTTCTTTGACTTTTCCTTGATTAGTTGTGGCGAGAAGAAGCTTTTTTTCAATCAATTTTAAGTTCAGTGATTTCTTTTAGATCTGTAAGGCTATTATAAAAATTCTGTTCTTTTTCAAAGGAGGCTTCAAAGGCAAAGGATATGATGCTGAAAGGTCCCTCCTTTTTATGAGAGATCTCCTTGAATTTAATGCCTTCATGAAGAGCAATTTTTTTAATATCCAACAGGATTTTTTTCGAAGGCTCGGATGTTACCCTGTAATGATATATTTCTTTTTTAAGATGTCCTGGTTCGACTTTCTCGAGAAGGAGAAGAGTGAGTATGATGATTGCCGTGAAAATGACAGCGTATAGGTAATAGCCCGAACCAATGACGAGCCCGAGCACAGCCACAGCCCAAAGGCCTGCTGCTGTTGTGAGACCGATGATCATTCCTCTGGACTGTATAATAGTCCCGGCTCCCATAAATCCTATTCCGGTTATGACTCCTGCCGCGATCCTTGTCAAATCTCCTATGGATTCTTGTTTGTCCTTAAGGAGAAGCTCTGATAGGATCATCATCATTGTTGATCCCAAGCATATGAGGATGTTGGTCCTAAAGCCTGCTGGCTTTTTACTGGACTCTCTCTCCAGTCCGATAAGGCCTCCTAAAGCCGTAGCGAAGAGAAGCTTTAAAACGACTTCAGCTGTCTGCATAGTATGTCCCTTTTTAACGGTTACAGTTAATTTATCATAAGCTGTAGTGTAAAAACAAGCTGATTGGTTTTTTAATTGTTTTCTTATGGCCGGCCTAGGTTATTGGCCGATTTTATCTAAAAGAAAAGATATGAGAAAAACGATGACTAAAAACAGGGTGTAGCTGGCGAAAAAGGGGTTTTTAAGAAGTCTTTCCGGTTCTTCCATCACTTCACTTTTTTGCAGAGTATGTTTGAAAAAAATCATAAAATAGACAAGCAGCAAGGGAGACAGATAGATGAAGGATTGGAGTCTGAATGAAACGGCAAAATAAAAGAATGGGGCAAAGAAGAAAAGGACACTAATCACCATACCCGAGATCAGGTATTTTTTGGAGTATTTTTTTAGAGAAGCTCTGTAGTTCCCAGCATTTTCTTTAAGAAACCTAAATTCGGAAAGCCTTTTGGCAACCATAAGAAAATTGCCAAATGCCCACCAGCATATCAATAATGATAGAGGAGGGAGGATATTAGCTTGGGAAAAAGCAAACCATCCGATGAGAAAGCGTATGGGATTGTTGGCAGATTCAGAAACAGAGTCGAGAAAAGGGATGTCTTTAGTTCGGATAGGCTTTATATTGTAGATGAATCCTGCGGCAAGCAGTGCAAAGAGGGAGAAAAAAAAAGCTTTATTGAAAAATAAATAGGCTGCTGTAAGGCTGCTTGCTGACAGGATCAGACCAAAGAGAAGGAAAGGAAATTTTTTTATTTCTCCTTTGATCAACGGGCGGTTTTTTTTGGTGGGATGGTGGATGTCAAAAGGGGCATCGGCGATTTCATTAATGATATAGTTGGCTGTGGATATAGCCCAGGTAAGGAGGAATGCAAACAGGCATTTCAGTAATGCTACACCCAGAACAAGGGAACCTATCTGCTCTCTGTAAAGAAAAAAGAAAGAGGCTGTGCCCATGAAAATGGCCAGACTTCTTGGCCACCTCTCAGGCCTGACTGCCTTTATATAAGGATTCATCTTATTTTTTTTGAGCGTAAATCTCTATTGAATCACCGAGAGTCAATTTTATCGGAATTCTTTTGAAAAAAGAAGAAAGAAAATGGCTTTTGAGTAAGAAATCCAGAAATGCAAACCGTGATATGAGATAATGCGCGGAAAAGGTCCAGGTGTAGCTGCTTATTTTTATGACCTTGAAACCGGCTCTTTCCAGAAGCCTGCAGAGGCTTTTTTTGGTAAAGTAATGGATATGGGCCGGCCTGAAGTGCCACCATCTCCCGCATGAGATTTTTGCGGCTAAACTATGGAGATTGGGCGTTACCAGGCACAGTATCCCGTCCTGTGTTAAGATTTTATGAGCTTTGAGAACAGCTTTATATGGGTAGGGAATGTGCTCGATAAGATCAATCAAAGTGACAGCTTGATAATGTTTCTCATTTAGGGGGACTGATTCAAAGGCGCCTTCTTTTATTTCCAGATTGTATTTTTTTTGAGCGGTCTTTACTGCCCAGGTGCTGGCTTCTATGCCGTCGGGTCTCCATCCGTACTTACGGGCTGAGTTTAAAAAGATCCCGGTGGCAGCTCCCACATCAAAGATGCTGCCTTTTCCCGGATGGATTTTATTTATATTCCATAAAATGGAAAGGAAATTTTTTTCACGGCCGCCAGCCTCCTCCTCATATGACGGGTCTTTGATTTGTGCATAGAGATGCCGGATGTGATCTTCAGTGGGACATGGATTTGCAAAAACATGAGTACAGTCAGAACATCTGTTCAGGTCCCAGATTTTCCCGTATTCCTTGTCTGTGATTTTTATCCGGTCAGGATGGAATTCTTTATATGAAATATTTCTTTGTCTGATTATTTTTATGTTTGAACTTGAACATACAGGGCATTCTGTTCTGGTCCAAAAGAGAGGGGTGTCTTTTTTCATTTTACAGTCTTTTAACACTCAGGAGAACGCTTGTCAAACTCTGATCGATTTTTTGCCCTTTTCATGAGAAAAGTTTCATTTGGGAAGCCTTTTTCTGAAAAGGCCTGGAGGAAGTCTTTTTTATGAGTTCCTCCTCAATAGCGTCAAGAAAGCAGCTTCTCCTTGATTCCATGTGTTTACCCTGGATATATCTTTTTTTGGCATAGGTCAGATACAGATATTTTTCAGCTCTGGTCATACCCACATAGAGAAGACGTCGTTCCTCTTTCAGGTCAGATTTATGACCGGGGAACAGGGAATAGGGGAGGATACCTTCTTCACAGCCAGTAATAAAGACGCAGGGGAACTCGAGGCCTTTGGCTGCGTGGAGTGTCATCAAAGTCACACATTCCAGGGAAGGGTCATATGTGTCAGCACTTGAGCCCAGAGATATATTTTTTATAAATTCTCCCATAGTTTCGTTGAATTTTTCGGCCATATTTAAAAGCCTTTTAAAGGAATCTTCTGACTCTTCTTTCTGCCGGATGAAAAAACGGTCTATTATGGTTTGAATGCTTTTGGTTGTCGATCTGTTTTTTGTTATTTCAGGAAGGCTGGAAATATTTTCGGATTTTATGATTTTTCTTTTTATCAGGCTCTGTTTAAGAAAAAGGCTCTCTTGATTGAGGCTGAGTCTCAATATATCGATTACAGATTTTATAGGTTCTTCTTTGAAAAAAGGTATCTCTCCCACCTTTTGGAAAGGAATGCTGTGGTCGTTTAAGGCTTTTTCAATAGCCTTCATCTGTTCTTTAATCCGGCACAGCACAGCAAAATCAGAAAAGCTGTTTATGTCTTCTTTTTCATCACCTTCACTGACATTAGAGTCCATGGAGAAAAATCCTACTCCGCCTATAATGTCTTCGATTTTTCTTGCGATAAATTCAGCTTCACTCTTATCCGTAGTGTTTTCTGCCAGATTGATTTTTACACCTCTATGCAGCCCTTTAAGCAAATCCTCTTCAGACACAGCTTTATGTATCATTTTTCCCGATGCCCTGAGGATTAGATCAGAGCATCTGTAGCTTTGTTTGAGCTTGTATTGGGAAGCTGTTGGATAATCTTTGAGGAAGTCACTTATAAAACGAACATCAGCCCCTCTGAATCCATATATGGCTTGGTCTGGGTCTCCGATGATATACAGGGAGTCATCCTGCTCAGGCATGAGCGTTTTTATCATCTGGTACTGAGCAAAATTGATATCCTGGAACTCATCCACCAGCATGTTGGAGTATTTGTTCTTGTAAAGAGTCAATATAGAAGGGACTCGGGAGAAAAGAACCATGGGTCCGTAGAGGCAGTCATCCAGGTCAAAGAGATCTGATTCTTTAAGTTTGTCTTCATATGATTCGAATAGAGAAAAGACCTGCGTATCTTTTATTTTCTCCGCTGATCTAAGGTTCTGTTTGATATCTTTTATGGATTGGGCAGTGGATGCGGCGTTTTTGTGTTTGAGACCGAATAAATCCCGGATCAGATTGGTTCTTTCTTCCTCATCTAGAATTGAAAATTCTTTGCTTCTGCCCAAGTATTCAGAGTGTTTTTTAAGGATTTCATAGCCGAAAGAGTGAAAAGTGGACACATTGAGTCCGGAACCAATTTTGTTTTTGAGCATCTCCTTCAGCCTTTTTTGCATTTCCCTGGCTGCCTTGTTCGTAAATGTAACGGCAAGAATTTTTTTAGGAGGGACTCCTTTTTCCTGTATAAGATACGCAATTCTGCAGCACAGAGTGTGTGTTTTTCCTGTTCCAGGACCAGCAATGACTGCAGCCGGGCCTCTATCATGCAGCACAGCTTGCTTCTGCTCTCTATTGAGCTTTTCCAGAGCGTCCCATTTTTCATATTTCTCTGATTTGTTTTCCATGAGCTCATGTATTTTTTGAGATGGAGCTTGCGGCCTTTTTTTCCAAAGAATTCTATACTCATCGAGGTTAAAATTAATGATTTTTCTTTTGGGTATGGCTGAAGGAGCCTCTTGTTTTTTATCGAACAGAAAAACCTGGTTCTCAGGTGAAGGGGGTCCTTCTTTATCGAAGACTTTTATCCTGCCGTATTCACCGTCAAAACCTTCCTGAATAAGAACCTGTCTGGAGCGCATCCTTTTTATGGCTTCAGCTAATATTTCAGACCCCTTTTTAAGTTCTTCTATGGGGAGGTCAAGAAGGATACCTAACTCAGGCCCGTTCCTTTGGATGAGAGAATAGTATTCGAAATCAACTTTTTTTGAAGAGGCCCCGACCTGCATGATCTCGGAGAGGATTTCTTTCAAAGGTATAATCGAATAGAACGGCAGTCTGTTCGGACGCTCGTCAAGGTCTTCTCTGTCAGAAAGCTGAACTACCCTGTTCATGACACCTACTGTGACTTTTTTCCCGCATTCAGGGCAGATTCCCTTGTTCTTTAATGTTTGAACAGGATCCCATCTTATGCCGCATTTTCTGTGGCCGTCATAGTGATATTTTCCTTCCTGGGGAAAAAGGTCGATGGTTCCTAAAAAATCTTGAGGGCTACCCGATTTCACAGCTTGTATGATATCTGAATAGGATAAATCCGTGTCTAGGATATTGGCGTTACGGCCCAATTTTTCAGGGGAATGGGCATCTGAGTTTGAAACCAGGGTATAATTATCTAAGAATGAGCACATCCAGTGCATGGGAGCGTCTGTGGAAAGACCTGTCTCAACAGCGGAGATATGTGGTGTCAGGTCATCAAAACATTCCTCAATGGAATCAAATCCTGATTTTGAGCCGAGCACAGAAAACCAGGGAGTCCATATATGGGCGGGAATAAAATACGTCCTCTCCGACGCCTCCAGGGTCATTTCCAGAAGGTCTCTTGAGTCAAGGCCTAAGATGGGTCTCCCATCGGATGTGATGTTTCCGCCGATCTTCAGCAGGGATCCCTGTATTTTTTCGGCTGTCTCAAAATCAGGGGCCAGAATAACATTATGAACCTTTCTGACTCTGCCGTTTTTTTTATATATGCTGCTTATTTCCGTTGAGAGCATGAATCTGATTTCCGAACTGAGGTCAGCGGCTTTAGGAATATTCAAGTCTTTTTGATATTCTTTTTTGAGTTTGAACAGGCCTTCTTCTGATGGGGCCAGTTTTTCTTTGAGCTCTTTCAGCCATCCTGGATGAGTGAAATCCCCGGTGCCTACCACTGAAATACCTTTGATCCCTGCCCAGTAATGGATAAATTCGGGCGCAAGCTGCTTGCTGGTTGCCCGTGACAAATGGGAATGAATATGGAGGTCAGCTATAAACCGCATCTTGTTTTTATTTTAAACAAAAAAGGGAGATGGTTCTATTTTTTTTATTCGATGCTCCGGATTATTTATAGGAAAAATAAAAAGGCACTCCCCTTTTTTAAAAAGAGAGTGCCGTTTTTTTCTGGGGTATAGCTGTTTCGAGTTAAACGACGGTTACATTTTTTGCCGCAGGTCCTTTTGGACCCTGCTCGATTTCAAAGGTAACTTTATCGCCTTCTTTGAGAGATTTGAAGCCCGATGCGTTGATCGCTGAATGATGGACAAACACATCAGGGCCGTCTTCCTGCTCAATGAAGCCGTAACCTTTGCTGCTATTGAACCACTTTACAGTTCCATTAGCCATTGTGGCATTCTCCTTTCCTAAAATACTCAAGGTTTCAAACTGGGGAATGCCACTTTAAAAAATGGTACTCTCCTACAGAACGAAACCGGCTTGTTCCTAAGAACAAACCTTTACTGATTGCGTATATTCTATCATATTTTTAAAAAAAAACATAGAAAGAGAAATAAAACAAAAATGATTGAACATTATTTTTATAAAAACCATAAAATTTTAACATTCCTCTTAACACAGTCCTTTTTTCGTTGGATAGGTTCTGTTTCGCATTAGATTTGAATCGGATGCAGAAGGGAATGTGGTTAAGATAATCTGGCTCTATATCCAGGGAAACCAGGATGAGGCCCTGATTTATTCGATTTCAAGCTCCATTTTCTCCAGATACAGATCAGTCCCCTCAAGAGTTTCCAGGTTAATGGAACCGCATGAGCCGCAGTTAAAGACCAGGTCGTCTTTAATGCTCAGTGCCCCGCAGTCCTTGCATTTCAGTTTGAGGGGAACTTTTTCTATTTCAAGCTTAGCGTCTGATGCTATAGTCTCTTTTTTGTAGATGTCAAAGGCCGTCTCCAGCAGTTCTGGGACCGTTCCGGAAAGCACCCCCACTTT
This sequence comes from uncultured Eubacteriales bacterium, assembly GCA_964456985.1. Lineage (GTDB taxonomy): Bacteria > Acidobacteriota > Aminicenantia > Aminicenantales > Aminicenantaceae > WJMT01. Next base: position 26,949 of record CAYWDH010000004.1, read on the forward strand.
AAGTTTGACATAGGTGATTTTTTTAGAGTTTTTCTCTTTTGCCTTTTGGTCCATGATTTCAAACAGATTGGCGATTAAAGAGAGTTCATGCATTTGATCGGCGTAGTTTTTCCAGATTTTTTATAAGATAGTCTACGAACTCACTGATACCGGTTCCCTCAACAGAACTGATCTTAAATACTTCCAATTTCGGATTGACATCCAGGCTTTCCTGAACAGCCCGGTTGACATTGAAAGGCATTTTATCCAGAAGGTCGGTTTTGCTGATGATAAGGGCGTCTGAGGTAAAGAATGCCTTGGGATATTTTTTAGGTTTGTCGTCTCCTTCTGGGATAGAAAGAAGCACACAGCGAAGGCTTTCCCCAAGGTCAAAGCTGGCAGGGCATACCAGGTTGCCGACATTTTCTATGAACAGGAAATCCAGGTCAGCAGGGACCTCTGAAAACACTTTGCCGACCATTTTTGCGTCCAGATGGCAGGCGCCCCCGGTAGAAATCTGCCATGCCTGAATCCCTTTTGCTCTTATTCTCTCTGCGTCTCTTTCGGTTTCAATGTCCCCTTCTATCACAGCCATTTTGTAACCAGGACTTAGGACTTCTGAGAGCTTTTCCAGCAAAGAGGTTTTGCCTGCCCCGGGAGAGCTGAGGAGATTGATGGCAAGGATCCCTTTTTCGGATAGTTTTTTTCTAATATCTCCGGCTATTTTCTTGTTGGAGCCAAGGAGATCTTCCAGAACCATAACTTCTTGTTTTTTCATTTTGAAACATCTTTCAATATGGATTTTAGTTTTTTTATAAGAAAAGGAATCTTCTTTCTTGTTTCCTCGGTCAATTTTTCTCCGAGATTGTACATGTTTTTTGCTTCTATGGCTACTATTTTTATATTTGTTGGGACTTTCAGCATTTTTTTAGAAATGACAATGGAATGGATTCAGTCTTTTGTCTCCTTGTGTTTGGGGAGAGATTTATTGAGTATCACTCTCCTGCGATTGCCACCTCCAAGAACGATTTTTCTCATCGGTTCTTATTCCTTAATTGGTTTGTAATTTCAAGGACAGCCTTTTGTACTGGAGGACTTAATTTATTTCCCGGGGCTACTGAACAGGGCTGTATCCCAACTACATATGCATTTTTTTGCATGCACAGATTTTTAATGCTTGATATAAACGGTATGAATTTATGGCTCAGACTGGATTGACTGAGGATGTATTCCAAAGGAAGAACGGTTATCTTGCCTGCTTTTTCATTAAAATCAACCGCATCAAAGAAAACGAGAGGGTTTTTTTCGTTGGAGCTTTTCAGAGTGTTGTCTCCGATTATTTCTGATTCAAGCCATACATCTTTAAGTCCGAAACTGCGTAGTTTTTGGGCGATGTCAATACCGCAGGCATCGTCATTGTGGTCTTCTGTTCCAGCTCCTATATAGATGGGGTTTCTGCCTTTCCTTATCTCTTCCAGTTTGTTTTTCCAGTTTCCGGAGGGTGCGTGTGTGACTTTAGCCAAATGGACGGAGCAGCTGATACAGGGGTCAAAGGCCCTGACAACGATTTCCATTCTTTTTTTGATCTCATCTTCTTTTCCTGAATCAAGGAGATTTTGGGCAGCAATGTGGCAGTACTTCTCGATATCTTCTGCATTCTGGGCCGTAGGAGTCACGATGTCCACAAAGGAAATGCGCCCATCGCTGATTTCATGATGATGGATGAGAAGCCCCCTTGGGGCTTCGACTAGTCCTGTTCCTTTTCCGTTTTTTACCGTGTATTTGACGGGCTCTGGGGTTTCTTCAAACTTGAGGATCTCATTGACCAGTTCTATGATCCTTTCAAAACAGTAACTGATTTCCAGAGCCTGTGCGGCGTTATGAAACAGGGGATTGACTTCCCAGCGTTTATTGAAATATTTTTTATACATTTTCCCTGTTTCTCCCTTGAACCTCTCCCCCAAGTTGTTGACTCTGGCTAAGGCTCCTACCGAATACGGCTTTCCTTTATAGCGGCTGCGCTTGCAAAAGGAATGAGAAACAACAAACTCGTTCGTGAGTTTTTGGTAATCGTCTCTAAAGAATTTTTCGCCTGTGGAAAGCAGTATCTCATCTCCCCAGAATCCATAGTTATTATTCCCGGGTTCACAGCAGGCGTAGACAGTTTCTTGTTCGGGAATATCGGGATAATCAAGATTGCTGAACAAATCGACGCTTTTTTTTACAAAGGGAATAAATTGAACAGCCCTGTTCTTTATAAAAAGAAGTTCATCATGGGAAGGGAATGTGCCGAATCCGCCGATAACAGGATTTTCACCGTGGATATAACGCCCGCTCAGGACCTTCATGATATGGTTAGCAAAGTGTTTCATCTCAAGGGCTATTTTGACTTCAAATTCATAGTCCGAGGCCATGGCTATGGCATTGGGATATCCCAAATAATCAGGAAGAGCAAGGTAATAGGTGTGAAGTGAATGGCTCTCGACCATTTCTCCCATATGCATAAGTTCTCTGCAGAGATAGGACTTAGGATGTATTTTGATATTAAGTGCGTTTTCCATAGCTCGGAGAACCGCGTTTTTATGCGAAAGAGTGCAGATGGCACATATACGGGGTGACATGCTGACATCTTCTTCGGGAGTGAGACCGATAGTCAATTTTTCTATGAGTCGGGGGCCTTCGTATATACTGAACTTAACGTCTGATATCACTTTCCCGTCAATGGTAGCTGAAATACCACCATTTCCCTCAACTCTGGCTAGATGGTCTACACTAATCTTTTTCATTTTGACTCCTTTTTTAATTGTTTAAAAAAATCTATCAGCTTTGTGCCTGAATAATTAGCCATGCGTTTCTTAATGGATTCAATATCAAATCCTTTTTCCTTTAAAAGATAATATTCAGAAGTGAGGTTAGCCCCTTCCACAGGACCCCAGCATCCGAAGCAGGGAACATTGTGATTCGGACATATGGAGCCGCACCCGTCTGCTGTCAGGGGGCCAAGGCAGGGAATTCCTTTGTTTAAAAGACAGTCATTTTCATTATATTTGCACGTGACACAGACTGGCCGCGGATATCTTTCCGGTAGAGTTCCTTTTACAGCCCGTGTAAAGAGGTCGAGAAACTGGTCTTTCCCGATAGGACAGCCTGGGAGATAATAATCGACTTTTATATAAGTATCTATGGGTTTAGGCTGGACAGGTTTGGCGTGAGTCATCTCAATGTCTCCGTAGACTTCCTTGTACTTTTGTTCCCATTCTTTTGGATCGGTGAATCTTGCCTGTATGCCGCCTACAGTAGCGCAGATTCCAATGGCAATCACAGTTTCGGCTCTTTCTCTTATGTCTTTGATTTCTCTGATTTCTCTTTCTGTGCTTACCGAGCCCTCTACTAGAGCGATATCCAGTTTTCCATCTATGTTGTCACTGCTGGCCATAAGAAAAGACTGTATGTCCACAGCTTTAAAAATATCAAGTAGTTCTTTTTCGCAGTCCAGAATGAGCAAAGCTTCTCCGCCACATCCTGTTAACTCATAAATTCCGATTTTTAATTTTCCGTTATTCATCGTCTCCCCCTTATATAAGCTCTCTCATATGGATGACATTCCAGTATGTGAAGACAGGACCATCTAGACATGTGTAAATGTAATCTATGGCGCAGTGTCCGCATTTGCCGACTCCGCATTTCATACGCCTTTCAAGAGTCATCAGAATCTGATTTTTAGGTATATTGAGTTTTATCAGTTCGTTAAGAACAGATTTATACATCACAGGGGGACCGCAAACCATACTGTAAGTGGCGGATGGGTTTATATTCTTTATCTTAGGGAAAAGAGAGGTCACGACCCCGGTGTTTTCTGTCCACTTCCCGGTGTTGTCTTGATCTACTGAAAGCAGACATTCTAAGTCCTTTCTTTCCTTCAGGGAGAGAAATTCTTCTCTGAGAAGCATTTCTGCCGGTCTTTTAGCTCCGTGCAGGAGTATCAATCTGCCGAACTGATCCCGGTTGTCAAGACAGTAGAGCAGAACTGAGCGAAGAGGGGCTGCTCCGAGACCCCCCATAATGATCAAGATATCCTTTCCTTTCATTTGTTCTACGGGGAATCCATTACCGTAAGGGCCTCTGATTCCAATCATATCGTTTTCTTTAAGCCTGAAGAGGGCATCCGTAACTATGCCTGTCTTGCGGATACAGAATTCAAGGAGTCCCGGCCGGGAGGGAGTGGATGAGATTGAAAAGGGAGCTTCTCCGGCTCCCAAAACGGAAATCATAGCAAACTGACCTATTCTGTATTTAAAGGAGAGAGCCTTTTCCATATCAGCGATCCGGATCTGAAAGAATTTGACATCTTCCGTTAAATGATAGGTGCGGACTATTCTTGCCGGTTCAGGAAGAAAAGGATTTTTTAATTGATTGACTTTATTTTCACCATTCATTTTGTCACCTCTTTGTTTAATCTCTCCCAGAAGGCATCTACTTTTTCTCCATCCAGAGCCTTGCCTACAGTTTTTACATTTATTTCAACAGGGCAGGTAGTCACACACCTACCGCAGCCTACACAGCCAGGTTTGCCGTATTTTGATATATAAGCCTGAAATTTATGTGTGTACCACAGTTTCAGTCTGTCCGATCGTTTTTTTCTGAAATTTTCTCCTCCTGCTACTTCAGAATAGCTTTCCAAAGTACAGGCATCCCAAAATCTTTTGATCTCAGAATATTTTTTCTCCAGAGCCGGTCTATCTGCCACATTGTAGCAGTTGCAGGTAGGGCAGACATTGGTACAAGATCCACATGCTAAACAGGCATTCCCTAATTTTTCCCAAAGAGGCTCATTGTACATAAGTTCCATGAGATCACCCAGCGCATCAAAATTTATTTCTGTTTGGATAGCTTCCTCTCTTTTGTCAGACCATTCGATGTATTCTTTGATATCTTTGTCAGATATGGTTTCTTCAAAGAGGTCTGACTTTGTTCTTATGAGATCATCTCCTTTGCTGGATCCGATCCATACGATGTATCTTCCCTTAAGCTTGGAAAAAAAGAGATCATATCCCTCTTTGATAACATGGGTTCTGGTCGACTTGCAGAGGCAGTTTTCATCAGGCCAGCAGGAATGTCCCAGGAGAAGAGAATTTTTCCTGGATTCCATGTAATAAGGATCATAGAATTCGTGGGAGAAAAAGTCGTCCATTATCAGAATACCGTGAATATCGCAGGAGTGGATACCAAAAATTATTTTCTTGGAAACGTGGGAAAAATCTTCTTTGTATTCTTTTTCAGAAGCTTGAAACATATTAATGGAAGGAGGAAGAAGGATCTTTCTGGGCGGTAGGATCGTTCTTGTACAATCAGTATCGATTTTATTCAAATCCTGGATGACTTCGAATTTATATCTATCTTGTACTGTTTTTACAGGGGCCCATAGTTCTGCTTCCTTGGAAATTTCTTCTAAGAAAGAATGTAAATTGTCTTCCTTGAGTTTTACGATTTTCATTTAAGGAGTCCTTTGATGTTCATAGAATTTTTCATAAAAAAATAAACATAACTCATCTCTATTTGTTATGCACATTATGTGTCTATAGAATAGCAAAATGCTCATATTTTTTAAATAGGTCTAAGTTGTTGAATTAAAAGGAGGAAGACTGTTTGGTTATGATAAGGGAAAAAAGGTCATTCAATCCAACTTTTTTGCTTCAGTAGTAAAATCCTTGATATCTTTGGATGATTTTAAAAGCCTCTTTTCGTTTTACGGGTGATCTATTCGATAAAAATCCCTTCGATTTCCGCAAGAATCTGGTTGTCTCGAAAATGTCTCTGCTGTGACGCTCCGGAGGGACAGGCGGAGACACAGGTCCCACAGCCTTTGCACAGAGCATCGTTTATTTCTGAGACTCCCTCCTCCTCATTATAGCTTATGGCTGTAAAGGGACATAAATTGAGACATATCTGACATCCTGCACAGAGCTCTTTGTCGATTTCAGCTGTGACGGGCTCGAGCTCAAATTTTCCTCTATCTGCCAGTGAAAGGGCTTCAGACGCGGCGGCTCCTGCTTGCGCAACCGTATCCGGGATATCTTTGGGCCCTTGGGAAGTCCCAGCTAAAAACACACCATCTGATGCTGTGGAGACAGGGGCCAGTTTGGGATGTCTTTCCAGAAAAAACCCGTCTTGGCTTTTACTGATGTTGAAAATTCTAGCGATATCAGATTGATCTAGTCCGGGCTCCAGACCCGTCCCCAGGATCACCATATCCACAGGAATTCTCCTTATCGTTCCGATGAGCGTATCTTCCACTCGTATGATCAGTTTTCCTTCTTCTTTTTCTGTCATAGCCAAATTTGTTATTTCTGAGACATTCCCTCGTATAAATTTAACTCCTTCCTCGAGAAGCCGGTGGTAGAATTCTTCGTATCCCTTCCCAAAAGACCTGATATCGATATAAAAATCATAGATTGTGGCATCAGTCTTTTCTTTGAGCAAATGAGCGAATTTCAACAGATACATGCAGCAGACTCTAGAGCAGTAGGGATTGTAGTTTTCATCCCGTGACCCAACACAATGGATAAGTCCCACTGACTTAGGTTTCTCTCCATTTGCCATGAGTATTTCTCCACCTGTGGGGCCCGAGGCATTGTTCAGCTTCTCGAATTCCAAACCGGTTATAACGTTATCAAACCTTCCATAACCTAAAGAGGGTATCCTCTTGGCATCAAAGGGTTTAAATCCTGAAGCAATGATAATACTTCCTACTTCGATTTCTGTTTCTTTGTCTTCCATATCATGATTGATGGCTTCTTTTTCGCAGACTTTTTCACAGAGTTGACAGCCGCCCGTTTTAAAATGGATGCAGGCTTCCTCATCCACAAAGGGAACCATAGGGACAGCTTGTCTGATCGGGACTCGAATGGCAGAGTTAGGACTCAGCTGCATCTCATTATGGATGACTTTTCTTCCCTGGATGTCTTCTATGGTAATGGCTTGGGTGGGACAGAAAAAAGCACAGGCCCCGCACCCGATGCAATCCTCCGAAGGATCTTTAAATGGCGTAGAGACTTTACGGTTTATCCCTCTCTCTTCGAAGCTGATTGCTTCAGCGCCTACGACCTCTTCGCATGTACGAACACACAATCCACAAAGGATACATTTTTCTTCTGGATCTGCAATTTTGAATCTTGTCTTTTCAATGCCTAATTTATTTGCAATTTCTTGAACATTTTCTGCCAGAGGAGCTCTGGCCATAATAAGTTCAAGGTTTAATTTACGTGCTTTTAAAGCTCTTTCTGATTCTGTTTCGATGATCATTCCCTCTTGAACTTTGGTGTTGCATGAAGTAACCAATTTGGAAGTATCTTTCATTTTTAATTCTACCATGCAGATACGACAGGCAGCGTATGGTTCAAGAAGAGGGTGATAACATAGTGTTGGAATTTCAATGTCAAGTTTTTCTGCTGCTTTTAATATGGTTGTCCCTTCTTCAACCTGAATTTTCTTTCCATCGATAGTGAGATTTACCATTTTGATTCCTCCTTAATTGACCTTTACGGCATCAAATTTACATAATTCAAAGCAAAGTCCGCACTTTGTGCATTTATCTTGTATTATTCTATGTGCTTTGTTTTTCTCTCCTTGAATGGCGTTATATGGACAATTCTTCCGGCACACATCGCATCCATGGCCAATCTCGACACATGTATCTTCGTTTATGGTGTATGTGATTAATGCTTTACATTCATGAGCTGGACATTTTTTTTCTTTGATATGCGCTTCATATTCGTCTCTAAAGTACCGTAGCGTTGTGAGCACGGGATTGGGAGCCGTGTTTCCTAATCCGCATAAGGCAGTATCCTTGATAGAATGAGCTAGGTCTTCTAACAGGACCAAATCTTCTTCGGTTCCTTTTCCCTGCGTAATACGAGTTAGGATGTCAAACATTGCTTTATTTCCTTCCCTGCAAGGAGTGCATTTCCCACAGGATTCATCTACTGTGAATCCTAAAAAATATCTTGCCATTTCAACCATACAGTTATCTTCATCTGCAACAACCAAGCCCCCTGAGCCCATCATGGCACCGGCATCTGTTAAGCTTTCGTAGTCTATAGGCAGACCTAGACAGTCAGCTGGAAGGCACCCTCCAGAGGGGCCTCCGATCAGAACTGCTTTGAATTTCTTGTTATTTTGTATTCCCCCAGCCACATCATAGATTATTTCCCCTAAGGTGATACCCATAGGAACTTCAACCAAACCAGCGTCTTTTATCTTTCCAGCAACTGAAAAGACTTTTGTTCCTTTACTTGTTTCCGTTCCGATACTTGAAAACCAGTCTGCTCCACGGTTTATGATTATTGGCACATTTGCCCAAGTCTCAACATTATTTATGTTTGTAGGGTTCCCCCATAATCCTTTTTCAACAGGATAGGGAGGTCTCGGCTTAGGCTCACCAATTTTCCCTTCTATTGAAGCAATCATTGAGGTCTCTTCTCCGCATACGAAGACGCCAGCACCTTTAATGACTTCAACGTTGAAATTAAAACCACATTCGAGAATATCCTCTCCTAATAGTCCGTAGTTCCTTGACTGTTTGATTGCATTCAACATCCTTTCAACTGCAAGTGGATACTCACTTCTTACATATACATAACCTTTACTGGCTCCCATGGCATAAGCGCCGATTGTCATTCCTTCTAAGATTGTAAAAGGATCTGCCTCCACTATACTCCTGTCCATAAAAGCTCCAGGATCGCCTTCGTCAGCATTGCAAATAACATACTTTTGGTCCCCTTCAGCATTATGGGCAAATTGCCATTTAACTCCGGTTGGGAACCCTCCACCTCCTCTGCCTCGCAGACCGGATTTTTTAATTTCATTGATAACATCTTCCGGTTTCATTTCAGTTAGAACTTTAGACAGAGCGCTGTATCCATCACGGGAGATATAATCATCTATCTTTTCTGGATCCACTATTCCCTTATTTCTCAAAGCGATGAGCACCTGTTTTTGGAAAAAAGAAATATCTGACATCTTTGGAATGGGTTCTGCTTCTTTTGAAGGAGTATACATGAGTTTTTTCACTGGTCTGCCTTTAAGAAAATGTTCTTCAACAAGATGGGGAATATCTTTTTCAGTTAGTTTCTGATAGAAGATTTCATCAGGTTGAACAATCATAATTGGGCCAGCCGCACAAAAACCGTTGCACCCTGTCATAACGGTTAATATTTCGTTTTCTAAGTTGTGCTTTTTTATTTCACGGTCTAAAGCTTCTCTTATTTGGAATGATTTATTGGATACGCATCCTGTGCCGGCACAAATCATTAAATGTAATCGATAAGGCATTTAATTCCTCCTTAATCTGAAGTCTTTTCGCTTCCATAACCAAGGGCATATTCGGTGACAATATTCCCTCCTAACGCATGTTTATCAAGTATCTCCTTAATTTTTTCGCTGTTTAGATCTATATACTTAACAGGAGCTTTTCCAACTAATTCTACCGTAGCCATCGGTTCTCGGCTGCATAATCCAGCGCACCCTGAAGTTGTTATGAGAATATTTGAAATGTCTCTCTTCTCAATCTCTTTAAGAAGGGCATCCATAACTTTCCGAGCTCCTGCTGCAATACCACATGTACCCATATGAACAGTAATTTTTGCCTTGTACTTACCTCCTTCTCGAAGTGTTATTTTTTTCTTAACTTCTTCTCTTTTTTTAACCAGGTCTTTAAGGGTCAGTTTAGGCATTTTACCCTCCTCGTTTATTTTTTATATTTCTTAATTAATGAAGACATCTTATTTCGACTAACTTTTGCATGAATTTCATTATCTATCATTACTACGGGAGCAAGGCCACATGTGCCCGGGCAGTTTATTGTATCAAGAGTAAAGTTGAGATCTTCTGTTGTCTCTCCAGGCTTGATATTTAAATCTTCTCCCACTCTATCGACAAGTTTCTTCCCTCCCCAAATTTGGCAAGCGGTTCCCATGCAGACATGAATAGTATGTTTTCCTCTAGGCGTAAGACTGAAATTTTTAAAGAATGTGGCAACGCTGTAAATGCGTGAGAGAGGGATATTGCGTTCAGAGGATATTTTAATAAGCACATCTCTTGGTAAATAGTTGTATTGTTTTTGTGTTTCAAGGAGAATATTCAGGAGGGCGCCCTCTTCACCAGTATATTTCTCGATAATTTTGAGCAGCTTTTCATCATTCATTTGTTTCCTCCAATTGGTTATTTTTATTTTTTTTAAAATCTTCTGCAATGGCCTTTATTCCAGTAGGAGAGTTTATTGGATTTCCGTCGATCATTGATTTTATTTTTTTTGTACTAAAAAAATATTTATGGTGGTTCTTTTTGTGGGTATAGAACAAATTTATTTCTGGATTGCCCATAACAAGAGTCAATATAGTCTGTTTCATGTCTCCTAAGGGCTGTCGGTCAATGTGGTCGTGCTCAAACTCGGCTTTTACTATTGTCCCTTTATTTTTTTTTGATGAGATAGAGAAGGTTCCATTAGTAGTTTTAGCAGCATTTGACAGCATGGATAAGCCCAAGCCAAATCGACGGACTTTTTTAGTTGTATAGAAAGGATTGACAGCCCTTCTTATTGTTGTTTTATCCATACCGAGTCCGTTATCAATGATTTTAATAGATAGTAGATTCTTTTTTTTATTCTCAACAATGATTATTTCAATTTTATTAGCCTTGGCTTCTATTGAATTTTCTACAATATCTAAAATATGTAATGATAGGTCTTCCATTTTTTCCTGTTAATGAACGATTTTTCTTCCTTCTTGGTTGAGGAATGCTTTTCTGATTTCCTGTATACTGCTCCTTTCTATTAAAAAAAAAGTACAGCGCTGTCCTATTTCCTCTAGAAAATGGGCATCAGAAAAGCATACCAAAGGCAGTTCTGGCTTATATCTTTTTTGGGCTTCTTCCCTAGAGGTTAAGGGAGATACTTCCAAAGCATCAAGCTTGATATTATCGGGAATAAATCCTAACTGGCTTATGATACTGAATGCCGATTTGTCTATATGTGAAGCGATGGCCAGTCCATCCAAAGAGTGGATGAGCTGAACTATTTTTTCTAAGGACAGGGTGGTTGCTCCGATAAGCAGGTGTTTATTGAAATGAAGGACTTCTCCTCTTTCATTAACAGCAACCTGCATTCCAAATGTTTTTTCATCGTTTTCTCCGGGAAGGTTCATGTAAATGATTTTTTGCAGCTCTAACACGGAAGCTATTTTATTGAAAAGCGCCAAGATATGGACTTCCTCTTGAGTTGTCACTTCCATTCCAGGCAGCACCTGGATTTGGAGTTTATCAGCCGCTTTTTGTAAGGCAGGGACATTTTCTGCTGTGTTGTGATCGCATATCCCTATAAGGTCTATGTTTTTTATTTTAGCTTGCTTCACGATATTCTGGGGTGACATTTCCAGGTCACCGCAGGGAGAAAGACATGTGTGAATATGCAAATCAGCTTTTATTTTCGTTAGTGTATCCAATTATTTTCCTTTTAATAAAGGATAAAGTTCTCCAGATGTTTCAAAAGAATTTTTTTTGGTTAAGAATAAAGGACATTTCTCTTCCTCAGCTTTTTTTAATGTGTCAGAATCGGGTTGTCTTCCATTGACTATGATTATCCCCGCCAGCCCTTTAAGTTTTGCGACGGCGATTATATTGAGGTGGACCTGTAAAGTTATCCAGAGGTATTTTTCTTTACTGTTTGCTATGACATCTGATAATAGGTCACTCGTATAGGCTCCAACTACTTCGTTATCCAGGCATTCTTCTGCAGTAAGTATTTTTAAGTTCAGTCTTGTTTTGATTTCTTCAAGCTTCATTTTTTCTTCCTTTCCCTTTTTTTATGTTTTTTCTTTCCGGAGTCATTTTTTGATTTAGATTTATCTAGCATATTTGATAGCTCATTGGCCAGGCCCTTGAGTTTTTTAGGAAGCATGAACACACAATCTGAAATGGAAGCTTCCTTTTTGACTACATCTTCTGCAAAGGCGGCGCAGGTAGGAGAGCCGCATGCACCGCAATCTATCTTTGGTAATGTTTCATATATTTTTTCTTTTTCTTTGCGTTTTTTTATAGCGATTGTCAGGTCATCATTTAAAGGTTTTAGCGGACGGGGATGGAGTTCATGCTCTTTAAAGAAGTAACCCTGAGAGTATTTCTTCCTGACTTCTCTTATATCCGGGCATTTTTTGACTTTTCTCAATTCAAGTTCTTCTATCAGCTTAAGAATTTTGTTGTAAGATATATAAAGGTTTTCCACTGTAAGAGAACCACCAATACAGCCTTGGGGACAGGAATAAGCTTCTATAAAATCTATATACTGCAGCTTCCCCCTCTCCATATCATCAAACACTTTGAGAATTTCCGGAAGGCCGGAAACACTTAGTGAGTTCTTGAGTTTCAGAGTCCGGCTTATCCCTCCGGCCATGGCCCAGCCTAATCCGAGTATACAGAGATTATCAATAGATTTATCAGATTCCTCGATATCCCCGTTTTCCATTGCAGAAAGAAGTGGTCCGTATATATCAGATACTGAAATAGCGCCGTCAAGATATGATTTTTCCTTTTCCGCAGGTTGTTTTATAGAAATCATTTTTGCGGGGCAAGGTGTTATATAAAAAGCTCCTATTTTATTTTCTTTGAGTCCGTATTGTCTGGATTTTTTCTGTTTGACTTCCCTCCCAGCAATTTCTCTTGGGATATCTATGGGAATTATATGGCTAATCAAGGAGGGATATTTGACTTGAATAAGACGCACGACCGTGGGACAAGTATTTATAATTAGAGGTTTTAATTCCTTGTTTTCCCTCAGATATTCCTGGATGGCAAAACTGATTTCTCCACAGCTTAAAGCTAGGTCATAGGCATCGTCAAATCCTAGTTTTTTAAGTCCCTTGAGGATTTTACTGGGAGTTATTTTTTGACCAAACTGAGCATAGAGAGCAGGGGACGGGATCGCTACTGTATGCTTGAATTTTGTCAGTTCTCCGAAAGGATCTGTGAGGGGATAGATAGCACCGGAAGGGCAGGCGGTAATGCATTCTCCGCAGTCAATACATTTTTCGTCATCGATTTTTGCTTTTCCACCTCTTACTCTTATGGCTTCTGTTGGACAGATACGCATACATTTCATCCTGCCTTGGCATTTATCCTCATCTACTCTGACAAAGTGGAGGTAATGATTCATAATTCCTCCGACTTATTTAAGAAAAAAAGGATCTCAAGAGTTGTTCCTTTTCCTGGATAGGATGATATAGCGAATCTATCAGCATTCTTTTTTATATTGGGAAGCCCCATCCCGGCTCCGAATCCCATTTCCCTGTACTCTTCTGTGGCTGTTGAATAGCCTTCTTTCATGGCAAGAGATATGTTCTTTATACCGGATCCTTTGTCAATAACTTTTAAGCGGAGTATATCCGGATCAAGGCTAAAATGAAAAACGCCTTTATCAGCATACATCACCACATTCATTTCTGCTTCATAGGTAGTAATAGCAGCACGCCTTATGATGGAAGGTGATACTCCTGTTTCCTCAAGGATTTCTTTGATTTTGCCTGATATTATGCCGGCATGACTGAAATCCTTTCCCCGGATATCATATTTTTTTATGAGAATGTTTTCTTTTTCAGTCATGATTACTTACTATCTTCAGGATACACTCCGGGCATATTGTGACTGTATAACAGACCGCAGGCTATATACATCATATAGTCTGTCAGGAGGATGGGGATATCTTTTTTTTTTGCGAGTTCTATTCCTTCCGGGTCGGGCTTTTTCCCCCGGACATAAACAATGGCTTTTGCTTCGATAATATCGGCTGTGCGAACAGATTGAGAATTGCTGAGGCCCGTGAGAAGCAGTATTCCGGGTTTTGCAAAGGCCAACACATCGCTCATCAGGTCTGAACCGCCTGCAAATTCAATTTTATCATCAAGATGGGATTCTCCGCATATGATAGTCGCTTTTAGTATTTTCTTTATTTCTTGAAGGGTCATTTTAATTTTCTTTTTCAAGTCGTTTAATGATTAAATCTTTTTTTCTTATGATTCTTTGTGAGGGATATATGATTGTCGGGCAATTTTCCCAGCACATTCCACAGCCATTGCATTTGTCCGCATCCACATATCTTGCTTTCTTGTTGATTTTTATTTTAAAGTTACCAACGAAACCGGAAACTTCTTTGACTTCACTGTAGGTTAGTAGTTCGATATTGGGATGTTTTCCTACATCTGACATCTTTGGGGTCAATATGCAAGCTGAACAGTCTAGGGTTGGAAATGTTTTATCCAGCATGGACATATGACCTCCAATAGAGGCTTCTTTCTCTACCAAGTAGACTTTTTTACCTGAATTGGCATAGGTCAGAGCCGCTTGAATACCTGAGATACCGCCTCCCACAATAAGGACTTCGGGTCTGACCGGGACTTCTTTTTTCTCTAAAGCTTCATGCAGTGCCACTCTTTTTACCGCAGCGGCTATAAGGGTCTTTGCTTTTTTTGTGGCTGCTTCCGGATCTTTGGTTACCCAAGAAACATGCTCTCGGATATTTGTCATCTGGAAATAAAAAGGATTCAGGCCCCCTTCAGAAGTGACACCTCTGAAAGTAGGTTCGTGCATCAAAGGAGAACAGGATGCAACGATGACCCGGTTTAGATGATATTCCTTTATGCTTTTCCTTATAAGGTCCTGTCCGGGATCAGAACACATGAATTTATATTGTGTGGCAAAAGCGACATTATCGAGCTTTGAGACATACTCAGCCACTTCAAAGACATTAACTTTACTAGCGATATTAGCTCCGCAGTGACATATAAAAACTCCTATCCTTGGTTGGCCGTTTTCAGACATTGATTCCTCCGGTTTCGATTTTGTCCCATATTTGTTTGGTTTGAATAAGGGAACGTGAAAATCCCATCTCCTCTCTTGAGAAGCCGAATGCCAATCCCATTAGTTGGCTGAAAAACAGAATGGGCATTTTGAAGTCTTCTTTATATAATTTGTTGATTTTGTTTTGCATGATTTCGAGATTAAAAAGGCAAAGGGGGCACAGGGTAACTATGGCATCAGCTCCTTTTTTTTGAGCCTCTTTAAGGATGATATAATTAAGTTTGGCTCCGAGTTCTTCAAGATTAGCCGTAAGAGCTCCTCCGCAGCATTTCGTTTTGGCTGTGAAATCAACCGTTTCCACTCCCAATGACCTGAGTAGAGTATCCATGATTTGAGGATAATCCGCATCGTCAAATTCTGTGAAGGGTCTTACAACCTGACAACCGTAGTAAGAAGCCACTTTGAGTCCCTTAAGTTCCTGCTGGACCTTTTCTTTTATCCGGTCTATTCCTATTTCTTTTGTCAAAACCTCAACAGGATGTTTGACCTTGATGGTTCCTTTGTATTCAAGGTCCAGTTTTTTTAATTGGGAAAGGATTTTCTCTGATTCTTCCGAATCTTCCTTAAGAAAATTATTCGCTTTTTTTAGGGATAAATAACAGGCCGCACAGGGCGCTATGATATCTTTTCCTGCTTTTTCTGCGATGGAAAGAATGCGTCCGTTTATGGCCGCGGTTTTTTTATCATCCACGGACATTGAGGCCGTGGCACCGCAGCAGTTCCAGTCAGGCAGTTCTTCAAGTTCCAGGCCGAGGATCTTAAAAACAGGAAGAATGGATTCTTCATAATGCTTGGCATTGGTTTTCACAGAACAACCTGGATAGTAAATATATTCCTTCATCAGGACTCCTCCTTTATTGCTTTCAGAAGTTTTTTCAGCTGCTTTTTGTTTTTTATGGATTCTTTTTTTAGACTCATTCGTCCTGTTTTCATCAGCTTGAGACCCAGAGGAGCCATTTTTATTAGGCCAAATGGATTGAGAGTCTTGAGATAGAGATTCAGCATAAGCCAAAGCTCCGAACTCCGTCCGTTTTTTGTCAGTATTTTATGCATTTCTCTGTACATGACCGGGATAGGGAATCTGGATGGATACTTATTTTTTTCAATCGCGGCTCTTTTGATGGCATACATGACATCAGTTATTTTTATTTTTGCGGGGCAGCGAACCTGACAGCTATAACAGGAGGCGCAAAGCCATGGAGTGAAGCTTTTCAGAACCGTTTCTTCAAACCCGCCTTTGGTAAGAGCCATTATTTTTCTTGGAGTATAGTCCATATAAACCGCATCAGGACAGGAACTGGAACATGTGCCGCACTGAATGCAGCGGTCTATTTCTTCGCAGTGACTGAGCTCTTTTATTGTGTCCAAAAAGTCAAGGTTAAGATCTTCCTCAAAGCACACTTTTTCCTGGGTTTCCATTGATCCTCCTTAAAAATATTTTTATGGTTAGGATGAGGTTTTTAGATAAAGTATGAAACAAATATTGTATACACATAATTTTTGCAATACTTATGAGTAGTGACTCATGCTTGACAAAAAAGACTTTCTTGAACAGCCTTTCTGTCTTAAAAGAAACTTTGCTGCATCAATAATTGCAATCTTAAATAAATTATGTTTCCTTCTTGTTCTTCCTGCATCTCAATTCTATTTTGAATTTGCTATATTGTCAATGAAAAAATTGATTTTGTATTTTTGTATTAGAATTGATTAAAGGGTCATTATTTTCTAAAATCTTCTCATATGTACATCATTTTTGATCTTGATTGTGTTTGTGTTTCAGCTGTATAAATAAAGAATTTTCCCATGGGATTCGTGTGAAGGGGATATTTTTCAAGAAACATACTTTTTAAACTTGCTTTTTTACTTGAAAAAAAAGTAAAATTTAGAAAAATAAGAAGGAAGGAGGAAAAATGAATAAGAAGATTTTCTCTTACTTAGGAATTGTACTTCTGATATTTCTTATCTATAGCTGTTCCTCTCATCCAGAAAAAGCCCTTTTAGACAAATATTTTAATGCCATGTCGTTTAATGACTTGAATACGCTTTCCACCATGGCTATTGAGCCGGCAGACTTTGAGTTTGATTCATGGGAAATAACAAATGTTTCCGAAGAAAGTATTGAACCTTTCGCTCTGTCCGAGATGGATCAAAAAGAAAAAGAGCTGAAGAAAAAAGTCGATGACTCAACCATAAACACTCTTGATGCCAGAGATGCCATGGATGTGGCCAAATTTGAGATGGAAGGGCGCCGCACAAGGGCTAACATAAATAAATTCAATGAAGCTGAGGAAAAGTACAATACGATGTATGAAGCCCACAAAGAACTCCAGAAGGAATACAACGAGATGGAGAAGGCTGCAGAGAGGGAAGAGAAAATCTCCCTCTTTTCCCTCGGAGGGGATTTCCCGAGAATCCGCCAGTTTGAAGGGGATGTTCATAAGAAAGAAGTTGAGATAATAGTTAAACGCAATGGGGAGGAAGCCAATTATAAAATTTATATGAGCCAGTACGAACTTACGGATCCGGAAAATAATATCACTCACACTGGGAGATGGATCATCCTGAAATTTGAGAATCTCGACTGATCCGAAAATCCTTTTTTTTGACAAGATATTGACTCTTTTTTGATTTTCTTTTATAAATACAAGACTATTTTTGCATGGGCCGTTAGCTCAGGGGTAGAGCACCGGCCTTTTAAGCCGGGTGTCGCTGGTTCAAATCCAGCACGGCTCACCATGCACAGCATGCTCCTGTCGTCTAGCCTGGCCTAGGACACCGCCCTTTCAAGGCGGCGACACGGGTTCAAATCCCGTCGGGAGCGTTTTTTGTTTCCCCTCTTTTTTCATGAGAATCCCGTCGGTTTTTTTTAACAAAAAGAATGTTTTGACCGGAAGAGGATATCTATTTAAAATCAGAGATGGAATTTGTTCTGGCAGAATAAGGGATAGAAGGATGAAAAGACGGACTTTTTTAAAAAAAAGCTCTTTGGGCGCAGCTGCCCTCTGGTCAGATATGTATGTGAAGCCGTGGCAGAGTACAGCGTTTTACGAAAAACGTCCTGCTCCAACTCCCCAGCAGGCACAGTGGCAGGATATGGAGTTAGGGATGTTTTTTCATTTTGACATCCCTGTTTACAAACCTGGCTGGGATTGGCGGACTTGGAAAGACCTTCCGACTCCGGATATGTATAATCCAAAAATGCTTGATACGGACCAGTGGATGGAAGCTGCCAAGGCCATGGGAGCTCAGTATGCTGTCTTTGTAGCCAAGCACTGCAGCGGTTTCCTTCAGTGGCAGAGTGATATGTATCCTTATGGAGTAAGGCAGTCTTCCTGGAGAAATGGACAGGGGGATATGGTGCGTGATTTCATCGATTCCTGCCGGAAGTACCATATCAAACCAGGGCTTTATGCTTCAGTAAATGCGAACAGTTATCTGGAAGTGGATATCCCTGGGCTGATCAATAGAGGTCAGGGAGGAGACCCTGAAAAACAGGCCGGTTATGCAAAAATATGCGAGCAGATGCTTACAGAGCTCTGGAGCCGGTACGGAGAATTGTTTGAGATCTGGTTTGATGGAGGGGCTCTTTCGCCACAAAAGGGAGGCCCGGATTTGATCCCGATTTATAAGAGATACCAGCCTCAGGCGGTTGTTTTCCAGGGCCCTGTGGCTTCAATCCGTTGGATCGGGAATGAAAACGGCGTGGCTCCTTATCCCTGCTGGGCCACTGTCCCCCATAAGCATGATTACAACGGCCCAGGCGATCCAAACGGCCGGTTTTGGCTCCCTGGTGAATGTGATGTGCCTGTAAGAGATCATGATTGGTTTTGGAAACCCGGCAGAGAGCACAGGATTTACTCGCTGGAAAGACTTGTGGATATGTACTATCGATCAGTCGGCAGAAACTGTAATCTTTTGTTGAATGCCAATCCGAACCCGGAAGGTCTCATTCCGGATGCAGATTTTAAAAGATATATTGAATTCGGAAAAGAGATCCGCAGAAGGTTTGCCAAACCGATCGCAGAGATCAGGGGGAGCGGGGGAT
Source organism: uncultured Eubacteriales bacterium (assembly GCA_964456985.1). Classification (GTDB taxonomy): domain Bacteria; phylum Acidobacteriota; class Aminicenantia; order Aminicenantales; family Aminicenantaceae; genus WJMT01. Next base: position 45,874 of record CAYWDH010000004.1, read on the forward strand.
CTGTCGAATTGGAAATGAAGAAGCCGGAAGTGATTGATCATGTTATCATAATGGAAGATATAACTAAGGGAGAGCGGGTGCGGGAATACCGTGTGGAAGGTTTGACAGGGCCTGAGAAATGGGAAGTCCTGGCTAACGGCCAGTCCATAGGGCACAAAAGAATACAAAGGATTCATCCTGCCGAGGTATCGAAAGTCAAGCTGACTGTATTGTCATCGGACGGAACACCCCTTATACGGAGCCTGAAAGTATATGACGTGGGATAGTGTATTTATAAAGGGACAAAACAGAACTAAAACACTGTTTAATACGTATTAATAAGAGAGGTCTTTATATGGGGAGCAGGAACCCCGCATACTATTCTGATTTCAATTATGGATTTTTGTTGGAGAGAGTTTTGAGAAGAGTATGTGAAAATCCATAGAGGAGAGACTGCCTATGAAGAAAGTAATTATAACCATTGTGGTTCTCATTGTTGTTATTGGTCTTGTTTTTCTTGGGTTAAAGAGCTGCCAGAAGAAGAGCGATGTTCAGACAGAAAACACAGCCAAAGTGGAGAAAGGAGATATTTCCAGGACCGTGGTCGCTACCGGAAAAATAGAAGCTCTTTTTAAGGCTGAGGTCAAATCGAAAATAGGAGGTATTGTAAAGCGCTTTTATATTGAGGAAGGGGATCATGTCAGTGTGGGGCAGAAGCTCGTTGACATAGTGCCGCAGGCCACTCCTGTGGAACTGGTCCAGGCCAGGACTGAAGTCAAGGCAGCGGCCTTTGATAAAGAGGCATCCGAGAAAAGATACCTTAGAAGCAAAGAGCTCTTTGAAAGCGAACTCATTCCGGCAGAGGAACATGACCAGGCCAAGGCAGCTTACAGAACAGCTCAGGCGCGTTTTTATGCTTCTATGGCTCAACTTCGCGTGTTAGAGCAAGGAGCGGATTTATCTGAACTTGTTGAGGGGATTGAGCTGAGTGATGAGGATAAAAAGGAAATCGAAACAGAGGCAAGAGAGGCTATCAACAGCATGACATTAAAAGCTCCTATTTCCGGAATTGTCCTTTCCCGGGATACGGATAAAGGGGGAGCTGTCATTCCGATATCTTCGGCTTATGGAGGGACGGTTATCATGACGGTTGCTGATGTTTCAGAGAAACAGTTCCGCGGGGATGTGGATGAGGCAGATATCGGAAAAGTCCGCCTGGGCCTTCCGGCCAGAGTTTTTGTGGAGGCTTATTCTGATGAGCATTTTGACGCACAGTTGATCCAAATAAGCCCCCAGGGACGGGAGCAGGAGGAAATCATAAATTTTGAGATAAGAGCTACCGTAGATGATCCGGAGGACAGATTGAGAGTGGGTATGTCAGCGGATGCAGAGATCATTCTTGAAGAGCATAAGAACGTTCTTCTGATTCCCGAAGGAGCTGTCATATATGAGGAGGGCAAGACTTTTGTGAATGTGGAGGATAGTACTGTTGAGGAGGGACTGCGTAAGGTTGAGATTGAGAGAGGCATATCGGATGGCCTTTTCACAGAGGTCTTGTCGGGTCTCAAAGAAGGTCAGGTTGTTGTTCTTCCGAGATAGTGTTTAATGAGGATCTGCTGAGATTTCCCTTTGAAGAGAGAACGGCATGCTTTTAAATGAAGTGATCAGACAGGCTTTCACAGACCTGAAAGCGCACCGTCTTCGAAGCACACTCACACTTTTCGGGATCATATGGGGGATCATGGCCATTATGATTCTCCTTGGATGGGGATTTGGGTTTCGCGATATGATGTGGGAAGGATTTAGACAGATCGGGGAAGACCTTGTGGTCTTTCTGCCCGGCCATACTTCCATTGGGGTGGGTGGATACAAGACGGGAAGACCGATCATACCCGAGATGAAGGATATGGAAGCCATCCGAATCCAATGTCCTTCAGTCCATGAAATAAATCCGCAGTTGATGCGGTGGTTTTTTGTGAAGGTTGAAAACGAGTCAAGGCAGTACAATATACGCGGAGTTATCCCTGCAGCTAAGGAGATGAACAACTGGGAAGTGGCTAAGGGGCGGTTTATTTCTGAACATGATATGAAAAACCGAAGGCGGCTTGCTTTTATCGGGAATAATGTCAGGGAACAGCTCTTCGGAGAGGGTTCCAATCCGGTTGGCAGAAAAATGAAGATCCGGGGAGTGACTTTTCATGTGGTGGGTCTGGCGATGGGAAAAGAACTTCAGACTTCCACCATAAACAGCCGTCATGATGATCAGATACTCATCCCTCTCAGCACAGCACAGCAGTTGTGGGGAGACGGAAAGAGCCTGGATATTGTTTTTGTCACACCCAAAGGAAACGCCAAATCAGGGCAGGTTGTCTCTGAAATCCGCAGCCTTCTAGCAGAACGCCATAATTTTGATCCAGAGGATAATGAGGCGTTGATGATTTTTGAATTCGCTTTTTTTGAGAAGATGTTCAACATTTTAGCCCTTGGGCTGAACGTCCTCCTGGGTTTGATCGGTGTTGTGACTCTTTTTGTAGGAGGCGTCGGCGTGATGAACATCATGCTGGTCTCAGTGCAGGAGCGTATCCATGAAATAGGGATCCGCAAAGCTGTGGGAGCAAAAAAGAGGGATATAAGGCTCCACTTTCTGGCCGAAGCCCTGTTTATCACCATGATCGGGGGTCTCATTGGTTTTCTTCTTGGGTCCGCTCTTTTGGGTGCAGTCAATATGTTGCCTCTGCCTCCGTCTATTCCTCTTCCTCAAAATTCAGTTGAGCTGTCATTGATCGTTGTTTTTGTGATGATTTTAACGGGGATTCTGTCCGGTTATATCCCGGCAAGAAACGCGGCTGAGATGGAACCGGCCAAAGCGCTTCAGTATGAAAGGGGGGTAACTGTTTCAGGCAGAAAAGAACCCAAACCACTCTGGACCTCCCGTACTCTGACGGGAGAGCTGATCGGCCAGGCCTTTTTGGAAATCCGGAGCAGTAAGTCCCGGAGTTTCCTTACCATGTTCGGCATATTCTGGGGAATCGCTTCCATCATTATTCTAATAGGATTCGGTACTGGATTTCAGAATTTTTTTGACCGAGAATTCGGCAAAATGGGTGAAAAGACCATATATGTCAGCGGAGGTCGGGTGAAGAGCGAGAGAGGCTCTTTTAGTCAAGCCCGGAGAGTCAGGTTGACAGAAAGAGATGTCAGAGCCCTTAACTCATTTTCTTATGAGATAGAAAGAGCTCTGCCGGAATATGACTGCGGAAACATTGTTGTCAAGTATGGGAATGAAAGCAGGTCTGTGCACACTCTTGGTGTGGTTCCGGCTACGCTAAGGATGAGAAACTATAAAGTCAGCAGAGGGAGATTCATCAATCAAGGGGATATAGAACGGAGAGAAAGGGTTTGTTTTCTGGGAGCTACTATTCAGGAAAGGATTTTCGGAAGCAAAGCCAAAGATATATCAGGGGAATATATCAGTGTGAACGGGATCCGCTACCGGGTCATAGGAACCGCGGAAACAAAAGGATATCAATTATCGATCAACAACTCTTTGGATGATGAAAAGCTGCTTATCCCGTTCACTACGGCGCTGAAGGACTTCAGCGGTGATAAGTACCTATCGCGCATTCTGGTATCTCCTATAGATAAGAATCGTTTTGATGAAACAGAATTGGAGATACGGAAAAGTCTTTCCCGACTGCATCAGTTCGATGCTGAAGACGAGGATGCATTATATGTGTGGAGCATGTTAGAGGGCATGGATTTTATGGGATATATTGTACTAGGACTTCAGATCTTTTTAGGGGGAGTAGGAGTGATAACACTGATGATAGGGGCTGTGGGAGTGATGAATATCATGTTTTTCGTTGTGACCCAGCGCACAAGAGAAATAGGCATACGCAGAGCCATTGGGGCCTTAAAAAAGCATGTATTCTTTCAGCTTTTTGCTGAAGCGTTTACCTTGATTTTTATCGGAGGGCTGATCGGATTAGGGATCGGACTAGGGCTGAATGCTGGTTTATCCGTTCTTGTAGAAGCCCTAAGAACACAGAATCCCCAGCTTATGATGCTTTTTTCACCCGAGAATTCCATAATCACATCTATGATCACTGCTTTTTTTATGGTGGCCGCAGGCTTTGTAGCCGGATTAACGCCCGCACTGAGGGCTATGAAGCTGGATATTGTTGAATGCCTCCGCTATGAATAGTCCGGAAAGGAAAAAAATCATTCGATCTTTTTTTTGTTTTTTTTATAGAGCCGGTACAGTAAAACAGCAGGGGCTTCATAAAAGGCAAGGATGATAGGGGACAGGATAAGCCAGTATATATTAAAGTCAGGAATGAAAAGAATAAAAAAACCCACGAGACCGCCGACGGCAAAGACTAAGGAACCCACTAACAGTAGAGAAACAGAGAATTTATTCATAGCCGTTCAATTTTTGGATCCGGAATCAATCAAAATCAAAGCCCTCTTCAGTGCAGACTTTTAGAGCTGCCTCAGATACTTTTTTATCATAGAGAGTTCCTTTATTATTTTTGATTTCATCTAAAGCTTCTTCTAGAGTCAAGGCTTCTCTATAGGGCCGGTGAGATGCCATGGCTTCTATAACATCGGCCACTGCCAGGACCCTTGCTTCGATGAGGATTTCCTTCCCTGTAAGTGCATCCGGATACCCGCTTCCGTCCATTCGTTCGTGGTGCTGTCTCACGATGTTAGAAATAGGCCATGGAAACTCGATGGTTTTAAGGATATCGGCGCCCACCTTAGGATGGGTTTTGATTATATTGTACTCCACTCCTGAAATTTTACCCGGCTTGCTCAGTATTTCAGCAGGGATATTGATTTTTCCTATATCATGGAGTGTGCCTGCCATGCGTATTCCCTCTATCTTATCCTTATCAAGTTCCATTTGTTTTGCGATTTTTACCGCCAAATTTGTGACTCGTCGTTGATGGCCGGCTGTGTAAGGGTCTCTTGTTTCTATGGTGTAGGCCATGGCCTTAACAACCCCTTCCAAAGCCTTTCTCTGATTTTCCAAGCTCTTTTTTATTTCTCCTTCTGCCTTTTTACGCTGGGTGATGTCTGAGAAAGTGACCACCAGGCCTGTTGTCCGACCCTCTACACCCAGGGTAGGATTGATGTCTTGGTAAATAGGGACTTTGGCTCCAGATTTTGAGCGAAGTATGACTTCATGATGGATTCGGGTCCTTTTTCCATTTAATAATTCTTGTGTGGGTATTTTTAGGGGACTGTCTGTTTTTTCACTGTATATGGGATAAATTTTCTTTAGATTTTTATTACATGCATCTCCAAGTTTCCAGCCGGTTATTTCTTCCCCCTGTTTATTTATAAAATTAACTCTTCCCAGTTCATCCGTTGCAATGACTCCGTCTCCTATGTTTTTAAGGATTGTGGACAACCACTTTTCCCTTCTCTTGAGCTTTCTTTCCATGGAAAATTTATAAAGAGCGATTTCAATCGTTGTCTGCAGATCGCGTTCCTCAAATGGTTTTAAGAGATAACCGAAAGGTTCTGTTTTTTTGGCCCTTTGAATGGTATTTTCATCAGCATATGAAGTGAGGTAGACAATAGGTATATTAAGCTGTGTATAGATAAAATCAGCAGCCTCCACTCCATTCATTTTTCCCTGGAGCATAATATCCATGAGAACAATATGCGGAGATTTCTTTTTTGCTGTTCTAATAGCTTCTTCTGACGTGGAGGTCACACCGATGGCTTTATAACCTAGACTTTGAAGCATATTACAGATATCTCTGGCTACTATGATTTCATCCTCAACGACCAGGACTTTCGTTCTTTCGGCTGTTTGTGAAGGATCTTGATTCATTTTCTTTGGCTATATTATAAGATACTCGTTAATTGAGAAAAGTCAACTTATCTTATAAGTTTTATAGTCTTTAAATCCTCTCATAGTGTTGTCTCTGGTCCAGGTCAGTATTCATCCCAGGACTTAACCGCCAGATCACTCAGTTCGAGCTTTGAAATAGCGTCGATGAAGCGTTCAGCGAACTCAAGGTTTGTGATTATGGGAATATTGAAATCGACTGATCTTCTTCTTATTATATAATCGTTTGTCAGCTCCTCTTCTTCAATACTCTTAGGAATATTAATGATGAGATCGAGTTTTCTCTGCTCGATAAAGGATAGTATGTTCGGTTCTCTTCTTTGGAGAGGCCAGTTCAGTACTTTGGATTCAATACCGTTATACTGGAGATAGTCAGCTGTGCCCCGTGTAGCGTACAGATTGAATCCCAGATCCTTGAGCCTTTTTGCCTGGGGTAAAAACAGGGCCTTGCTTTCAAAAGGTCCTGTGGAGAGCAGAATGTTCCTTTTCGGATAGTCATACCCCACAGAAAGCAATGCTTTTAAAAACGCTTCTTCAAAACTATCCCCGATGCAGGCCACCTCTCCTGTTGATGCCATCTCAACGCTGAGCACAGGATCAGCCCCCTTTATACGGGTGAATGAGAATTGAGGGGCTTTCACTCCCACATAATCCAGCTCAAAGCAGGATTTATTGATCGTTGGGAGGTTGATTCCCATTATGAGCTTTGTTGCCAGTTCAACAAAATTGAGTTTGAATATTTTTGAGACAAAAGGGAAGGACCTTGAGGCGCGCAGGTTGCATTCGATGACTTTAACCATATTATCTTTGGCTATGAACTGGATATTGAACGGCCCGTTTATCTCCAAGGCTTTAACGATTTTTCTTGTGACCTTTTTCATCCTGCGTGTCGTTTCCAAATAGGTCCTCTGAGGGGGGAGAACCATAGTGGCATCTCCGGAATGCACACCGGCATTTTCAACATGCTCACATATGGCGTAAACAAAAAGTTCTCCTTTTTTTGCCACTCCGTCAAGTTCTATTTCTTTGGCATTTTCAATGAATTTGCTGATGATGACAGGGTATTCAGGGCTGACCGCAGATGCTCTTTGCAGGTAGCCCACTAATTCACTGTCATGTAAAGCCACGGACATAGCAGCCCCGCTTAAAACATAACTTGGCCTGATGAGGACGGGATACCCTACACTTTGGGCAAAATTTTTAGCTTCATCAATGTTGGTGAGCTCTTTCCATTCAGGCTGGTCTATACCGAGCTTATCCAGGAGTGAGGAAAATTTATGGCGGTTTTCCGCATTATCTATGTTCTGAGGTGAAGTGCCCAGAACATTGATTCCGTATTGAGCGCATTTGGTGGCAATATTATTGGGGATCTGCCCCCCCATGGAAAGGATGATCCCCATTGGATCTTCTTTTTCATAGATATCCGCCACGGTTTCAAAGCTTAATTCGTCGAAATAAAGACGGTGGCAGATGTCATAGTCAGTGCTGACTGTTTCCGGATTGTAGTTGATCATAATGGTTTTATATCCAAGAGAGCTGAGGCTTATGACTGTATTCACGCAGCACCAGTCGAATTCAACAGAGGAGCCGATTCTATAGGAGCCTGAACCAAGAACAATGACATTATCCTTGTCGTTGAATTCGATGTCGTCTTCGCTGCTGTTGTACGTGAGGTATAGATAATTCGTCCGGGCAGGATACTCGGCAGCGAGCGTGTCGATCTGTTTGACAGACGGACAAAGAGAGAATTTTTTTCTCAGCTCACGGATATCCAGTTCTTCTTTTTCAAATATCAGTGAGATCTGCTTGTCAGAGAAACCGAGCTTTTTGCTGAGGAGGAGAAGCTCTTTGGGAAGATGATGGATTGTCAAACCGCTCAGTTTTCGATGGAGGTCAACAATATTTTTTATTTTATATAAAAACCAGGGATCTATTTTGGTGAGCCTCTGGATTTCCTTAATAGGAAATGTATTTATGGCTTCGGCTATGGCAAATATCCGTTTATCAGTGGGATTTCTAAGTTCTTTTTTCAGGTCTTTGAAATGTATGTCATTACATACCAGGCCGTACATCCCTACCTGCAGCATTCTCAGGGCTTTTTGCAAAGCTTCCTCAAAATTTCTTCCTATGGCCATCACTTCGCCCACGCTTTTCATCTCACTTCCGATTTTTTTTGACGCACGTTTGAATTTAGTCAGGTCCCATCTCGGTATTTTGACTACTACATAATCCAGGGCTGGTTCAAAACATGCTTTTGTTGTTTTTGTGATGGAGTTGGGGAGGTCTGTGAGAGAATAACCCAGTGCGAGCTTGGCAGCGATGAATGCGAGCGGATATCCAGTCGCTTTGGAGGCCAGCGCGCTGCTTCGGGATAACCGGGGATTGACTTCAATGATCCTGTATTCTCCGGTGTTTTTGTTAAGTGCGAATTGGATGTTGCATTCACCGATAATGTTCAGATGGCGTATGACCTGGATGGAGATTTTTCTCAGTTTATGGTATTCGTAGTCATTAAGGGTTTGTGATGGAGCAACCACGATACTCTCTCCGGTGTGAATGCCCATCGGGTCAAAATTTTCCATATTACACACGGTTATGCAGTTATCCTGCTTGTCTCTAACCACTTCGTATTCGATCTCCTGCCATCCCTCAAGATATTCTTCAATCAGGATCTGGGGGGTAAAGCAAAAAGCTTTGAGTACCTTCCTCCTGAGGTCTTGTTCATTGAAGGAAAGGCTTGAACCCAAGCCTCCCAGTGCATAGGCGACTCTTGCGATCACTGGGTACCCGATTTTTTTTGCTGCTTCAAGGGCCTGTTCCAATGAGTCAACAGCAATGCTCCTTGGAATTTTTAACCTTATCTTGTTAAGGCGTTTGGAAAAAAATTTTCTGTCCTCACAATCCATGACAGATATTATAGATGTGCCCAGGACTTTGACCCTGTATTTTTCAAGAATTCCTTTTTTGTAAAGTTCCACTCCACAGTTGAGCGCGGTTTGTCCTCCGAAACTGAGGAGGATTCCATCGGGATTTTCTTTCTGGATCACTTTCTCTACAAAATAAGGAGTTACGGGGAGGAAATATATCTTATCTGCCAGATAATCGGATGTCTGGATAGTGGCGATATTCGGATTGATAAGGATGACGGTGATCTGTTCCTCTTTAAGAGCTTTGATGGCCTGACTTCCGGAGTAATCGAATTCTCCGGCTTGGCCTATTTGCAGTGCACCGCTCCCGAGCAGAAGGACTTTTTTCAAGGCTTTAAGACCTCTAAGAATTCATTAAAAAGAAATTCCGTATCCACTGGTCCGGGCGAATGTTCAGGATGGAATTGGACTGACATAAAAGGACGTGTTCTGTGTTTGATTCCTTCGTTCGTATTATCATTGATGTTTGTAAACCATGGAAGCCAGTCAGGGGGAAGGGTCTCTGTGTCAACAGAAAAGCCGTGATTTTGTGATGTGATATAGCAGTGTCTGGTTCCTGCCTGGAGACAGGGCTGGTTTTGACTCCTGTGCCCATATTTTAGTTTATAGGTATTCGCTCCCGCAGCTAAGGCCAGGATCTGATTTCCCAGGCATATTCCAAAAACAGGAATCTCTTTTTCAATGCATTTCTTTACTCTTCCAATGGCTTGTTTGACCATTTTTGGATTGCCCGGGCCGTTTGAAATAACAACCCCGTCAAAAGAATGAGAAAAGAAGTCATAATCATACGGAACCCTTAGAACACAGCAGTCTCTTTTTATAAAGCTTCGGATAATACTGTTTTTGATACCGCAGTCAATGGCGATCAGTTTAATGGTCCCCTTTTTATTGTATTCAACAGGCTCTCTTACGCTCACTTTATCCACAACGTTGTCTTTATCAGGGTCATAAAAGTCCACATCTCCGTCAAGGATGACCTTACCAAGCATGGTCCCTCTTTCTCTTAGGATTTTAGTCAACGCCCTGGTGTCTATTCCGGTCAAGGCAGGTATATTTTCTTTCATTAACCAGGATGACAGACTTTGGGCTGCACCGAAGTGGTGGAATTCATGTGAATAATCTGAAACGATAAGACCTGAGACATGGATTTTTTCGGATTCGAAGTATATATGTAAATTGTTTTTTCTTTGTTTTGAAGGCACTCCGTAATTTCCGATCAAGGGGTAAGTCAGGACAAGTATTTGACCTTTGTAGCTGGGATCAGTCAAAGATTCATTATAACCCACCATGCCGGTATTAAAAACGAGTTCACCTGATGTGGAAAGGGGGCTGCCAAAAGAGGTTCCTCTGAACTCTGTGCTGTCTTCAAGTATGAGAGTACCTTTTTGCATTAAGTCACATGTGATTTTAGACATTTTTATATCATATGAAGCTATTCAGGTCAAAGAAAAACTCCCTTTTCCTCCTTGGTTTTGTGAATAAGCAAGTGATTTCTTGGAGAAACATTGACAAGATGTTAAGGAACAAGTATCATACAAATTAAAATGAATACAAATTTAAAACAGTTACAAATAATACTGGAAAAGAAAGACATAAAGCCAACATACATAAGATTAAAAATCTTAAATTATCTTGAAAACAAAAAAACCCATTTCAGGGCAGAAAAGATATTCAAAGCCATAAAAAAAGAGATCCCGACGATTTCCTTGACAACTGTATACAATACACTGGATATTTTTCGAAAAAAAGGACTGATAAGACCTTTGTTTATTACTGGAAAAGAGGTCTATTATGATAGAGATATATCTTCTCATTTCCATTTTTTTTGCGAAAAATGCGGAAGAATCATTAACCTTGATACAGAATATGATGGTTTTGAAAAGGAAAATATCGGTGGAAATAAAATAAAGGAAGTATATGGTTACTTTAAAGGTGTTTGCAAGGATTGTAAGAATAAAAAGATAAAGATTAAAGGAGAAAAAAATGAAAATGTATAAGTGTTCAGTCTGTGGTTATATCTATGATCCCAGTGAAGGAGACCCGGATAACGGAATAGAACCAGGGACGGCATTTGAAGACCTTCCCGATGATTGGGTTTGCCCTGTCTGCGGTGCGGATAAAGATGCCTTTGAACTTGTGTAAAATACGATGAAAAACAATAAGATCAGAGATAATATTTATTGGGTAGGGGGAATTGACTGGGATCTGCGTGATTTTCACGGTTATTTGACCCAGCGCGGCTCAACATATAATGCCTATCTGATTTTGGATGAAGAGGTCGTTCTTGTTGATACGGTCAAGCACTATCTTTTTGACGAAATGCTGGAAAGGATCAAGAAGATAATCGATCCTTCAAAAATAGATATTATCTTATCCAATCATGTTGAAATGGATCATTCCGGCTCCATTCCAAAGATGCTCGAATACACACCTAATGCAGCTGTCATCACATCGACTCAGGGAGAAAAGGGCTTGCGCAGGCATTACAAAAAGGATTGGAATTTTCGGGTCGTTTCGTCAGGAGAGTCTATAAAAATCGGGAAAAGGTCTTTGAATTTTATACACACCCCAATGGTTCATTGGCCTGATAATATGGTCACATATCTTCCGGAGGAAAAGATACTGTTTTCAAACGATGCTTTTGGACAGCACATTGCCAGCTCAGAAAGATATGCAGACGAGATTGGTTGGGACATTGTGGAGGAGGAGGCGGCTAAATATTACGGTAATATTGTTATGCCCTATGGCGATCAGGTCAAAAGCGCCATGGAAGTGGTTTCTCAACTCAAAATAGAAATGATCTGTCCCAGTCACGGACTCATATGGAGGTCCCATATACCTGAGATAGTCAAACAATACAAGAAATGGTCCAGTTATGAAGCGGACAATAAAGGACTTGTGGTTTATGATTCGATGTGGGGTTCTACCAAAAAAATGGCCCAAATGCTAGAGAGAGGATTATATGATGCTGGAGTAGAAGTCACGGTGAGAAATCTTAAGAAGGATCATATATCCGATGTCATAACAGACGTCCTCAGATCCCGTCTGGTCCTGATCGGCTCCCCCACTCTTAATAACGGGATGCTTCCATCGGTTGGTGAATTTCTCACTTACCTCAAAGGACTGAGGCCGAGAAAAAGGATTGGTTTTGCCTTTGGTTCTTTTGGATGGGGAGGTCAAGCGGTGGGAGAAATAGAAAGAGTCTTCGCAGAACTCAAATGGGATATTCCTTTTGAAGGTCTAAAAATAAAGTACATCCCAGATGAAGATGAGTTGGACTCAGTAAGAAAGGTTGGAAAGAAATTGGGAGAGTCTTTAATAAAGACGGAATAATTTATTAAGAATAGTCAGAATGGGGAGAGAACAAAAATGAAAAAAATATTCAGCTGGACTTTTATGGTAAGCCTTATTTTTATAACGGCATCTGCGCTTACTTACACACTGCACTATCTCATATTCCGCGATCTCCATCATATTTTCTTATATATGATCGGAGACTTTGGATTTCTTTTTCTTGATGTTCTTTTAGTCGTCCTTTTTATCGAGCGCGTACTTGCCAGAAAAGAGAAACAGGCTTTAAGGAAAAAAATGAATATGGTTATCGGTAGTTTTTTCAGTGAAGTGGGGCTGAATCTTCTGAATAGGTTTAACGAATTTGTTGAAAATTCGGATGACCTTGCTGAGAGGTTGAAAGTTACAAAAGAGTGGAAGAAAAAGGACTTTAAGGGGGCTGAATCTGCGGCTAAAAAGTTTGATTTCCGTATAAAAATAGACAAGGAAAAACTATGCCAGCTCAAGGATTATCTTTTGAGCAAACGCCCTTTCCTCTTGCGTTTACTGGAAAATCCGAATCTTTTAGAGCACGAGGATTTTACAGACCTTCTCTGGGCTGTTTTCCATCTTTCAGAAGAACTTGAATACAGAGGGAATCAATTGAAATCTTTACCAGAAGAAGACTACAAACACCTGGCTATTGACTTAAAAAGGGCTTATTCCAAAATAACGACAGCCTGGTTGTGCTACATGAAGCACATGAATCAGAGTTATCCGTTCTTGTTTTCTTTAGCCTCCAGAATAAATCCGATGGATCCCAAGGCGAGCCCGATCATATCAGGTTGACCTCTTATGGAGTAACTGTTATTAAATTAAAATGGTTATTGATAAATGAGGGATTTTAAAATAAAATAGGATTGGAGTGTTTGTTATGAGAAGTGTTACAGACTGTCTGAATAATCTTAAATCAAAGGGATTCAAGCTGACCCTTCAGAGGCTTGCGATCATAGAGCATCTTGAAGGAAATCAAAAACACCCGTCAGCTGCGGACCTGTACGAAGAGGTAAAGAAAAAGTATCCAATGATATCTTTTGCGACAGTCTATAACACTCTTAAGATATTAAATGAGACTCAAGAGATAAAGCAATTGAGCATAGGGTTTGATAAAGTCAATTTTGATCCGTACACAAAACCACATGACCATTTCTTTTGCAAAGAATGCGGGAGAATAATTGATATATATCCTGAGAAAAAGATAGAAATGAATGAGATTGATGGCCATTGCATCAAGGAATGTCAGGTCTATTATTATGGAATTTGTTCTGAATGCATGAAAGCAAAAAAGCAAAAAAAGGAGAATACTTATGTCTGAGATCAGTCAGCAGATAAAAGATGCCATTAAAGGCGCCATAGTGCTGGAGATAAACGGCCGAAAATTTTTCAATCATGCTGCGGATATTACGGAGCATGAGAGCGGCAAAAAAATGTTCCAATTTTTGGCAGGGGAAGAATCAAGGCATCTGGAGATTTTCGGGAAATTGTTCAGTAAAATATTGGGCGGAGAAGGCTGGAAAGATTACGTTGGTGAGAGTGATCTCGCAGGAGAGGCTCCCCTGGTGGAAAAGCTCAAACTGAGAATGAAGGAGAGAACAGGAAAAGTGGAGACAGAGGCTTTAAGCATAGGCATGCAGCTTGAAAGCGAAGCCATTAAGTATTTCAATGAGGCGGCGGGAAACACGGATGATCCTGTAGCCAAAAAAATATTTATGGAAATATCTGAAGAAGAGAAGTTCCATTATGACCTTTTACAGGCCCAGCATGATTCAGTCACAAAATCAGGTTTTTGGCTGGATGGAGCTGAATTCCAAATGGATGGGAAGTGGTGACAGAGTAAGGGGGAGAATTTTCGACTGTCAATCCTGAGATGCCAGTGTTATTATCCAATTGGCAAAGGATGCGGCTTCAATAAGGTCGTGTTCATCCGGATGGGTGCTGGCAGAGGCAGCCATATCAGTCCAGGCCCTGTGTTCAGGGGATTTTTCTAGAGTTTCCAACGCTCTTAAGGAGACTTTTCCTCTGCAGGAAAAGGTCCCCAGAAGTCTTGCTCTAGAAGCAAGGACTGAAGCGTGTTCAATAGCTTCTCTTGAAAGTCTGCCTCCGGTTAGAGAACCGTGAGTTGAAAAAAAGGCTATTTTTTTATCCCTTGGGATTTTTTTTATAAATGTCTCCACAGCAAACGGCACACCGTGGGAGTGGACCGGAAATCCGATAAAGATAAGGTCGTAGTCTTCTATGTCTTGTTTTTGGACTTCACTGATAGGCATTATTTGTTTGTCACCCTCTATGTTATTGTATATAGCCTCTGCCACTTTTTTGGTGTTCCCGGTTTGAGTAAAATATGTCACTAGTGTGTATTCCATTTGCCAGCTCCAAAGGACTCTTCTTGCTCTTTTAAAGAACCCGTCTTAATAAAATACCGAACCTATGTTTATCACACACTCCTATTCCAGTCAATTCACCTGACCTATTCATAAAAAATGGCGATGTCCATTTTTATTCTGCTTTTATGGATATACATGTTTTTGGCAAAAAAGACAACTGGAATGTCTTTGTTTGTTTTTACCTTCATTTTAATCGCCATTTTTTACCTTTTAGGCAAGCCGATATGAAATTCAGATATGGCCTGTGCTCCCTTCAGATTTTTAACGCCATTCTACTTCGTTTTTCTCAGCGCTTGCTTTCAAAGGAGTTCCCGCTTTTTCCTCATAAGCCTCCATTTTCTAAGCTGTCCTATGTTTATAGAAACCTGGCGGAGGTAAATCAGGAAAGGAACAATGATAAGAACAGAAAATAAGCTGATACCTATTTTTTTCCTCTGCTTTAATAAATGAGGATAGGGATTGGCAAATAGACACAATGTCATCAGATAGAAAATCCAACCCAGTACGGCCAGAGCAGCCAGGATAATGGGCTGATTGACCAGTAAAAGAACGAGTAGGATGAGAAGCAAGCTCCATAACGGGAAACTCGGTTGAAAGATGATTCTTAATAGGGATGGATGCGTTAAATTGAATTTGGTTTTACCGACTCCTCTATTCCACAGAATATATTTTTTTAAGCTGTTTCTGGGTTTATGATACACGGTCAGGTCAGGGATGTATTCGAGGGAGAATCCTCTTTCTTGCATCCTGCGGGAGATATCGACATCCTCTCCTCCATCGTAAAATTCTGGATTAAAACCATTGACAGTGTCCAAAATTTTTTTTCTGAAAGCGAAATTACAGCCCGGAAGGAAGTGAGGCTTTTTTTGGCCTTTTTTCATATTCGCTTTAAATCCCATAGCGCCTCCTGCAGGATGCCCTACACAGGCGGCCCAAATGCCGAAACGGTTGGTATTTTCAGGAGGATATGCATTTCCTCCAATAGCGGCTGTTTCCTTGTTCTTAAATGCTTTATTGATGACTTTTAAATATTCTGAGGGAACGATCGTGTCTGCATCGATAAATGCGATTATATTAAAAACAGCATGATTCCATCCTGTATTTCTCTGCTGGCTGAATCCTTTCCTGCTCTTTATAAGTCTCACATTTTTATATTCAGAAACGATCTCCGGAGTTGAATCAGTTGATGAATCAACGACAATAACCTCATACCTCTCCTTTGGATAATCCAGCTTAAACAAGGAGTTGAGACAGTCTTTTATGTTTTCTTCTTCGTTATAGGTGATGATAATTACGGATATTCCGGAAAAGGGATGTGGATTCAGAGGTTCTTTATCTGTCATCTTCAATGAATTCCCATTCTAAAACACATCCAGGAATGAGTTTAAAGTCATAGACACAGTCTTTGCAAAAGTCAAAAGCATCTCTATTTTTCTGAAACTTTCTTCTAAAATCCGCCGCTTCAGGGCTTAACCAGATCTCATCAAATGTTTTTTCGTTTATATTTCCGAAAGGATGTTCATACTTGAAATCAAATTCACAGCTTATAATCATTCCGTCAGGGAATAGGGTCGGTTTAGTCCAGGGGAAACGGCACCAGTACTTTTTCGTCTTGCGACTGACTTTAAATCCTTTTCTGTAGCTGTACCAGCGATATTTTTTTTGGATCGGGGCGTACTTTCTGTCAAGTTTTGAATCATAATAACCTGACTGCCGGGTAGAGAAGGCCTTAAAACTGACCATATCTACGCCCAGATCCCCGGCGATTCGCCTGAATTCATCCATTTCGTTTTCATTATCCTTGGAAATGATCATACGCAGGTTAAGAAAAGGTTTGCTGCTTCCGGATTTTTTCTTTGCTTCAACGATTTCACGTGTATGGGATAGTACTTTCTCCAACTTGCCTCCCTTTCTGTATCTGGAATATGTTTCTTGAGTGGCTCCGTCTGCAGCAATAATAAGAGCGTCCAGTCCGGATTCAACAAGTTTTTGAGCGCTTGTTTGAGAAAATTTATTTAAATTAGTGCTGGTGACAGTGAGGATGTTCTTTTGCCGCGCGTATTGAATCATCTTGTATATGTCAGGATTTAAAAGGGGTTCTCCCCAGCTCCAGAGTATGACGTATATCAAGTATTCTCCTGCCTCATCGATGAATTTTTTATAAGTCTGATAGGGGAGGAGGCTCTTGCCTTTTGTTTCCGGATTATGAGCGGGACATACTTCACATCTCAGATTACAGACTCCCGAAGGGGAGATATGAGCCATATAAGGATATCCAAGGGTATGGCTTATAGGGAGCAGTCTGTTTATTCCTATAAAAAACAGATTCTTGGCTTTTTCCCATGAAAGAGGATGAGATTCCATGGGGATGCGGTCGAATTGAAATTTAATTTTTCTTTTGAGCAGCATACTGATTGAATTTTTTAGTAAAAATTCAATATCCATTATTTCCGCCTCTGGGTACTGAAAAGTCTGTTAATATTCTTTTTAGATACGAGAACAGATCTTTATTTTTGTTTCTGTTGACATTTGGTTTTAAGGATTTAGAAAAGCGCTCGAAGTTCAAATATATTCTTTGTAGTTGTTCAGGAGAGAAAGCAGTCAACACTATGCCTTTTTTCGACATGGTCTGTGCAAATATTGATTGATGGTCATCAACATGTTCCCTGAAACAGACTTTTCTCGGAAAAAGGATAGGGA
The DNA here is from genome assembly GCA_964456985.1 of uncultured Eubacteriales bacterium. Lineage (GTDB taxonomy): Bacteria > Acidobacteriota > Aminicenantia > Aminicenantales > Aminicenantaceae > WJMT01. The sequence continues at coordinate 63,057 of CAYWDH010000004.1, forward strand.
TTTTTCCATGTTTTAAACACAGAATAACTGTTCCCATTCCCGCATGTGATAAGATTACATCAGAGCCTGCAATTATATCTTCCATATCATAGTAATCGAGGAATCTGCAGTATGAACAATACCTCGGATGATAGGAGGAATGCCCGATTTGAATGAAGGTGTCATTCGGGAAAATGCCTGAAAATACATATTGGTCTACAATTTTTAGTAGCCTATTAAAAGATAACTTTTCTGCTCCTACGGTTACAAATAGTTTCAAATGATTTGTCCTTTATAAACAGCTCTTTTATAAAAAGCGGCAAGCTGTGGCCACTGCACAATAAAAATGTCTGCCAGGAAGTACACTAATTTTCCGGAAAGAGAAAGACTATGAACCCTTGCCATTGATTCAATATAAATAGTTTTAATGAAAAACAGCTTTCCCAAAATAAAAAACGGTACACATATTCCTGCTCCTGTGGATATGAGGACAGTTGGTTTCTCTTTGAGTATAATTTTAAATGCGAGAATAAGATTGCGAAAAAAATTTATTATGTTTCTATTTGTGGGATGATATCCATGATAGAAAACCTCTTTGTTTAAAAGAGTTTTTGTATCGTATGAAGGAAAAGACACCCAAAAATGATTGTACTGGCTCCATAGAGAATTGAGACAGAGAAGCTCTGAAAAATGTCCTCCGGAAGAAGAAATCAAGCCTATTTTCATCTCTCAGCCATCCATTGAGTCAGATCTTTGTTTATGAGCTGTTTTAACTTGTGTATATCTTCTTCATATTCATAGTGTAACATTTTTTTGTATTTAGACGGCAGTTCCTTTTTTTTATATATTATATTCCTGAGAAGATTCTTGAGATCTCTTCTCGTTCCAAATGGAAGGATATGTTTGATAGAGGCCCTCCATTTACCTGGTTTGAAAATCAGTTTGTCTATGATAGAAGAAGCAAAATTTCTTGGAACACCACCCGGGTTTGTGTATTTAGTTTTCTTTATGTTCACTGTTTTATTTATCCCGAGAAATTGAAGTATTTCTTTTGTTGTTTCATTAGGATTTTTTATAAATTCTTCAAAAAGCATTATTTTTACCTTTGAAAAATTATTCATATAAGCTTTTACTTGGCTGTAGTAATGTCCAAAACCTATATAATCATAGCTTGGAATGGATCCTTCTTCTAAGCGGCGTTTGATGGTGTTTTTATCTACAGCCTCTGAAAAAGGAAGATATTCATTCCCTTGAGTGACTTTTTTCCAATAATGTGACCAGGCTCTCTGCACTGGATCCCGGAGTAAAATAATTATTTTTATCAAATCATACTTTTTCCCATAGAGTTTTTTTATATTAGGGATCACTGTCTCATGTGCATAAAGATACCAGGTAGATCCTTCTCCTAGGACTTGATTTTTTCTCGCTTTTTTAAATGTTTTTTTATACTCTTCGAGATTGCTGATCGTAAAATTGGTTTTGGCTTTTTTATTTTCTCCTATGAATTTGAGGAATTTCGGTTGATTCCAACAGAGGAAAAACATGGGTTCTTTTTCTTGGGGCATAAAGACTCGGGGATTTTTTTTTAGTAAAGAATAAAGGGCGGTCGTTCCTGATCGGGCAACTCCTACAATGAAAAAATCCGGGAGTCGGTTTCCTTGTTTATCTAAAAGCATTTAAATATTTTTCAGGATAGTCGGGAAGCATGGAATAAGGTACAAAAAATCCCTATATATTTCAATAAAAAAGTGCATGTGTTTATAAAGATGAATCTAGAGAGAAAAGATTACTTTAAAGCAACTTCCATCTGAACCGTCTATTTTTATTTCTCCTTTTATCTGTTTCACAAGATCCATGACTAAATTCATTCCCAAGGAATTCTTGGATTTTTCTTCAAAGTTTTTGGGAAGCCCTACACCGTTGTCTTTAACTGTCAATTCTGCATTTGTATCCTTTTTCTTTTTAATACTTATGGATACTCTTTTCGGCTCTTTATTTATATTATTGAACAGGCTTTGAGGAGGAAAGGCATGTTTAAGAGAGTTTGATACCAGTTCATTCGTTATGAGTCCCAGGGGAATGCTCTCATTTATGTCTATATATATCTCATCCATATCAAAGTGCATTTTGATGTTATTTTCAAAAGTCTTGTTTACAGACATAAGATGTGTGACCAGTGTCTCTACATAATTGGAAAAATTTATTTTTGCCAATGAGCTGGACCTATAGAGCTTGTCATGCACTAAAGACATGGCTTTTATTCTGCTTCGGCACTGGTTGAATATCTGTTTTATATCCTTGTCCTGTATGCTCTGTGCTTGAAGATTGAGAAGGCTTGATATGATCTGCATGTTGTTTTTGACACGGTGATGGATCTCCTTCAGGAGCACTTCTTTTTCTTTCAGGGATTTTTTAATTTGTTCTTCTTTTGTTTTAATGACGGTAAGGTCTCTGCTAATGCCGACAAGTCCGTTTATGTTTCCTTTTTCGTCGAATATGGGTGATTTTAAGGTGTTGAAATAGAAAACTTCCTCCGCATCGTCACCACTTTTTTCATCTACATTGACCAAAGTTCTTTTTTTTAGCACCTCTTCATCACTTATTCTGCATTGTTCTGCCAGGCTTGCATTAAGGAACTCTTCGTCCTTTTTTCCGATAATTTCTTCTTTTTTCAGGCCTACAAAATCAGCAAAAGCTCTATTGATAATCAGGTTTCTGAGGTTATTATCTTTTAAGTAGATAATGTCAGGGATGGCATCGAGAAGCGTATTGAATGTTTGTTTTAACTTTTGAAGTTCTTTTTCAAGTTCTAAATTCTTACCCTGCAGTTCGCTGACCTTTTTTTGGAGTTTTCTTTCTGCAGAGGCAGTTTTATTTTCCATAGTACATAAAAATTATTCGCTCACGCTGGCGTAACTTTAAAAGAGAATTATAATAAAATCTTCACTCAAGTCAATAAATATCTCCCGGATCTCAAAAACGTAGTGGTGGGCGGTACTGGATTCGAACCAGTGACACCCGGCTTGTAAGGCCGGTACTCTTCCGCTGAGCTAACCGCCCTGAATTATCTTTACTAAATTAGAAAATAGCAGAGACATTGTCAAGAGAAATGCCTTAGTCTTTATTACGCTTAAAGCTGTCATTGCCAATTAGGTCGATCCGCTAAAGTGCGAGTGGTTCAATTGGCTCTATTCATAACGCAGTGAAACGGAAGGATTGGCATTTGCAGTCCGCACAGAGTGGAAACTCACAGTCAGGACTGCGACCAGAAGAGTTACAGTTCCTGACAGCAGGAAGATGCCCGCACCGATTCCTGTTCTGTAGACAAAACCGTTCAGCCACTTGCTCATGATTAGGTAGGCGATAGGCCAGGCAATGAGATTGGCGACCACGATCAAAAGGGCGAAATCCTTCATAAGAATACCCAGGATATTGGATATCGAAGCCCCCAGGACCTTGCGGATCCCGATCTCCTTTGTGCGGCGTTCGCAGGCATGCGATGCCATACCGAACAAGCCTAAGCAGGCGATCAAAAGAGCGATGATCGAAAACAGGCCGAACAGGATCCCCAGTTTCTGCTCTCCTCTGTACATTTGGTTATAGATATCGTCCAGAAAGTGGAACTCGAAAGGGTACGTCGTCATAAACTTGTTGTAGGTATTTTTGATATGAGCAATGGTACCGGGAATATTATGTCCACGGATCCGAATAGAGACATGATAGACATAATCAGGGTCACACTGGATTATCAGCGGTTTTATATCCAGGCGAAGGGAATGATAGTTGAAATCCTTGATCACCCCAACGATCCTTGCTTCTTCGCCAGAATGAGTGCGGATTTTTTTACCAAGCGGATCCTTCCAGTTTGCCTGCTTTACGAAAGCTTCATTGACTATGACGGCTTCCTGGCTATCCGTTCCGAAGGTCTCAGAAAAGTTGCGGCCCTGAATGATTTCCGCTTCATAAAGATCGAGAAAGTTATAGTCAACCGAAAACCAGTGCGTATGAAAAGAAACCTCAGCTCCACTGTCATCCTGATAGGTTCCTGTAAATCCGGACCCGATTCTTGTGGGATAGCTGTTTGAGGCCGCCACTCCGATGATGCCGGTATAGTTCCTGAGTTCATTTTTAAAAGCCTGAAGATTTTTTTGGATACCTGGATCAGTAACCCTTACAATAACGATATTTTCCCTATTGAATCCTAGATTTTTAGTCCGGAGATACTTCATTTGTTTGTATACCATGAAGCACGATGTGATGAGGACAACTGTCATACAGAATTGGAAAACAACCAGAACGCTTCTCAAACGTCCTTTCGCGGTTAATCGGGCCGTAATTCCCTTGATGATACTGACCGGCCGGAAAGAAGAAAGGTAAAGCGCAGGATAGAGCCCGGCAGCCAGTCCGATAAGTAAAACGATAGCACCCAATTCGGCTAACATGCTCCATTCAAAAAGAGCTCTGATTTTAATATTTCGTTCGACAAATGAGCTGAAAGTGGGGAGAAGCTGCCAGGCAAAAATAAGTGCAAGACACAGTGCCAGTCCCGACAGCATAACGGATTCGGTCATGAACTGCCGGATGAGCTGAGTTCTCTGTGCTCCGACGACCTTCCTCACTCCGATCTCTTTTGCCCGAAGCGAAGCCCTGGCCGTTGAGAGGTTCATATAATTGATAGAGGCAATGATCAAGATAAGGAAAGCAATGGAGGTGAAAAGATAGATATATTTCATGTCATTGGTCTGAGAGTATTCGAAATTAATATGAGGATTCAGATGGATTTTGGTTAGCGGCTGCAGGAAGTATATGTTATCTTTGCTTTCTTCATCATATTTTTTTACGATCGTGCCGATTTTTTCACCGAGTCGCCGGGGATCGCTTCCCTCTGTCAATTTGATATAGGTGAAAAAAGATGTGTTATCCCAATCGGCCAGAGTCTCTTCGCGACTGTCGACCGGAAAGAGATTCACAAAGGACACGATACAATCAAATCGGAAGTGAGAATTTTCAGGCAAATTTTCGAAAACTCCTGTTACTGTCAATGTATCAAGGATAGTTCTTCCTACAGGATTTTCACCACGGAAACACCTTTCTTCAATCTTCTGACTGAGCAGTATCTTATCAGGACCGTCCAAAGCCGTGGCTCTATTACCTTCAATGAGCTTAATGGAAAAAAGCTTGAGGAACTCTTCATCCGCATGCAAAACCCGCGCATAAAAGCCTTGCTCCTTTTCACCGATCCAGATATTTTGTGGGAACCCGGTCTTGGCAGCGGATTCGATCTCAGGAATTTCAGCAGACAGAGTGCTGGCGAGAGGAGTGGGAGAAACGCCGTAATAATCGGACCCCATGTACATATTTCCGGGCGATTGACTGATCACTCTGTATATCCGGTCGGAATTCTCGAAAAAAGATTCATAACTCGTCTCATAACGGACATAAAGAAAAATGAGAATAAAACAGGTCATCCCGAATGCGAAACCAAATAGATTTATCAGCGAAAAGACCTTATGCCGGAAGAGCGTTCTAAGATATGTGCGAACATGGTTTTTTAGCATGCCGGCGCTCCCGGAGAGAGAATATTTGACATACTGATACACGATTTCAAGAATAAATGCCCAGCACCATATCCAGGACTTGATTTTCCCGTGTTTTGAGCGGATTTCCGCATACTCTTCATCCATCACATGGCTCAGGGCAAACTTGTTTTCGAAAACCGATAGTCGGGATAATATCCATTTTGCAAATTTTGGAGGAGATGTTTTGTTCTCTTTCATTTTTCCCTCATAAAAGGCTGGATTTAACAAAATCGCCCCAGATCAGTCTTTGAATTTTGTAAGCATTATTCAAGGCTTTCTTTCCCAGAGGTGTTAAGAAGTACAGCACTTTCCTGCGCCCTCCCGGGTAAGCAAGAGGCTTGCTGTCTTTTGATTCGATATAGCCCTTTTTGATCAATGAAGTCAGTGTGTTACAGAGAGAGCCCGTATTGATGGTCTCTTCGGTTATTTCTTTAAAATATTTCCTGATGGAAACAATATAGGCGTTCCCGGCCAGTTTCCAAATGGCTAACAGGACCAGATCCTGATTTTTGGTCAGTTTGTTCATCTTTTCTCCTCATTTGTTTTTAGTCTAAAAACATCTCTCACTATCTATGTACGTTGCGGCGAGGAAAAAGGTTGCAAATTTTAATAGAGCCTCTGGGCTATTGACATAAGAAGAGTCATATGTTAATTTTAATAAACTTTTCATTGAAAAAATCAATTTGATATAAAGGTAAGGTAGTGAAGATGTTTGCTGTAATCAAAACCGGCGGAAAACAGTACAGAACTAAAGAAGGTGATGTACTTCAAATCGAAAAATTGGATAAGAATAAAGGTCAAAAAATAACTTTTGATGAAGTTCTTCTGATCGAGGATAACGGGAAGGCTGTTATAGGAACGCCTCTGGTCAAAGATGCCTCTGTCAAAGCTGTAGTCCTTGAGAATGTTAGGGACAGGAAGGTCGTTGTGTTCAAGAAAAAAAGAAGAAAGCGTTATAAGAAAAAGACCGGCCACAGGCAGCAGCTGACTAAAATAAGGATCGAGGAAATAGTCTATGGGAAGCCCCGGGCAAAGGCAGAACAGAAACCAAAAGAAAAGACTCAAAAAGCCAAAAAAACAGAAAAAGGGGCTGCTTCGAAGAGAAAGAGTGCAGTGAAAAAAAGCAAGCCGAAAAGTCCAGAAAAGCCCAAATCAGAGACAAAGAAAAAACCGCAGTCCCGCCCAGCCGCTAAAAAAAAGTCGTCATCGGCTAAGAAGGAGTAAATCATGGCTCATAAAAAATCAGGTGGATCAGCAAAAAACGGACGCGATAGTGAATCAAAGCGGCTTGGTGTCAAAAGGTCTGCAGGACAATACGTCAAAGCGGGTTCCATAATCGTCCGTCAGAGAGGGACTCCTTTTAAACCAGGTAATAATGTAGGAAGAGGAAAGGATGATACTCTTTTTGCTAGAGTTTCAGGAAATGTTAGGTTCGAAACAAAAGCTAAGAGAAAAATCGTCTCAGTACTTCCGTCTTAGAGGTCAGTGTTCTCTATAATATGTTTGCGGATCAGGCCAAAGTAGCCCTTTTAGCCGGCGGGGGCGGAAACGGGTGCTTGAGTTTCCGGAGAGAAAGCCGTGTGCCCAAGGGAGGGCCTGACGGAGGAAGAGGGGGAGACGGTGGTAATATTTACTTTGTTTCTGACCAGCATGTGAAATCATTGAGTTATTTTCGTTTTCATCCTATTATCAGAGCTCAAAGAGGACGTCACGGGCAGGGGTCGAACTGTAACGGGAAAAAAGGGGATGATTTATATCTCAGAGTTCCTATGGGCACCGTCATAAAAAAAGAGGACAAGGTGCTCTTCGATTTTATCGAACCCGGCCAGAAATATCTTGCAGCAAAAGGTGGAAAAGGAGGTCGGGGGAATGCTTCCTTTGTTTCTTCAACAAATCAAGTTCCCAGAAAATATGAGAAAGGAAAAGGAGGAGAAGAACTAGAGGTTACTCTGGAGCTGAAGCTCATTGCAGATGTCGGGCTTGTGGGATTTCCAAATGTGGGAAAATCAACACTGATTTCTAAGATTTCCGCGGCAAAGCCTGTTATTGCTGATTATCCATTTACGACCATTGTTCCTAACTTAGGGGTGGTGGATATTGATGAGTTTACCAGCTTTGTGGTCGCGGACATACCGGGCTTGATCGAGGGAGCTCATAAGGGACTTGGATTAGGCATGAAATTTCTCAAGCATATCGAGAGAACAAGAGTCATTATTCATATGGTTGATGTGTCCCCTTACAGCCAGAGGCATCCATTGGATGATTTTATTACAGTCAAGAAAGAATTGAATAAGTTTAACAAAAGCTTGTTAAAACGTCCTCAGATTCTTGCAGCGAATAAGATCGACCTTTTGGATGAGGATAAACAACGGTTAAAGGAAGTGAAAGATTTTGCTGCCAAAAAGAAAATTCCCTTTTTTGCGATTTCAGCCTTAAAAGGGAAAGGTCTTAAAGACCTGACTACAGCAGCCGCTTCCTATTTAAAAGAAGGAAAAGAAAGTTATAAAGTGTCTAATGCGTAATCATAAGATCGGCATACTCGGGGGGACTTTTAATCCTGTTCACAATGGACATCTTAAAGCCGCTGAAACCGTTATTGAGATATTCTTTCTTGATAGAATCATGTTTATTCCATCCTTTATTCCCCCCCATAAGAAAAACAGTCGTACCTTATCACCTGAACACAGATTTAACATGGTAAGGTTAGCCTTATCCGGACATTCTGATTTTGTACCTTCTCGTATTGAGATCGATGCCAGAGAAAAGTCGTACTCCATAATCACATTGAATAAGATAAAAAAATTGAACCCGGGCAGCCGCATTTTTTTCATTCTAGGGATTGATGCTTTTTTAGAAATTGACACATGGAAAGATTACACGGATTTGATTGAATGTTGTTCTTTTATTGTGATAAGCAGACCGGGATTTAACCTGGAGGATGCAAAGAAAATAACTAGAGGGAAATATGCAAAAAGGATGATTGATATCGAGTCTCCTATCAATAAAGAAGATATGGAAGATTATGATTTCTTTCTTCTGCACATGGAGTCACTTGCTATCGCTTCCTCGGATATAAGAAAGAGAATAAAAAACGGTGAATCCATTCAGGGGATGGTTCCAGACAGAGTTGAAAAATATATAAAGGAGAACAGACTTTATTCATGACGGAGAGAAAAAAAGACGGGAAAAAGATAACCAAGCGCTCCATGCCAAAGGAAGTCAAGGTTTCTGTAAGAGCCGGCAAAGAAAAAAAAGGAGAACACATCGTTGTTATTCAATTGAAAGAGATTTCATCTTTTACGGACTTTTTTATTATTATGAATGGAAATTCAACAAAGCAAAATATAGCTATTTATGAAAATATAGAAAAAGAGCTCAAGAAAGAAAACGTCCTTCCGCTTCATGTCGAAGGGAAGGAGAATGCCGAATGGATCCTTATGGATTATGGAAGCTTTATTCTTCATATTTTTTCCAAAGAGACCAGAGAATATTATTCCTTGGAAAAACTGTGGGGGGATGGCCCAAAACTTTTTTACTAAAGTTGTTGACATTTAACACACAACACATTATTTTTTAGCCTGGATTATTCATAAACAATCGTGTTTAGGTTAATTTTTTTATGGGAACTGTGAATATTTTAATATGAGATTAAAAGTTTTATGGCCTGGCAGAACAAAGAGCTGGGATTTAAAAAACTTACAGGCTTTTTATATAGAAAAAATAAGAAAGCTGTCTAAATTCGAATTGATTGAAACAAGAGAAGCCAGAGGGATAGACGAGAGAAACCATAGGAAGATATTGAAAATAGAAGCAGAGGGCATGGAAAAGTATCTAGACAAAGACTATATTATCTGTTTATCAGACAAAGGAAATAGTATCGATTCAAAAAAATTAGCTGGGATATTAGAGAAAAAAGCTTTGAGTCATCCGTATCCGATATCGTTTGTTGTAGGAGGATTTCTTGGATTGGGAAGAGAAATAATGGACAAAGCTGATTTTGTTCTTTCTCTGTCAATCATGACTTTTTCTCATGAACTGGCAAGGATCGTTCTTTTGGAACAGATATATAGGTCATTGACAATAATAAACGGAAAAAATTATGCAAAGTGAAGGGGGAAAGGATTGAATAGAAAAGAAAAAGACAGAATTAAAAAGAAGCTCCTTGAAGAGAAGAAAGAAATCTTGAAAAAACTGAGCGAGTTTAGAAATGAAGGAAAAGAAATTGAGTCTGGAGTTGCCCAAGATGTGGTAGATAAGGCTGAAAGTTCTTATACTAAGGAGTTTCTGTTTGAGCTTTCCGACACTGAAAGGAAATTACTGATACAAATAGATAATGCCCTGAAGAAGATCGAAAGAGATGACTTTGGAATATGTGAAATGTGCCATAAGGAAATATCCATTAAGAGGCTCAGTGCGGTTCCTTGGACCCCTTATTGCATCAAATGTCAGGAGAAACAAGAAAAGAAAATTTCTCAGTGACTCTAACAAAAAAGAAACAGGCCGATTCTTTTTTTAAAGTACTGGAACTTATGTTTTTCCCATCTTTCTGTAAACTCTGTGGCGAACTGCTCAATCGCGAAGGAGAAAAAGTTGTCTGCACATCCTGCCTAAAGGAATTAAAACCCCGGAGGTCATCTTATTGTCTGTGCTGTGGGAGCTTTTTTGAAACCTACGGTGATCCTCATCTTTGTTACAAATGCATGAAAAGGAAACCTGTGTTTTCGCTTCAAAGGTCATGCAGTGTTTATAGAGGGAAATTAAAGGACCTTATCCTTCTTTTTAAATATCAGAAATTTAAAGTTCTCGGGGAAAAACTGGCCTCTTATATGTACAGAAGCCTTCTCCCGGATGAAGCTTTGTGGTGGGATTTGGACGCTGTTATTCCTGTCCCTCTGCATAAGGCAAGGAAGAGGAAGAGAGGATTTAATCAGTCTTATGAGTTGGCAAGGTATCTTGCGGATTTTAAAGGGCTTGAGCTATTAGAAAACGCATTGATAAAAAAAGTCAATGTTCCCCCTCAGACATCACTTCCCGCAGAACAGAGGAAGATAAACAATAAAGGGGCTTATAAAGTGGTTGCCCCCCAGAAAATCAAAGGAAAGATACTCCTTCTTGTGGACGATGTTTATACAACCGGTGCAACGGTCAGTGAATGCAGCTCTGTTTTACTGAAGTCAGGAGCCAGAGAGGTCAGGGTTGCTACTCTTGCACAGGCATCCTGACTTATTCATAAAAAAATGCCCGGCCTTAGAAGGACCGGGCACTCTGATCGTCTCTGTTTTAGGTACCTTTGTTACTTCTTGGTCTTAGGTTTAGACTTTTTAACAGAAAGCTTTTTCTTTTCTGGTTTAATAACCTTGACACTTCTCGGTTTCAGTTCAGGCTTTTTCGGCATATGTATCCTTAATACTCCATTATCATGTTCCGCATTTATTTTTTCCTGATCGATATAATGGGGGAGTGAAAAAGATCTAAAGAATGAGCCATATGAACGCTCTATTCTGTGATAATTTTCCTCTTTTGTCTCTTCTTCAAATTTTCTTTCGCCTCGAAGGGTCAGAGTATTATCCTCGATTTTCACTTCTATGTCTTCTTCATTGATTCCGGGGATCTCAGCATTCAGGACGAGCTCGTTTTCAGTCTCATAAATATCAACGGACGGTGCCCATGTGCTTCCGAACATGTCTCTCTCTTCTCCTTTAACCGTATCGTCGAAGAGCCTGTTCATTTTGTCCCTTAGAGTTATTATATCTCGAAAAGGGTCCCATCTGATTAAAGCCATTTTTGACCTCCTGTTCAATATTTGAGTTCATTATTAATATAATATATGAGTATATAATTGTCAAGTATTATATAAAAATTCTTTTAGCAGGATGAAATACTATTTTGAACCCTCAATCAGCAGGGTCGTTTCCCCTTTGAAGGTCAAAGATTTAATTTTTTCAAGTATTTCCTTACTTGTTCCCCTGATGAACTGTTCGTAGATTTTTGTCATTTCTCTTGCGATAACAATGCTCCTGAGTCCCAGGGATTCATCAATAAGTTCTAAAAATCCGGGGATCTTCCTGGTGGGTATATAAAAAATCAGTGTTGAAGGCTCATCCTTTAGTGAAAGAAGCAGTTTTCGGGTAGCTGTCTTTTTGACCGGAGGAAATCCTAGGAAAAGAAATCTATGGGTTGGAAGTCCTGAGGCGGGAAGAGCGGCTGTAGCAGCAGAGGGGCCAGGAATGGGAACAATTTTTATACTGTGTTTAAGGGCCTCTTGAATTAAAGGGTAACCGGGATCAGAAAGCCCTGGAGTCCCCGCATCGGAAACAAGAGCAATGTTCTTCCCTTCTTTAAGCAGATTTATTATCAGTGGGATCTTTTGCTTCTCCTTCGGATGATAGTAACTGATCAGCCTTTTTTTTATATGATAATGATTGAGAAGCTTCAGTGTTTCTCTTGTATCCTCACATGCCAAAGCATCTACCTCTTTGAGCGTATTCAATGCTCTGAATGTCAGGTCTTCCAGATTGCCTATGGGAGTGGCGACCAGATAGAGTATGCCTTTCTGTTTGGGATTCATAAGTTCTCTTTGTTATTTTCCCCAATCATAGGGAAGGAGAAAATCAAGACCTATTGTGCGTTCTGAAATCTTCGGAATAGGGGGGAGTTTCCTTTTAAATTCAGAGTTTTTTATCATCTCAAATAATCTATCAACTGCTTTTACGGGAAAACCCATAGCTGCAGCTTCTTTTTTTTGTTTTCGAAGGTCCACGATTTGATACAGTATTTTGTCTATATTTTCGTAATCAATCCCAATTTCTTTTTCGTCTGTTTGCCCTGGCCAGAATCCTGCAGAAGGGGATTTTTTCAGGATTTCTTCAGGAATTCCCAGGTGTTTTCCCAGTTGTCTGACTTGAGTTTTGTAAAGGTCGCCTATGGGATTGATCCCGCTTGCCATATCGCCGTGTATGGTTCCATAACCCAGAAGCAGCTCGGTCTTGTTGCTTGTCCCTATGACCATTGCTTTTTCCCTGGAGGAAAAATCATATAAGATGGACATTCTTTCCCGGGCCATTTTGTTTCCTTTTATGATGCGGTTTTGAATGGGATATTTTGAGTAGTAAGTATCCACCATGGGTTTGATATTAATTGTTTTTGAGTTTATTCCGAGCTGTTTAGCGACTTTTGTGGCGTCAGAAATATCTTTTGTAAATCTCTCCCCATACGGCATGATAATAGCCAGCACATTTTTAGCTCCAATAGCTTTTTTACAAAGACAGGCTGTGACAGAGGAGTCCAGTCCTCCTGAAAGGCCCAGTACTGCTTTTTTAAAATGAAATTTTCTGAGTTCATCTTTGATGAACTTTGTAAGAACCTTTTCCACAAATGCTGTATTAATCTTCATCTTTAAAAACAGCTTTATATAAATTTTTAAGTATCACCTGTGGCTTATTATCCCTTTTATACATGAGTTTTTGACGCGCTTTCCTAAGCAGTGAGAGGTCGATTTCTTTAATAAGAAAGTCTTCGTCAATATAGGAAGCCCTGCAGATGGCAGTACCTTCGGGGCTGTATATGAAGGAGCCACCCGCGAATGATTTGCCGTCCTCAACTCCCACTCTGTTGCAGTATATCACAAATGCTGTAGAGAAGCGGGATACGGTTTCTCCCATCAGTTCCCACATATGTGAAGAGGCAAAAGCATCCTTTTCATTGATTCCTCTTCCGGGAGCTGCGCTTAATGCAATAATGATATCTGCTCCTTGAGAAAAAAGAACATAATTTGCTCCATAATTCAGAAAGTCATAGCATATTAAAAGGCCTGTTCTTCCAAAAGGAGTCTGAAAGGCAGAGATATCTTTTCCTTGAGAAAAGAATTTAGCTTCGTCAAACATCCCATAAGTTGGAAGAAATACCTTCCTATGGATATGGAGGACCTCTCCTCCAGATATAAAGGCGGCAGAGTTGTAAAAATTGCCTTTCCCTTTTTCTTCCACAAAACCGAGGACAATAGAGATCTCTTTGCTTATCAATTTGAAGGTATTAAATGAATCATCTTTATTCGGATTTATGGCGGCTTCCGGCACAAGGTCTTTTAATGTGTATCCCGTAAGACTTAATTCAGGAAAAATAATAAGGTCTGCTTTTTCCTTTTTCGCTTTTTCCATTAACTTGAGATGGAGTTTGATGTTTTTCCCTACATCTTGAAGTATGGGTGCGATCTGAGCGAGTGCGATTTTCATAAGAGAAAATTTATCACATATTTCAATTGTTTTCAATTTTCAGATTCTTTTTATGCGGCTTATGGTGTAAAATCTTAAGAGCGGTTGCTTTATTTCTTCTTATTGTTATATAAATAGGAAGAAGTAGAGAGAAAAAAGTTGTGAAAATACCATCACTTGTTTGAGATGGTTACAGGTGAATCACTCAATGGAACATATTGGATATTTTTTAAAGCAAATATACTTTGATAGCTTGGATGGTCAGCTGATTTTTCATAGGGGAAACATCCAGAAATATCTTTTTTTTAAAGCTGGAAAGCTTGTTTATGCAAAGACAAACCAATCGCAGGAATTGTTAGGGGAAGTGCTGTTCAGAATAGGAAAGCTTTCAAAAGAAAACTATTTGAAAATCGAAAGATATATTGAGCCAAAAAAGTCTATAGGTGAAATCTTGGTCTCTCATGATCTCATATCAAAACAAGATCTTTTGGAAGGGCTGAAATACCAGATGAGAGAGATCACTCTTAATCTCTTCCCAATATTTGATGGGAGTTTTAATTTTAAGGAAAAGGATAAGTATGAAAGGGAAGAGTTTGAAGTTGAAATAGACATTCCCCGTTTGATTGAAGACGGTATAAGGCGCATGAAATATGATGAGAAGGTGCGTGATTTAATGATAGGGAAAGTCTTTAGAGGAAAATCGAAAAAATTCATCCTCCGGTTGACTGAAGAGGAGAAAGACGTTTTGAATGCCGTTGATGGTATTAATCCGAGCGATGATATTTTCGAATCATCAAACATGCCCCCTGCCTCTTTTTGGAAAAGTATTTATCTTCTTTATTGTCTGGATTTCATTGAGACGGGGGAAGAAAAAAAACAAGAGATACATCATAAAGAGGAAGAAGGCTCTGAAAAAGCAGGGGATCAGGAAAAAGGTATCAAGGATGTACTGAAGTTGTATACGGAAATCGATTCCATGGATTATTACAAGGTTTTAGATATTTCAAAGGAAGCCTCGAAAAGCGAGATAAAAAAGGCATACTTTAACGCAGCCAGGAAGTATCATCCTGACCTTTTCAGCAGGGATTTACCAAGAGAGATAAGGGAAAAGATTGATGATGTCTTTGATAAAGTCACAAAGTGTTATCGAACTTTAATAGATCCTGATAAGCGAAGTAAATATGACGAGGAAGGAGTTGCGGAGGAAGAAAAGGAAAAAGAGGAAGCTCCTGCAAAAATGGCTGAGATGAGATTCCGTCAGGGTAAGAAGCTTTATGACGAGGGCCAGTATGAAAGAGCTATTGCGTATCTGCAGGCAGCTGTAAGGTTGGATAAAGACAGGGCCGGATATTATCTGCTGCTTGCTCTTGCTCAATCCAAGATTGATGCCTATCAAAGAAAGGCTGAAGTAAATTTTAAAAATGCCGTTCGCTTGGAGCCTTGGAACCCTAAGGGTTATGTAGGATTGGGCATGCTTTACAAGAAAGCTTCTTTAAAAGTCAAGGCAGCCCACCAGTTCAGGAAGGCCTTAGAAGTCGAGCCAGGTAATAAAGGCGCGCAAAGAGCCTTGACTGAGTTGGAAGGCAAAAAGACAAAAAAAGGTTTACAGAACATATTAGATTTATTAAAAAAGAAAATATGAATGAATCCTCTGTTACGGATTCTCTTTATTGATAAGATTGAGAAATTCTTCCTCACTCACAAGAGAAGTCCCCAATTCTTTTGCTTTTGCCAGTTTAGAGCCCGGTGATTCTCCCACGACAAGATAGTCCGTCTTGCTGCTCAATGAAGAGGTCACTTTGCCTCCAAGACTTTCGATAACACGTTTGGCTTCCTCCCTGGAGAAATTTTCGAGAGCGCCGGTAAGGACAAAGGTTTTTTCTTTGAGAATTTTATGGGTACCAATCTCTTCTTTTTCATAATCGAATCTGAGCCCGGCCTGCTTGAGTCTTGTGAGAAGTTCTTTATGCTCCGGCTGTTTAAAAGTGAAGACAATGCTTTCTGCCACTTTCGGTCCAATGTCCTGTATAGAGGTCAAATCTTCCTTTGAAGCGATTTCAAGGCTACCGATGCTTTTGAAATGAGAAGCCAGGATATGAGCGGTCCGCTCTCCGACATATCTTATTCCCATGGCAAAGATCAGTCGTCCAAGCCCGCACTGTTTGGATTTTTGGATCTCCTGTAAAAGGTTTTCTGAGCTTTTATCTCCCATTCTTTCAAGGGAAGATAGCTTGTCAGGATTAAGAAAGTAAATGTCCGGAATTCCTTTGACCTGTCCGGAACTTACAAGCTGTTCTACGAGAGACTCCCCCAGCCCTTCGATATTCATAGCCCTCCTGGAAGCAAAATGAAGAAGAGACTGTTTGAGTTTTGCAGGACATGATGGATTTGTGCAGCGTGAAACCGCTTCTCCCTGAGGCCTAAAGGCAGCTGCATAGCACACAGGGCACTTGGATGGGAACTCAAACTTTTTCTCTTTCCCTGTGCGCTTTTCTTTCATAACAGAGACGATTTTTGGAATCACATCACCGCTTCTTTCGACAAGGACCGTATCTCCTATTCGGATGTCTTTTCTCTTTATTTCCTCTTCGTTATGGAGAGTGGCTCTGCTTATGGTTATGCCGGAGATCTTTACAGGTCTGAGCTCAGCCACGGGAGTTAGGGCTCCGGTACGGCCTACTTGGATGCGGATGTTTTTGACCTGGGTCGTTCCCTGTCTGGCAGGAAACTTAAAGGAAATCGCCCATCTGGGGAATTTAGATGTCTCTCCAAGACGCCTCTGCTGGTCTGTTGCGTTGACTTTTATGACGATCCCATCCACATCATAGTCCAGATTTTCTCTCTCTGAACGGAGTTTATCATAGCTAGAGATGATCTCTTCAATGGAAGAGCAAAGACGGGAGAAGGGATTGGTTTTAAATCCAAGCTGCTTTAATACCTTTAGATTTTGCCATTGAGAATCCAGCTCTTTCTGTTCGACAAAAATGGTGTAGAGAAATATATCAAGATTCCTTTTTGCCACTTCTTTAGGGTCAAGGAGCCTGATGGATCCTGCCGCCGCATTTCTGGGATTAGCAAAAAGAGGCTCTTTATTCTGTTTTTTAAACCGGTTTATAGCTTCAAAGGATTGAAAAGGAAGAAAGATCTCTCCTCTTACTTCGACTTCCTTTTCCTCAGGTATGGTGAGCGGAAGGCTTTTAATGGTTTTAACATTCAAGGTGATATCATCTCCTCTTATTCCGTCACCTCTGGTAACGGCCTGATAGAAATTCCCTCCCCTGTATTGGACAGATACCCCCAGTCCGTCGATTTTGAGCTCAATGACATATTTTGTCTCCTCATCAGAAAGCAGTCTTTTAACTCTGCTCTCAAATTCATAAAGTTCTTCGCTGTTGTAGCAGTTATCCAGGCTGAGCATGGGAACTCTGTGCCTTACAGAAGAAAATCCCTCAAGTGGTTCTTCTCCCACCCTTTGGGTCGGAGATTCCGGTATGATCAATTCAGGATATCTTTGTTCCAGGAGCTGGAGTTCTCTTATGAGCTGGTCAAATTCGTAATCAGATATCTGCGGATCGTTATCAACATAATATTTTTTTTCATGGTATGTGATATCTCTTCTTAATTTCCTGATTTTTTTCTTTATCTGGTTTAGATGAGATGAGACCATAGAGGTTCTTTGTCAAAAGAGAATTTTTTACTTATATGATATACGATGTGCTTGGGAAATCAAATAAAAGAGAAAAGAATGTGTGACTTTAACGGATTCTATTCTATGCCGAGTTTTTTCTTTACCTGCTCAATGAGGGCATTGAATTTATCGAGCTCTGCTTGTTGTTCTTCCTGGATTTTATTGATATTTTCCTGAAGAGATGCGATATCTTTTCTCATCTCCTCGACCTCTTTCTTTTCTTTGGCCGTCAGGTCCTCCTCGTTTTTTTCTCCGAACTTTTTATTGAAAGTGGTCGTCAATTTTTCGAGCTCTTTAGCTTTTGCAGACAGTTCCTTGACCTTGTCGTTATAAGAGGATTTGTTACTGAAATAAAGGCCTTCAGCGAGTTTCATGGCCTCCTTTGTATGGGCTTTAGAGAGCAGACTAGCATACAATGAATATTCAACGGCTTCATCAATGACACTCGAATCATTTTTAGCTTTTGAAGCCAGTAAGATACCTATGTTATAAGCGACTTCACCGTTTTTCTGCTTTGCAAAGGCCTGTTTGTAGTATTTCAAAGCTTCATCTTTCTTCCCGCATCTATGAAGGGCTTTGGCATAAAAAGAGGTGGATGCAAAGTTGTTCAATATATCATTGGTCACTTTAAAGGCTTGGGCCGCATCTGCGTAGTCTTTGTTTTCATAGAGTGTTTTTCCCAGGCTTGCGACTTCAGATATGATCTGTTTGTTCTTCAATATATTATAGGAGGAGACATATTTTTCTATGCTTCCTTTATAATTGCCGGCTTTCTTCATGGCCTGGGCCTGTGTGTAATAACCGGCTCCTATCATCTGGTTCCATGCGTTAGCGCTCTGTGAATCCGGTGCGCTCTTTTTTGCGGATTGGGCAGTCTGGACCACTTGGGCACCATAGGATACGGCTTTGTCAAGATCCTGATCCTGGTTGGATAGAGTAGAGGCCAGATTTATCAGGACCTGGCATTTGGTGCTGTCATCCAGATTGTCGAGCTCTAGGGCTTTTTCTCCGTATTTGATGATATCCGCCTGTGTTTTTCCTTCATAAGGTGAAATGCAAAGAGTCGCGTTTGCAAAATTTTCATTTTCTTCGCCTTTTCCTCCGTATTTAGAGAGCCAGGCTTTAAGCAGTGAAGCTCTCTGATTGGCATCAGAAGCTGTCATGGCTTTAATATATTCTTCTTTGGCGGTTGGATTTTGGGCAGGCAGTAAGCTGCACAAGAATAAACCCAGTATTATGGAAGCGAGGGCTGTCTTTTTCATTTTCATTCACTCCTTGAGATTTTTTGCATGATAGTCATTGTTATAACAAATGTCAAATTTTATTCCACTCTAAAAAACTCCTTGTCTCCCATAAATATAATAGCAGATATTTCCCTGTATGAAAAGTTCGCTTCCTTGCCATATATTCTTAAAAAACGGTACCATTATGGCTGATTCAATCTAATTAGTATTACGTTTTTTTTCAAAGACCTGTTTATCCTGACCTATTCATAAAAAATGGCGATGTTTATTTTTTTGTTTTGAAGCAACCTTGGCTTGTTCATCATCCAGGCTATTTTTCCCGGTTTAGATTTTTTTAGCTTTCATGTAAAATGATTTCATGAGAGATTTCCAGGAGCATTTTAAATCCGAAGTCAGTCGCGAACTGAAGAAATCCGTCCCCCTCAGCCAGTTTTCAAACTTCAAAATAGGAGGGAAAGCTGATTATTTTTTTTCTGCATCCTCCCTCAAGGAATTGATGACTGCGGTTTGTCTATCTGAGAAAGAATCTGTTTCTTACAGAATAATCGGGGGTGGCTACAATGTACTGTTTGATGATGAGGGATTCAGAGGGCTGGTCATAAAAAACGATGTCAAAGGTATAACAAAGCTTAAGGATTTTTTAGTGGAAGTTTTATCTGGCACATATCTGGATGATGTGATTGATTTCTGTAAAGAGCGAGGACTTGGAGGGGCTTCATTTTTAGCAGGGATACCGGGAACAGTCGGAGGGGCGGTCTATGGTAATGCGGGTGCTTTTGGCCGGAGTATAGGGGATATTCTGGAAGAGGCAGAGGTTCTGAAACTTGTCGGAAAAAGGACTGATGTAATAAAGCTCACGAAAAATCAGATGGGATTTCAATACAGAAAGAGCCTTCTTAAGGAAAAGCCGTTCATTTTACTGAAGGCTGTTTTCAAGCTGATACCGGAGAGTCCTGAGGTCATAAAAAAAGAAATAGAAAAAAATATAAAGGAAAGAAAGAAAAAACATCCTCCCTGGTCTGTTGCATGTGCCGGAAGTTATTTTAAAAATCCGGTTTCAAATTCGGGAAAGAAGATAGCAGCCGGATTTCTTCTGGATAGGGTCGGAGCGAGAAGCCTGAAGAGAGGCGATGCGGCGGTTTACAAAGGTCATGCAAATTTTCTTATTAATACCGGGAATGCAACCTCAAAAGATATCAGAGGACTTGCAGCTGAGCTCAAACAAAGGGTTAAGAAAAGATTTGGCATTACTCTGGAAGAGGAAGTCGTGTTTATTCCAGCAGAGCCTTGATCCTTTTTATTTTGTTTGGGGGCAGATACTTTTCTTTTACGGCTATTTTAAGGGCCTGTGCGGCCAGGTCTTTGTATATCTTGAGAAGAGAGGGGTGTGTTTCAAGACATTTCATATGGGATGTCAGGGTATCAAGGTCTCCCCTTAAAACAGGCCCGGTTAAAGAGCCGGAGACACTGTTTTGCTCTATATTGTCCAGAGTCCCCTTAACCAGAGGCAGAAGGATCTCAATTTGGTGTTTTTTGGATATGCCGGCTTTTGCCAGAAGATTTTCTGAAATTCCCATAAGAACAGTTAAATAATTAGAGGCAATGGTACAGGCTGTATGGTAAAGAGGTTTATTGTTTGCATCTAACACAATGGGATGGCCTCCCAGTTTAGTTACCATTGTATTGGCTAATTGCAGCGCTTCAGCATCTCCTTCAATACCAAAGTAGATGTCTTTAAAAAGGCCGGAGTCGCGGCTTTTTTTCGGGAAGCTCTGGACAGGATGGAGGGATGCTGTGACAGCTCCTGATTTCCGGAGCGGTTGGAGGATGCGGCTGGATAAAATACCGCTGCAGTGGAAGATGAATTTTTTATCCAGATCAAGTGATGAGAGTTCATTAACCACATCTTTTATGCTGTCATCCGGGACAGAAAGTATAACTGTTTCTGCGTTTGCAGCTGCCTTTTTGTTGTCAGTTACCGGCCTGCCTTCTCCGATGACATCCACACTTTCTCTGGCGGATGAAAGGGACCTGCAGGAGGCGGTAATGATATGAAAGCCCTGTTGAGATAAGGAATACCCCAGTGTTGTCCCCAGTCTTCCCGCGCCGATGATGGCTGTTTTTTTCATTTTTTTCTTTCAAAAATATTTGACCAGAATTTAACTTCCAGAGGAGTTGGAAGGTCAACGTTCTTCTCCAGTTCCTTGACTCTTTTATATTTTTTCTGTGCTTTTTTGAGGTGTTTTCTGAATTCTTCACAGCTGAGGCTTTTGGCTCCTTTTGATTTGGCAAAGTGTTTGATTTCTCTATCCGAACTCACCACAAAAAAACGCCTCAGGTCGGTTTCTTTGGAGATTATTTTTTTTATGACCTCATCAGCATCCTGGCCCTTGTCCGGATAGAACACATAAAAAGGCATGCCTTTAAAATCTTCTTCTGTGATATCCGGATCAGGAGGGCCGTCAAACACAACAATGACTCTGGTGTTTTTGATCTTCTGAAAGACAAGAAGCCTGCCTATCAGCTCAAAACGGCTGTCAGGTGTTTTGATTTCCAGAAAAGGGAGATGCCCTATAAGGTTATTGCCGTCTATGAGATAGGGCATGAGAGGTCTGCGTCCATTTACTGGAGATCGTAACTTTCCCCGGGTTTGAGAATGATGACCTCAGCCCTGTCTCCTACTCGCTTTTTAAATTCTTCGGGATCGGCATTGATGAGAGGGAATGTGCCGTAGTGGATGGGAATGACTTTTTTTGTTTGTGTGAATTCAACGGCTTTGGCCGCAGAGTTCACTCCCATTGTGTACCTGTCTCCAATGGGAAGGAAGCTCAGGTCCGGGTGAAAGAAATCTGCTATCAGCTTCATGTCATATGTAAGGGCCGTATCTCCGGCATGGTAGAGGGTTTTATCATCCATCTCTATGACCACGCCGGCAGGGTCTCCTTTGTCGCATGAATGAAGCGCGTTGACCATATGGATTTTGACCCCTTTGACCTCTACGGTACCGCCAATATTCATTTGTTCTGCGGTGATGCCTTCTGATTCTGCCATAACCGCGATCTCAAATATTCCCACCAGTGTAGCCCCTGTTTTTTTGCATATGGAAAAGGCATCTCCGAGATGATCTGAGTGGTCGTGTGTGACGACGACTATATCAGCATCTGTGATTTGTTCCGGCGAAAGGGATGCGGCAGGATTTTCTGACAGGTAAGGATCGATATAGATGGTTTGTGTTCCTTCTATTTTAACTGCGGAATGGCCCAAACGTGTGATTTTCATTTGATTCCTCCTCTATAAATGATGACTATTTTAATAATAAATATTACTTTTTATCCGGGAGGCCAGGTCATCCTCCGGCCGCCAAGGAGGTGGAAGTGAATATGGGACACTTCCTGGCCTGATTCTTTTCCAGTATTGAGGACGATTCTGTATCCTTTTTTGTCTATTTTCTTTTGTGCCGCGATTTTTTTTGCAACTAAAAGCATGTCACCGATAAGGCCTTTTTTATCTTCCGGGATTTCATTTAAAGAGGTAAAATGAAGTTTTGGAACGAGAAGAATATGGACCGGTGCTTTGGGATTTATATCTTCGAATGCAAGGATGTTTTCGTCTTCATAGACTTTTTCAGACGGGATTTCCTTATTGACTATTTTGCAGAAAATACAGTCTTTCATTTTTCCTCCTTTCTTTATATCCTTATTCCTTTATTCTCTCTATATCAGCTCCCAGTGAAATGAGTTTCTTTTCCAGATTTTCGTATCCTCTGTCCAAATGGTGTGCCTCGGTAATGGTGGTCTCCCCGCTGGCAATCAATCCTGCCAGTACGAGAGATGCAGAGGCTCTTAGATCAGTGGCTGTTGTTTCAGCACCTGAGAGAGGAGTTTTTCCTTTGACTATGGCTTTATCTCCGGAAACTTCGATATTCGCTCCCAGGCGAAGGAGTTCATTGATATGCGAGAATCGTCTGTCAAATATGGTTTCTGTGATGATAGAGGTTCCTTCCGCCTGAGTCATCAACACAGTAAACTGAGCCTGCATATCTGTCGGGAATCCCGGGTAAGGAGAGGTGGTGATGTCCTGTGCTTTCAGATTTTCCTGTTTTGAGACCTTAAGGGAATGCGTGTTTGGTTCTGTGATGGGCACACCGGAATATTTCATTTTTTCTATGACTGTATGCAGATGATCAGGCCGAACATTCTTTATGGTTATTGAGTCTCCTGCCAGAGCCCCGGCTATGAGAAAAGTCCCTGCTTCGATCCTGTCGGGAATGATGTTATGGGAAGCTCCCCCCAGTTCATCTGTTCCCTTTATCCTTATGACTTCCTCTCCAATCCCGTCAATTTTGGCTCCCATTTTTATCAATAATGTACACAAGTCCACGACTTCCGGTTCCTTTGCGCAGTTTTTCAGTGTGGTTTCACCTTTGGCCAGGCAGGCAGCCATAAGCAGGTTTTCAGTGCCTCCGACTGTTTTTCTTTCAAACTCGATCTTTGTTCCTTGAAGGCGGCTGCTTTCAGCTCTGATATATCCGTGTTCAAGGTTAATGGACGCTCCCAGTTTTTCAAAACCATGAATATGGAGGTCAGTGGGCCGGGGCCCGATAGCACATCCTCCGGGAAGGGCGACCACGGCCTTTCCATACCTTGCCAGAAGCGGGCCCAAAACCAGAATCGAGGCGCGCATGGCACGGACAAGTGTGTAGGAGGCTTCATATGAATTTATCTTTCTCACCTGGACACGGAGGGAATTGTCATTGATTTCGTATTCTGCCCCGAGGTCTTTCATCAGGCTCAATATGGTAAAGACGTCTTTGACCTGAGGCACGTTTTTTAGATGGATATTTTCTTTAGTGAGGAGGGAAGCGGCTATGGCGGGGAGAACCGCATTTTTGGCTCCGCTGATGTTAACGGTTCCTTTGAGGCAGAGGTCGTGTCGGCCACGGATTTTGATTTTTTCCATTTGATGTTATTTTAAAATAATAGGATGCAAAATTCAATAATCCTCAGCGTTTCATAAAATAATGGCAGTACCTCATTTTGATGTTATAATAAAAAAGAGCGGGAGGATATCCCGCTCCTTTTATCTGCAGTCAAGCGTTTTTTACTTAACCTGTTCCTCAATCCAGTCAGTGGTAATTGTTTTTGGTCTTTCAATAGGAAGACCGAGAGCTCTATCCCATATAAGTGAGGCAAGTACACCAATCGCACGCGAGACGCCGAAGAAGACAGTGTAGAAGTCATATTCTTTGATACCGTAATGGAGCAGCAGGCATCCGGAATGAGCATCGACATTAGGCCATGGGTTCTTGGCTTTTCCGTGTTCTTTAAGGATATCCGGAGTCACATCATAGATAGCGCTTACGACCTGGAAGATTTTATCGTCAGGGAGATGCTTGAGGGCAAATTCTCTCTGGGCCATGTACCTGGGATCAGTTTGTCGGAGGACAGCATGACCGTAACCGGGGATGACTTTTCCTGCTTTCAGAGTGTCCCACAGATATTTTTTAAGCTGTTCTTTATTGGGAACTCCCCCAAGGTCTTCCATCACTTCCATGATCCAGCGGAGAACTTCCTGGTTAGCCAGACCATGGAGAGGGCCTGCCAGGCCGTCCATCCCTGCGGAAAGAGAATAGTAGGCATCGGATAAGGCAGAGCCGACCAAATGAGTGGTGTGTGCAGAGACATTACCTCCCTCATGGTCGCTGTGGATAACCAGATAGAGACGTATCAGTTCTTTGAATTTCTCATCATCTGAGCCGACCATATGGGCCAGGTTACCTCCCCAATCCAGGTTCGGATCCGAGGGGATATGCTCGTTATTCTTGTAAGACCTTCTGTAAATATAGGCTGCAATTTTTGGGAGTTTTGCGAGGAGATTCATGACATCTTCATACATGGGATCCCAGTATTCCAATTTGTTGATTCCTTCTCTGTATCTCTGAGCGAATACCGAATCTTTCTGAAGGGCCAAAATGGCCTGTGCGAATTGGGTCATGGGGTGAGTGTCAGTGGGAATGGAATCCACGATCTTTATAAGATAGCCAGGAAGCTCACCGCGTTTTTTCCATTCTTCGGTCAGTGCTTTGACATCTTCTTCAGTGGGAATGTCACCTGTTAAAAGAAGATAAAAAATGCCTTCCGGAAGAGGCTCTTCTCCGCCAGGGGCCTTGGGAAGCTTTTTCCTTAATTCGGGAATATTGAATCCCCGGAACCGGATCCCTTCAAAAGGGTCAAGAGCTGATGTTTCCGTAACAATGCATTTGACGCCGCGCATGCCGCCATAGGCTTGCTGGATGCTAACTTCAGAGATTTTTTTATCGCCGTGTTCTTTGATCAGCTTTTTGACTCTTTCCTGCATGGGACCGATTTTTGATTTAAGTGTGTCTTTTAATGCCATTTTAAGACCTCCTTTTCTTTTTTTGGGTATTATTTTTATGATTCTTTGAACCCGACTTTTAAAGAAATATGAATATAACACTGTCATATTATTCTGTCAATTTTTTTGCTTTTTTGGGATAGGATTTGAGGTCGATTTTGGGTATTGAGTGAAAACTCGACAGAAAGGTATTGCAAGGTTGATTGTTTGTCATTATAATTGTGTCACCCTTGCGGGGTCGTAGTTCAGTTGGTTAGAACGCCGGCCTGTCACGCCGGAGGTCGCGAGTTCGAGTCTCGTCGGCCCCGCCAGAATTTCTCCTGTAGCCAAATATACCCATCATTTTTATAGATACAGTCATTGGGAGTGTTTTATTTTACTAATCTTTTTTCGTTGTCAAGAACCCAAGCCAACTGCGCTCCTTACTCATAGCGCAGGACTTTGACCGGGTCAGTGCTGGCGGTCAGAAAAGCCTGGATGCTGACAGTTAGAAGAGTCAGGCCCAGCGTCAGGACTGCGGCAAGGCCAAACATCCAGAGGGAGACTCCGGTCCGGTAAGCAAAATTCTGCAGCCATTTCCATATGATGTAATAGGCCAGGGGCCAGGCAATGACATTGGCGGCAAGGACAAGAAGGGCAAATTCAGAGGTGAGCATCCGGATCAATCCGGGCACAGAAGCGCCAAGGATTTTACGTATCCCCACTTCCTTGGTTCTCTGTTCAGCCGTGAATGTGGCAAGTCCGTAAAGGCCGAAGAGGGCGATGACTACAGCCAGAAGCGCAAAACCGCCGAATATTTCTCCGGCTCTTTGCTCGGAACGATAGAAACGGTCGAAATCGCGGTCAAGGAAAAAATATTCAAAGGGGCGGTTGGGTGCTGTTTGATTCCATATTTGTTTCAGAGAACTGAGTCCCGCTTGTACATCCTCACCTTTGAGCCGGACCAAAAGAAAAGAGGACTGCTTGGGATAGATATAGATAATGAGCGGCTCAATAGCCTGACGAAAGGACTGAAAGTGGAAGTCACGAACTATGCCGATCACATGTCCTTCTATATTTTCTGTTTTGATTTTTTTCCCCAAAGGCTGCTTCCAGCCAAAAAGGGAACGGGCTGATTCATTGATAAGGATCCCTTCCTCATCAGTGGTCATTTCTCTTGAAAAATCCCGGCCTTCCAGGATCTCCATACCCATTGTGGAGATGAAATCGTGATCCACCATCATGACCCAGACGGCTGGTCTTTCTTCACCTGAAGTCCATCCTTCTGGAAACACCCACCAGTGATGGGTGATTCTTCCCGGCAGTCCGGAGGAGGCGCTCACGCTTTCCACCCTGTTGTTTCGAAGCAACTCGTTTTTAAGGGCTTGGTACTGTTTTTTTATGGAATCGTCACGGAGAGGCATCACAACCACTCTCTCTTCGTGAAAACCCAGCTTCTTGGTTTGGATATAATGAAGCTGTTCTTTGACCCCGAAAGTCAGAACGATCAGGGCGATGGATACTGTGAACTGAAAGATGATCAGGCCTTTCCTGAATTTCCTATTCTGGGGACTCGTTTTTTGTTTTCCTTTAAGCACACGGGTTGGAACAAATCTGGATAAGTAGAGAGCAGGATAAACTCCGGAAAGCCCCCCAATAAGCACAGCCGTTAATATGAGGCTCAGAGGAAGCCACCATGAGCTAAACAAACCCAGATTTAAATTTTTATCCGCCAATGTATTGAACTCGGGAAGAAGGAAGTAAGCAAGACCTAGAGAGAGAATAAGAGCTGAAATGGAGAAAAGAACAGATTCGCCTAAAAACTGCTTGATGAGCTGGATTCGCTGAGCACCCATTACCTTTCTCATACCCACTTCTTTAGCACGTGTGGCTGAACGGGCTGTGGTCAGGTTGATGAAGTTGATGGTTGCAATCCCGATTATAAAGGCGGCGACTGTAAGAAAAATAACGATATAGGAGGCATCGCTGTTGGGCTCGATCTCGTTTTCCAGATGGGAATGCAGCCTTATGGAAGTGAGTGCCTGAAGTCTGGGATAGAGAATAGACTGGCCCGTGTCTCCGGCGTGCTTTTTGATCAATGCTGAGAAATTATTTTCCACATCTTTAGGGGCAGTGTCCTCTTGCAAAAGAAGATAGGTGTAGTACATATGGTTGAACCAGTTGTCCAGGCTATTCCCCATCCGGTTTCTGACACTGGAAAAGGACGCAAGAAAATCAAAGGTGAAATGGGAATTTTCAGGAATATCTTCAAAGACTCCTGTGACAAGAAAGTCATTTTTAAAAAACTGATTTTCAAGTGTGATGATTTGTCCGACTGGGTCGCTGTTTCCGAAGATTTTCTTAGCTTTGGTCTCAGAGAGGGTTACCGTATAAGGGGCTTTCAAAACAGTGTCCGGGTCACCCTCTGTGAGTTTAAAAGAAAACACTTTAAAAACGCTTTCATCAGCAAAAAACCATTTGTCTTCGTAGAATCTCTCTTCCCCATACCTGATGAAAACCTTGTTTCCTCCGAAGTCTCCGGGAAGAAACCGTACGGCCTCCGTCACCTGAGGGATCTCTTCTTTCATGGAAGGACCAAAGGGAGCCGGGGTTATGGCCATTTCCCTCTTTTGATCCTGAAGGTTTAAAACTTCATAAACCCGATAGATCCGGTCAGCGTTTTTGTGGTATCGGTCATAGCTGAGCTCGTCTTTTACAAAGAGAAGAATCAACAGGCCGCTTGTAAATCCTACTGCCAGACTGAACAGTGTGATAAAGGAGTAAATCTTATTCCGTCTTATAAGCCGGAATGCTGTTTTTAAATAATTTTTGACCATATCAATGCTCCTATAAATGGAATCGCGAAAAAAGCCGGGGATTGATTTGAATATCTGTCCTAAGAGCCAGAGGTAGGCTTTGAGCCGGCCCTTCTTGCGAAGGACATAGGTGTATATTTCTGTGAAATCTCCGTAAAGTGTGTCCTGGTCGTGGTCCGGTAGAATGACCAACAGGATCCAGCGGGCCGGAGTCGGGATGCGGAATAAATTCTTTTTGTGCATGTTATTTTTTATCCGGATTAAAGGCTAGATTTTTCCACATCCTTTTATGGAGAAGGCGGATCTCTTCCAGAGCCCCGATCCCCTGTTTGGTAAGGCGGTAATACTTTACAGCTTTTCCTCCCCGAACCGCTGTTGGCTTTCCAAGAAAAGATTCCAAATATCCTTTATTCTCCAGGCGGTTAAGAGGGACGTAGATCGTACCCAATGAAAAGGATTTTCCTGTGAATTTTTTGACCTTTTCGCGAATAGTCACTAAATAGGCCTCATCATTGAGATTACGCACTGCCATGAGAACCTGTTCTTCTTGTCTTGTAAGATATGACATCGGTTTGTTTTTCCTTTTTTCTGTAATATAATATATTTCTTTGAATATTTCAAACTAATCATTATATATATACGCACAGGATCACAAAAAGGTTGCAGGGTCATAAAAAAAAAGGTGATTTTTTTTAATATTGGGCAAATGATTCCTATGTATGATAAAATGCAGAGACCTTTTATATTGGGGAGGCTTCTGTGATCGATCACCTCATTATCGAGCCTATGTCAGAGGAGCTAATCCTCTGGCGGTGCCTTCACGGCGGAGCTCTCAGCGCAGAGAATATCGATAATCCCGGGCAGGACTTACAGCTTGACTGGCCTTCACTCCGCGCTCGAAATGTTCTTTTGCTTAAAAAACTTATAGATACGTATGGCTCGGCTGCCATTGTTGCATGGGACCGTGATAAAGTGGTGGCAACGCTTCGATTCTACCCTAAAGCGCTGTGCTCTTTCAGTGACGCGGGCATTGGCTTCTGCCTGCAGCAGGCTTTTCCCGCAGGTCCGGAACAGGATCTGCTTATGCGCGATTTTCCACCTGTTGAAAAGCTTACGGATAGAACCTTGTTTGCGCACTGCATGATGGTCGTGTCGCCCAAAGAAGAGCCGGAGCGTTACAGGCGCAAGGGGCTGGCGGTACATATGGCGCATGAAATGATCCGCTGGGCAAAGTCGCACGGCTGGAATGGCATCGAGACCGTCGCTTATGAGGAAATTCCGCTGCTCTATGCGATATCAGGCGCAGCAGGAAGGAAGTTCTGGGAGAAGCTGGGATTCAAAATGGTCCTTCAGGACAGGGAGCCCGGCATCGAGGGAGCACTTCTCGAAAAGGTCAAAAAAGAGGCTGTCGCAGGGGGGATCCCTGCTGAACAGGCTGCAAACAGATACCGGATGCGCCTGGAACTGGGAAACTCTTGATGGTGAACTTATAAGAAGGAGGGGACATTGGACAGAAGAAAAAAAGGAGTCTTGTGTTTTGTTCTATCGGTTCTAATGGTTTTTATCTCTGGCTGCCGGAAATCTCCGGACGGATCAAATCTGCTGGTTGATCTGCCGGTGGATAATATGAAAAATATTATTTCAAAGTCAGACGTTACATTCGTAAGGGATGTTTCAAAAGACGGGAACGGATGTATCCGCATTGATGTTGATAAAGCCAAGTTTATCAAACTCTATGAGATTGACACTATTGACCTTGAACATGCCCGGCTGAAATACAAAGCAGAGGTAAAAACCGAAAATTTTTCAGGAGATACCTTCCTTGAGATGTGGTGCACTTTTGAGGGGAAAGGAAGGTATTTTTCAAGAGGATTAGACAACACCCTTTCAGGAACCAATGATTGGACAACGCTGGAGACTTTTTTTCTGCTTAGAAAGGGAGAAAATCCGGACAAAGTTGAACTGGATTTGGTTGTAAACGGCAACGGGGGTACGATTTGGGTGGATGCGATAAGGCTGGAGAAAGATAGACTATAGATTTATTTTTTAAGGGCATAGATCCAATCGGCTATGTCTTTGATCACGGTTTCATCCACATGGCCCGGTTGTAGGTATTCTGAAGGAGAGCTGGGGCCTTCACCGGATATAAAGAGGTGGTTGAGGGAAGGGTAGAGTTTGAATGCCACATTATTTTGAGAGGACAGGGCTTTTTCCCAGTTTTCATAATCTTTTTTCGTCACTTGATAATCGCGTCCTCCCTGAAGGATAAGTAGGGGGCGTTGTATTCCCTTAGCTGTTTCTGCAGGGTCATATCCTTTGAGGCTAAGCCAGTATTCAGGATAGGCTCCCAGAATTTTTTCCTTCTTATCGTTGAGGTCAGCCTGTGTCAGGTTTTTTATTTTTTGGACATCTGCTTCTGTTTCTTTAAGTTTTTCTTCCTCCTCTTTGGAAAGTTTTCCATCAAGCATGAAAATGTATGTGACCTGTTCGATGTATAGGTCCTCAATCGGCCTGGTAGCACCGGCCATGATAATGAAGCCGGCGCAATGGGATTCCAGAGGAGCTATCCTGGGTATGAGAGTCCCCCCGAGGCTGTGTCCCAGGATAAAGATTTTTTCCTGGTCTATTTTTTCTGTTCTGAGAAGAAGCTCTGCAGCGTATACTGCATCTTCAATGCATTCTTCATAAACGGTTAAGGGGGTGTCTTTCTGAGACGCCATTTTCTTGCCGTATACTTTTGTCCGTTTGTCATAACGGAGCACAGCGATGTTTTTTGAGGCCAGCCCCCACGCAAGGTCTTTAAAGGGTTTGTTAGCTCCTACAGATTCGTCCCTATCATTCGGTCCTGAACCATGGACCAGTATAACTGCAGGGAAAGGGCCGTCCCCTTTTGGGATTGATAAAGTGCCCGGCAGTTTCCATCCTTGCTTTCCGAATTCAACGTCTGTTTCAGTAAAGGAATTCTGGTCGGCATATTCCGGGGGTTTATATGGGACCGGAGTCGGTGTAAAAAACTGTCCGGCTATCTGTCTTTTCTTATTAAAAACGACTTTTACATCCAAAGTGGCCTTCTCGAACTCACAGGTCACATAAACAATATCATAGTCTGGAATGGATTCAGTGCGTATCCCTTTCTGCTGTTTCAATTTTCCGACTTGTTTTAGAACGGCCTCCCAGACCTGTTTCATTTTCTCCGGGGATACCAGTTTTGTCATGGTTTCATCAAAATCTTTAACAGACGCTTCATAATCTCCTTTCTCCAATGCCTGAACAAACTCTTTAGCTTTGGAAATGAGCTCCTCCTTGGAGAAAGGAGATTTATACTGGCCGTTCATATTTATTGCAAGGAGTGTGAGCGGAATGAAAATTCCGAGAAGTTTTTTCATTGTATTTTCCTTTTTGCATTGAATTATCCACAATTATATTTAAAGTACGATCAAAATAAAGATTTTATTCAAAATAGGAAATGAATTTTTCAAGCTTTGTTGACCTTTGCGCAATGTTATGAGAGTATGAAAAACAGTCTGCAAAAAACGAACAATAAAAAAGGAGGACCAACATGAGTACTGTTTACCATGAATCAGGATTATCAGAAGATGCCAAAGCCGCCCACAGGGCTTTGACCAGCTTGATAGAGGAATTAGAGGCTGTGGACTGGTACAACCAGAGAGCAGATGTCGCCCATGATGAGGAGCTTAAAAAAATTCTCATCCATAACAGGAATGAAGAGATGGAACACGCGGCCATGCTTCTAGAGTGGCTCCGCAGAAGAGTGCCGGAGTTGGATGAAGAATTGGAAACCTATCTGTTTAAAACCGCTCCCATAACAGAAATAGAAGAAGAGGAAGACTGAGTACCGGCCAATCCGGTTCTACTTTTTCAGTTTTTCGCCACAGTTCGGGCAGACCTGCCAATTTTCTTCTACGGGTTTGGAGCAGCTGGGACAGATAGTTTGGAGTCTGGTTCCGCAGTTGGGACAGTAAATGAAGTGTCCGGCGACAAGATCTCCACACTTGGGGCAGGGGAAGGGACTTTTGATTTCTTCGGTGTTTTTTTCGCCTGAGGTTATATCCGAACGAACAATCAAATAGATCAGAAGGCCTATAAGATTTCCAATAAATACCAGAAGCGCCCATAATATCCCGTTCATACCTCTTCGTTCAGCATCTTTGTAGACCCACACTATGACGAATATCCATATAATAAGCATGGCCAGGGATAAAATAGAGACAAGAGAGAGACGGAAGAATCCGAATGGTCCGTACTCAATTCCATTTAAGTCAGGTAAACGAACAGATCTAAAGACATGTGAGAATACGCCCAGGGGCATAAAAAAGCTGGGGAACATCCGTCCGATGAATAAAAGTATCAAAGCGGCTAATAGTATCAGCCCTATTGTCTTTGTTGATGAACTTGCCATAACAAGCCTCCTTTCTCCTGCTTGTTTGCAATGCAAAGCAAGGAGTGATTTATGTTATCAAGGCATTGCTGCCTATTTTTTGTTTTTGCCTGAATTTACGGATGATAACCGGAGTAAAAAAGAGTATACATGCGTTTTGGGCAATAAGTATCAAAATGCCTGCGTTCTGCAGGGTAAAAGGTTGACCTAATTTTAAAGATTTGGTGAAGGGGAGCATCAGTACCCCTATGATGATGACGGTCAGGGCAAATGCGATCCATATTGATTTGGGCACAGTTGAAGGCAGACTCCGGCTTAAGAGTTTTTGATGGCAGAGATTTCTGGTTTTTTCCACGAGGTCATAAGAAGGTTCGGGT
Source organism: uncultured Eubacteriales bacterium (assembly GCA_964456985.1). GTDB lineage: Bacteria > Acidobacteriota > Aminicenantia > Aminicenantales > Aminicenantaceae > WJMT01. The sequence goes on from CAYWDH010000004.1 coordinate 95,703, forward strand.
TTTTGCATTTTCTTCAAATGTGTCCGAATAAATTCAAGGTCTTTCTTGAAATCTTTGTCTTCCATTTTTTTCTCCCATTTTTTTTAGCTATCCTTGTGAATAAGCTTTTAAATCAAGCCTAAGCTTTTTTACTGCCCTGAACAGTACTGATTTGACAGTTCCTTCAGGAAGTTTAAGGATTTTACTGATTTCAGAATGCTTGAATCCTGCCATTTCCTTGAGAACAAAGACCTGGCGGTGCTGTTCGGGAAGTTTAGCCAATGCTTGAGAGATGGCACGGCCCATATCGAGCTGTTCAGAGGAATCTGTTGTCTTTGAGTTTTCCGCAGAGTGTGTGTTCCTGTAAGGGGCTTGATTGTTCTCTTCTTCTCCCATGGTGTGAAAAAGAAAGGATCTTCTCACCCGTTTTTTCCTCAAGGAGTCTTTATACAGATTGGATGTGATGGTAAAAATCCATGACTTTACTTTTTTCATATTCACAGCCTTTGGAAAATGCTGAGCGACTCTCAACCAGGTGTCCTGGAACAGTTCTTCTGCTTCTGCTGTGTTTTTTGTCAGATAAACCGCAAAGCTGTATACGTCTGATTTGTGTCTATCATATAAGGCATCGAACATTTTTCGGTTTTCTGCATTCTTTGTTTTTGCGGACTGGTCATGCTCTGATGTCACAGCATTCTCCATTCACATCCAGCCTAAACTATTCATAAAAAAATGGCGATGAGCATTTTTTTGTTTTGATTTCAAGGATATACATGCTTTTGAAAAAAATGACAACTGAATTGTTATTATTTGTTTTAACTTTCATTTTTAATCGCCATTTTTTTACCTTACAGGCGAGCCGATCTCACTGCATCTGCTTCGTTACAGGGCATTCGCGGTGAAGGACCACAGCTTCATTCTCTGTGCCTCGCATCTGCAGCAACCTCGACTCGTGAATAATCAAGGCTAGTATCATTTATACAGACGTTTGAGACTTTAAATAGTTCTGTGTTTTTTTGAATGATGATGAATATGGTTTAAGGTGTGGATATTTCGGAATTTTTGGGAAGATATCCTGATAGAAAACTGTCTTTTGAAATCCGGCATGTATGGGTAGATAAGATACCTAAATAAAGTACAGATGGTAAGGGAAAGGGGAAAATGAAAAGGGTATTTTTTAAGTCTCCATTTTTGCCTTAAAAACCACAGAAGTGAAAAGTTCTATCAGAAAACCATAAATAACGCCCAATAACAGAGTGCTGAGGAACAAAAATGTTTTGTTATATTCGGCTGTTTCAGGGGCCATTAATCCGCTGAAGGCAAGGGGAAGGCTGAATATCAAACCCATAACAAGTCCGTGTATGGACCAGTGTTTGAGAGAAAGGCAGCTTATCCCAATGGCGAATCCGATAAGAGTGCGGCTAGCGATAATTTGAAGAGCTACGGGCCATGCAATGGCTTCAGGTGACATACTGGCAAGCCCATAACAGACAAATCCGAAGATGACTCCAAAGAGAGTCGCCACAATGATTCTTTTTGCTTTTTTCAACTTTTACTCCTCCTTTACATCAATATTTTTATTATATATATAAAGAATCGAATGTGAAGATTTTTTTATGATGCCCTCAAAAAAGAACATTATTTTCAATCCATTCCCTCTTGACTTATATTTCTTCAGCAATTATTCTTCCCTGTGGTAAAGGTTTGAATAAGGGGTATGGATAGATATAGATAAAAAGATGTTTATCGCCATTTTTTTATGAAAAGGTCAGGTGGATTCGGATGGATAAACAAAAGATAATAGGAAAGAGATTGTTTTGTCTGGTAGACGGGGAACACTATCCTCCTGTAACAAAGTGGACACTGAAAGAGCTTGAAAAGTCGGGAGCAAAGGTCGTGGGAATCCTTTTTGTAGGAGGAACGGAAAAGGTGGAACATGCGGTAGATGAATTGAGAAGCGACCGGAACGGATATAAGATTTATACTGGAGGAGATTCTTTTCAGGACACACTCAATATTCTCGGTGAAGCGGTTGAAGATACGCATTGTGATACAGTGGTTGACCTGTCAGATGAACCTGTCATTGATTACGATGACCGCTTTAGAATCGCATCGCTGATTTTGTATAAAAACATCATTTATACGGGGGCTGATTTTGAGTTCACACCCCCAAGCAGAGCAAAAATATTGAACAAACCGAGTCTCAGCATCATAGGGACCGGAAAGAGAGTAGGAAAAACAGCCGTGAGTGTGACCATTGCCCGTCTGCTTGATAAGAGAGGATTTGATCCGGTAGTGGTTGCCATGGGGCGGGGTGGTCCTCCTGAACCAGAGGTCATTGTTCCTAGTGAGCTGGAAATAAGCGCTGACTTGCTTATTGAAGTCGCGCAGAAGGGAGAGCATGCTGCTTCTGATTACTGGGAAGATGCTGTTTTGGCTGGAGTCCCCACGGTCGGATGCCGGAGATGCGGAGGTGGCATGGCAGGGAGTCCTGTTTTATCCAATGTGCTTGAAGGGGCAGAGAGAACAAATAAAATGTCCCAGCGATTTGTGATAATGGAGGGGTCGGGACCGACTCTTCCACCCGTTGCAACCGATGTATCTCTTGTCGTAGTGGGCGCAGCCCAGCCTCTGAGACACGTCATCGGTTTTTTTGGGGAATACCGTCTCATGCGTTCGGATCTTGTTGTGGTAACTATGTGTGAAGACCCCATAGCCAGCATCGAAAAAGTCAAACAAATGGAAGAAGGAATCATCAGGCTTTGTCCTGAGATGGATATTGCATTGACCGTGTTCAGGCCGGAACCCCATGGTGATATATCAGGTAAAAAGGTCTTCATGGCTTCGACGGCAAATCCTGTGATGAAGGATAAACTGAGCGGTTATGTTGAGAAAACATACGGCTGCTCGGTGGTTGGGATTTCTACCAATCTTTCTAACAGGAAAGAACTGCGGCGTGATCTGGAGACAGGATTGAAGGGAGCGGACGTTCTGCTTACGGAGATAAAGGCAGCATCCATTGCCGTGGCGGCAAGGACAGCTAAAGAGCAGGGTTGTGACGTCGTATTCATGCATAATAAGTCCGTACTTATCGGAGGAAATATCGGAAGTCTTGAGCAAGCTGTGTTAGATCTGTGCAGTTCCGTAAATAAGGGAGATGGAAAATGACAGAAGTGATAAAAGGGAAAAAAAGATATCCGTTTTCCAGAGGTATTCTGGCGAAGTCTATCACCAGAACAGGAATCCCTATGCGCGAAATCTATGAGATAGTCGATGATGTTCAAAAAATGTTCAAGGGAAAAGAAAGGGACAAAGTGGAAAGCGCTTCCATCAAGCGTCTCGTGTGTGAATGTCTTCTTGCTCGAGGATACAAGACTGAAGAGAGGTATTATCGCATAACAAGGGAAGTCAAAAATCTGCATAAGCCGATTGTGGTCATGATTGGAGGAAGCACAGGAGTTGGAAAATCGACCATTGCAGCGGAAGTAGCTCACCGCTTAGGGATAACGCGTTCTATCGGATCCGACGGAATAAGGGAGGTCATGAGATATATGGTTCCTTATTATTTTATGCCCATACTTCATGAATCCAGTTTTACAGCTGGAAAAAGGCTGAAAAGTCCTTTTGTTAAAGAGAACCTCATCTTTGCTTTCACACAGCAGGTGAATTCAGTGGCCGAAGGGGTTCATGCTTTTATCAAAAGAGGAGTTACCGAGGGGATTCACACCATGATCAATGGGATTCATTTGGTCCCCGGCTATATTGACCTTGCAGAAGAAAAAAATCAGATGTTTTGCTTTCATTATATTCTGTATATATCTGATGTTCAAAACCATATCCAGCAGATTTATTACCGTTCTGAAGGAAGCCGCAGAGATCCGGAGCGCTATGTGGATGAGATAAATAACATTAGGGAAATCCAGAGTTTTATTAAGGACATGGCTGAGGAAAAAGGAGTGATGGTGATTGAAAATGATGACATAAAAAAAACGATCTTCACTATCATGGATGACATCATCACTACACTGGAAAAGGAGGTCAATAAATGAATCTTCAATATCCTGCTTTTTATGACCTGAAGAGGCCGGTTAGGGAAGTCATGACTAAAAAACTTATTGGCATAGACAGCAAAGCTTCTTTCAGAGAAGGCGTGGCGAAAATGGTGGAGTTTAGTATCAGTTCCCTGGTTATCACAAACAGAGACAAGGTTGTGGGCTTTATAACGGATACAGACGTAAAACGCTCTGTTGCATCGGGATTGACACCTGATATAAATATAGAGAAGATCATGACCACTGACTTGATAACAGTCGATATCAGTGCTTCGGTAAGAGAAGTTCTTGAAACAATGTCTAAGAATAAAATAAAACATTTACTTATAACAGAAAAAGGAAAAGTGGTCGGTATAATAACAGTACGCGACCTTGAGCACATTGTAAGACAGAAACTGGAAACATATATTTCAAGAGAGTGACATGAGAATCCTTCATATCTCTGACACCCATATAGGCGGAGCCTCATATTTCAATATAGAAGCATTAGAAAGGATTCTGGGTGAAGCCACAAAAGATAAATATGATTTAGTCATTCACTCCGGTGATGTCACTCAGGGAGGCCGGAGGCAGGAATTTGAACGGGCCAGAGAGATTCTATCCCGTGTAGATATTCCCATTATTGCGCTTGCAGGCAATCATGATGCCCGTTCAGGCGGGCTCTATCTTTTTGAAGAATACATAGGCCCGTTGAACGGAGTGCGTACAATCGGTGATGCTGTGATTATCTATGTGAACAGTGCCTTTGAAGACAGTGATCAGGGCAGGGTCGGGATGGTGAAGTTCGATATGATGCGGAAGGCTCTCAATGATCATAGGAGGAAAAAAATAAAAATCATAGTGCTTCACCATCATACTATTCCTATCCCCATGGCCGGACGGGAAAGACATGTTCTCACCAATGCGGGAGATATTTTGGACCTTATTTTAAAAGAAGACGTTGATTTTGTTGTCGCTGGTCATCGCCATTATCCGAACATCTATCAGATTGAAAACACGGTTTTTATTAACGCGGGGACAGCGAGCGCAACGAAAACACGATATGGAGATGTCAACTCTTACAATATTATAGAGATCAGTGAAAAGACCCGAAAAGTCGAGACCGTAAGATTGGATGGGAAGGTCCAGAGATTTTCTTTTCCAAAGCGGGAAAAAAGGGTGTTTTCAGACTTTGGAGAGAGAGAATTCAGGGCTGTACACATTGCCAACACCCTGATTTCTGACTCCAGGGCTTTTTTAAAACGCAATTTCCTAAACGCAATGGATACTATAAAGGAATTGGATCCTGACCTTCTGGTCCACTGCGGCGGAATAGTGAGAGAAGGCATTGCTGGGGATTATGATACTGCGGTCAATTATATGGAGGAGCTTGAAGTGCTCGCGGTTTATACTCCCGCAGGACGTGATATAAATTATCTTGGGTATTACCTATTCCCCACTTATTTTGGTTCCATTGACCAGAGATATTCAAATGAGAATATTTTATTCCAGGGCGTTTGTTCGGCTCAGTATGATTCCCAGGATGGGATTGTTGGCCCCAGCCAGAGAAAGCTTTTACTAAAAAAGCTGAACTCTCCGGAGAAAACAAAAGCTGTCTTCCTGCATCACAATGTGCTCCCTATTCCTCACAGCAGGGAAAAAGGTCTGTTGGAGGACAGTGGAGACCTTCTGCGTGAGCTCGTGGACGCGAAAATAGACCTTGTTCTGACCGGCACTTCCTCACATCCGTTTGCCGCTCAAATTGGAGATACCATTGTTGTTAACGCCAATTCATTAAGCAGTGTTTACCAGCGGAGTGTCTTCGGAAATTCCTTTAATATCATAGATATTTATGAAGGAGCCATAGCTGTGTTTGAAGTGAACAGCTTATGGGGCCGGCGGCGTCTTCTGGGTATATGGGAGAGAAACAAAAAGGCGGATCAATCAAGTTTGTGATTTGATAATTCCTCAGTCCCCGATGTTGACTTCAAAAAGCTAATCACATATATACTAAAAAGAGGATTATTGGGCATTGACTGACAAAAAAAAGAATACCGTTTCCATCACCAGACAAGATTTCATGGATATTGCCGGAGTCATGTTTGTGGCCCTTGATTCCAGCGGCAGAGTCATCCTGATCAACAAGAAAGGCTGTGAGATACTGGGATATTCAGAAGGGGAGATTATAGGAAAAGACTGGTTTTCACATTTTCTTCCAAAAAAATCAAGAGAAGAAGTAAGATCTGTTTTTAACAAACTCATAAACGGAAAATACAAGCCTCCTGAATTCTATACAAATTCTGTAGTGACAAAGAATGGTGAACAGAGATACCTATCTTTTCACAACAGTATTCTGCGGGACAAGGAAGGATGTATTATAGGAACTCTCAGTTCAGGAGAGGACATAACGGAACAGATGGAAACAGATGCGGCTCTTCAAGAAAGCGAGGAGCGCTACAGGGCTTTTTTTGACCATTCTCTGAATTTTGTTTATATCTATGACTTTAAAGGCAATTTAATTGATGCGAATAAAGCAGCCTTAGACCTTTTTGGGTATTCAAAAAAAGAGCTCAAAGGCATGAATATCTATTCTTTTCTAGCTGATAGCAAACAGATTCCGAATGTCGAAAGAATTATTATAGAACTGGCTGAGACCGGACAGCATAAAGAAACCTCAGAGTTCAAGCTTAAGAAAAAAGATGGGAGCACCATATGGGTGGAAACCAAATCATCCGTGATTTATAAAGATGGGAAGCCCGCGGCTATTCAAGGAATCGGGTGGGATGTAACCAGGCGCAAACATGATGAGCAGCAGATCAAAAAAAGTCTTCATGAAAAAGAGGTTCTGCTGCAGGAAATCCACCATCGGGTGAAAAACAATATGCAGATCATCATCAGCCTCTTGAGGCTTCAGTCCTTTGATGTCCAGGATAGAAGAGACCTTGAATTGTTTAAAATGAGCCAGGAACGCATTTATTCGATGGCTCTTATCCATGAGAAGCTTTATAAGAGCAAGGATTTCACGCGGGTGAATTTTGCTCACTACCTTGAAAGTTTCATCATTCATGTACTCCATACCTATAATGTGGATTCGGAAAAGATCAAATATGATCTTGATATTATGGAGATCAAAGCAGATATCAATACAGCGATTCCTTTAGGTCTTGTATTCAATGAACTGATTTCTAATGCTTTTAAGCATGCTTTTCCAGAAGGAAGGAGAGGTAAAGTTTTGATCAAGCTGGGGCGAGATAAAAAGAAAAAAAAGAGCATTCTAATGATTAAGGACAATGGAGTAGGCATACCGGATGAACTGGATATTAAGAATCCCAAATCTCTAGGACTCCAGTTAGTGAAAGACCTGGTTAAGCAGATAAATGGAGACATTCGTATAAAGAAAAGACCTGGGACTGAAATTGAAATAATCTTTTAAAACAGGCAATCCTTACGTTTATTTCCCGACCTTCCTCATCCGCTGTTTCGTAAAAAAATATTATTTTTTGAATTTTTTTAGTCTTTTCTATATTCTTAATTAGACGGATTGCAACGGATTAATTTTTCGGAGGTCATTTATGGCAGTAAAAAGAAGGGATTTTCTTAAAATCGGAGCCTGTTCGGCCGGGGCCGCTCTCCTGACTTCAACCTGCTCTTCAAGCAAAGACAGGGTAAAAGAAGCTGATCCCCTAAGTCGACTCAGCCCCATGACTGATGATGTGGTCACCATTTCAGATGTGGAACGGATGGAGCGTATGGAAAATGCAAAGCGCTTCATGCGGGAAAACGATATAAAGGCTGTATATCTTGAACCCGGTTCCAGCATGTTTTATTTTACAGGCGCTAACTGGTGGCAAAGTGAGCGGATGTTTGCTGCTGTCCTTCCTGCTAAGGGAGAGATAGCTTGGATATGTCCTGCTTTTGAAGAAGGCCGAGCTAGAGAGCAGATCCGATTTGGAAATGATATCAGGACCTGGGAGGAACATGAAAGTCCTTATGAGCGGGTGGTCCAGGCTTTAACAGACAGAGGTATAAGGACTGGAAAAATCGGTATCGAAGAAAGGGTGAGATTTTTTCTCTATGACGGGATCCGGAAGCAGGCCCCCCACCTGGAATATGTGAGTGCAAACCCGGTAACAGTGGAATGCCGAGTTCACAAATCTACGGCTGAGATCGCTCTCATGCAGAAAGCAGCGGATATCACTATTGAGGCTTATAAAGCTTCTGTGGCACTCCTGGAAAAAGGGATGACCAAAGAAGACTTTGCTGCTATTTCTTCTGCAGCACATAGAGCATTGGGTGCTGTGGGAGGGATCGGTGCTCAGATCGCAGAGGCTTCGGCCAGTCCCCACGGAAGCGTGAAGAGGATCGAGCTGAAAGAAGGCGATATTGTTCTTATGGATGGAGGCTGCAGTGTGGATGGATACAGGTCTGATATCAGCCGGACCGTTGTTTTCGGAGAACCGACGCAGAGGCAGAAAGAGATGTGGAATCTGGCGAAGAAAGCGCAGACCGCTGCGTTTGAAAAGGCAGGGGTTGGAGTGCCGTGTGAAGAAGTGGATGCTGCCGCGCGAAAAGTCTATAAAGACTATGGGTTTCCCGGAGGATACGGACTGCCCGGATGCCCCCACCGTACAGGACATGGAATAGGTCTGGACGGCCATGAATGGATCAATCTGGTCAAAGGAAACAAACGGCCTATGGAGCCGGGGATGTGTTTCAGCAATGAGCCCATGCTGGTGCTTCCCGGGGAATACGGAATAAGACTTGAGGACTGTATTTATGTGACCGAACAGGGAGTTAAATATTTCTCCCAGCCTTCTCCCTCTATTGACCAGCCCTTTGCATAGGTTAGAATTTTCTCAGCTTCTCGTGGTGACTTCAAGTCCTTGGAAATTCAAGAAGATAGGGATGGATTGTATCCCCTTCCCCAGAGAATTTATTTCCTCCAGCATTTTCTTTTTGTGATCCGGGTTTTCAGAGCCAAGTATAGTGAGAGAGCCCCCATCTCCTCCGGCACCGTTGACTTTCCAGCCCGAGGCATTGTACTTTCTTGCGATACGGATGACGGAATCGGCCTGTTTGGAGATCAGTCCCGGATGAAGTGAACGCTGGTATTCATTGTTTTCCTTCATGATTTTTCCAAACAAATCCAAGTCCCCCTCCATCAAACAGTGCTTGGCTTCCTGGGCTAATTCTTTCAATTTGTTTATTAAAGAAAACTCGAATCCTTTGTTTTCGAGAAGTCTTATCACTTCTTCATGAAGTAAGGATGAGCTGTGTCCGCTGCCTAAGTAGATAAGGCAGAGCCTGTTGTTGAGAGCCTTCTCTACTTTCTTCCGGAGTTTTAGTTTGGAGACACGGGCTTCGGGGTAGCTGTACATATCAATAAAACACACTCCCCCGTGGGCAGCGCATATTTGGTCCTGAATCCCGCTCTGCCACCCTAGTTTTTCTGTCTCTACTTTGTGGGCTAAAGAGGCGATCTCTTCTGTTTTGCGTTTCTGAGGGGTGATTTGATCCAGGGCTCCGAGAAGCGCGACGCAGACCGAACCTGAGGTTCCGGTTGAGCTTCCCGCCGGGATACTGGAGTCGATTTGAATATCCAGTTTTAGGTCTTTTGGTACAGGAAGCGAACAGATGGCAGCTTGAAGTAGAGGATATCTATCATATTCGGGCTTATCCGGGTCGACAAGGAAGCTTTCTCCGAAGTTTTTCGCAGCAACTAAAACCCTTTGTTTTTTATTTTCAGTATTTTTGCTGACCTTTATTTCAACGTCCACTCCTGGATCAACGGCTGTATTGAGCACTCTCCCTTGTTTTGAAAACCATGTATCGGTCCATCCTCCGATATCATTGATCCGGACCGGCGTGTGGGAGGTGATTGTTTTTATATCAGTCATAAGTTAATCTTATTGAAAATCATACAAGCAATCAACTCTCTTTACGATTAATCATTATCGTGAGGATTTGTAGCGATATGAAATTGAACTCAGCGGCTTGTACGAATATAATGGGACAACAAGGAGGCTGTCATGAAGGTCAGAACACTTATTCTCATCTTCAGTATGGTTTTGTTATTTTTTCCCGGAATGAGTAGGAACAGAGCAGAGAACCAGATCTTTTCCGTCGATGTAACGGATGCCTGTACGGATATCGTCGTGGGGAAAGCTGCCTCGGCGGATGGATCGGTCATCACCTCGCATACGGGGTGCTGTCAGGAGTGCCGTGTTCATGTCGTACCGGCCCGGACGTATCCGCCGGGCGCGATGGCACCCGTCTATTACGGGCTCCAGGACGTCCGGAAACCTCTCGAGGAATACGGAAAAATCATTGGCTATATTCCCCAAGTAGAGAAAACCTACGCCTACTTTCACACCGGTTACTCTCACATGAACGAGCACCAGCTGGCAATAGGGGAGAGCACTCTCAGCCAGCGGGACGAGCTCAAGACCGATATCAATACAGGCAAGCAGATCATGAGCATCGAGATGGCCCAGGTCTTTGCCCTTCAGCGGTGCCGAACAGCCCGCGAAGCGATCAGGCTTATCACGTCCCTTGTGGATGAGTACGGGTTTCTTCCTTCCTGCGGACCTGAGTCCGAGGCCCTATGCATCGCCGATCCAAAGGAAGTTTGGGTCCTCGAGGTCTTCAGCGTCGGACCGGAGTGGGACCCGAAAAACGGCGAGCCGGGAGCCATCTGGGCGGCCCAGAGAGTACCGGATGCCCATATCGCCATCGTCCCTAACTGGAGCATTATCAAGGAGATCGATCTCAGCCATTCCGATGAGTTCATGGCTTCGAGAAACTATATGCAGGCGGCCATCGACCACGGCTGGTATGACCCGGAGAGCGGCAGGCCCTTCATCTGGCAGGAAGCCTACTCTCCGTATCCGCGGGAATGGGCGGTCAGCCGATTCTGGCTGTTTTTCACGCGGTTCGCCCCATCCTTTAAGGAGTGGCCGGATAAGAGCCTGAAAACGCCCCACACGGGCTATGATGCTTACCACCAATACCTGGAACCACTCACGACCTATCCCTTCTCGGTTAAACCCGACAGGAAGGTTTCCGTCAAGGATGTCATTGAGTTTCAGCGCTCGGTGTTCGAGGGGACAATCTATGACATGACAGCGGACATCGACTGGTTCCTTCCGGACGGCCGGGGAGGAGTGAAAAAAAGCCCTCTTGCCACTCCCTTTCCCACCCGTGACATGCGTGAGCTCCTTGACATCACCTGGCGGCGGATGGTCTCGCGAGGAGGCTACGGCATGGTCGCACAGCTCCGGAGCTGGCTGCCCGCGGCTGTTGGCGGGGTCTACTGGTTTTACCTGGACAACCAGTACGTCAGCACTTACGTGCCGATTTATGCCGGGGTCCAGGAGATCGCCGCTTCCTACAAGACCTATAACCCGGACAAGTTCAGCGAGGACTCGGCCCGTTGGGCGATTGACTTCGTGGATAACCTGCTCTACCTGCGATGGCAGGAAGCGATCAAGGACCTGAGAAAGGCCCGCGATCCGCTGGAGGAGAGCTTCTTTACCGACATGCCGGAGGTCGAGGCCAAGGTGCTGGCCCTCCTCAAAAAGGATCCCGACCAAGCCAAGAAGTATCTCACGGACTACACAATGAAGAACATGGAAAAAACGGTCCGGATGTATAAAGACCTCCGCAACTTACTTATCACCAAGTACACGAACAACAAGCTGGGCCTTTAAAGTATATTTGGGGTGTCCCTATATTATTCGTATCGCAGTGAATCAACGGGGTTGGCTGTTGCAGCTTTGATGGTTTGGAAACTGGTTGTGAAAAGGGCGATGAACAGTGCCAAGGCTGCGGTCAGTAAGAATACCGACAGTTTGATATTGATCCGATAGGCAAAGTTTTGCAGCCATTTGTTCATGACGAAATAGGCTATAGGCCAGGAGATGAAATTCGCGATAGCGACGATAAGAATAAAATCCTTTGACATCAGTCCAAGAATATTGGGAACAGTCGCTCCGAGTGTCTTTCTAATTCCGATTTCTTTTGTTCGCTGCTCCGTCAAAAACAGTGACAATCCAAAGAGACCGAGACAGGATATAAGAATAGCCAGGACTGTAAAGGATGTGATGATCCTGTTGATCTTCCTTTCTGTCTGATAATACCGGTCGATATTCTCATCCAGGAAATGATATTCAAAGGGATAATTGGGATTGATTTTTTTCACGGTATCTTGAATGGACCCAATAGTTCTGTTGATATTTTCATTTTTCAAATTAATGATCAAATAGTTGTAAAAATACGGAAACTGCACATAGAATACAGGCTGAATTTCCCGATGTAACGATGTGTTGTGCACATTCTTCACGATTCCGATGATTCTTCCCGGCGCTCTATCCCACATCTTAAAGGACTTTCCGACAGGATTGTCTATCCGCATCGCTTCAACAGCTTTTTCATTGATGATGAACTCTCTCAGCAGCATGTTATCCGGAACGGTCTTGAACGTTTCTCCTTCTATGAATTCAATACCGACTGTTTTGAAATAATCTTTCTCAACGCTTACGAAATTCAAACTACCCCTGACATCAGCGGGTTTTCCCTCCCAATCCAGGCCGCCCGCATTATTGCCTGCATTATTCGGGAGGCTCAGGGCGACCGTCACTGAGTTAATACCCGGAATTCTCAATAATTCATTTTTAACGATATCGAATTTTGTTTTTAAATTGTCCAGAAGGTCGATATACACCAAATGATCCTTGTCAAAACCAAGGTCTTTATTTTGTATGTATCGCATCTGGTTCGTAATGATGATGGTCGAAATGATCAGAACGACCGAAACGGTAAATTGAGAGATCACTAACGCTTTTCTTAAAGTCGAATTGGATGATCCTGCGGAAGCTTTTATCTTCATGACATTTACGGGTGAAAACGAGGATAAATAGAAAGCAGGATAAGTTCCTGAAATGAGCGCTGTCAGAAGGGCAATGCCGAACATGCTGATCAGCATGCTTGAATTTCCGGTTATGGAGAGAGAAAGTGTTTTATCCGATAGGGTATTCAACCTCGGAAGAAGAATGATCGATAAAATGACCGCTAATATGAATGCGATAGTCACGGTGACGAACAACTCAGAATATATCTGTCTTCTTATTGATGACCTATTGGCTCCGATGACTTTTCTCAATCCGATCTCCATGGCCCTTTTTCCTGATTGAGCGGTTGTAAGATTTATGAAGTTTATGCAGGCAATCAGGAGTATAAGGATAGCAATAGCAGAAAAGATAAGGAGGAATTTATAAGTTCCATCGTTGTTCAATCCAAACAAACGAAGGTTTTTATAGGGATAGAGTTTCAGTTTATGGGTCGCCCCAGGATTGTTATTTACGATCTCTTCGGAGATCTTCTCTGAGAATGCTCCAGGGGTGATATTGTCATGCAAAATAAGGAATCCATTGTAACTTTCATACCTTCCCCAATTGTCCATTCTTACATTATCGAATCGGCCGAAATTTTCGAAGGGAATCAAATAATCGAATTGAATGCTGGAGTTTTTGGGGATGTCTTCAATGATGGCTCCGACTCTAAAATCATATTGATTTTCGAGCTTAATAATTTTCCCTATAGGATTTTTTAAGCCGAAATATCTCTCTGCCATACTTTTTGTAAGGATGATTGTATTGATATCCGTTAATGCTTTCTTAGGGTCATTGGAGACAGCTTTGAAAGAAAAAATGTCAAAAAGTTCGGGATCTGCAAATCCTCCGTCATCTTCAAAGATATTATCCCCTTCATAAGAGAAGAGCCGTCTGCCACTGGCTTTGAATCGAGAGGCTTGTTTGATTTCAGCATATTTGTCCTTCAAATAGGGTATCAAGGGAGCCGGGACCGAGGAGCTGCAGCTGTCCGGATTCTTCGGGGGATAATTTACGACACAGAATATAGAGTCGATGTTTTCGTTGAATCTCTCATAGTTCAATTCATCCTGCACCCAGAGCATGATCAATATGCAGCACGCCATGCCTATCGCAAGACCCAAGATATTAATAAATGAAAAGCTTTTATATCTGGCAAAATTTCTCAAAGCGACTTTCAAATGATTTCTAAACATGACAGACCTCCATTTAAGGTTAAAAAGTGTGTTTTTGACCATGGCATCCAGACACTGGCCCCAGTACCAGAGACAGGCTCTGAAAAAGCCCTGCTCCTGGCAGATCATGGTGAAAACCTCCTGCATGTCATCAACCATGGC
>CAYWDH010000005.1:0-96056 GCA_964456985.1 uncultured Eubacteriales bacterium
CAGGCTTTCGCCCATTGCGCAAAATTCCCCACTGCTGCCTCCCGTAGGAGTCTGGACCGTGTCGCAGTTCCAGTGTGACCGTACACCCTCTCAGGCCGGCTACCCATCTTTGCCTTGGTAGGCCCTTACCCTACCAACTAGCTAATAGGCCGCAAGCTCATCCTCAAGCGCCCGAAGGCTTTGACTCTGAAGACTTTTGTCCCAGAGAATAATGCGGTATTAATCCCGCTTTCGCGAGGCTATTCCCCACTCAAGGGCAGATTACTTACGTGTTACTCACCCGTTTGCCACTTTCCTCAAATGGCAAGCCATTTGATTCTCGTTCGACTTGCATGTGTTATGCACGCCGCCAACGTTAACTCTGAGCCAGGATCAAACTCTCCAATTATACATAAGAACTCCGAAGAGTTCTTATAAACAAAAACTCATTGACAATTTGGACCGATCGAGGCCGCTCTGCTTTAAATTCAAAGATCAAATTCTTTCCAATCCAGGAAAGAAACCCTCCAACCCTTATAAAAGTACAACCTTTTATATATAAGAGAAAAATATATTGTTCAGAAGGCGATAATATAATAGGGATATTGGATATAATTGTCAAGGTTCTTTTCATATTTTTTTCGTGTCTCCAATTTTTACCTTTATCGTCAACTTTTATTTACACTTAAGAACTCAGATCTGTCTGGCTTCCCCTTGACACTGCCTCAAATAAAACTGGCATATCTTATGCATATACATTCTAAAAATGAGACCAAAAGGAACGACATTCATCGAAGTCATGGTCTCCCTCTTTATCTTCTCTGTACTCATCCTGGGCACATACCAGCTGATCCTTTATTCCGTCATTGTTCAGAACCGATGCAGGAACAGACTTGCATCCCTAGAGCTGGCGGCCAACAAAATCGAGTATCTGAAATCTCTTGTTTTTGACCATGCTGAGCTCAGAGAAGGCCTTCAGGAGGAGGAAATAAGCAAAGATGAAAACAAAATAACATTTCTTCTGAGCATCACAATCAAAAACATCTCAAGGAATATGAAAAGAATAGAGGTCTCAAGTTCTGTAAAAGGAAAAAAGGATAAAAAAATAACCCTGGCTGTTTATATGTCCAGGGAAATCGGATTCTGACACCCATCATGAATAAGATAAGCGGATTCACTCTTTTAGAAACACTGGTAAGCCTCACCATTTTTTCTTTTGTGGTGCTTGCCGCTCTTTCGTCTTTCACAAACGCCCGGTCTCACTTTTTGAAAATAAAAGATGAACACGAGATAAGTCAGGCTGCTTTCTGCGCTCTCGATAAAATAAAAACAGACCTTTTCCAGTCCGGAACCGGTCTTTTTATCCCTTCCCGATTAAAAGTGCTCGAATGCATACACTGCAGCAACGGAGTCCTATCCATCATAATTTCTGATAAAAGTTACTCAAGTGACTCCAGCCTCTTTTCCGGTCAGACAAGAATCTTTTTAAAAGACGCAGGTTCTTTAAAGGAAAAAAGAAAACTCTGCATTTTCGATTCCCAAAAAGGAGAAATAAAAGAAATCTCTTCGGTAGGACCTGATTTCTGCATCATCTCTTCACCGCTTCAAAATTCCTATGAAAAAGCCGAGGTCAGCATAGTCCTGCTGAGGGAGCTTAAGTTCTATCTTGACCAGCGGACAGACATTTTAAGAAGAAAGGTGAACTCAAGCCCTGCCCAACCTCTGCTCGAAGAAACATCTGAATTCTCCTGTTCCTATGACGGGATGACAAATTTAGTCAGCATCACAATCAGCCAAAAAAACAAAAAGGAGACCAAATATGAAGCCTTTCTTTATCCTAAAAATACCGCTCTTTCTTTGTCCCCTTCGAAATAAAAACCAATCAAAGAAAGGATCTGTTACCTTAGTGTGTGCTTTTATGGTATTCCTCTTCACAACGCTTGGTCTGACCACACTAATGATGACTCAGCTCAATCTTAAACTGAGTCAGTACAGAAAAAATTCCATATTAACGGATTATGCCTCTGAAAGCGGAATCAAACTCGGTTTTGCGCAGCTTTTGGAACTTATATCCGGAATCCAGGCGCCCGTCATAATCAGCGAAAAAGATTTCGCTTCTTTAAAAGAAGATTCCTTGAATAATGGCGAACAAGCCATTGAACTTCTTCTGTCCTCTGAGATCCCTCTGACAATCTCGGGTGAGTGGGAATATATGAAATGGAGCTGCATTACTTCGTTCACAAAGACCTGCATCAAGGACTACAGCACCTATTTTATATCCGAATATAAAGTGATCTTAAGGTCACAGGGAAAAGTATATGAATACAGGGCGTCGCAAATCAAGACGCTTTCCTGCCATCTGACGCTTTTTACAGGCAACATACCTCTTTCCGCTCTTCCCCTTCTCAAGGACAAAAACACAGACCACACAACGGAAGAGGATTTTTTAGAGGATAACAACATCTCTGTTGTTTCTTCCGGGGAGGATGACTCAAGCCCGAAAATATACCTTTCTGAGGATGAACTGATCCCTGATACGGCCTCAGAACAAATAAGGGAAGCTTTGAATATCAAGACCTTCAAGCCTCAGGATCTATCCGACCAAAAGCTCAGACAGATTCTGGGATTAGAAATGACTGACGAACCTGTACCCGGCGGTGTTTATCTTATTCAAGATGACCTCGGACTCGGAGGGCTATTCATACAGGGAGATGTTGAGGAGATGATTCTGGCTGCGGAACAAGACTATCAGGTCATAAAAATCACTCATGAAGCCGGTGTATGGATATTGAAATTCAACCCACAAACAAGTGAGACCTGTTTCATCACCCCGCTGGAAACCCAGTATTTTAACCTGATTCCCAAAGGGATTATCATTGTCAACGGAGGAATCAAGTCTTTAGGGGGAGGATTTGTCAACTCTTCAGGCGAAATAGAAATGCTCGGGCAAGAGGGCCAGGTTCCTTCTGTTCTTAAAAGCGTCAATCTCACAATCATCACATCAGAAGAGATCGCCATTTCTGACCATATCATACATGAAGGGGTTCAGTGGATAGACTCTGTCCCCTATGTCAAAGACTCACACTCACAGCTCAATATCTTTGCCGGGGGAAACAACCTGGTCGAACTACAGGAAAGAACCGGGGGCATAACCATTGAGAACAACACCTCAGAAGAGCTCAAAATACAGGCATCCCTTACCACCTCAACAGGGGAATTTTCAATCAAAGGTGAAAACAAGACCGTGAGCATCTTTGGGAGCGTGCATGCTTCAGAATACCGCACCAGCTTGAATGAACTGAACATCTTTGCAGACTCTCGTTTCCTGGATGATGAAAATCTTCTCAAAAATTCCCCTGTAATAAAAAGCCCGCTTCTTCATCTGGCTGATCTGGAAATAAGGGATTGGAAAGAAAATGAATAAAGGATTTTCCGCAGTGGAAACAGTCGTATCCCTTTTTCTGATTGGAATTATTATAGGGATATCATCCATCTCCTTTCTGGATAAAAGCCCGGGATACAAACTTAAAAAAGCCGTATGGGACATTCATTCCAGGATGAATTTCGCCAGATATAAATCCATATTCGAAGATACAAAATTCAGGATTTCATTCAATGCGTCCGGCTACAGATTGGAAAAATACGATCTGCAGCAAAAAGAGTGGATTGTGGATGCTAAAAAATCCTTTGACGGAGTAAGCATCAGCGCCACGAACAGCCCGATTTTTCATCCTCTGGGCACTGTATCGAACCTGGCATCGATCACTATCTCCAACACCGCAGGAAAATACAGGATCTCTCTTGCCATATCAGGAAGGATCAAAATCACTCAATTATGATCACTTTTCAAACACCACTTTTCCGTCCACAATAGTGTAAAGAACTTCTGTATCAAGAATCTCATCCTCAGGAACAGTGAGCCAATTTCTATCAAATACCGTGATGTCAGCAAGCTTTCCCTCTTTAATGGATCCTCTTGTGTCCCCTTCAAACGCAGCATAGGCATTGTTTATAGTGTAGGCTTTTAAGGCTTCCTCACGTGAGATGCACTGCTCGGGAAACCAGCCTTCTTCAGGGATTCCTTTGACTGTTTTTCTTGCAACCGCCGCATAAATCAGATATTTGGGATGCATGTGATAAAGCGCAGCGCTGGTGCCGGGCCAGTCAGAACCAAAGCTCAACACAGCCTCGTTATCCAGAAGGCTCTTAAAAGCATAGGCTCCTTTGCATCTTTCCTTTCCGATGCGCTCCTCCATCCAGCGCATATCATCAGACAAATGATAAGGATTGACCTCTGCGATCACATTCAGCTCCCTGAACCGGGGAAAATCCTGGGGCCTTATAACCTGAGCATGGATCACCCTGAATCCTGTCAGATCCACGCCTTCGTTCTTCAGCTTCTCATAAAGGTCGAGCATTTCTGCCACCCCTCTTGTGCCTATGGCATGAACATTAGGTACAAATCCCGCATCCAGTCCCACTTTGATCAGATCATACATCTTTTCCATGTTTCTGTTCTTAAAGTCAGGGTCGTCTGAAGTATGGCGCCTCCAGTGTCCGTAATTATTCGGTTGGTCCTTATACGGCTCAAAAAACAGGGCTCCATGGGTTCCCATGATCCCATCTATATATCCTTTTAGCGCTCCGAAGCGCAGCCATGTGTCTTTTTGTTTTGTTTTGGGGTGAAGCCCCATGGTGAAGCCCTTCTCTTTAAGCTCAGCTCCTCTGGAGAGGTCAGGCCTCAGCCAAACACGGCAGGTCAGCTCTCCTTTCTCCTGAAGTTCGATAAAGCGTTCGGTCTGGTCCGGCTGAGCGATATCATGAACTTCCACGATCCCCGCCTTTCTCAAGGCTTTAAGAGCTGCCCGGTTTTCATCCAGAAGCCGTTTGTGAGATTTTGGCTTGACAGCCTCCTGGAGTTTTTTAAAAGCAGGAGAGGGCCGCTCAATGATCCCGGTAGGCCTACCCCTTCCGTCAATCTCCATTCCATTATATATTCCGTCCGGCATTCCCGCAGCTTCCATTGCCGCTGAATTGGCGAACCAGACCTTGTAATCGTACCTGCAGAGAAAACAGGGATTATCGGGAGTTATCTCATCGATCATATCTTTATGAGGTTTCCAGGCTCTCTTCTTTTTTCCTTTTTTCTCACCCGTATCCCCCAGTCCCCATTCCTCATAGGCTCCCCAAAGTCCTCCAGTGATCCATTCCCCGTCATCCAGAATATTCACCACTCGTGAAATCTCTTTTTTCAGGCCCTCTTCATCCGAAACAGTCATAAGGTTAGCATCATTGATGAGCTCTCCGGCTCTGTTGAAATGCACGTGTGCGTCTATGATCCCTGGCGTAACGAAACTACCCCTGAGGTCGATCACTCTGGTGTTCTCATTTATGTATTTTTCCGCTTCCTCGGGGCTCTGACACACGGCCGTTATTTTGTTCCCTTTTATCACCAAAGAGTTTGCATTGGGATTTTCCGGGTCAACCGTATATATATCTCCGTTCATGAGAACCAAGTCTCCGGGTTCAACCGGCTCTTTTTTCTCAACCTGACACCCGAACAGAATTAAAAAACATATAAAAACAAACAATAAAAGAGTCATTAAGTGAAGCAGCTTGCTCAACATCGCTCCTCCTTGAAATGGAATGTCCTTTATTTCTTATGGACAGGTAAAATTGATTATATCAGAACAACGCCAGAAAACAAAAAAATGAACATCCCCATTTTTTTTGAATGAGTCAGGTCAGTTGATATCTGATGAATTTTGAGCTATAGTCAGAACTGTGAGGAGGGAAAATGTTTAAAAACAGAATAAAATATTTTTTCTGGATCTTCGCCGTTATCTTCATAGTTGCGCGCTTCGGCACGGCCGCTCCTGTTTTTGATACAGGAGAAGAGTCCATACAGATAAACCTGCACTCCTGGCTCTTCATGGGCCCTCTGCCGGCTCCTCTTCCGGCCTTTCACGATGACAGCCAGAATTCTTATCTTCCTGAAAATCTGCTCAGATTCAATGAAATGAACTTCTCCTCCTTGAAGCCGGAATCCGGCCGTTCACTCATCTGGTGTGACGGAAAAGATTACGAATGGCACATTATAAATTCTGAACAAAACAGAGTAAGAATCACACCAAAAACCGGCTCCCTATCCAAATTTTTCTTCTCCACATACCTAGATGTACCGCAGTGGACCAAAGCCGAACTTTCCGTTAAGAGCGCGCAGATCTTCTCTCTCTTTCTGGATGGAAACCAAATCTCAAGCAAATCAAAATTCAATCCCTCATCCGATGAGTCCGAACACGCATCAGGCAGAACCCTCTCCAGAGAGCTGGAGCTTGAGACAGGAAAACATCTCATCCTGATCAAATTCATCCATGACCCGAAAATTGATCCGGAATTCACATTCGAAGCTTATCTCACTCTGAATGAGAAGTTCGCCTCACCGGCTCCGAAACCCAGCCTTTCCCCAAAACAAATAATGGACCTCTCCATTCTGCTGGACGGACCCAAAGTAACCGGAGCCTCTCTTTCCCCCTCTGGAAAATTCGCTTCTATCACATTGAGAAAAACCATTCCTCCCACAGATAAGGCAGAAAGCTGGGTCCAAATATACACCCTGCCCGACTTAAATCTCATACGCACATACAGGGGAGGAAGTTCGATATCAAGGATAAATTGGGCATCCGCGGGAAACAAATTTTCCTATACGAGCAGGGACGGCCCAGAAGGGACTATTTGGGTCGTGGATCTGGATAAGGGTACATCAACACCCATACTTGAAAAAATGAAAAATCTGGGAAGCCATACCTGGTCGCCGGATTCTTCCTTTATTGTCTATTCAGTGACAACTGAAGGAAGGCCAGACCAAAAAGGCGTTAAAAGAATCATCAATCCCGAAGACCGTCAGCCCGGATGGAGGGACCGGAGTCACCTATTTAAATTGACTTTCCCCGACCTCGTGAGCCAGCGATTAACGGCCGGCACTTTATCGACTTATCTCAATGCTATAAGCCCGGACAACCAGAATCTGCTTTTCTTCCGTTCCACTGTGGACATGTCCCAAAGACCCTATTCCAAAATCTTTCTCTACACTCTGAACATCCATACGCTAAAGGAAGAGAAAATCTGGGAAGGCTCCTGGTTTCAAAACGCTGAATGGGGGCCCGAAGGGAAAAAACTGCTGGTGCTGGGAGGCCCCTCCACATTCGGAGATACGGGAATAAACCTTCCTGAGGATATCATACCCAATGAATATGACGCACAGGCTTATCTTTTTGATTTGGGATCAAAAAAAGCAGAATCCATCACATCCGCGTTCAAGCCATCAGTAAATCAGACAGTTTGGGACCACAAACATAACTGCCTTTATTTGACAGCTACAGACCGCTCATATGTCCGCCTTTATAAATACGACCTGGAAACCGGACATTATTCTCTCATTCAAACTGATGTGGATGTCATCTCAGGATTTGATCTGTCTCCGGAGTCCAATACAGCTGTTTACACGGGATCCGGTGTATCCCAGCCCCAAAAAGCTTTTTTTCTTAACCTGGAAAATAGAGAAAACAAAATCCTGGCAGATCCGGAACAGGATCGGTTTCAATATGTTGAATTGGGAAAAGTCGAGGATTGGTCCTTTGAAAATAAGGACGGGGATGAAATTACAGGAAGAATCTACTTTCCTCCTGATTTTTCCCCTGATAAAAAATACCCCTGTATTGTCAACTACTACGGAGGAACAACACCTATATCCAGAAGCTTCGGAGGCCGTTACCCCCTCAATCTTTATGCGGCCCAGGGGTATATCGTGTATGTTCTTCAGCCCAGCGGAGCCATTGGATTCGGCCAGGAATTCTCCTCCAGGCATGTCAATGACTGGGGGCTCAGAGTGGCTGATGAGATCATCTTAGGAGTCAAAAAATTTCTGGATGCGCATCCGTATGTCGACAGTGCAAGAGTCGGATGCATCGGAGCCTCCTACGGAGGATTTATGACCATGCTTCTTGTCTCCAAAACCAATATCTTCAATACGGCTATAGCCCATGCCGGAATAAGCAGTATATCCAGTTACTGGGGAGAAGGCTACTGGGGATACTCCTATTCAGCCGTGGCCTCTGCCAACAGCTTTCCCTGGAACAGGCAGGACATTTATCTGAAACAAAGCCCGCTTTTTAACGCTAATAAAATCTCAACTCCCCTGCTTCTTCTTCACGGCTCTGTGGATACCAATGTTCCCCCCGGAGAAAGCACCCAGCTCTTTACAGCTTTAAAGATCCTGGGAAGGGAAGTGGAATACATCCAGATCCTGGACCAGAACCACCATATCATGACCTACAGCAAGAGGATCGTATGGACAAAAACCATCCTAGCCTGGTTTGACCGGTGGCTCAAACACCAGCCCGAGTGGTGGCTTAGCCTGTACCCTCAGGAGTGACCAGCTTAAATCTTTTGACCTGGCGGAATCCCTCTTCTGTGGCAACGATGCTGTATGCTTTTCCTTTTAGCAGTATTTAAAATGGTCCTAACCTGAAGAGGAGTCTCTATTCTTATTTTGTTTGACATTCCCCCTCTAAATTTATAAGCTTATCCCTCATACATGAGAGGAAGAGTGGCTAACGAATGCCTGCAAATACTCTTGAAACACCTACGAAGGAACTGAAAAGAAGGAGGGTATTCGCAGGTCAACCGGCCATATCTGAAGTATGATATTCAGGAAAAAAGTTTATGTATAATTCTTAAAATTATGAACATTACATCATAAGGAGGGTCACATGAGGTTTTCCAAGCGTTTCTGTTTGTTGTTGGGCATCTGTCTTGCTCTTTGCTTTTTCGTCCAGGCCGAGCTCAAAACCCCTCATCCGGCCAAAACAGCGATGAAGAGGATCACGAGCACTGAACCGGCCTTGCGTTTCCAATGGTTCGAGCAATTCCAAACCATGAAGGCGGAGACGCCGCTGAAGGATATGACGTGGCGTTTCATCGGGCCGTTCGATGTCGGCGGGCGATGCACGGATGTCGAAGCTCCCATAGGAAGCCGGCTCACCATGTATGTCGGATCCGCAACCGGCGGTGTCTGGAAGACGGACAATGCGGGCATCAGCTGGACACCCCTCACTGACGATCTGCCGACGCTTTCCACAGGAGACTTAGCTGTTTCAGAGTCCGATCCTGACATCGTCTGGCTGGGCACGGGAGAAGCCAATCATTTCCGGGCTTCGATCGCGGGAATCGGTGTCTACAAGTCCACGGACGCCGGAAAGAGCTGGACCCATATGGGCCTCGCCGCCACGCAGACGGTCGGCCGGATTCTCATCCACCCCACTAACCCTGACATCGTCTATGTCGCCGCAGTCGGCCACGAATGGACATACAATCCCGAACGGGGCGTCTACAAAACCACCGATGGAGGCAAGACCTGGAAGAAGGTTCTCTACATCAACGAGAAGATCGGGGCCATCGACTTGGTCATGGACCCGACCAAACCGGATGTTCTCATCGCCTCGATGGTGAACCGGATCAGGCTTCGCTGGAGCGACCCAACTCCCGGCGGTGAAGGACTTTTCAAGACAACCGACGGGGGCATGACCTGGAAACCGCTGACTAACGGCCTTCCCCCCGACAAGACGAAACTGAGCAGAATTGGACTCTCCCTCTGCCGGACAAAGCCCAACGTCGTCTACGCCTTCGTGGACAACCACACCCCGACGCGGATGCCCGAGCCAGGAGAGCGCGACTCCTACGGCCGTATACGGACCTACTCCGATATCGCAGGAGCGGAAGTCTATCGCTCGGACGACCAGGGCGAAACCTGGCGGAAGATGAGCCCTTCGGATAGGATGTTCGAACGCTTCGGGGGAACCTACGGCTGGGTGTTCGGCCAGATTCGTGTCGATCCCAACAACGCGGATGTCGTCTACCTCATGGGTCTCGGCCTCTATCGATCGAGTGACGCCGGCAAGACCTGGGAAAGACTCGGCCGGGGCGTCCATGGCGACCACCACGGTTTGTGGATCGATCCCTCCGACTCAAACTATCTCATCAATGTCAACGATGGCGGGGCTTATGCTTCTTATGATTACGGGGAAAACTGGAGGAGCTTCCAGACCGGTATCCCGGTAACCCAGTTCTATAATGTCGGCTACGATATGAACAAACCGTTCAACGTCTATGGCTCAGTCCAGGATTTCGGAACTTTCCGGGGAGTGGGAGTCGCCCCTCTGATCCCCCCAGAGCCGGGGCAGCGCCGCTTTCGCCGCCCACAGATCGTTCAGTGGGAACGAGCCCCCGGGGGGGAAGGATCTTTGATCGAGGTTGATTCCAACGATCCGAACACGGAATACGCATCCGGCTACTACGGACGCGTCGAGAGGTCCGAGTTCAAGGACGGCCAATGGAACAGCCAAGCCGTTTATCCGAGAGCCCCTGAAGGCGAAGAGCCCTACCGGGCCCAGTGGCTGGCCGGTTTGCTGCTGTCGCCCCACAATCCCCAGATCGTTTACTGCGGCTTCCAGTATCTCTTCCGCTCGATGAACAGGGGGGACACCTGGGAAAGAATAAGCCCGGACCTCTCGTACAACAAGCCTGAATGGAAGGGGACGCTTCCTTACGCCATCCCCTATCAGACGATCACCGCCATTGCCGAATCGCCTTTTAAATTCGGCGTGGTCTATGTCGGGACTGACGACGGCCGCGTGCATGTGACGAAGGATGCCGGGATGACCTGGACCGATATCACGGCCGGTCTGCCCTACAACAAGCATGTCTGGAACATGGTCGCCTCAAAATACGATCCGGCCACCGTGTACATCGCCCAGATCGGGCGGGAGGACGACGATTTCGCGCCGTACCTCTTCAAGTCCACGGATTACGGAAAAACCTGGGTGAGCATCGTAGCCAACATCCCCGGCGGACCCACCAACGTCATTCGGGAGGACCCGAAGAATAAAGACGTGCTGTACTGCGGCACTGATCAAGGCGTTTTCGTCACCACAGACGGGGCCAAATCCTGGAACTATCTCGGTTCCGGGCTTCCGAACGCACCGGTCTGGGACCTGAAGATTCATCCCCGCGACAACATGCTGGTGATCGCCACGAACGGGCGCGGCATGTGGGTCATCGACGACGTCTCGCCGCTGCAGAAATAACGGCCAGTATTTATTTTTTTTGGGTCGGAATGAAGGTGGTGAATTTTGGAGGGTGAATCTCGGTTCGATCCCAAGATATCAAAGGTGATATGTAAATGCCTGGAAATGTAAGATGTCGTAGATCTTGACTCAGTGTTCGTCGTCTTATGCTCAAACACTATCCCGAGTGGTGGATCAGCCTGTACCCTCAGGAGTAAACAGCTTAAATCTCTTGACCTGCGGGAATCCCTCCTCTGTGGCAACGATGCTGTACACTTTCCCTTTATGAAATGCAAAAATCCGATATGGCACAATAACCTGTTCTGTGTAGATCCCATCCGGTGAAAAAACATCATACACATTTTCGTCTTCATTTTCCGAATAGACAGCCACCCAGAGATTCCCTTCGCCGTCAAACTTCAGTCCTTTTCGGAAATCAAACGCCGGCATGATTCTCTTATTCACAACTTCTCCGTCCCTTCGGAACTCTCTTGTCACCGGCTTGTATTCCCCGGAAAAAGTTATGACTTTGGTTCCATTCGGATTGAAAATGTGGATCTTGTATTGGTCATTCAGCCCTTCGTACAGCATGCCTTCTCGGGAGATCTCCCATACAATGTTGTATTGAGAACTTAAGGATATCCCCCCCCCTGTTTTAGTTCTTTTCACTTTCTCAATTTCTCCCTTAAACTCCCCTATAACAAATTGTTCGCTTCCGTCCGGATTGCATCTTATGATCTGATTGACCATCTCGATTTCCTGAAAATCTTTGGTCACAGGAAGGTCTTCATATGCTGTTTTTTGAATGCGTTTGGAAAAGTATATACGGTTCTTATCATCTGTCTTCATCTCTCTGTGGATTCCTTCAACACGGAATCCCCCCAGATATTTCCCGTAAATATCCATGGTAAAAATTCTTTGGTTGATAGCGTCCAGAATAAAGATCCGGTCATCTGATGAAAGAGCCATATAGATAAAATATCCGAACTCCCCGGGACCCTGGCCCTGCTGCCCTAAGGTGCGGAGATAGGCGCCGTTTTCATCATACACTTTGATGCACACATCCCCCATGTCATAAATATAAATAGTGCCGTCTTCTGAAACCTTTACATCCTGAGGTCTATTCAGCATGTATTCCTCATCTCCCTCCATCACTCCTATGGAAAGCTCCTCCTCCATTTCATAATGAATGGTTCCCTCCTTCGGAAAATCAGGATTGGCAACGACTTTAACTCCATCAACGATTT
Source organism: uncultured Eubacteriales bacterium (assembly GCA_964456985.1). GTDB lineage: Bacteria > Acidobacteriota > Aminicenantia > Aminicenantales > Aminicenantaceae > WJMT01. Next base: position 12,350 of record CAYWDH010000005.1, read on the forward strand.
TGATCTCTGCGGGATACTCCTCACCGGACTCTTTTGTACCGCAGCCCGTAAGAAATATCAAAACCAGTGTTAATACCAAAAAATAAGGAATAAATTGAGGCTTTTGCATTTCACCCTCCCTGTTTCATCCTTTTAACACAATACTATAACCAAAAACTTCTTCAAGTCAAAAAAACTTGACCTCTTCAGTTTAATTAAATTACTTATTGCCTCATTGATGGAGCCTCTACGCTTGCCTTAATATAAGGGAACCATGAAATACAGAACTCTCGGAAAAGCGGATCCTGTGGACCAAAACCATCCTGGTTTGGTTTGACTGGTGGCTCAAACACCAGCCCGAGTGGTGGCTCAACCTGTACCCTCAGGAGTGACCAGCTTAAATCTCTTGACCTGGCGGAATCCTTCCTCTGAAGTCACAATGCTGTACACTTTTCCCTTGAAAAATTCAAAAATCCGATATGGCACAATAACCTGTTCTGTGTAGATCCCATCCAATGAAAAAACATCATACACATGCTCATCCAGATTTTTTGAATAAAAGCCTACCCAGATGTTTCCTTCCCCATCAAACTCAAATCCCTTCCTCGGGTTATAAGCCGGCATCCAATTTTTCACCACTATGTCATCTATCTGGCGAACCAAAAGGACCGGTTCATATTCCCGGGAAAAAATCTTTATTTTGGTTCCATCCGGATTGAAAACATTTATTTTATATTGGTCATTCAGCCCCTCATACAGAATCCCATCCGATGTGACCTCCCATACTATTTCATATTTAGATCCAATTGACATTGTGCCTCCTGCTTTGGTCTTTCTGACACGGCTTTTTTCTCCTTCAAACTCGCCGAAAATAAATCGACCGCTGCCGTCCGGCTGGCATCTTATGATCTGATTGACTACCTCGACCTCCAGGAAATCTTTGGTCACAGGAAGGTCTTCCGAGGATTCCTTACGTATCTCTTTTTCAAAGTACATGCGGTTTTGAGCATCCGTTTTCATCCCCAAGTAAAATCCTTCCAGACGAAACCCTCCTAAATACTCACCCTCAACACCAAAGATCACCGCTCTTCTGTTTCTAGTATCCATTATAAAAATTCTTCCATCAGGAGAAATGTCATAATAAGCAGGAAGGTCAAACTCCCCGGGGCCCTGTCCTTTCCGCCCTATGGTCCGAAGATAGATACCTTTTTCATCATACACATTGATACATGCATCACCCCAGTCAAGAACATATATATTTCCATCTTTGTCAATCTTTATATCCTGGGGCATATTCAGCATGTATTCCTCATCCCCTTCCAGCACTCCTATGGAAAGCTCCTCCTCCATGGAATAATGAATGGTTCCCTCTTTCGGAAAATCAGGATTGGCAACGACTTTAACTCCATCAACGGTTTTGATCTCTGCAGGGTACTCTTCACCGGGCTCTTTTGTGCCGCAGCCCACAAGAAATATCAAAACCAGTGTTAATACCAAAAAATAAGGAATAAATTGAGCCTTTTGCATTTCACCTTCCCTGTTTCATCCTTTTGACACAATACTATAACCAAAAACTTCTCCAAGTCAAAAAAACTTGACCTATTCATAAAAAAATGGCTATAAATATCTTGCTTAATTTAGAATAATTATTATTATATTGTTGAGAGATGTATAAAAACGTTCAAATCAAAAAAAAGAAGATTTTAAACATCAAAAAGGAGGAAACAACATAATGAAAAGAAGGGAATTTATCGGCAAATCTGCTTTCGGGCTTTTCACCACCGGCCTTGCAATACCGCTTCTCAAAGCAAAGCCCGTTCAAGAAAACACCTCATATAAACTCATCCACCGAACACTGGGGCGCACCAACCTGCGCATCCCCATTGTGAGCTTCGGGGTGATGAATACGGACAGCCCGGACCTTATCAAACTCGCGCTGGATAGGGGCATCACCCATCTGGACACCGCCCATGTCTATCTGAGAGGCAATTCAGAGAGGGTCATAGGTGAAGTGGTGGAAAAAGAAGGAGCCCGCGATAAGGTCATTATTTCCACAAAGATGTCCTTTGCCAAAGACCGGGAAACGGGTAGATTCAGTGAAACTGGCAGTGAGAGATCGCCCACAGCCACATCCGAAAACTTGAACAGCCAGCTTGAACTCAGCCTTGAAAGGTTGAGAACAGATTATGTTGATATCCTCTATCTTCACAGCTGCGATACTCCTGAGATGGTTCAATACGAACCCATGATGAAAGCCTTTGAGAAAATTAAAAAGCAGGGGAAAGCTCGATTTATCGGCGTCTCTTTTCACACCAATGAGCCGAATAATATCCGGGCTACAGTGGATGCCAAGATATGGGACGTGATCCTCACAACTTATAATTTTGCTCAAGAACACAGGGAAGATGTGAAAAAGGCTATCCAATATGCCGCAGAGAATGGAGTAGGGGTCATCGCAATGAAGACCCTGGGAGGCCGGCGCCTTCAGGAAAGTGGAAAGATAGAGGTCAACCACAAAGCCGCACTGAAATGGGTCCTGGAAGATGAGAATGTCTGCACCACCATCCCGGGGATGACCACATTTGACCAGCTCAATATGAACATGAGTGTCATGAATGACCTGGCACTTTCCAAAACCGAAGCCCAGGAACTCAATGCAGCGGCCAACCTGAAAGGTAAACTCTTCTGTCAGAACTGCAAAGCCTGCATTGACACATGCCCACAGAGAGTTGAAATACCTGACCTCATGCGCTCCTATATGTATGTCAAAGGCTACGGCAACTATATTCAAGCAAGGGACACCATTGCAGAACTGCCTGATAAACACGGCCTGAACACATGCCTCAGCTGCAGCTCGTGTACAGCCTCCTGCCGCACCGGCATCAACATAAACAGCCGGATCAACACACTTTTAGAAGAAAGGCTCTATACTGCCTAGTAAAATAAAAAGAACAAACCTATCCGAACCTGTTTTAAATAAAAAAAGGGGATTTTTCTTCTATCTTTCAAACTAAAGGACTGTTCTCCGACTAAATGCAATGCCAGGGCTTTGAATAAGGAAATTATGAATATAATCACTGAACTCAATCCGGTCATAAACTCTCTTAAAGAATCTGAAAAGCTGGAGTATATAAGGAAAATAATTGATGTCCAGCAGCAGATAAACGACCTCATCAACGAAAACCAGTGGCTGAGAAGAGAAAAAGAAAAATCAGACGGAAAGCTTGAATTATGGAACCAGCTCAAATTTGAAGACGATGCTTACTGGCTCAAAGAAAAGAGTGACGGAATGCAGGGCCCGTACTGCCCGAAATGCTACGGGACAGAGCAAAAACTCGTGCCCATGGTCAAAAACGGAGAGGAATGCCCCAACTGCCGTTATTCCCGAGGGAAAATCAGACTATAAAGAACAGATAAAGAGAGAGAAAAGCGGAGTGAATGGCCGGAATGGATACCCTCAGCGTGTGAAGCAAAGAATGCACTTCAAACATTCAGGATCTTGGTAACTGATCTCAAGATTCCAGCCGGCATTGCGCGCCCTGTCCTGCCAGATCGTCTCAAAAATCTTTTTATAGTCTTCAAAAGGTATCTGTCCTTTGAGATGGCCGGCATGTTTGTAAAGAAAAAAGAAGTGACTCTGCAAACTGACAACAGCTTCTTTATCCGCGAGTTTCTCAAGCACCACATCATCCCCCTGCAGCCGGCTCTGCTCCCAGCAAAGATAGAGTATAAATGCCCTCTGCGGCGGCAGAAACGGAACCCAGACCTTTGATGCCAGAAAATACCCTGCGCCGTCTTTCATCAGATTAAAAAAGAATTCCTTCCCTTTTTCTTTGGAGAGGACAGTGTAAAAATAAACCATTTTAGACCAGTACATCTCAGCCCGCTGCCACGCCTTGGTCTCTTCGGGGAGGTCCGGAAAATCAGAAGTCGGAGGAGGCGGAGTTTTATCCAAACGGATAAAGATGTTCTCCATATGGCGGTAATACCATGTGTCGTTTTCCTTGAGAAAAGTAAAACAGAAAACCGTCTTTTTTTCTCCACCGAACCCGAGCGGGATAAGAAAATGGACCTGATTTTCCACTGGAAAGACCTCCGGTTCAGCCTCCCATTCCTCCCAGGAAGATGCTCGGTCAGAAGCCTTTTTGAGATTTCCCAAAAATTGAAGCTGAGTCTCTTTTGAAATGAACTCATGCGGTTTTATCCGATCTTGGGTTAGTTGACCGTTTTTTAACAGATCAACAAATTCCCTCCAGATCACAAGGTCATCTGGAGCTTTGATGGATTCTTGAACTACCCAGCCCTGTGACAGTTTCACATTCTCGATCTGCTCTTCTCCCTGAGCGGAAAAATTTGTTTGAAGGTATAAGGCCAATAATAAAGAGAATATTAAAAGTCTTTTTACTCCCTTCATTCCATCTGCCTCCCTATCTTTTTTTTCTTATAATAATATAAAAGAGCACACCAAAAAAAGCCATAACCAAACAGCCGATCACGCCTTCACCGTTTATAAGCCATAAATCACCTTTAAACAAACCCTGTCCCCCATTGGAAAGTCTGCCCGTAAACACAGCACGGTAAAGATTCCATACTATATGCATTATTGCGGGAGCCCATATGGAACCGCTCTCCAGATAAACCCATGCATAAACAACCGTAGTCCCCAAAAGTGCAAAAAAGGACAGGATAATTGTCATTCCCATCTTCATAAGGGCAAGTTCGGAAAGAACCGGGCTCATCCAGAACATAGGCAGATGCCAGGCCCACCATACTGCGCCGGATATGATTAGTGCTTTGTTTATGCTTCCTCTGCTCTTGTAAATATCTCTCAGAAGGTAGCCTCTCCAGGCAAGTTCTTCTCCTAAGTGATTGATCCAACCCATAATAAAGGCAGGTAAAGACAGCATTATAAAAGGAATAAAAAGCGCTGGAAGAGATAAAATCAGATTTAAAGACAGAGAAGATGTGGGTGTGCGATTGAGAATATATTCGCTGTTAAAGGTTAATTTATTAAAAGCAATGCCTATGCCCACAATGATCAATACCTGAAGAATTGGAAGGAAGATGCTAATGAACAAATACTTCAATCCTGGGAAGCGCCAGCCCACATCACGCAGTTTGTCTTTCTTTGAAAACAGGATGAAAATCAATGCCAATATCATGGGAATCACCATAACAATCGTCATGGGACTTTCACCCCATCCGAAATGACTTATGGCAATGACAGTCAGCCAGCTGGTGAGAAGAACAGATGCAATGAAGATGAGTATTTTTTTATCCATCCCTTATCTTATGTCCACCTCTTTCCATTTTGATTTGTCCCCGCTGTTTTGATCCCACTCAGGGTACTCTGACGTTTCCTCTTCTCCCTGAAGTTCAGCTTTTGAATTCCCCGGATACCACCAATGTTTTTCAATATCATTATAGACTATAGATCCCATCCATTCCCAATCAATTACATTCAGCGGAACCCATTCACTGCCTTCCCCAACCGGTTTGTACATCAAATACATCTTGCTTTTCTGGTGTTTTTTGAATTCAAACAGCATGCCCTCACCTTCATTTGTTTCCGGGGCTATGACTGCAGGTTTATCCAAAGCATTTTTACCGGATTGGTAAGGATAACAGTGGTCCAGTCCCATCCTCACTTCTGCCCATTTCTGCCTATTGAAATATTCATATTCCATATAATCCTCTACAAGCTGCACCCATTGGAATTCTCCCTCATCGCTGGACTCACATTTAAAAGTAATGCCGTTGTATTGGAGCCCCACCATCTTTTTGGGTTCCTCATAAGCCTCATCTATCCAGCATTCTTTTGCAGATAGTTTTGCCCCTGATGTCAACTCTCCAAAAGTGGAGCCGCTTGATGGCTCCACTGTAAGTTTGTATTCCGGCCTGCTGATATTAAACTCGGTCTCCGCTGTGATGGTTTCTCCTTTGACCTCAGCCTCACATTTGACTTTTCCTTTACCTTTATCTGTCCAGTAAAAAACAATATTCGGTCGATTCAAGTCTTCCTGGCTCAGGTGAATAACTTTTCCCTGTTCTTTGGAAGCCTCAAATCTCTTTATATATTTTCTTTGATCAGAATTCCCATCATCAAGAGTCCAAATCTGGGACTGCGGTTTGCCTTCGGATTCGGGAAGAACTCTGCATTCCAATTCAATCTTCTCGCCCACTTTGACATCCTGATTTTTTTTATCCGTGATATTGATCTCCTCCCCTTCTTGATTTCTGTACCAGATCTGAAGAATGGGTTTGGTGTATCCGAACGACCAACTGACTCTATGTTTGACCTCATTCCCACCTTTAGGCGGACCCAATGATTTGAAGCCCTGGAAGTCTTTGATATCCACATCACTGAAACCTTCATCTGATTCCCATGTATAAGAACCGCTCATTGTTGATGCAGTCAATTCTTTAAAAATCCCAACATGAAAAGGAATAACCCCTCTCTCAGTATGGGCCGGTCCGTCGCACAGACCAAACTGGAATGTCGCATTGAATCCTCCGGAAAGCGTAACACTATAGTTGTCACTGTGAGTATTTTTATCTTCTTCCTCCAGGATGGCCTTCGCCACTTCTGCGCCTCTTCCCATTTGCTGAAGAGCCGCGATTTTTCCCAGTTGTCCTAAATGGACCTCCATAAGAAAACCATTCAAACTTTGGGAAGATGAAGTGATGGGGATAGTGTCAGATCCCTCTATTCTGTTTATAACTTTACCGTAACATTCACTATCAGGATTTTCCATAATTTCCTCATTATTAATCCTGGCAAAGGCCTGCATATCAACCGGTTCGTATCTCAGCAGTTCATCTTCCTCCTCAAACAACCTGGCTTTTCCGGTGACCTGAAGCATAAAAGTTCCCTTGCTCCTGAGATTCCCGCCGCTTTTCGGAGGGTGATCCCATTCAATATTGACCTGGATCTGTATGGGAATGATTTTCTTTAACTCCACAGGAAACAAAAAAGCCGGAACGGCTAAAACAAGCAGGATAAATACAATGATCTTTTGTCCTAGAAATCTCATGAGATTCATGATACCCCCTTTTTAAAACGGAGCATTTTTGATTTAAAAAGATTATCAGACTGAAGTCAAAAATTCAATTGAAAATTTACCCATCATAATCCGAGTCACACATAACATTTGTTTCTTGCTCCTGATTGATTATAATAACATCAGACTGTACATCAGAGAAGACATCGCTGTTTTTTACTAAGGAGATTTATGAAACTTCTAGGAGTAAATGGAAGCCCAAGAGTAGCCGGAAATACAGATATCCTCCTGGATAAATCATTGGAAGCAGCTGGAGACTCCGGCTGGATAACAGAAAAGATCATCCTGAATAAGCTGAATATCACGACCCCTCAAGAAGAAGAATACTATGCAGTCAATGCAGACGGCCTCTCCCCCATTGAAGACGACATGCATATCGTCTATAAAAAAGTCAAAGAATGTGATGCGCTTATCATTGCGTCCCCTATTTTTTTCGGAAGCCTGTCCGCTCAGACAAAAATCATGATCGACCGGTTTCAGTGCGCATGGGTCTCTAAAAATATTTTAAAAAAAGATCCCTTCAAAAAGAAAAAAAAAGGAGCCTTCATCTGCACATCCGCAGCCCGCAGAAAAGACTTTTTCCAGAACGCCAGATCTATTGTCAGAAACTTATTCCAGGTCATAAATGCAAAATATGAAGGAGAGCTTTTTTGTCCCGGCCTTGAAAAAAAGGGAGAGGTCAAAAAATATCCGGAATTTCTGGAAAGCGCCTATGATCTGGGAAAGAAAATCACTTCAACAGAAAAAGATTTAAGGCCGTCTTAAATCATATCCCTCAACGATTCCAGCCGGGAAATCAGATCCCTTGTGGCAGCCCTAACGAATTCCTCCAGCGCATCTTTTTCCACTGTTTGATAGGAAATACCCTCATAAAAAGTGGTTTCTTTTTTCAAATAAGCACTGTTCGGAGAAACCTCGACCACACAGCCATCCGGACAGGGCGCATAGTGAAAAGTAAAATGACCGGCTAATTCATTATTCTGGATCAAAATGAATCTGAAGGTGACTTTTGCCCCAAAGGCACTCACAGATGCGTTATCAGGAAAAAGCCTCTGCTCTCCTTCGTATGTATAAAACTTATTGGTTTTATACGTAACATCCGTACCCAACTTCACCAATTCTAAGATCATGTCCGTATTGGTTCTCCGGCTCATTTCCATATAACTGATTTTATCATCCGACCTGCTCATGATCTCTTCAAAAAGAGCCCTGTCACTCACTTGAAATCCTGCTTTTATTAATTCTTCCTCAATCGCCGCATACAGAAGGTCATTGTTTCCCGATTCAGTAGCCACCAGCTCCGGATTCGGAACCCTGAGAACTATCTTCGGGGATGTATGATTTTTTATGAATTCCTTCAAACTGGGTGTGTATACCATTTCCGGCTCGGGCGGCACAAACTGAACATAACCCTGATAACATCCGCCAAAGAGAGAAGCTAAGACTACTAAAAATATTCCAATTCTTGGCTTCATTGTACCCCCTTATCCCTAAGCATTTTTATTTTGCACTTCTCCTCATTCTTTCATACATAAAAGCTTGTTCGTTCGTCTTTTATTATAGTCATTTCAAACATAGAAATAAAGTTTCATTTCATGCCTTGTTTTTAAGTTGAAATCCCTCCTCATAAATCTTAAGATAAATCACAGAAATAATGCCATTATAAAGGAGCGAATATGAAAGAACCCAAATGCGCCAAATGCCCTCAAAAATACTGCAATCAGGGAATAACCGATGAAAAGGAACTCCCGGATTTCTGCCCTATGATCCACTTTAAGTCCTTAATCAAATCCACATCAGAACAATATAGGGACAAAAATATCAAGGATTTCTTTTATAAATCCGCGATCACTGAAAAAGAGGCCTATGATGAATACGCCGCCCGCAGTCTGGGAAAAAGCATCCCGGTACGCCCAAGGATCAGAGAAATATCTGAGTTTGCCAAAAAAATAGGAGCCAAAAAATTGGGGATGGCGTTCTGCATAGGCCTTGCAGAAGAGGCAAAGAGGGCTTCCGCCATACTTGAAAGCCACGGCCTTAATGTCTGCTCTGCAGTCTGCAGCTGCGGAGCTGTGGATAAAACAGAACTGGGAGTGCCTGCTGAAAAAAAGATCAGAAATCCCGAACTATTTGAAGCTTCCTGCAATCCCCTCCTTCAGGCTGAGATTTTTAACACCCTTGACACTGACTTTAACATCATTGTGGGCCTCTGCATCGGACATGACATGCTGTTTACCAAACATTCCAGGGCGCCGGTGACCACACTTATCGTTAAAGACAGGTTTACAGGCCATAACCCTGTTATCACTCTTTATTCCAGATACCACAGAGACCTTGTCTGAACGGATGAAAAACAATTGAATTTAAAGACACCTCTTATTAAAATAAGAGAGGATTGTTATCCCAATAAATAAAAGGAGGGTTTTATGAAAAAAACAGTCCTTTTTTCCACCCTGGTCATATTTGCCTTTGCATCATCAATCATTTCCTCCCCACCCGCATCACCCCCTGCGGTGGAGGTCACCATACTGAACGTCACTCCCTTTGCTTTCTGCAGCCTGCCGCACAAAGGGCCCTATTCTGATATAGGAGCTGTGATCACAGAGCTGATTAACAACATGCAGAACCAGAACATAACTCCACAGGGTCCTCCTATTTCCATATACTACAGCATACCTGAAGACACGCCGGAGGCCGAGCTGGAATGGGAAGTGGGCTTTCCCATCACGCCTCAATCCGAACCTCAGGCACCGCTCCAAAAAAAAATATGGGATTACCCGCTCGTGGCCCAAGCCGTGCATATCGGAGCTTATGAAAAATCTGGAGATACCATACTGGAAATGCTGGAATGGATGGAGGCAAACCGGTATGTTCAGGACGGACCGATTCTGGGCAAATACCTGAATATGCCCTCACCTGATACGCCATCTGACAAGTTAAGGACAGAAATCTGGATCCCATGTAAAAGAAACTGAGCGCTTTTCATTTTTCAGATTTGACTCAAATTTGATATTGATATATATCATTACACTTACCTGAGAAAAAAGGAGTTAATGAATGGAAAAAACGCTGGCCATTATCAAGCCTGACGCAGTGAAAAAGAAACTCACAGGCACTATCATCAAGCGGATAGAAGAGGAAGGATTTGATATACTCGAATTGAAGATGACCCTTCTCAACAAAGAGGAAGCCAAAGGCTTTTATGCGGTTCACAAAGACAAGCCTTTTTTTAACAGCTTAACTGACTTTATGTCTTCGGGAAAAATCGTTCTCATGGTGCTGGAGAGGGAAAACGCCATTGAAAAGTGGCGCCAGGTCATGGGAGTGACTGACCCTGCGCTGGCCGAGCCTGGGACGCTCCGGCATAAATACGGATTCTCCATAGAACGAAACGCCACCCACGGCTCTGACGCCCCTGAAACAGCCGAATGGGAGATCAAGTATTTTTTCCCACAATAAATAGCCGTAAGGGAGCTCAAAAGCCGTGACCGTCATTTTTATCGGGTACCTGGCGCTGACCCTGGGACTCGGCCTCTGGCAGTCTCTCAAAACAAAAACCCAGTCTGATTTTGTACTGGGAAGCTCAAAGCTTCCGGGCTGGATGCTCGCTCTCTCTGAAAGGGCTACGGGCGAATCAGCATGGCTTCTCTTGGGGCTTACGGGATTCATCTATTCCACAGGCCTCTCCGGGATCTGGACCTGTGTGGGATGCCTTCTGGGGATCAGCACTGCCTGGATCGTTCTGGCCCGAAAATTCCGCCGCGAAGCCAAACAGTACAACGCCATGACCATGCCCGAGTATTTCTCTGCAAAATTCAAAGAAAAAGCCAACACCATACGCATCCTTTCCACGATCATCATCGTTTTCTTTTTCATCTTCTATGTAGGTGCCCAATTTGCAGGCGCCGGTAAAACCATATTCAAAACATTCGGGCTTGACCCTTTCTGGGGCATTGTGATCGCCGCAGCCATCATACTCATATACGCCACAGCCGGCGGATTCATCAGCGTAGTGGCTGTGGATACTCTCCAGTCCCTCCTCATGATCACGACGCTCATCGTCACTCCCATTATCATGCTGGTGCTTGTGTTCCATGAGCCCGTAAGCATTGGAGAAGCACTCAGAGAGGCCGGGGGCGGAAGACTCTCTCTCACCGGAGGACTCACAGGATTCGGGGCCGGCCTTTTGATCTTTAACAATATCGCCTGGTTCTTCGGATACCTCGGAGGCCAGCCCCAGCTCAATGCCCGGTTTATGGGAATGAGGGACGACCGCCAGGTCAAAATCGGCCGGAATATCGCAGTGGGATGGACAGCTCTCGCATATATCGGAGTGGTCGTCATCGGAGTGAGCGCGGTGGTGCTCTTCGGTCCGAACGCTGTCACAGACCCTGAAATGATCCTCCCCCATGTCCTCACACATCTATTCCCGGGCTGGCTGGCAGCCATTCTTCTGGCAGGAGCTGTGGCGGCTATGATCTCAACAGCCCAGAGCATGCTTCTCGTGGCCTCATCATCCATAAGCCAGGATGTCTACAACGGAATCATCAAAAAAGGAAAGGCCGAAGACAGAAAACTGCTCTTCCTCTCAAGAGGGGCCACTCTCGGAATAGGGCTTCTTGGATTGATCCTGGCCCTCACCACTTCCGAGCTTATCTACTACATTGTCAGCTATGCATGGGCGGGAATCGGATGCTCCTTTGCACCGGCTGTGCTTCTTTCTTTTTACTGGGACCGGTTCAGCTCAAAAGGCGTTGTCACAGCGCTCAGCACAGGGCTTGTGACCACCATCGTCTGGATCCTCACCGGATTGGACAGCGAAGTTACCGCCCGGGCTGCCACGTTTATTGCAGCCATGGGGCTTGCTGTTCTGGTGACGCTTTTATCAAAAGATAAGAAAACAGACCCCTTAAACCTTAAGGATTAACCTTTATCAGGGGGGGTGAAAAAAGCCCCCTGAGCGTAAAAAATCCGGGATTTTAAAAAAAATTTGTCAATTTTTTCCTATTGAATCCGACTCAATATATAGAATGAATAGGTCGGATGTATACCATATAGGGCGCTTTTTAGGGCTTAAGTTGCTGTATATAAAGGAGTTAAGCTTATAATTAACTTGACAAAAAATAAAAAAAAGTCTAGGTTAAAAAAGGTGCCTTGGATAAAAAAATGACGGGAATAGTTATATTTTCAAGGAGAACAGGTTAGTCCTCCCTCTATTTCTATCATCTCTTTCCAAGGCTCCTAAATTATAGGAGGCACATTATGTCTAAAAAAACTCTTTTCAAAGCTGTGAGTTTATTGGTGGTATTTTCAGTTTTGGCTCTGTCTTTACCCAATGCTGCAAATGCTAGAGATAACAATGCACGATTCACTTTTTCTCAGCTCATCCAGCACCCTGTGGACTTTATCACATCCCTTTTCCCCTTCCTTCAGAAAAACCAGCAGCCCACAAACACCCATGACACATATGACCAGGATACCAACAACACCGTACAGAAGACCGGCGATCTTGATATACCGAGGCCAAGCAAAGACGGATAAACCCTTACTCCTTCAAAGCAGTAAAGAATCTAGGATTTTAACAAAGAAATAGAGAATACATAAAAGACACATCAAGGCACATTTTCTTCTGCCTCCCCTTTAAGGGTGAGGCACGGAAGCTATTTTCCCCCCTCTCAATCCTCTTTAAAGGGGATTGACCCCAGGAGAGCATCTTCTATATAATGGCAGTGCCTGATTATAGAGAAGCTCAGATTTAAAATGTGCGTCCTTAAAAAGTTATTTGCCCTGAACATTACCTGTTTCCTTCTTTTTTCTTACACCTTCCCCGCAAACAAAAGCGCCCCGGAGCCAAATCCAGAGGTTCTCTATTCCGAATGCTTCTCTTCAGGAGAAAAAGCCCAGCTCAAGGGCGATTTCGAGAAATCTCTTGATCTTTTTGAACAATCTCTGACTCTGGCCAGGAACATAAAAAGCCTTGAAAAGGAGCTCGATTCCCTGGGAAAAATCGCTCTCATGCTCTGGAACAAAGGAGAATATGAAGAATCCACCCAAAAATACAGTGAAGCCCTCTCTCTGGCAAAAAAGAACAAGGACCCGGTCAGACAGAACCAAATGGAGACCATCATCACCATAAACAACCTCTATTCAAAAGGGATCAGGCTGCAAAAACAAGATACCTTTCAACAGTCAATCGATACTCTGGAAAAGGCTGTTTCTTTATGCCGAGAGAACGGATTGAAAGAGCATGAGCTTAAATGCCTCAGGTATTTAAGCTATTCCTATTATGAAACAGGTAGTTATCTAGACTTTAAAAAACTCAACGAACAGGCTCTGACAATTGCAAAAAAAATAAACCATAATAAAGAAATCGGCAAATGCTCCAACAACATCGGTATTTATCATTTAAAATATAAAAATTATTCCCAGGCCCTCCTTTATTATGAAGAATCATTGAATATCGCAAAGGAATACAACAATAAGCTCGAGATCGCCAACTGCTCCAACAACATCGGCATCATCTACAAGAATATCGGAAACTATGACAAAGCCCTTGATTATTTTAACAAAGCGCTAGTAATCGACCGGGAATTTGGTGATGAACTATATATAGCCATTGACCTAAACGGAATCGGCACTGTCTACAGAAATTTGGGTCTGTCATCCGAAAAAAAGGAATACTTTGAAAAAGCTCTTGATAATTATAATGAATGTCTTGGTTTATTCAGAAAAATGAAAGACTTAAAAAAAGAAGTCGTTGTCCTCAACAACATCGGCTCTGTGTATTCAGACCTGTATGAATACTTCGGAGATGAAAATCATTTCCATCAAGCGCAGAGGACCTTTGAGGAAGCCTTAAAAAAAGCAGAAACACTCAAAGACAATGAATCCATGGGCATGATCCTCAACAATATCGGCATCATCCACTCCAACAAGGGAAATTTCGACGAATCCACAAAATATTTCCAAGAGGCCATTGACCTGGCCTTAAAAATAGAAGGAGGAAAAATCCTCTGGGAAGCATATCTGGAATTAGCCCAGGTCTACAGAAAGCAAAACCGGATCAAAGAAGCCAGGGAATATTTCAACCGCTCCATATCCATTATCGAAGATATCCGTTCCAACATCAAACTGGAAGAACTGAAAGCCAGTTTTTTAGGCTCTTACAAACGAATGAAAGCGTATCACGGCCTCATCCACATCCTTTTTTCTCTCAATAAACAGGAACCAGGAGAAAATCACGACCGGGAGGCTTTTGACTTTCTTGAGAGGGCTAAAGCCAGGGCTTTCTTAGACAGGCTCGAATTATCCCAGGTCAATATATCCCAGTACATTGATTTTAAACTTCAGAACCAGGAAAAAGAGCTCATGAAAGACATCTCCGGTATATACCAGAAACTTCTCGACTCCGATCTTACCTCTCAGGAAAGTGTGAACCTGCATGAGGAACTAACCAAAAAAGAAGATGAACTGGAAACACTGAAACGGAAAATCAGAAACACAAGCCCTGCTTATGCCAATCTCAGGTATCCTGAAATCATCTCTTTAAAAAATGCCCAAAAAATGCTGGATAAAAAAACAGCTTTTTTCGAATATTTGATCAGTGAAGAAAGCTCCTATCTCTTCGTTGTGACCAAGGATAAGTTGAATATCTATTCATTACCAGACAGGGAACAGGTCCAGGCTCTGGTTTCAAATTACATAAGGAAAATATCGGATAGGGAAAACTCCGATTTCGCCGAAGGATATACCCTGTATGAAGACCTTGTTTCTCCCGGCCTTAAGAATAAAGATATAAAGAAAATAATATTTATCCCGGATGACATCCTTAACTTCCTTCCGTTCGAAGCTTTGATCACAGAACCGGATTCAAAGAAATGGCTGATCCGCGATTTTAATATGGCCTATTGCCCTTCGATTTCTTCCCTTCAGGAGATCATAAAAAGAAAAAAAGCTAATGGATACAAAAGACACAAAGACCTTCTTGCTCTGGGGGATCCTTACTTCAAATCCATACAAAACGGAAACAATGGGAGGCAAATTTTAGGTCAGTTCGATTTCCAGCGGTTAAAATACAGCGGAACAGAAATCGACCGGATCAGCAGCCTGTTCAAAGACGCCAAAAAAACAGTGCTCAAAAGAAACAAAGCCACTGAAGAAACATTGAAAAAGACTAACCTGGAGGATTATAAAATCATCCATCTCGCCACCCACAGCCTTATTGATGACAAACGCCCTTTCCGCTCATCCATCATACTAGCCCTGGATGACAATCCTCAGGAAGACGGTTTTCTGCAGACAAGAGAGATCTACAACATCAGCATGAATTCAGACCTGGTGGTGCTTTCTGCCTGTGAAACAGGGCTCGGTCAGTTCATAAAAGGCGAAGGCATTGAAGGAATCAACCGATCTTTTTTCTACGCGGGTTCCTCAGCTGTATTGATGAGCCTGTGGCAGGTCAATGACCAGGCCACCTATCAACTGATGGAGCGCTTCTACACCCATCTGCGCTCCTCAAAATCCATTATTGATTCTTTGAGAAAGACCAAGCTGGAACTGATTGACTCTGAAGCCCTCTCCCATCCTTATTACTGGGCAGGATTCATTGCATCCGGCAAGACCGATCAGAAAGTATTCCTCAGTTCCACTCCATATATTATACTGATTGGCACAGCACTGCTTGCGGCCTTGATATTTTTTTTCTTTCTCAGCCGCAAACACAAAATAGCACTAACCTCTCGTAATCCTCAAAATTTTCAGTAATATCATAATTAAAATGAAAGAGCCCATGACTCTGGATCATGGAATCTGGATCCGAACATACGACCTACTGATTACGAATCAGTTGATTTTTCCAGTTTTTTCCTCTGTTATATGGGGTAGTCAGTTAAAAGCCTTTTGCCAATTATAGCCGTAATTGGGCGTTTTTAGTCAAAATCTGTGACATATTTGTGACATGGGAGAGGTCTATTTTTTTCCAATTTGATTTATGATATATTATATACATCAGAAAAATGAAAGGGTGGTACTATGACTGAACTTGTTTGGCAAGGCAAGTATAATAATGATTTAAAAACGTCTCCTGTACGTATAGCATTGCCATTCCAAACTATTGAGACAATAAATGAAAGTACTCAACAACGGCAAAAAACATTAGAATTGTTTGCTTTAGGAAAAGAAACTGATTGGCGGAATAGATTAATTTGGGGAGATAAAAAATATGTATTACCTTCCCTTATGCCGGAATTTGCTAATAAGTTAAAACTAATTTATATTGACCCTCCTTTTGATACAGGGGCAGATTTTTCTTTTAAAGCCAAAATACCTGATAATCCACAGACTGAGGAAGATGAAACAACAACATTTATTAAACAACCAAGCATTATTGAACAAAAAGCCTACCGTGATACTTGGGGTAAAGGGTTACAATCATATCTTCAATGGTTTTATGAAACAATTGCTCTTCTTTATGAACTGCTATCTGAAGATGGTAGTATTTATATTCATATTGATTGGCATATTGGACATTATGCAAAGATAATATTAGATGAAGTATTTGGATACGATTCATTTAAAGCTGAAATATGTTGGAAAAAAACTACTAAAACTACTTCCTTTAAAAACTATGGTTCAGAACATGATGTAATACTTTATTATGTAAAGTCTCCAGATAATTATATTTTCAATCAGGTCTTTAAACCCTTGAAAAAGTCAGAATTATTAACTAAGTACAGATATTTAGAAAGGCCTAATGGTGAAATTATAACTCTTAACAAAGAACAAAGAGAAGGAAGAAATTTACCTGAAGGCAGACGATTAAGAGGTATCCCATTAACAAATATGAATCCTAATCGTCCAAATTTAAAATATGAATTCTTAGGTCACACAAGAGTATGGGCTGCGAGTAAAAAAAGGCTAATGAAATTATATAAGGAAGGGAGAATATTCCAAATAGGCAATAGCCTTCCAAAGAAAAAAGGATATTTAGACGAAAATAAAGGAGCAAAAGTCAACGATGTCTGGGATGATATTAATCCAGTTAATTCGCAAGCGAAAGAGAGGACTGGTTATGACACACAAAAACCTGAAAAGCTTTTAGAAAGAATTATCTCAGTTTCTACAAATCCAGGTGATTTAGTACTTGATTGTTTTGTTGGTTCTGGAACTACAGCAGCAATTTCAGAAAAATTGGAGAGGAGATGGATTGCTTGTGATTTGGGGCGTTTTGCAATTCATACCTCACGTAAACGCCTACTTGAACTTGACAATTTAAAACCTTTTGTAGTTCAAAATCTTGGAAAATATGAACTTCAACACTGGATAGATGCAAAATTTTCTCGTTCTAAAAATCGTTTCATTCAGGAAAAAGCATATAAGAATTTTATAATTGAACTTTATCATGCTCAACCAATTACAGGTTACAATTATCTACACGGTATAAAATCAGGAAGGATGATTCATGTTGGTTCAGTAGATGCTCCTGTTTCTCTTGGAGATATAAAAGCGTGTATAAAAGAATTTTGGAAATCAGTTGGTAAGTCTCCTGATATCAAAAAAAATGGAATTGATATTTTAGGGTGGGACTTTGCCTTTGAAATAAATGAGACTGCTAAACAAATTGCTTCTGAAAATAAAATTGACCTAAAATTTAGAAAAATACCACGTGAAGTTTTAGATAAAAAAGCAGTTGAACAAGGAGATATAAAATTTTTTGAGATGGCATGCTTAGATATAAAACTCAATCAGAGTGGAAAAAATGTTACCCTTAAGCTCAATAATTTTGTTGTTCCTCCTGATGATTTACCTAAGGATGTTCAAAAAAATATCACTCATTGGCGTCAATGGATTGATTATTGGGCAATTGATTGGAATTACAGAGATGATACTTTCCACAATGAATGGCAAAGCTATCGTACAAAAAATGACTCACAGATTGAATTGCAAGTTACTCATAACTACAGTGAACTAGGCCAATACATGATATTAGTTAAGGTAATCGATATTCTCGGGAATGATACCACTAAAATGCTAAAAAATGATATAAAATAATGCCGAAAAAAAGAACAGCAAAAAATCAAAAATATCTTTTTGATATTAAAGAATATCTCTCCACAGCTCATTGTGTCCCTGCTATAAGGGAAGCAGTGGCTGAATGGAGAGAAGGAGGATATAAAGGAATCACTAAAACCACAAAAGAGCTTCTAAACTTCTGGTTCTATTCAGACCATATATTACCAAACGGCAATAAATTTAGTTATTATTTATGTCAACAAGAAGCTATTGAAACGATAATTTACCTTTACGAAATAGAAAATGTCAGAACGAGAAAAGACTTATTAGAGCGTTTCGCATTTAGTACAAAAGACTTGCGTCTTCCTCCAATTGATAAGTTTGGTCGATACTGTATTAAAATGGCTACAGGAACTGGAAAAACAAAGGTAATGGCATTAGCTATAGTGTGGCAATACTTAAACGCAGTCAGAGAGGATGATAATAAATTTGCCAAAACATTTCTTATTATAGCTCCAAACGTAATTGTGTTTGACCGATTAAAAGTTGATTTTCACGGAGGCAGAATATTTAAAACAGACCCTATGTTTCCAAAACACTTTGAATTATTCTGGGATTTTCAATTTTATATGCGTGGAGATAGCGAAAGAGCCAGCAGTGATGGTGCCCTTTATCTTACTAATATCCAACAATTTTATGAACGGCCTTCAAAAATTAAAACTGAAGAGCCAGAAGTTTTAACTACTCTATTAGGTTCGAACCCGAAAAAACAAATATCAGAAATTACTGATTTTAATAAGCGTATCACAAAACGTAGTGGACTTTTAATGGTTCTAAATGATGAAGCCCACCATACTCATGATGAAAACAATGAGTGGAATAAAGCTATTCACAAAATTCATGATATTAGGAATGTATCTTTACAGCTTGATTTTTCTGCAACTCCGAGATACTCAAAAGGCTCTCTATTTGCATGGACTATTTATGATTATCCGCTTAAACAGGCTATTGTCGATAACCTCGTGAAACGTCCAATAAAAGGGATTTCAGAAATTGAGGAAGCAAAGTCAGAAATTTCTAGCGTAAAATATGTAGGATTTCTTACAGCAGCTGTTGAAAGATGGAGAGAATATCGCACTCAATTAAAGCATTTATCAAAAAGTCCAGTTCTCTTTATTATGATGGCAAATACAAAAGAAGCAGATGAAATTGGAGATTGGATTCAGTCCAAGTATCCATCAGATTTTGGAGGCAATAAAACATTAATTATTCATACGAAATCATCGGGAGAAATAACCCAAAGAGATTTAGAAAAAGCCAGAAGAGTTGCTCGAGAAGTTGACCGAGACGAATCTCCTGTAAATGCAATAGTAAGTGTTCTTATGTTAAGAGAAGGTTGGGATGTTAAAAATGTAACCGTAGTTTTAGGTTTAAGACCATATACGGCTAAGGCAAATATTTTGCCTGAACAGACTATTGGGAGAGGTTTGAGAATGATGTTTAAGGGATATGCGTCCTCTTATGAAGAACGAGTTGATATTATCGGAAATTCAGCTTTTCTTGAATTTGTAGATGACTTAGAAATTCTTGAAGAACTAACACTTGAAACCTTTGAGGTTGGAAAAGAAAAACTGAAAATTTCAACCATTATGCCAGTTGATAAGAAAAACAACTATGATATTGGAATCCCTGATATTTCGCCCACATTAGCTCGAAAAAAATCTTTATCTGAAGAAATAAATAATTTAGATGTAATGTCGTTTGACATTAATCCTTTGCCACTTAAAGAAAAAGGAGAGGAGGAGATAAAAACATTTATTTATGAGGGTAGAGATATTTTAACTGATGAGAAATTATTAGAAAGAGAATATGAAATACCAAAATCTCAAACCCCAGAAGAAGTTATTGGATATTATGCGAAAAGAATTGCTCAAAATGTTAAATTGCCATCCCAGTTTGCATCTCTCGTCCCCAAAATAAGAGAATTTTTTAAGAAAAAAGCATTTGGCAAAATAGTTAATTTAAATGATGACGTTGTGATTCAATCAATGAGTACAAATGTAGCAAGTTACGTTGTATTGAAAGAATTTGAGAAAGCAATAAGAGACCTAATCATAGAAGAGAAAAAGCCTGAACTTTTAGCACCAAATAGATATTTATCTGCAACCACACCTTTTCCTTTTTCAAAAATAATTATGAAAGCGAGTAAATCTGTATTTAACTATGTTACTTGTGATAATAAATATGAAGAGTCATTTGCCAAATTTCTTCAATCTGCAAATGATGTAGCTGCTTTTGCAAAGCTTCCAGAACAATTCGGTTTCTGTATTCAATATACAGATAAACGGGCAAATATTCGTCATTATTACCCCGATTTTGTGACAAGACTTATAGATAATAAACATTGGTTGATAGAAACAAAAGGAAGAGAAGATATTGAAGTAAAACTAAAGGATAAAGCAGCAAGGAATTGGTGCGAAAATGCGAGTTTTTTTACGGAAATTGATTGGAATTACATGAAAGTATTACAGAAAGATTTTGATAACTTGCATCCATCTTGCTTTAATGAATTAAAAAATGCATTGTTTCATCCTGAATTAATTTAACTCTCAGTATTCTGACCATATTCTGATAGATTTTAGTAGAGGGGAAACTGGCGTCCCAGGTATGCTGGCTTCTCTAAATCTAATATTTGTAATTAAGGAGGAACAATGAAGATTGAAGCAGAGAAATATGAAGTCATTTTTGGCTCTAATTTTATATCAGAATGTCCAAGAGTGATTAAATTAATTGGGAAAGGAATAAATAAACAAATCATGAGGTTCAGAGAAGGTGAAGATGGGAAAATTCTATTTGATTGTACTGTTAAAGATAAAAAAGGAAATACAGTTACTAGGATTGCAAACAGCTTAACTCAGTATGTTATGAAAGGATATAAAACCCAAATTACTGATGATGGGATTAAAGTAATAAATAAAAATACAGGAGATATTTGGTTAGAGTTCGCTTTTGTGAGCCCAAGAAAATTTAAGTTAAATGGGATTTTTTTCTTGCCAGGATACAAAATAGTTGCAACTGATGAATATTTAGAAATCAACACAAATAGGATTTCTAACTGTAAGTTTTCAAGCTGTTCTGCCGCGATAGGGCTTGTTTAGAGTTTTCCTTGAGGCAAGGGGAAGCCAGAGACTTTTTAACTCTGGCCTCCCAGATTTTTAATAGACAACGTTACGCTGGAAAATAGCCTCATAATAGAGGACACACGAAAGTGGAAAAATTTCTCATAAAGGAACCAACAACTAGATTTTAATGTCTCAGAAAAAATCAACAATAGAAATTAAATATTTACTTGAAAGAAATACAGGAGTATTTAAGTTTGTTAATCATGACAAAAATGTAATTAAAATTGCTGTGAATCATGGCTGGCTTCCTGGAGCACGTTATACACATTTGAGGAACATTAAAATATTTAATAGGTTAGGTTTTCTTGATATTGACTGGAAAAGATATGATTTCAAAAGGCATTTAAAGGCAACGAAAATGACTAGACCTTTTATGACAGTAGCACGAGATGTTCTAGATAAAAGAGAGCTAAATAAAATTATAGATGAAGCTTTCTCCTTACAAAAATATGCTAAAATAGTTATAATAGTTCCGAAAGATAGAAAATTATCATGTCATATAAATAATATAATACCTAAGAATTTTTTATTGGGTTTTAGCGTTACCAGTTCATATGGGGAAACAAATATTGAACCTAAATACTTTAATAGGCCAGTCCATCTCCTCGGTGGTCGTCCAGAGGTTCAACGCAATCTTGCAAATTTGATGCCAGTAGTGTCATTTGACAACAATAGATTCACTCTAGATGCTATCTATGGAGATTACTTTGATGGGCAAATATTTCGACCCCATCCTAATGGAGGTTATATAAGTTGCATTAGAGATTCAATAATAAATATAAATAGATTGTGGGAGGATTACAAACCTCCTTATTGGGAATATTCTACAAACTTTAAATTGGAGACATAATTATGGACGACAAGGAAAAATTCCGTAGAGAATTTTTAATTAATATGTACAACCAAATGTTTAATGATATTAATAGGCATATTACTGTCACTTGGCAATCTATTACTACCTTTGTTGGTGCATTCGCTATTTTTGCCTTAGCAGAGAGAGAAATTATAAGTGTTGACATTGCTTCTACTTTAGTTGTCTTAATATGTGGCTGGCTCATAGCACACGTCATTGACGCTTCATATTGGTATAATAGAAATCTCGCTATTATTGCAAACATAGAAAAGGAGTTTTTAGAAAAAGATGATTTATGGAAAATTCATTATTATTTCGGTCAACACAGACCTAAAAATAGAATGATTCACCATCTAAAAATACAATTTTTTTTCGGACTAACCCTAGGATTATCTATACTAATTTTCCATTTTCTTACAATAGTAATTCCAAGTTTATATTTTTCATTAAGTTTAAAAAGTATAGATTTGAGTAAATGGTTTCCCTATATAGCTCTTATTGTTATTTCAATTTATATTGTTTGGGTGATAAGACATAGGTCATCAAGTTATAAGGAATTTCTAAAAAATTCACCTGGGATAAAGGTTGATACAACAGACATTATTTATGGAAAAGGTCATGCATTTGGATTTATGAGAAAAATCAAGAGAAAAAAAAATGAGGAAAGTATATAGAGGAATATAAATTCTATTTCCTAGTCAATGATGAAAATATATGAAAAGAAAATACATGTCTTGAATTGAAAAAGGAGGAACTCATGAAAACAGATAAAAACGTTATCAATCAAATTGAAAAATTATTAGAGAGATATGAAATTGAAGTTGAGGAAAAAAGAAAGAATGGGATATTAAAGGACAAGACAGCATATACTTATCTCCGGCACGCCAATACTTTCGTTAGATGGTGCAAAGATGATTTCATCCCAGGCGAAAGAAATATAAATAAATGAGAGTTAAGGAAGCTCGAAAGGAATAATGGCTTTTGAGATAGGCGAAAGAAGAAACAGGAAATTCTCACTAAATTTAATTAGCTTTTTAGCTTTTTTTCATAAGTTCGTATAAAGTCTATAAATTTAATATCCAAACCACGACAGATTGTCATAAGTTCAACAATATCTAACCTTCGTTCGCATCTTTCATATTTACTAATATATGTCTGGTCAGTTCCAATCTTTTGGGCTAACTCTAGTTGAGTCAGATTTGCAGACTTTCTGAATTTTTTTAGGCATTCTACCAAAATTTTATATTCTTCCCTATGAATAGTCTTCACTTGGAATTTCCTTAAAAACCTTGGTGTTATTAAACATGTAAATTCAAAATATGCCAAAATAGCATATTGACGAGGGAAGCAAACAAAGTTATGCTTAAAGCAAGCAAATTAATAATCCAGTTTAAAGAGGAAAATGAAGAAAGATTTTATAAAAATCTTCATGAAAAAAGGAGGTAAGAAATGAAAAAAGGAAAAGGTGGAACCTTCATCATTGTCTTTGTACTTTCACTCTCAGTGATTATGGCCGGATGTAACCAAGCGGAGAAAGAGCGAGAAGCTCAAATCAAGCAAAAGAAAAAAGAGAGGGCGGAGACTATAGATAGAATGGAGAGTTCATTTAGAGGCATCCTTCAAGGGAGCGGGTATATATTTGCAGATGTTAACTTGATAGAAGAGGAGGAGTTTATAAACTTCTATTTTTCGTTCTGGAAACGTATGGATAAAAATGAACTGTCCAAAACTATAGGGGCTTGTATTGCGATAGTTGGAGAAGCATCAAAAGATGAAAATTGGAAATGGGGAAGAGTTTATTTCAGATATGGAGATGCATACGAAGGGGAAAAATTGGGTTGGATTACTTCTTATAATTGTAGAGAGGCTCTTAAACATGAGGACAATCCAGAGCAAATGAGAAAGATAATATCCGAGAATTGGCATGATTGGATAGATTAAGAAAAGAGCCAAGGCACTGAGAAAAAAATGTCCATTTCTTAAAACGGATATACCACCTGCTTTATTCTATAATTCTCGTTACCGATAAAAATAATTATGTCTACTTTTCATCAGCGTAACTTCTTTATTTACAACACTTCTTGATTTTACATAAAAAACGGGACGATTATCGTGAATTTTGTCCCAAAATGGGCAAAAAAACGGGTATATTTTCCCAATCAAGTCCAAAAATACGCCTATTTTTAGCCTTTTTGTCCCATTTTATTTTGCCGAACTACCGAAACTTTATGAAAATAACTGCTTGACAACCGCACTGTAATGACCTATTTTCTGAATAGGTGTTCCGTTCCCCTGCTTGAACGGGACTTAGGTATAAAGGTAAATAAACCCCAAGTAAGTCAGTATTAGAGGGTCATCTTCTGGTATAGGTCTGATTGAGTTTGTCTGTCTTATGGCATCTCATAGGGAGAAATTTTAGAGAAAATGAAAAGAGACCAGATAGAGGGAATAAAAATGAGAATACAATTAACTATCTACCCTTATAATCGTCGTTTCTGGGGCGTTTCAGAGCCTTATTTGAGGAGAATTTGACTATGTCTAAGGCTGATTCTGGAAGGGATTCACAAGGAAGATTTACGAAGGGGAATAAAGCCGCCATAAAGCATTATTGCCATACGTTTCTTGTAACAAATAGACTCCCTAAAATTCGTGGAGTAAGGAAGATTCAGAAGAATCTGGATAGGGTCAGAAAAGAGCTTGAGTCTAGTGTTTCCAAGATGACTGTCCAGAAGCAAATCCTGATTGACCAAATCGTAAAAACACAGGGTTTTTGCTCACTATTCGAGCTATATGCCAGAAAGATGGGATTATTTGACCCCCAGGATGGTAAAAAAGGAAAAATCTCTTTTATGCCAGGATTCAAGACTTATATCAGTCTGTTAAACAGTCAGCGGAGGGCATTATTTGCTCTTGGGTTAGATAGACAGGCTCAAGAGCAGATTTTAACTCCGCTCGAAATCACACAAAAGGAGAGTGGAAATGAAAGATATTAAGACTGTTGATGATTTACGAAGGGAGTATCCAAAACTTGTAAAAGAGATTGAAGATAACGCTCTCATTAGTGGAGGGAAAAAGCACTCATTTGACAGAGAGATACGGAGAGCTAAAGCACAGGCAAGGAGACTAGCTGGAGTATAGAATGAACATTATTCAAGCTCTCGATGACGAAAGATTTTTCAAAGGTCTGTTCAAAGATTCTTCCACCTGGGCGTCATGGAGAGTTTTTCTCAAAGCATTATTCGGACTTCCAATTGAAGACAAAAAGGAACTTGAGCTTTTCAGGAAATGCACAGGAAGAAAAGAATTTTTATCTAAGCAAGCTAGAGAATGTTACGTAATAGCAGGGAGACGCTCAGGAAAGTCCTTCATTTCTGCGGTTATCGCTGTATATTTAGCCTGTTTTTTTGACTGGACACCTTTTCTAACTACGGGGGAGCTGGGTTCTATTTTCATTATTGCAACGGATAAAGAACAGGCTCGTATTGTTAAGGCTTATATAGACGGGATTCTTAACTCGACTCCACATCTTGCGAAAACAATAGAAAAAAGCCTTGTTTGGGAAATTGAATTGAACACAAGAGTAAACATTGCAATCAAAACCGCTTCATTCAAAACTGTCAGAGGATTCACATTGTTAGCTGTCATAGCTGAAGAACTTGCATTTTGGAGAGATTCAGAGACCTCTGCAAATCCAGCTCAAGAGATTCTAACCGCACTAAGACCCGCACTTTCAACTATTCCTAATTCTCTCCTTCTTGGAATTTCCACTCCATACAGCCGTTCGGGAGTTCTTTGGGAACATTTTCATAAACACTATGGAAACGACGAAAGAGAGGCTCCTCTAGTCTGGCAAGCTGACACTTTTACTATGAACCCTACAATAAACAAATCCATCATTGAAAACGCTCTCAGAGATGATTACTCAGCGGCTTCTGCTGAATGGCTTGCCAGATTTAGGGATGACCTTGAGCAGTTCTTATCATTAGAACTTATCGAGCAAGCAGTCATCCCTGGACGTATCGAACTTCCAAAGATTGCAGACACTCGGTATTTTGCTCATTGTGACCCAAGTGGAGGACGTGGAGACTCAATGACCCTGGCAATCAGTCACAAGGATTCAGACAGTCAGAAAATCGTCCTGGATGCTGTCAGGGAAGCCAGACCCCCTTTCGTACCCAGAGATGTGGTCAAAGACTTTTCCAAGGTTTTGAAAAGTTACGGAGTCGAGCGTTTACAGCTTGACCGTTACGCCGCAGAGTGGACTGTTTCAGCTTTTAGAGATGAAGGAATCATGCCAGAGTCGGTAAAGAAATCAGCTTCTGAGCTTTATATAAATTTCTTGCCTTTGATAAGCAATCGAAGCATTGAACTCTTAGATAATAAACGACTCGTTTCACAATTTAAATCCCTGGAGCGAAAAACAAGGAGTGGAGGGCGAGATTTAGTTGACCACCCTCCAGGAGCACACGACGATTTGTCAAATGCTACTGCTGGGGCTTGTGTCCTTGCCTCTGAGATTCAAGAAAATGATTCAGAAATCATTCTCTCACTTCTAGAAGCAGAGGCGGAATCTATCTTGACAGATGAAGAGGAGCTTGAGCGGCGTTTTACAACCTGGCTCTTAGGTGGTGAATTACCTCCGACAAAAGAGGAGCAAGAAGGTAAACCCAGGCAGGGAAAACCAAGGACAGTTTTGACAGTAAGTGAATGGGACAGAAGAAATGATAAATAGAAGCTTATATCTAACGACGTCCACACCAAAAAGACTGTCCTTCTTTTTCAGGTGTTTTATGCCTATGGAGCAGGGCGGCTGTTTTTTAAAAAGAACAGTCGCCCTTCCTCCTAAGGTCAAAAGAGAGTGAAAAATGACAAAGAAAGAAATTGAAAAAATCCTTATAAGCAAGATTCTGGAAAATCCTCATTTTATCCGCTTCGATAAAGCTCCGGCCGTTTACCCAGAACATAATGAACATGCAGGGTTACTCTGGAAGATTTTTTACCTTTTCGAGACCAGAACATGGACAAGACTCAGCAGGGAAAATGATGGTTTGATTTTGTCTGTTTTGGATAAAATCGCAAAGGAAGGGAAAGCTAAATTTTTCAGTGTGGAACTCACAAAAGACATGCATCATGATGACATTCGCTTCAGGTGTGAAATCGGGACAGCGAAAAGGACAAACGGAACCTGTGATGTTAAACAAACAACTATAAGGCTCTATTCGGATGAACCTCTTACAAAAAAAGAGAAGAAAGAGCCTTACACTATTCTGAATGTTAAAGAGCAATTTGAGAAAATAAGAGAGGAACGAGACAAGGCATTCAGAAAAGAGTTCGGATGGAGATACGACTTCGACCTCGAAAAGAAACTCCGCAACCAGGAGCTAAAAGCTCAATCTGAACTGAGACGAAACATACGAGCAATCAGAAAATGGACTCAGGAACATGATGAAAAACAAAAAAAGGCTTAATATAAAATGGCTCATACTGGTTTTTCAAAGAATAAAGGGGCAGTCGTTTTTCTAACTTGTAACGACCGCCTCGACTAAAAGAGCAAAGGAAAGATGAGTTATAAAAAGCTTTCAGTCCCAGAAATTAAGAGAGAAAATCCCTGGGGATATCTCAAAGATAGAATCAGGTTTTTTATTTGGCTTTTAAAGTGGAGTGTCATTCTTTTAATTTTAGGGGTTTGTTTTTAATATGGAAAAAATCTTTAATCATAGCCAAGAAGGGGAGGTCATTGCTTCTATCCTCCCCTCTGGCTCTTCAAAAAATTGGGTTTTTTTGAAAAATGATTAAAATAATAGA
Organism: uncultured Eubacteriales bacterium; assembly: GCA_964456985.1. Lineage (GTDB taxonomy): Bacteria > Acidobacteriota > Aminicenantia > Aminicenantales > Aminicenantaceae > WJMT01. Next base: position 40,240 of record CAYWDH010000005.1, read on the forward strand.
TAAGGTCGCTCCGTCGTTTGGAGTGATGGTCATTTAGAACCCAGTTCTGGGTTGGTCATTAGGCTCGAAAAATCGAGCGGTTCCTTGAACTTGCGTTCAGCAAGTGGTGAATTAAAAAATTTAATAGAAAGGAGCCAATGGCTATGATTAAAAATCCAAACTCAAACCCAAACCTGGGAAGAAGAAATCACCAAACAGCCGTTACTTTTGATGGTGTACATTACGGACAAACACCAATTGATTTGCTCGCAGACCCTAATATTAAACCACAGCTAAAAGTTTTATATTCAGCTTATCATTTACACTGTCCGCAAAAATATCTAAGTTCAAATCCGTTTACCTTCGTCAGTCAAAAAAGAATCGGCAGAGAATATCTTGGATGGAGTCAACAAACAGTTTCATATTGGACAAAAAAACTTGCAGAGGAAGGCTGGCTGACAATCATAAGACTCGGACAAGGAAAATCCAACATCATCATTTTACACGATAGAAAAGGGAAGCGTATTACAGCAAAAGAGCGGAAAAATTTCATCAAATCTGTCAAACTTCAACAGGCTAGATACCAATCCTCTTTGTAACTAGATACCAACCCTCTTTGTGCTAAATAAATAAGAATAAATAAATAATAAATTTATTATTATCTTTTTTAAGATTTAAATAAATTTATTATTTATGAATAGAAGATATAATGTAATGTATATCTTCTATTTACCCTGTGTAATACGCTCTCATACTGTAATACACACTGTAATACACACTGTATTACACACTGTATTACACTTTGTATTACATCCCTCGCTTCGCTCGGGGAACGCCTTCGGCGTCTCTGAATCTTAGAAAGTTTACTGAACAGACCCTTCAGCATTATTTCAACTTCAGCATTATTAGAAAATGTCCAGAATGTCCAGATATCAGGAATGTCCAAAATGTCCAGAATGTCCGAAAAAAGGGGACAAAAAGCAAATTGAGTTTACTCAAGAACGACCTTTAAATTAGTGTAATACAGAGAGTGTATGTAATACGTCCTTAATATAGCTGTAATACATTTCTACCTCAGGGTAATACACAATAATTTTATAGTGTAATACACAATTTCAATCAAAAATAGCCGTTTTTCATACTCTCACACTGGAGAGATTGAAAATGGATTCTTTACTAAATACAAAACAGCTTTCAGAATACTTAGGAGTATCCAAAAGCACAGTATACAGATACATAAAAAATCTCGGTCTCCCTTACTATCAAATCCAAGATTCAAAACTCCTATTTAAAAAGGAAGAAGTTGATGAGTGGGTGAATCATCACAAAACAACGTACAAGCTTACTGACAAAATTTTAAATAATTTGTTGACAAATCCTGTTCGAGAAAATATTGATAAGGTTGAAGGAGGTCAAACAGTGGCGAGAAAAAAGACTCGTCACAATTACGGCTATGGTTCGGTTTATGTCAGGAAAACAAAAAAGGGAATATCAAGGTATTACATCGAGTATTACGATTCAGAAGGAAAAAGGATTCAGAAAGTAGTAAAAAATGCAGTTGATTGGAATCCTGCACATGAGGCTTTAAGAGATGCTGTCTACAAAGTACATTTCCATAAAATTGACTCAAAAATTCAAAAGAAAACTATCAGATTTAAATCATTCTCTGAAATCTATCTCAAAGACTATGCTATGAGAAAAAAATCATGGGAACGCTCGGAAAAAGTGTATTTGAACGCCAGCCTTATCCCCTACTTCGGAAAATATAAAATCAGAAAAATCACACAGCACCACATTGAGCAATTCATTCGTGAGAGACAAGAAAATGGAGTTAAAAAATCAAGTATCAATCGTGAACTTTCATGTTTGAGTATGATGTTCAAGAAAGCTATCAGTTGGGGATATTTGAGCGAGAATCCATTGGAACATATCAAGCGATTTAAGGAGAAAGATAACATGAGGGAAAGAGTCCTGTCAGAAAAAGAAGAGTCAAGGCTTTTAGAAAATTGTGCAGACCATCTGAAGCCTATCATCATCACCGCTCTTAACACCGGAATGAGGCTAGGAGAGATTCTACAGCTCAGATGGAGTCAAGTTGACTTTAACACAAGAAGAATCAAAGTAGAAAACACAAAAAGCGAAAAGAACAGGGTCATTGGAATCAATGAAGACCTGTACAATGTTTTGAAGCAAAGAAACACTCAAAATCCTTATGTATTCCCGAATCCTAGCACAGGAAAAGCACTGACTACCGTAAAAACGTCATTCAAAACTGCTTGTAAGAGAGCGGGGATTGAAAATCTGCGTTTTAATGACCTAAGACACACATTTGGAACTAGACTCATTCAGAATGGAGTAGACATTGAAACGGTGAGAGATTTAATGGGTCATCACAGCATCGTTGTCACTCAAAGGTACCTTCATACGAACGATGAAAGAAGGCGGCTAGCTGTTGAATCATTGACCAATAAAGGGACAAAAAAGGTACAAATCTGTGACACGAACTGTGACACGGGGACAAAAAGCGGAACACCCAAAAATAACAAAACCCACCCAAATGTATTATTTTCAGCCAATTAAAAAAAGAGCCAGCGAGAGGATTCGAACCTCCGACCTACTGATTACGAATCAGTTGCTCTTGCAGTGTTTTCCCTATGTTATATGGGTTAGCCAGAAAAAAAGTTTTAGCCAATTATAGCCGTAATTAGGCGTTTTTATTCAAAATCTGCGTAAAATCTTAAGTAATCTAAGAGTTAAGTATCATATTTAAATTTGATTGATATCACAAAGTTATATATAATACCAAGGAAAGGAATATTCAATTAAATATAGAATATTTTAGATAATCTAAAAGATTTTCTTGTGGATAATTCATTACTAAAATCGTATGATTGGGACTTTGTAGATACCTCTTCAAGTAATGGAGTTCACTCAATCCACTCATACCCTGCTAAATTTATTCCTCAAATACCTCGTCAGTTAATTAAATTATTTGCAAATGACAAGAGTAGAGTAATTCTTGATCCATTTTGTGGCTCAGGAACTACGCTTGTTGAAGCAATTCTAAAGGGATTTGATGCATGGGGAATTGATATAAATCCAGTTTCTTGTCTTATTTCAAGGGTTAAAACTAGGCGTCTTCCAAATAATTTTCTATTTGTTTTGAGACAAGTGCTTGAAGAGGCAAAAGAGCATTATGCAAACAATACAGTCATACTTCCTGAAATCCCTCGATTAGACCATTGGTTTAAGAAAGATATTCAAAAAGCTGTTAAAGCTCTTTTAGATAAAATCAACTTGCAGGAGAGCATCCTAATAAAAGAAGGCCTACAGGTTGCTCTCTCGAAAATTTTGGTACAGGTTTCTAATCAGGAAAGTGATACGCGATATGCTGCTGTCGAAAAAAACGTAACCTATCTAGATGTTTTTGTTAAATTTGAGAAGGCCGCAGTGATTGTCTTCAATGAATTATCCAAAATATCAGATGACCTCTTTAAAAAGCTTGGCAAAGCCGTGGTGATAAATAAAGATATTATGAAGACCAAAGGCAAAGATTTGCCTGATAATATCGGTTTAATCATTACTTCACCCCCATATCCGAATGCATATGAGTACTGGCTTTATCATAAATATAGAATGTATTGGTTAGGAATGGACCCAATAAAAGTGAGAGAGAATGAAATAGGCGCTCGACCTCATTATTTTAAGAAAAATCATCAAGATGAAAGGGACTTTGAGAATCAGATGAGTAAATGTTTCGAACTTCTGTCACGAGTAATGATAAAGAATGGAAAGGCATGTTTTCTCGTAGGAGATTCTGTTATACATGGGAAAACGATTGATAACTCTTTAATATTACATCGAGCGGCAGAGCCATATGGATTTAAAGTAATCGATGAAGTCGAACGCAATATCTTAGTCACACGAAAGACATTTAATCCAAAACATGGAAGATTAAAAAAAGAAACAATCTTGGTGTTTTCTCTTAATGAAAAGATATGAAAGTAAAATTTCACTGGCACAATTATAAATATTTCCCATATGAAAAAGACTTAGCTAGACGAGAATTGTTATCCTTAACAAAAACTAAGCCAAAACTAACAAAAGAGAATATAGCTGTAGAAGCTCCAAATAGCTGGAAAGATATTGCATTCAGAACTACCTATTTTCGGGAAGCGATAGCAGAAGATGGGACTATAATAATACCCCAACAAGCTCATTTTGAACTTACAGCAAATGGGGTATCTGAATCAGGGGACTTTGGTGGTTCATTATCCCTTAACCATCAGTCAACCAGATATTCTGCACATGGAATTCACGAATTCCGTGGAAAGTACAATCCACAGATAGTACGAGCAATAGGCAACATAGTTGGCATTAAACCTGGGGATTGGATTATTGACCCTTTTTGCGGGAGTGGGACGACGTTGTTAGAATCAGCCCATACTGGTTGGAACGCTGTCGGGATTGAATTGAATCCTCTTGGTGTAGAGATTACAAACGCTAAAATTGCCTCTATAAAAGTGCCTGAAGACATGTTAATTGCTGAAACTACAAAGTTAAAAGAGAATTTGAAAAAAAAATGGAATTCTTATTCTTTCGAAAAAGCATTTTTAAAAAAACAAATTGATTCATTACAAAAAACAAGTCTAGATAATATATTTCTCAATTGGAATTATCTTAAAAAGTGGTTTTCTGGGTCAGTACTAATACAAGTTGCATCTATAGTCGAAGAAATAAAGAAGCTTTCTCTTCCAGACATACAAAATATATACAAAATATTCTTGAGTGATATTTTGCGTCATGTTTCTTTTCAGGATCCTGGAGATTTAAGAATAAGGCGAAGGAAACATCCTGCTCCCAATTATCCTGTAATACCATTATTTGTTGAATCCATTTCATCAAAAATAAAAAATATCATATTAGCCAGAAAATTCATTTCAGATGATAAAACTTATCAAAAAGCGATTCTTGAAGATACCCGATATATTTCAGAGAGAATCAATGAACATAAAATGCCTAAGGATAGTGAAATTTTTGATGCTGCTATTACAAGCCCTCCTTACGCTACTGCACTCCCATATATTGATACTTCTAGATTGAGCCTTACTCTGCTCAACTTTATAACATCAGATATTATTCATAAGACAGAAAAAAAATTGATTGGAAGTAGAGAAATTACCGAAAAAGAGAGGCAAAGTTATTATGAATCCATTGTCACTAATCGAAATAAACTTCCTAAAGAATGCATTAATTTGTGTAGAAGGCTAAGAAATGCAGTTAATTTTGAAACAGACGGATTTAGAAGAAAAAACGTTCCTGCTTTACTTTATAAATATTTTGTAGATATGCAATTGACATTTAAACAGATGTCCAATCTCCTTCGTCTTCATGCGCCTTATGCAATTGTTATAGGAATGAATAGGACAACACTTGGTGGTAAAGAATTTATTATTAATACCCCTCTGTTGTTGACTCGCCTGGCTGAAGAAAGCGGATTTTCATTAGAGAAAAAAATTAGATTGAATACATATCAGCGTTTTGACATTCATAAATTGAATTCAATTAGGGATGAAATATTGCTAATTTTAAGGAAAACATAGAATGATTATAGAAATAATACCTCAAATGGAGACAGGAAACATACAGCGTCTTCGGGTTGGAGATTTCCTAAATCAAACCATCAGTAACAATGACTTTCTTAGCTTTAAATTTATTGTTGCGTATATGAGATTCTCTGGTTGGGATAGACTCGGTGCTTCCATAGAGAATCTTTTGGATCGAGAAGGTCTGATTTCAGGGGTAGTCGGAATTGATTCAGGGATTACAAGCCAGGAAGCTCTTAAAGCCTTAATGAGTGTTTCTAGCTCAAGTACGGTTTTTTATAGTACTTCGAACTTCATTTTTCATCCTAAGGTATACGCCATAAGTGGGAAGGAAAAGTCTATAATTCTAGTAGGAAGTGCAAACTTCACTCGAGATGGACTATTTAGAAACTTTGAGATAATGACTGCTATTCATTTGGATTTTAATGATAGTATTGATTTAGAAGTACACAATAGGTACGAGGTAATACTAGATGAATTATTAGATATCCATAATGCCAATGTGCAACCTCTAAATAGAGAGACATTAAGGCTTTTGGTCGAAAATAATTTAGTGAAACCTGAATCGGAAGGAATAGAGCCTGGAGAGAAAGGCTTACAACGAGGAAGACAAGGAGAGCTGCCCAACTCTCAAATAGGGGCTATGTTTCCCCCGCTTGGTATCCCTGTTGCTCCTCCCGGATATCGTAGTAGTGTTAGACCCACAAGGCAACCTCCTGGTCAAAGAAGGAAAGTGATAGTAGTCCCTCCACAGGTCTCAGGAGAAGCTCGAACATTTATAATGAAGCTATCTGAATTTGATTCTAGTCATCGAAGCGGGATTTCTGGAACAGCAGAGGTACTCATCCCTCATAGAGCCATCCAATTTTTTCCAGAATTGTCACATACTACAAGAAAATATCCAGACGCAGTGTTTGATGTTGTTTTACGTACTCCCAGCGGACCTGAAAGGCGCAGATTTAGACTTTGGTATTATGAATTTAGGGCCACAGGGTCAAAAATAGATGAATATCGTTTGCGCATGGATAAAGAGACAATTGATATAAGTTCGCCTGGTGGAGGAGACTTGTTAGTGATTAATAAGTTACCTGAGGGAAGCGATCCAGAATTTGAAGTTACAATATTGCCTCAAACTGACCCAACATATCCAGCGTTCTTTGAACTTTGTACGCAAGAATCTCAAGGAAAGAGATGGGGCATTGCTTAAAAGATAATATTGGGCTTCCTTAATATGGGGTTTAATTAGATATAAGCTTTTTTCAATACAAGCAAACTATTCTGAAATATTCTATACAGTCTATTTGGGCGATTGGAAGCCAGAAACTCTGAAGCTATTGCTTCCCGAATGCAGATTCCGGTCCATTCCGGACACTGATTCCGAATTAATCCGGCCACTAAATCCGGAGCATTCCGGTCACGGATTCCGGATTAATCCGGCCATTTTTTACTGGGTTTCGGAATCATTGATCAGCGAAGCGGCGCTGGATAACTTGATGAGAATAAGCCATCATGTCTCTTTTAAAAAAGAGAGGAGAACAAGATGGCCAAAAAGAGGTTATCCATGCGAAAAATCAGAGAAGTACTCAGGTTAAAACATTCGGGGCTTTCGATTCGGGCGATTGCCCGGGCCTGTTCGATAGGGAGAGAGACGGTCCGGGAGTATTTAAACCGGGCTTCAGAGGCAGGGCTTAGCTGGCCTCTTCCTGATGAGCTTTCCGATAAGGATCTGGAACAGCAGCTTTTTCCTGCGGTTATAAAGATCTATGGACAGAGGAGCAGTCCTGACTGGGTTTTGATCCATCAGGAACTGAAGAAAAAAGGGGTGACCCGCCGGCTGCTGTGGGAAGAGTACCGGCAAGAAGAAAAAGATTATTACCGTTACTCCCAGTTTTGCGAGCTCTACCGGCGATGGGCAAAAAGCTTGTCTCCTCCCATGCGGCTTCCTCACAAGGCTGGGGAGAAGCTGTTTGTTGACTATGCCGGCCTGACAATGTGTTACACGGATCGCTCCACTGGGGAGGAAAAGAAGGCGTATATTTTTGTAGCCATGTGGGGAGCCAGCAATTACACCTATGCTGAAGCCCATGCTGGCCAGACCCTCACTTCCTGGATCAGCGGCCATATTCGGGCGTTTGAATATTTTGGAGGGGTTCCGGTCCTTTTAGTACCGGATAACACCAAGACCGGGGTGACATCAGCCTGTTACTATGAGCCGGATCTCAATCCCACTTATCAGGAATTTGCGCAGCATTACGGAACCGCAGTGCTTCCCACAAGGGTCAACCGGCCTAAAGACAAAGCCAAAGTGGAAAAAGGTGTACAGACGGTCGAATACTGGTTGATTGCTCCCCTGAGAAAGAGACAGTTTTTCAGTATCGCTGAGATCAACGATGCTCTCAAAGATAGACTCGAGGAGCTTAATACCCGGGAGATGCAGCATTTAAAAAAGAGCCGCAGAGAGATGTTCGAGGAGTTGGATCGACCCGTGCTCCGGCCTCTGCCTCGAACCGCTTTTGAGGTGGCGGAATGGAAAAGAGCCAAAGTGAATATTGATTATCATGTGGAATTTAAAAAGCATTACTACTCAGTGCCCTACAAGTTGATTAAAAAATATGTGGATATCCGGGCCACAGACCAGGTGATCGAAGTTTTTTACAACCGGGAGCGGATCTCTTCGCACAAACGAGATGACACCCCGGGTCGGCATTCCACTCATCCTGAGCATATGCCGGAATCTCATCGGCAATATGCGGAGTATCATCCTGAGAGGTTCATCAAATGGGCCAAACGTATCGGAGATCTTACAGAGCAGCTGGTAAATACCATCTTCTCATCCCGGCCTCATCCTGAACACGGGTACCGTACCTGCCTGGGGCTTATGCGCCTTGAGTCACGTTATGGCAAAGAGCGGCTGGAGGCCGCTTCGAAGCGGGCTCTTTTTTTTGGGCTTTATTCCTTTCGAGGGGTTAAAAATATCCTGGAGGCTGGATTGGATAAACTATCATTGGAGGAATCAACCGGTGTGGGCAGTAAAGCACACGCCAATGTCCGGGGAACAGATTACTACTCCTGAAGGGTAAAAGTTTTACATCATTTAAAGAAAACGCGTTATACGGCATCTGAGAGCCTGTTTTTTTTAAGCTTTAAAAACACAGAAAAAAGGAGATAATCATGCTTCATCAACCCATTATGGATAAACTATTCGCGCTTAAACTCAATGGAATGCTGGAAGGACTGCGGGAACAGATGGAAAGCCCGCAGTACAGGAAACTGAGTTTTGATGAGCGTTTCGGTCTTCTTCTGGACCGAGAATGGGACCTTCGGCAGAAGAGAAAACTGCACAGGAGAATGCGAGTGGCCCGGTTTAGAGAACAGGCTGCTATAGAGGATCTTGAAATATCCGCTAAAAGAGGGCTGGATCGCAAACAAGTTCTATACATGGCAGAGTGCAACTGGATCAGAGAAAAGCTCAACACACTCATAACCGGTCCTACAGGAGCCGGGAAGACCTATCTGGCCTGTGCTCTTGGAAATGCCGCCTGTCGAAATGGACTGACGGTCCGTTATTTTCAGCTCTCCCGGCTGCTTGAGATATTAAAACTGGCTCGTGCAGATGGATCCTATCCCAAAATGTTAGACCAGATCGCTAAATGCCAGCTGCTTATCCTGGATGACTGGCTGCGGAATCGTCTCACAGAAACACAAACCAATGATATCCTCGAGATCTTCGAGGACAGATATAATCATGGCTCCATCATGGTGGCTACTCAGATCCCAGTGGAAGAATGGCATGAACAGTTTGCCAATCCCACTTTTGCCGATGCCATCATGGACAGAATCGTTCACAATGCCTATAGACTGGAATTAAAGGGTGAATCTATGCGAAAACGAAAATCTAACTTGACCCATTCCGGTCACTCGGAGGTATAATGATAGACCAGCGTCGCTTCGCTCCGGAATGTGGCCGGATTAAATCGGAATCGGTGGCCGGATACGCCGGAATAAGCACCGAAGAAGAAATGACGGCAATGTCGGAAATGCATCCCACTTAGATAGGCGGTTTATAAATAGAGATATTCTCATCTCAGGAAAAGAAATAACTATAAATAACTAAATTTCATTTAAATTGTGATGCCCTCTTTATCTTGACAGCTAATTAAACTAAGAATACATTTATAGTAAGAAAATAAGAGCAAAAAGGTCAAACTTAATAAATATATACTAAAAAAAAATGAATGAATATCATAAAAAGAAAAACCAAGATATTAAGGATATTCCCTCACTTAGGAAATTAAAAGACAATGTAAATGGAATGCATATGCTTTCAAAAACCATAATATTTCTTAAAAAACTTGGAATAAGAGACACAAAACTTTTAAATGCTTTGAATAAATTTCCCGAATTAGAAAAGAAAACAAAGGAGATTATTGAAATGCCAGACCGTTTCAATAATCATTTTTCAAAAAATGGTTGGATTGCATATGAATCCATGAATTTTGAACTAATGAAAGAAACAGTGAATCTAGCTGATAAGGGAAAACTTGAAGAAGCAGAAGCTATATTGGTTGAGCAATTTGATGAGCCTAATCTCGATTTTCATCTTATGAAAATGAAGGCTATTCAAGAATATCAAATAAGGGAAGACCTTATAAAAAAGGCAATGACAGATTATTTATTCAAACGTTATCATGCCTGCATTCCAGTTATCCTTAGCCTGATTGATGGAATAGTCAATGATATTGAACAAAAAGGCTTTTTTGCCCAAGGAGTTAATTTGACTGCTTGGGATTCTATTGCTGCACATAACTCAGGAATACAAGAACTCAAAAAAATACTAAATAAAAAACGCAAGAAAACTACTACTGATACAATTACAGTTCCTTATAGGCATGGAATACTCCATGGTCGTGATTTAGGATATGATAATAAGATTGTTGCTTCGAAAACATGGGCAGCTCTTTTTGCTATTCGTGACTGGGCTCTTGCAGTGAGAAACAAAGGTGAGAACAAGAAGAATGAAGAAGAGGCGAGAAGCATTCTTGATTCATTGAAAATAATAGCTGAAACAAAATCTTTAAATAGACAAATTAAAACATGGAAACCGAGGAACATTGAGATAGGTAGAGATTGTCCTCGATCTGGAAATTCAAAAGATTATGAAGAGGGAAGTCCCGAGAGAGCCATGGTAGAATTCATGCAATATTGGAATAATTTTAACTATGGTTGGATGGCTAAGATGATAAAGACATTTCGCGATGAACCAATTAAAAAATTTGCAGGAGACATCCGTGAATTATTCCAAGCTCATAACTTGAAAAGTTTCTCATTAATAAGGATATCTGATTTTGCACCCGCAGCTGCTGAGATTGAAGTTGAGTTAAGTATAATGACGGATGAAAAAGAAATAAAAAAAAGTTCCAACGTCAGATTAATTCACGAAAATAAACAAGGAAATCCTCAAGTAATGGGTGCTAATAATGGCATTTGGAAAATTCCTATTTATTCAATATATTCACTTGTAAGTTAGAATCAAAAATTAGTGTCTTTTTTAGAAAATGACAAGAAAAAAGCCAAAGGTTCCATACACTCCTATCAGTAAACATAAGTTAAAGAAAGGACTATTAAAGCCGCCCTTAAGTCAACTTAACATTAAACAAATAGACTGGCATAGAGATTTGTTACCTGAGCATCTTTGGATTGAATGCCTATCAATTACATATGTCCAAAAAGAGTGGCAAAATTTATATAGTGAATTTCTTGATGCTTTAGATGCATACGTTCCTGAAGATAAAATTATTTTTGGTTTTATAACAGATTTTGGATTAATCCCGTCTGATAAGAGAAAAGATTTCTTGAAATATAATGAAAAATTAGTATATAGAGCATTTTACAAGCCAATAGGAAGGATCATTACGTTCTATCCAGAAGCTCCATGTTATTGGCTTTTACAGAAAAAATATTTGGATATTGAAAGACCAGTTAATTCTAATGTTGAGTTAGGAAAGTTGAGTAAATCGGTCTTGAGACTTATTCCAGGTAAAGATAAGCATGCAGGACATATAAGAGCAATGCCCATTTCTAGAGCAATTAAGCATAAAAAAATATATTTCAAGAGGGGAATGAAAATCGCCGACCTTCTCCCTAAATACCCATCTGGATGTGACGAAGAAGAAAAATATCATGTTCAGTCGCAAGCTAGAAACATAATGAATACCTTTTTTCTACAAAAAGATATATATTTGAATAGAAAATGGCCAAAATATTTTTGGAATAAAAATTTGGAGTTAGTACCATGTTCTCCTCATAAAATTCAAGCAAATAAAGAGAATGCGTTTGGTGAAGATGAAACCAATAAACTTTACAAACTTATTGATAGAAACTCCAATATTGTAAAAGATTACCTAAAGAAAATTTCTTTTAATTATAAGTATGATTTGTACAATACAGAGCGTGACGAGGTTCTTCTTGGGCTTTTTGGCAGACTTACTCGTATTTATGTTCTAATTTTATCTAATCCACCTCTTTGGTCAAGGGATATTGCGGGGATTTTGCTACGATGCCTAGCAGAGACTGCGATTACATTTGCATATCTAACTAAAAAAGGTTCCAAGGATGAACTGAGAGATTTTAAGGCATATGGAGAAGGGAAAGAAAAGCTTCTGATGTTACACCTTCAAGATACTTATCCAGATAAAAAATCATTAGAAGGAAAGAATTCTGAAGAAATTGCTGAGGAAATGGGATGGGGTTTTTCGCCAGAATTAATGGATATTGAATTGTCAGATTGGACAAAAAAATCCACAAGAGAGTTAGCATTTTCTGTAGGTCTTGAAGATATTTATAGACTGGTTTTTGACCCTTCAAGCTCAGATGTTCATGGCACTTGGATTAGCCTAAAAAAGTCTAACCTAACACGATGTGTTCAGCCTTTACATAGGTTTCATCAAATGCCTCAATATATCGAACCACCAATATTTGTAAATACGATAGATGCAGTTCAACGAGTTTATCAAAAGTGCGTAGAAATAGGTAATCGACACTTAGACTTTCCTAAAATGAAGCATAAACCTGAAAAAGTTGTCTCATTCCTAAATACAGTTAAAAAAAGATACATAGATTTCGATAAGAGCAAAAAGAACAAAGGCACTTAGAAAATGATGTTTATTTTCACAAACGGATACTCCACCTGCATCTTTCTATAATGTTAGAAACCGATAAGACGGATTATGTCAACTTTTTATCGACTAAACTCCTTTATTTGCAACAACTCTTGATTTTTCTAAAAAAAGGGACGATTTTTGTGAATTTTGCCCCAAAATGGCCAAAAAAACGGCCATATTTTCCCAACCAAGTCCAAAAACATCTCTATTTTTTGCCTTTTTATCCCAATAAACAATGCTTATCTGGCGCAAAATCCTCTGCTTGAGTTCTCTTCTTGATATCTTTTCTGCAATGTCTGCCGCTTCTTGAAAAGCGTGTAAAGACCCATCCAATTTTTTGCTCTCCCTCAGTTCTATTCCGAGCATATAAAGGCTTATGACCTCCAGTACTTTTTTTAATTCATCCTGTTTGTCTGTTAGATGGCTCATTTCAGATCGATCCAATAAATGCGAATACTCCTTATAGGAATCCGATATCCTACCTAAATTCCAGTAGCACAGCCCTTTATAAAACCCGCATTCGATATATTTTTCTTCTTTGTTTTTATACTGAGCTATTATTGAAGCTGTCTGAAAAGCTTTTAGCGCTTTATCGTAAATGCCATTTTTATAGAATTTTTCAGCCTTTAAAAATACAAGATCGAACCAATTATACTGTGTGATGTTCTGGTAATGTGGAGTGAAAAAAATAATAGACCGAGAGAGCAATAGAGAGCCTATTGAAGAAAATAAAAGCAGAAATAAGCATGTCCTTTTCAAATATCCCATCTGTAAATAATATTGAATGTGAATCATCCCCTCATGTCAAGCCCAATATTCTCCTCATTCCAATTAAATTTAAAAAAAAAAATTAAAAACACTCTACAAATCTTGCATCAAATGTGCTATAATGCATGTGATTCGTGTTGTGCTGGCTGGGCATGAATCCCCCTCTTATTACCCCCTTTTGCTTATATTCCCCTTACAGCCAGCACCCTTTCATCACAAAAGGCATCTGCCCCTTTATAGGCATCTCATATGACGCAGAAGCGGTTTTGAATTTCTCACAATCCCCCTATTTCTTTGTTTTTTCGGATCCACAAACGGCACGTGTATTGATTTTTTACGCTCCGTAAAATAATATTTGGTTTTACGATTCCATAAGGAGCAAAGGAAAATGAAAAAAATACATTTCGGGCTCATATCACTGCTTCTGGTCTTTGCTTTTCTGTGGCCGGAACAAAGGCCCAGAGCCAGAGAGGCAGGTATTGAACCGGGCATATTCACGCCGGGAAAATGGAATGCCATCACTGATGTCAAAGGAGTCAGAGTGGGGCATGTCACTCTGATCGAGGGGGACAATGTCAGAACAGGAGTCACGGCTATCCTTCCCCATGGAGGAAACATTTTCCAGGAGAAAGTGCCTGCGGCCGTGTATGTGGCCAATGGATTCGGCAAACTCACGGGAACCACCCAGGTAGAGGAGCTGGGTTCTCTGGAGACACCAGTTGTTCTGACCAACACGCTGAGCGTGCCCACAGCAGCGGATGCAGTCATCGACTATGTGCTTTCCTACCCCGGAAACGAGAGAGTATTTTCCGTGAATCCGGTTGTGGGAGAGACAAACGACGGATACCTCAATGACATAAGGGGAAGGCATGTGGAGAAAAAGCATGTGCTGAGCGCCATCCAAAAAGCGGCCTCAGGCCCTGTTAAAGAAGGGTGTGTGGGCGCCGGCACAGGGACCACGTGCTTCGGCTTTAAAGGAGGCATAGGCACCTCGTCCAGAAAGCTCCCTGCGTCTCTGGGAGGATACACAGTGGGCGTTCTGGTGCAGACCAACCACGGAGGCGTGCTCAACATAGACGGGTTCCCTGCGGGGGAAGAGCTGGGAAACTATGCCTACAAAAGGTTTCTGGATGCAGAAGAGGAAGGCTCGTGCATGGTGGTCGTGGCCACAGACGCCCCTCTTCTGGCGCGGAATCTCAAAAGGCTCGCCAAACGAGCGCTTCTCGGGATAGCGCGCACAGGGGGATTTTATTCGAACGGAAGCGGAGACTATGCTATCGCGTTTTCAACCGCGGAAGAGGTCAGGATTCCCTATAGGCCGGAAGGGGCGCTCGAGACGTATGAGGTGGTTCCTAACAGGATGATGTCCCCTCTTTTTCTGGCCGCTGCCGAAGCGTGCGAAGAAGCGATTCTCAACTCCCTTTTCAAGGCAGAGACCATGAAAGGAAAAGACGGACATACGGAGGAAGCCCTCCCTGTTGCAAAGATAGTAGAGATGATGAAAAATTATCGTTTTTTCCGTTGACAGGGTTTATTCGGGATGATAGATTGAAGTTTATATTTCATCATACGGATGTCAGTGATTATTAATCGGGTTATCGAATCCTGATAAACAAAATTAATTTTGGAGGGAAAATGAGCAAAAACAAGTTATGGAATTTTTTTATCATCCTCAGTGCTGTGCTTCTCATTCTGCCTAGTGTTTCCATTGCAGATGATACTCCCCAGCTTACTCAGGGGCAGGCCAATCATAACAACCTTAAGTTCGGTTTCAGGCTTACAGGAGGCGTTTTCCCGCTGATGAGAAACGATATCAATGACCATCTGCAGGGATTAAATGACATTTTTAAAGATTACTCAGATATTGACCCGAATTTCATAGTGAACTCCGAGTTCGAAATGATCAAAATGGGAATGGACTTTGACGGGGAAATACTGGTCAGTTTCATGCCTAACTTAAGCATTGGTATCGGAGCCGGGTATATCTCTGCCGGAAAAGAAACGGCTTCGGAAATGACTACATCCTCCACCAGTAGTGATACGTGGACGTACGATATAAAATTTTCCGCTATACCTATTACGTTAAGCCTTTATTACGGAATTCCGGTAGGAAGTTCCCTGCAGGTCGTGCTGAACGGCGGTGTCGGATACTACCTGGGAACAGTAAACTTTGATTTTCTTTCTGAGGGAAATACAAGTTCCCTTACATATGAAGGTACAGATGAATGGAGCGCTAAATCCAATGCCCTTGGGTTCCACGGAGGAATTGACCTGGAATTCAGCTTTGCGCGTAATTTAGCCCTGGTTGCAGGAGCTAAAGGAAGGTACGTCAAATTGACCGACCTGGCCGGGACCGAGGATTATGATTACAATCAAAGCGACGGGTATTCGTTATCTTCCACAAATGAAGACATGACTCTCTGGTATGGTAACTATAAGGAAGGAACTAAGTATTACCCCCAGGTAGTACTTTCGCAAAATACACCCACTGGCCCTGCTTGGTCTGATGTGCGCAAAGCAGAGGTCAATCTCAGTGGGATTGTGTTTCAGGCCGGGATAAAGATCACTTTTTAGCAGCTTTTTTTAAAGGAGGCAAAATGAGTAAAAACAAATTGTGGAGTCTATTGGTTATTACTTCATTTGTTTTTTTTAGTCTTCCCGCGGCTTCAAGCGCAGACGAGATCACATTTCCTCAGATCGTTCAGAGCCAAACCAATCATAACAGCATTAAATTAGGTCTCAGACTTACGGGAGGCGCATCTCTGCTTTCGAACAACGACTTCAATGACCACTTGCAGTCATATAATGACGCGGTTGATCTTATTCCCTATTTATCAGCAGACTCTGACTTCGAAATGATTAAAATGGGAATGGACTTCAGCGGGGAGATATTGATAAGCTTCATGCCCAACTTCAGCATTGGTATCGGAGCCGGATATCTCTCAGCAGAAAAAGAAACCTCTAAGGAATTCGATATCTTTGGAATGCAAACAGCAGACTTCACTTATCATCCGAAATTCTCTGCTATTCCCATTACTTTCAGCTTATACTACGGAGTTCCCGTGGGAGGCTTTATGAAGGTCATGCTGAACGCCGGCATTGGATACTACCTGGGGACAGTGAGTTTCTACTCTTATATTAAGGAAAGTTATTTAACAGATTGGATGGATGAAACAGATGACTGGAGCGCCAATTCCAATGTCCTGGGATTCCACGGAGGGATCGATCTGGAATTCGGCATCGCACCCAATTTAGCCCTCGTTGTAGGAGCCAAAGGACGATATGCCAAATTGACAGACCTGACCGGCGATATGGATTATGAGTACGACACAAGCTATGGGTATTCGGAATCAGAAACATATGAAGACCAGACCCTCTGGTATGGTTACGAAGAAGTTTGGCCAGGAAACGAATTTCCTTTCTTAACTCTTTCGGAAACTAAACCCACTGGTTCTTATTCTGATGTGCGCAAAGCAGAGGTCAATCTCAGCGGGATTGTGTTTCAGGCCGGGATAAAAATCACCTTTTAGCACCGCGCAATACATATTTAGTTATCTATAAAAAATATTGCCTTCTTTTTTGAGAAGGACTATTATATACAGCCAGAAAGGAGGAACCTTGAAAAGAAACACATTTTATATTTTTCTAACAATTATCTTTTTTATTTTTCTTATTCTGCCCGTGACAGCCGCAGCAGACGATACCCCACAGCTCCCACAGCTACAGGCCAACCAGAGCAGTGTTACATTCGGTCTTAGGATCACAGGAGGCTGTTTCCCTCTGATGAGAAACGATATCAATGACCATTTACAGTCATACAATGACTATTATAACGACACCACCGTAACAGTGGGCTCTGAGTTCGAAATGATCAAGATGGGAATGGACTTCAGCGGGGAAATATTGATAAGCTTTATGCCCAACTTCAGCATTGGTATCGGAGCCGGGTATATCTCTGCCGGAAAAGAAACGACTCTGGAACTGAGCGACACAATGTACTCCGCAGACTATACGTACAACCCGAAATTTTCCGTTATACCCATTACGTTAAGCTTTTACTACGGGATTCCCATAGGAAGCTCTATACAGGTCGTACTGAACGCCGGCCTCGGATACTACCTGGGAACAGTGAATTTCGATCATATTTATTTTGGAGATGTAGGTTCCTATACATATGAAGAATCATACATCTGGAGCGCTCAGTCCAATGCATTCGGCTTCCACGGAGGGATTGACCTGGAACTCGGCATCGCGCGTAATGTAGCCCTGGTTGTAGGAGCCAAAGGGAGGTACGCCAAACTGACCGACCTGACAGGCGATGAGGATTATGAATTTACTACAAGTTATGGGTATTCGTCCTCATCAACATACGAAGACATGACTCTCTGGTATTATATCTATGATGAGGAATTGCCACTGGCAGAGCTTTGGGAAAATAAGCCCACAGGCATGTATGTGTCTGATGCACGTAAGGCAGAGGTGAATCTCAGCGGCTTGACTTTTCTAGCGGGCATAAAGATCTCTTTTTAGCACCGCGCAATACACATTTACTTATCTCTGAAAAATATTGCCTTCTTTTTTAAGAGGGACTATCATATACAGCCAGAAAGGAGGAACCATGAAGAAAAAGATACTTTATATTTTTCTAACAATTGCCTTTTTTGTTTTTCTTATTCTGCCCGTGACAGCCGCAGCAGATGATACTTCCCAGCTCACTCAGGGACAGGCTAATCAGAGCGGGATTAAATTAGGTCTCAGGATCACAGGGGGCGGTTTCCCGCTGATGAGAAACGATTTTAATGACCATTTACAGTCTTGCAATGACTATTATGAAGATTTGGCAATTTACACAGTGAACTCCGAGTTCGAAATGATCAAGATGGGAATGGACTTCAGCGGGGAAATGCTGGTCAGCTTCATGCCCAACTTCAGCATTGGTATCGGGGCCGGATATCTCTTAGTCGAAAAAGAAACGACTGCGGAACTGAGCGATACAACATGGAACGAAGACGAAATATACAATATAAAATTTTCCGTTATACCCATTACTCTAAGCTTTTATTACGGGATTCCCTTGGGAAGCTCCATGAAGATCGTAATGAATGCAGGTCTCGGATATTACCTGGGAACAGTAGATTTCGATTATTCGTTTGAGGGAGATTCAGGTATCTATACATACGAAGCCACAGATGCCTGGAGCGCTCAGTCCAATGCATTCGGCTTTCACGGAGGGATTGACCTGGAACTCGGCATCGCGCGCAATTTATTCCTGATTGTAGGGGCCAAAGGACGATATGCGAAATTGACCGATCTGACCGGTACCGAGAAATATGAATACAACAGAAGCGACGGGTTTTCGTTCTCTTTTTCAGATGAAGGCGAGACCCTCTGGTACGGAGATTATGAGAGTACAGCAACAGGCAAAAAATCCCCGTGGTTAGAGCTAGCAATAAATAAACCCTCAACCTCTTATTGGTCTAATGTGCGCAAAGCCGAGGCAAATCTCAGCGGGATTGTGTTTCAAGCAGGGATAAAAATCACTTTTTAGCACTGAAGGCAGGATAAACTCAATATGAGTGATCTTCCTTTTATAAAAGAGAGGAAATCGACCCTTTAATCACAAACAACAATTTGCCAATATCTTTTTTTTCAGCCAGTTCAGGTTGTTTAAAAGCCAGAGGTTTATCAATGATTCCATTTTCCACCAGATATTCCATAAATTCCCACATCCACTCATGGTAAACAACTACAAAGGCCGCTTCTTTGTCAGAAAAACCATATTCTTTTTGAAGTGCATCAAGGTCCAAGTTCTGATTCACGAAACCCACTATCTTTGCTGCCATGGACTGGCAGGCTAGAAATACAGGATCATCCAATTTCATCTCAATCACTGGGACTGTCATATGTCCTTGCTCATCCACGACCCCATAAGGCAGCAGCTGGCTGATAAGGTCATCATCAACAATCTTCCCGTATTCATCCAGTTGTTTCTGCATGGAGTAGAGATTTTCCCAGTAAAAAACATTCTGTATTTTTTTCTGCGGCCCGTCGCTCCAGTTGAGCAGCACAAATGTCTTTTCACCCATGGCAATGTTTGTCCCGCATCTAAAATCTCTTTTTGGGTAGTATGCCCAATAAATGCCGTCAAAAAGAGGCCTTTCCTCTGTTAAAGAAAATTCTTTGACCAAGCCCTGAGCCCTAAACGGAAACCACACCAGTCCGTCAACCACACAGGAAAACAGCACGCTGAAAACATGGTCCGGGTACCCTTGGGTGAATAAAATTTCCTTAAGCTGATGGATATCATCCTTAAGAACAGGCTCAATATCCCGGGCTAATTGGCGGAGATATGGAATAAGCTTCTGTTTCTCCTTGGCTCCGAGAATGGGCATGATCGTTTTAATGGTATCGCCTTCATAGTCAATAAACCTCATGGCGCGGAGAAGCATTAATTGACTCTCCGTGAATTTGATATCCATTTCTCTTAATTCTTTCTTTGTTTTGCTTTCCAGACATGTCAGCAGAATCTCCCAATTGTTGTCTGCATGAACGACATGGTCCGGAGAAATGATCTCCTGACCTCCGGAATACCTTAAGAACTCATAATCTCCGATATCCGGAGGATATCCTTCCTTAACAGTATTTGTCTTTGTTTCCATACAGGTATTGACGGAAAGCAACAATAAGGCCAATAAAAAAATCGGGATATAACATAATCGTTTCATAATGATTCCTCCTTTTTAGCACGAATCAATTTAATGGCTGACTGAGGGCAGTGATATGAACAGAGGCCGCATCCGAAGCATATACCCTCGTTTATAACGATATTCTCATTTTCGAACGTCACGGCTCCGAACATGCACTTATCAACGCATAACCCACATAAATCACAGAGTTCGGCTGAAAGCCTGGCAATGAATCCGGACCTGCCCATTGACGTGAATATACCGAATTTTTTCAATCCCTGAATATACATGCAACAACAATCACAGCAATTGCAGAGATACTCCGGATTCTCTACATCATTGATAGTATGAACCAGATCATGATGCCGGGCTTTATCCAGAATTTCAAGAGCCTTCTGAACACTTATTTCTTTTCCGATTTTCCGACTGATGAAAAATTCAGCCTTATCATTTAATGAGAGGCAAACATCTAAAGGTTTATCACAGTTTCTGTATGTGGACCTGCATAAGCAGTTGACAACTGCGATCTTCGGGGAATCTCGGATATAAGATTGAGCTTGATAAAACGGGATGAGCTGTCTTTTATCTTCAATGGTGACCTCAATGGGCA
The DNA here is from genome assembly GCA_964456985.1 of uncultured Eubacteriales bacterium. Classification (GTDB taxonomy): domain Bacteria; phylum Acidobacteriota; class Aminicenantia; order Aminicenantales; family Aminicenantaceae; genus WJMT01. The sequence continues at coordinate 61,049 of CAYWDH010000005.1, forward strand.
GGACTCTGTATACCGGCCGTTCGCTTTCGTTCATCTCTTTGAGTGCCCAATCAGTTATACACTCCTGGATAAGAGACTTCTCATTATGAGATAATTGGTGATATTCAGAGCTGTTTATGATGAATCTTTTAAGAATGCCTTCAAGAGTACAGCTGGTATAGAATTTCTCCTTCTGTTTTATGTGCTGATTCAAATAACCCTTTTCAAAGGATGACTGCAGTATGTTTGCTGGCAGATCAGGAAACCTTAAAAAAAGCTCAGAAGCTTTGACTTTTTTATCGGCAAGATAACTCAGGAGAGTAATTTCATCCTTTGATAAAATTTTGGGAATAACATTTTCCAGTCTCTCGGGAACTCTAAATATAGTTAAAAAGACTTGCAGGATTTGGTTCTTTTCTGATTGGCTCATCCCGTCATCTCAAAATTTTTCCTGCGTTTTGTTCAAAGTTATATGTTATGCTTGCCATAGAGTCAACTCGATGCAAACCTGACGAACTTTTTGCGGCTGAAGACAACAAAGACCAAAACAAGACTCAGAATAAGACCGATCGTGGTTATGAGTGTTATCTCATTGAGATGAGCTTTGATCATCTCTTCATTGATCAAGGCATCCATGGAACCGGCAATGAAAAAATGAAAAGAAACACAGGCCCATAAGTTCCCTTTAGTTTTATAAAAAATATAACCAATAGGAAACGACATCAAAAATCCGGCTGTTACTGAAATTAATATTTCATTTATATTATGCCCTATAATGAGGTTTGACAGGTGTGCCGGGCCAAAAAACAGTCCGGTGATCAGGGCGGCTGTATACCATTTCGTAACATTTGCAGCATTATTGAACAGCACTCCCCTAAAAAGTCCTTCCTCAAACAAACCAGGGCCGATCAATGCTATGAGAAGCATTAACATAGAATGCACGGAAAACCGGATGGGGACTTTATAAATCACACATCCCATAATCCATGACAGAACAAACGGCAGTGAAGCAGTAAACCCGGCAAGAAAAGGCCTAATTATTTTTTTCTTCAATCCTATAAAGGAGATTACTTTTGTAATGCTTTTTGTGTAAAAGATCACAACTCCGGCAAACAAAACAGCTAATCTAATCAGATACACGAAAAAACCGTCAGCAAAAATTCTCACGGCTGGAAAAACATCTCTGAACAACAAATTAAATCCGGTTATGGCTACTAAATAAATAACCAATGAGACTAAAATTGCCTTAATGATATATTTTGCTTTCATTTTCATCTCTTCTGCCATTCCTGCCAGCCTCCCTGGAAGCGAAAAACATTTTTATAACCTAAAGTCACTGCCCACCGGGCTGCAAGAGGACTTCGAGTGCAATCGGTCCGCCGGCAGTAAAAAATGACCTCTTCATTTTTATTTTGAGGGAGATAGTTTAAAAGTTCTTCCATTTTTGTTTTTGACATATATTCTTCGCCCGATAACCTGTCGATCAACACAAAGTCAATTTTCTCATTTTGGCTTTTTATGATCTTTTCCAGTTCTGCCTTAACTCTTGTGTTTTGATCAAATTCGAACGAATCTATGGAAACATTCAATGCTCCCGGGATATGACCAGCTTCATACTCTTCGGGGGGCCTGCAGTCAATTAAAGTGAATTTTTCCTTATCAACAATTTTTTTAAACAACTGCTGACCGCTGATCAATGCATAGCCGCATTGAGCTTCGGATTGTTTATCGCTTGTAACATCATAAGCTTTACCATGCATAAATTGATTCCCTAATTTTTCTTTTAAGAAATTGATATTTCTGTCGATTTCATCCTTTGAACAAATTTCCCCATGACCTGGAACTATATTGAGGATGTCGAGTTCTTTCAGACGTTCAAGCTGGCTTATCCATGTTTTCCATTCTTCCGCTCCTCCAAACTGAGTCGCCAGGGCTGTTCCTTCATAGATGGTATCGCCTGCGAAAAGGGTCTTGGATGAAGAGTGATAAACTGATATTTCATCAGGAACATGCCCTGGAGTGACTAAAAGATGGATTTCATCTCCGTCAATATGAAGTACTGTATCCTGTTCAATGGTCCTATCGGGCTGATAAAGGATGACATCACCCAATATTTCATCAGCCTGTTCTGAATCCCAACCCATTTTATCTGCAATAAACTTCTTATAAAATCCATTATCACCCTGAAGCTCATCGACAACTTCTTTATGGGCGATGATTTCAGCCCCTTTGTCCTTAAAAATGCGCATCCCAAACACATGATCAGAATGATGATGAGTGAGAATCAGGTAAATTTTCTTATAGCCTTTCATGTGTGCCCGGGCAGTTTCCCAGAGAAACTTTGCTGACGCAATGGTTTGTCCTGAATCAATGAAGATAACGCTTTCTGATGTAAAAATAATTCCTGCATTGGTTGTGAATCCTTTTTCTATGGCCGTATGATACAACCCGGTTATTGCCAAGACATTTTCACTCAATTGATGGACATAAGGATTTCCTAAGCCCGGTTTTATTGTTTCCTGTTCACTGCAAAAAAGAATGCAAGGTAATATCAAGCTGAGTATCATTAACAAGGGAAAAATTATAATATGTATCTTTTTCACAAGAAATTCCTCACAAAACGCCTCCTAAATAAGCATTGGTTAAAAAAACATGCCGATATATGACAATCAGTGACTCTATTGTTTTTTCCTTATTTTCTCCAGAATATCTTTATACTTCCGTGATTCTTTTAAATCATCAAAATAGGGACTGTTTTGGACTGCGGATAAGTCATTAAAGTTGTTTTTGACCGCGAGGTCTAAATATTCAAGCGCTGATTTTTTATCTTTATTCAGGGCATAAGCCTGAGCTAAATCGAACAATACAAGCTTGTAGACATCTTCGTTTCCCTGACTAGCCTTAACAGCAATCTCAAACAAAATCACGGCTTTAGAGGGCTGGTTGTTTTTTAAATGTTGGTTTCCGGTTTGAGCTGCCCTCACAAATATTAAGTGCAGAAGACGCACCGCAAGACTTTGGTCTTCCAAACGACTTTCTGCTTGCGCTTCCTCTAAAAGATAATCCAGTTCCATTTTTGTGAACAGCTCTTCAAAGTCATTATAGTCTTGAGGTGTTTTTTCAATATTATTAAAAATGTTACCGCAGGTCCTTATGATACTGGCTTCTCTTTTTTGACGTTCATTTTCGTCTCGAACAAACTGCTTATATGGTTCACTCTCTTCCAGGCGGTTTATTTTTTCTTCTATACCGGAAATATCTCTAAGTCCGCTGAAAAGCGAAGATATACCCTGATAGCTCAAAACAGCCCAATAAATTTTTCCTTGTGCCTCAAGATTCTCAGCAGTATGGATCTTTTTTTTATAAACTTTTTCTATTTCCTCGTTGTCTCGCGGAATGACATCCTGCTTCATTCTCATTATTTCCATCCATTCCAGGGCAGAAAGGCAAACATCAGAAGGCGGCCAACTATGTGTTCCTTCGAAAAAATGGATATAATGTTTGATTCCTGCCTGGTCCAACTGCTTGTCCAGCATGACCATCTCTCTATAATTGAAGTCAGCGATCCCTACCGTTCCATAATACACAGACGGGTTCATCTCATCGAGCTTAAATCCTACGGGAATCCCCGCTCCGCAGCCAATGATGCCCGCAACTGGTTTGTTGATCGTTTGGGAAAATATAACCGCTGCCCGGGCTCCTCCAGAAAAACCAGTGCTGTAAATGCTTTTTTTATCTATATTGAAACGGTTTTCGGTATCATCCCATATGATCTGCATTGCCTGGAAAATCTCTTCCCACGGGCCGTTTTTAATATTGTTTGAACCCACCACAATGATACCGTACTCTTCAGCGGCTTCTTTGAAATGTTCGACCGGCACTTTTCCTCTGGCCGAAGGGTCAAAAGCAAAAAGTATAGGCCATGATTTGTCCGGAGTGTATTCTTGAGGCAAATAGAGAGCATAGCTTTGAGATGGAAAATGCTGGCATACTACCTTGTCTATGATTTTTCCCTTTTCAAACGCAGACTGTAAGGGGAAAGTCCTTCCTCCTACCGGAAAGAGAAGGAATAAAACTCCAAGTAAAAAAAGTTTGTTTTTCATTCGTTTCTTTAAAATTATACGGATTGGTTATAAATATCAAATCCTCACATAGATTTTTTTTTGAACTGAATCCCGTGTTTTTTGATTTTCTCATGAAGAGTGGTGTAATTGATTCCCAGCATCTCTGAGGCCAGCTTCTGGCTGCCGTTCATCTCAGATAAAATCCTGACTAAAAAAGCTCTTTCCAGCTGGTCCATGAGTTCTCGAAACGAGATTTCATTCTTTATACAGAAGTACTCAAGGAAATTACTCAGGAAATCCTGTTTTGACATTCCGCTTTCCCTCTGATTGTGTTCATCGATGAAATCCCTGAACAGCTCATTGAACTTTTTCACATCTTTGTTTTTGCTGCCGCTAAAAGCATACTCATGCTTCTTCTTATTGAATAAGGACACCCTCGAATTCATTTTTCTCCCCCTTTTCTATCCATGGATAAGCTCTTTTAGTTTATATTAGTCAAAAGACAATCTATAGAATAGGTCAATTCCCCCAATTCCAGGGGCTTAACAAAGAAGTGGTCCACGGCAAGCCGGTTTAATTCCATCGGATTAACAAGGTCGGGAAAAGCTGAAATCAATATGGCCTTTCCTTTAAACCCTGAGTTTCGGAATCTCTCCAGCATCTTCAGGCCTGAGGTGTGAGGCAACCTCAAATCAGCTATAATGAGGTCAATATCAAATCCCTTGAAACGCTTGAGCGCTTCTTCCGAATCTTTAACCGGATAGACCCTGTAATTTTCATGAAGAAGAAGGAAGAAAGTCTTCCGTATGGACTCATCATCATCCACTACCACTACTTTCTTCATCTCAGGTTTTTTCATGTCTTTCTCTCTCTCTTTTTCACTCTCATGATACAGCACATTTTGTGCCAACTGAGTCAATGTTTCGGATTACAGGCAAGGAAATGCCCATCAATCAGTTAATTTTGACAAAAAGTGAGTAAATATAATTGACAAACCGTAAAATATTTTTACAATCAGGCTTTACGGCTGTATTCTTTTATTTTTTTATCCAGTGTGGGGCGGCTTATATCCAGAATCCTGCTTGCCCTGCTTTTATTTCCTTTAACTTTTTTTAAAACATAGTGAATGTATTCTTTTTCAACCTCCGCCAAAGGAACCAACTTTTTGGGCACCATTTCCTTTTCTCTCTGTTCAACCGGTAAATTTTCTTTAAGGATCACATCGCCTTTTGCCAAGATCACGGCTCTTGTCAGAGCATTTTCCAGCTCTCTGACATTTCCTTTCCAGGAAAGGCTGACAAGAAAATCCATCACATCAGGAGAAACCTTTTTAGCTTTCTTTTTCAATTCTCTGTTAATTTTTTCCAACAGATAAGCCACTAATTGAGGAATGTCCTCTTTTCTCTCCCTAAGAGGAGGCAGATTGATTTCCACTACTTTTAACCTGTAATAAAGATCTTCCCTGAACTTCCCCTCTTTCACCAGATCCTTGAGTTTTTGGTTTGTCGCAGCAATGATCCTTGCTTCTGTATTGAGAACCTCCTGCCCCCCTACCTTCATAAAGTCCCGGTTCTCTAAAACTCTCAATAATTTTGACTGTAAGTTCAGCGAGACATCCCCGATTTCATCCAGGAAAAGGGTGCCTTTTCCCGCAATCTCAAACTTGCCTTTCGTATCATAGACCGCATCAGTAAAAGCGCCCTTTACATGACCGAACAGCTCGGTTTCCAGGAGTGTATCTGAAAGAGTGGAGCAGTTTATGACAATGAATGGTTCGTTCCTATAGATGCTGTTATAATGGATAGCCTTAGCAACCAATTCCTTCCCTGTTCCGCTTTCTCCCTGGACAAGCACATTAGCCCTGGTGTTTGCCACAGAACCTATCAATTTATACACTTCTCTCATCTCCGGTGTGCTTCCTATGATATTGTCAATAGTGTATTCTTTCTGCTTTTCTCCCACCAGATAGCTCATCTTGTCTTCCAGGCTCTTTACCCTGAAAACCTTATCAATGACTAGATCCATATCAACATAGTCCAGGGGTTTAACCAGATACTCAAATGCTCCTGACTTTACGGCTTCTACTGTGGTCTTCATATCATCATAGGCGGTCATGATGATGATACAGGCCTGCTGGTTTTCCTCTCTAATCTTTCTCAAGACCTCCAATCCGTCGATATCCGGCAGGCGGATATCCAGAAGAACCAGATCCGGAGAATTTTCTTTAAATTCCCTTATGCCTGACTTCCCGTCTTCTGCAGTGAATATCTGGAATTCCTTATTACTGAAATGGGAAGAAAGACTTTTCCGGATCAACTTATCATCATCAATAATTAAAATAGACTTCATTTTTCATCCTCCGCAGGCAGTGTGATTTCAAAACTAGTCCCTTGTTGTTCTGTTTCCTTAACTCTAATCGAGCCTTGATGCTGCTCCACGATTTTTTGAGCATTAGCCAAACCCAATCCGATTCCGGAAGATTTAGTGGTAAAAAAAGGTTCAAATATTTTTTCTCTGTCCTCATCCGGAATTCCGCAGCCGTTATCAATGACCTCTATGATAACCTTTTTTCTTCCCTCTCCCTTGGAAAGATACGCAAAGATACCTATCTCTCCGCCTTTTCTCACGGCATCTCTGGCATTGCATAAAAGGTTCAAAATGACCTGGCGGAGCTTGTCTCCGTCAACATAAACCAAAGGCAGGTCCTTCTTATAATACTCAGATAGCTTGATTTTTTTCTCCTCCAGGGAATCTGAAATCATTTTTACGGATTCCTCTATTATCTCATGAACGGAAAACCTCTCTTTGTTGAGTTCTGAAACCCGGACAAAATTCAAGAGTTCTTTTATGAATTTTTCAATTTGGACTATCCCTTCCCGGGATAAATTAAGGTGCTCTTTTTGCACTTCTTCCAGGTTTTCACCTTGCAGGACTTTTTGAATATTCAGATTAGCGGATGTAAGGGGGTTTCTAATCTCATGAGCAATGGTTGCTGAGATCCTTCCTATGGAAGCGAGTTTTTCTGCCTGTATCAATTTCTTGTTTGCAGCTTCCATCCTCTTCCTTGCAAGAAGAAGCTGGCGGTTCATCTCGTTGAAATTCTCAGCCAACTTCCTGATCTCATCCTGGGAGCTGACAGTGATCTCCTGGGAAAAATCCCCGCTTGAAATACTAAAGGTGGCATCTGTCAGTTTCTTGATAGGACCGGTGATCCGGCCGGAGAGAAAGACAGCCCCCCCAATCCCTACCAAAAGCCCTCCAAGCCCAATAAATATCAGTATAAGCCGGGTTCGGCTCATCTCCTTCTGCATTTCCTCTAAAGACAGGCCTATTTTAATGGATCCCCACTGAGTGCTGGATCCTCTTGCGAAAACAGGAATTTCAATCTCTAAAACTGATACACGTTCACCTTTATCATCATATTCTATTTCTTTCCTTTCACAATAATAAGTGTTTTCATCAACCGGTTCTTTAAGAAAGGAGGTTGTAAATGTCTTTTTATTTTTTTCAGCAAAATCACTGGCTACAAAAAGCCTTTTATGCTGGTCAAAAAAGACCACATAGAGAAGTTTTTGGTCTATCTGTCCCTGAATGTTGTTCTTAACTCCCTCTGCATCCCAGAACATCAGAGGCTCCAGGTTCAAATAAGCAATGTTCCTTGCTGTTAAAATCCCTCTGCTCTTATGTTCCTCAAATATAGCTCTTTCCTCTCTTTTCTCTATAAGAAAGAGTATCGCAGCCACCAGGAAAAAAAGCAGCACTGCTATGGCAGTAATAAACTTCGTCCGCAGAGACATTCTTTTACTCTCTATAAATTATTCTATTTATCAAGCCAAATCTTTCTCACTTGCAGGTAATAAAATCCAAGCGCAGTCTTCTCCACCCCGCTTACATATGGCTGCATAGCTATTCTATTCTGTCTGTTAAAAAGAGGGACAGCAGGGACTTCGGAGCGTAAAGTCTGTTCGATGCGCTGAAAAAGCTCTATCCGTTTTGTCCAGCTTCTCTCCAGTTCAGCACTCCTTAAAAGCCCGTCTACTTCCTGGCTGCTGTAGCCGAATAAATTGGATACAGATCGGGAGAAAAAAAGAGTTCTTATAATATCCTCAGGATCAGGGAAATTCATTTTCCATTTTATATAAACCAAGTAAGGTTTATCACAATTTTCAATTTCTTGAACATTTTCAAAATAACGCAGTCTTAATTTAATCCCCAGAGTTTCAAGCTGGCTTCTTAAACATTTAAAAATATTGTAGTTGGTTTCTGACTTTGGTGATTGGATAAAAAACTGCAGGGTTGGAAATTGAACATCTTTGTAAAAACCCTGTTGATTCAGTATTTGAAGTGCCTGTTTAAGGTCTGTCGAGTCTTCTCGATCGGGGAAAAAACCTTGAAGCTGGGGAGGAATGTAATTATTGGTAATCTGGAACAGGAACTGAGGTTCATCCAATTGTCGGATGATTTCATTTTTGTCAATCCCAAGACTGATTGCCTTTCTTATATCCGGTCTGTTAAGAGGAGCGATATTACAGCTCATACCAAGGAATGCGATGTTGATAGAGCCGTCTTCAAAAATCTGGTATTTTGAATCAAAAAGACGGTGTGAAATCAAAGGAATGGCATCAATTTCTTCTCTTAAAAAGTTATCCAGTTTGTACAGGGAACAAAACTCGACAGCTTCCAAATACGGCTTTCCCATAAAATAATTCTCATTCCGTTTCAGGCACACTCCCACGATATTCAATCTTGTATCCCTTAACCAATGTTCGAAGGCAAATGGTCCGGTCCCTGACGGATTAAAGAAAAATCTATCTCCCATGATCTGAGACATTTCTTTAGGAAGGATTTTGCAAAAATGCATGCTCATCAAATACAGCGCAGATACATAAGGCTTGATCCAATGAATTTCAAAAGTATATTTATCTTGTGCCTTAAAACCGGATACATGCTCAGCCTTCTCTGATCTGAATTCCTCAGCTCCTAACACACGGGACAAAAAATAATGGAAGTAGGGTGAATCGTTTTTCTTATCTAGGATCCTCTCTAAAGAATATTTTACATCTTCGGCCATCAATTCCTCCCCGTCATGAAACCGGACTCCTTTTCTAAGATGAAATGTGTATTTTTTCCCGTCCGGAGATATCTCCCAGTATTCAGCCAAAGAGGGCACAATATTAAAGTTTTTGTCTAATCTTACAAGTCCATCATATAACTGCTCAGATAAAAATATAAAAGAATCAGATTTTATAGGATCCAGCTGTCTTCTGAATTGGTCCGCAAAAGATTTCACGCGGAACACTCCACCATACTGAGGCTTTTGGTTAGAATTATTCCTTTCCAAGGGCAATAAACAAAAGGAAATCAGAAGAAAAAATGTGATGATGTTTCTTACTTTTTTTATAATCTTAGTGAACATTTTTTTTCAATCATAATGCGAGCTCTGTTTTAAAGCAATACCCAATTTACCTGAACGATTAAAAAAAGATTGGATCAAAAGGATGGAAATTTTCACGGAAAACCAACTTTTTCATAAGCCTTTTCGTATTAATAAAAAGGTATAAAATCAATAAAAAGGCATAAAATGATTATCAAATTTTTCAAATCTACCAGTGAAACAAAAATATTTAAAAAATTTTTTCTCATCTTTTTTCTTTATTTTCTCTGCTTTTTCTCTTCCTACTCTTCAGAATATGTCCGCCCGGAGTCTTACGACCTTAAGGTTCAAATAGAACCAGATTCAGGAAATATTTCTGTTCAATGTGAGCTTAAAATTCATCTGCTTGATCACCTATCAAAACAATTTGATTTCGATCTGCACGGCACATTCCAAGTGGATGATTTGAAAATCAATGGACGTCCGGCTGAATACTCCCAAAAAGAAAACAAACCGTGGGTCATTTTCCCCTGCTCTAAAAAAATTACAATCGGATTACCAGAGGATAAAAGAAAACAAGATGTCAGTGTTGATATCGCCTATCATGGGAGACTGAAAAGTATTCCTGAATTCGGAAGTCATGAGGGTCAAAAACTGGCCTTGGATGACCAGATCAATCCACGGATGGTGGAGTTAGCCAGTTATTCCTGCTGGTACCCTCTCTTCGAATTCGGAAATCGATACGACATTAAACTCGAACTTTCTCTCCCTGATGGTTGGCAGTGTGTGTGCTCCGGAAAGGAAATCAAGAGACAGAGAAAAAAAGAAAAAATACTCAGTTATTGGTCTTCTTCGAATGATACGGATATCATTATTATTGCCTCACCATTTCTTAAACTAAAAACCTATAAGGGGGAAGATTTTGACATTCATATCTATCATACGCAGATGCCAAGCAATTTTATTGACCGAGAGTTCGCTCAGATCGAAAAAACAGTAGGTCTTTATACAAATCTTTTGGGAAAAGCACCTATTCCAGGAGGGATAATAAAGCATGTTTTTTCTCCCAAACTAAAAGGACAGGGAGGAGCAGGGATCGCCAGGCCAGGTATGATTGTGACTTCCGAGGGGCTCACGCTTGAAAGCTTAAAAAAAGACCCTGGCTTTTCGCTTTTTCATGGAATAGCCCATGAGATCGCCCACTTCTGGTGGAATTTCGGCGCAAGTCAAGGTGACTGGATCAATGAAACATTTGCTGAATATTTTTCTTCGGTTGCGGACCAAAAGATTATTTCCGAAGAAACAATCCAAAACGATCTGAATAAATACCTTAACTTAACTCACTCTTTACCCAAGGACGCGCCTGCTCTTTCAGTAGTTCCGTTTAAAGAGGGAAAAATCAACTATATAGTAAGATATTACAAAGGCTCTCTTATGCTCAACTCCTTAAGGAAACAAATGGGAGATTCGAATTTTTTTATGACCTGCCATGACTTTTACCAGACCTTCAGCGGGGATCTGATTGGAACCACAGAATTTCGTGAATTTTGGGGAAAGAGACTCGGAAAAAACAAAAATTTATTGATTAAATGGCTTGATTCAGAGGGAGGAGTTCCGGAATACCAAATGCTGATTATCGGGCCTGGAGAATATCTAAAATGATTCAAAATTATCTTAAAACCGCATTAAGAAATATCAAAAGAGCCAAGATGTTTTCAGTGCTCAACATTCTGGGGCTTGCCGTGGGCATGGGGAGCTGCTTCCTCATATTCCTATTTGTCCAGCATGAGTTGAGTTATGACAGATTCCATAAAAACTATGACCAAATCTACAGGGTGACTGTAGAATGGCAATCACAAATCGGCCAAACTACGACTGCACCTGTTGCGCCGGCTCTTTTAAACGATTTTCCCGAAGTCAAAGATGCTGTTCGTGTAGAAAGACTGAGCGCCATCATCCGGTACCAGGGAGAAAGCTATGTGGAAAGGAAAATTCTGCTGGTGGATCCTTCTTTTTTCAACATATTCACTTTCCCACTCATTGAAGGAGATCCTGAAAAAGCACTCAGCGACCTTCATTCCATCATCCTAACTGAAAGAGCTGCTGAAAAATATTTCGGTACTGAGAAGCCTTTGGGAAAGATTCTGAATATAGAAGATAGATATGATTTTAAAGTAACCGGAGTGGTAAAAAATCCTCCTTCCAATTCTCATATTGATTTTGACTTTCTCGTGCGGTTTGACTTCATCAACAGTTATGCTCACTTCAATTATCTTGGAAGCTGGGGCGCCTGGAACTTTCATACTTATATTTTACTCCAAAAAGGTTATTCCCTTTCCGAATTTGAGTCAAAAACCCCGGCTTTCTTAAGGACCTATAGAGGTGGTGCTGAATATCCCAGGATGCTTCATTTGAGTTCTTTGACCAATATCAACCTGGAAACCCATGGAAAACTGAAATATATCTATTTCTTCTCAGCCATTGCTGTCATCATTTTGATACTAGCCTGCATCAATTTCATGAACCTCTCTATATCCAGATCATCAGAGAGAATCAAAGAGATAGGCATGAGAAAAGTCATCGGCGCCAATAAAGCCCAGCTTATCAAACAGTTTTTAGGAGAATCAGCTGTCCTGGCTTTTCTGGCTCTTCCGCTGGCACTTTTACTGGTCTACATGGTTCTTCCCTCTTTTAACTCCCTTGCCAACACTCATCTGCAATCCAACTATTTCCAAAACTGGTTTTTTATCTGCGGTATGTTCGGAATCACAATGTTGGTCGGCATTTTATCAGGGAGCTATCCTTCTCTCTATCTGTCTTCAATGAATCCTCTTCAATCTCTTAAAGGTGAGTTAAGGTCAGGGACAAAATCTTCTCTCCTGAGAAGCCTTTTGGTTGTTTTCCAGTTTTCGGTCTCTATCATCCTCATTATCAGTGCCGCGGCCGTTTCTCACCAGATGCACTTCATTCACAGCAAAGACCTGGGCTTTAACAAGGACTTCATCGTCAATATCCCCATATATGAGAGCAGCCTGAGACTTAAATCAGAAGTCATCAAATCTGAACTCCTTCAGAATCCTAATATATCCAAGGCTGCAGTTTCCTCTTTCTCGCCCGGGAGTCATCCTAACCAAAGTGTTGATTGGGAAGGTAGAAAGCCAGACCAAGAGCTGATGATGGCTTGGTATTCAGTGGACTACGACTTTGTGGACACTTTTGGTATTAAAATCAATGAAGGCAGAGATTTCTCCCTTGATTTTCCTTCTGATGTAAGATCAGCTTATATTTTGAATGAGTCGGCAGTGAGAGCTTTGGGCTGGGAACATGCGGTGGAAAAACAATTCAGGGTTGAACGAGCTTTCACTCCTATGGGCCGAGTGGTGGGAGTGATGAAAGACTTCAATTTTGATTCACTTCACCAATCCATACTTCCTCTGGCTCTTCTCTTAGAACCTATCAGCGGAAATCACTTCTCATTGAAAATATCCTCGAGAAATATGAAAGACACCCTTTCCTTTATTGAGACCAAATTCAAGGAATTCGCCCCTAATGCTCCGTTCAACTACCGCTTTCTGGATGAAGAGATCGCCGAAATGTACATAGAGGAGGACCGGCTGGGGACTTTAATCAATTCTTTTTCGGTATTAGCGGTTTTCATTGCCTGTCTGGGACTTCTCGGCCTAGCCTCCTCATCCATAAACAGAAGGACAAAGGAAATCGGAGTGCGTAAAGTCCTAGGGGCCTCTGTCCCAAATATCTTTACTCTGTTGGTTAAAGATTTTACCAAGCTTGTCTTTATTGCCAATGTCATTGCCTGGCCTGTTGCCTTTTATGCCATGAACCGATGGCTTCAAAATTTTGTGTACCGTATAAGCCTGGAATGGTGGCTGTTTGTTGTATCAGGTTTTGTGGCTTTGATGATCGCTATCCTCACAGTGAGCTTTCATACGATTAAAGCCGCCACTTCCAATCCGGCTGATTCGCTGAGATACGAGTAAAAAAAAGTATCAAAACAAATCGCGGCCTTCGGAGAGGAATACAACGTCCTGCCGCTAAAAAATAAAGTAACGGATAAGGCCGGAACCTAGGTTTAGCCAAACAAAATCATTACCGCTATCTTTATTGATTTTTAGACTCATTAGGATTATATATATATAAGAGAAAGACATCCCATATGTATGCCCGGAAGTGTTATGGCATCAGAAAAAAAGACTAAACAACAACTAATAAATGAAATTGAAAAACTGCGCCGGAGAATATCAGAACTTGAAAAATCAGAATCCCAATGCCAAATAGAGAGGAAAAAACGGAAGGAAAGCGAAGAGAGGTTCCGCGGTCTCTCTGAAACTTTGTTTGAGGGACTCCTGCTGCATAAAAAAGGAATATTACTGGATGCAAACAAAAAGGCTACTGAGATGTTCGGATATAACCTGAAAGAAGTCATAGGCAGGAATGTGCTGGAATTTGCGGCTCCTGAATCAAAGGAGATAATAAAAAAAAATATCCTTTCAGGCGGAGAAGAACCTTATGAAGCCAAAGGAGTAAGGAAGGATGGGTCCGTTTTTCCTGTTGAGCTTCACGGAAAGCAGATAAAATATAAAGACCAAGAGGCGAGAATCGCTGCTATCAGAGATCTTACCGAACAGAAAAAGGCCGAGCAGTCCTTAAAAGAAAGTGGAGAAAAATATTCCCTGGTCGTGGAGAACAGCAACGATGCCATCATCATCCACCATGACGGGATCATCCAGTTTGCCAACTCCACTTCATCCCAGTTTATAGGAGTGCCTCTCAGTAAACTGATCGGAAAACCAATCACAGATTTTGTCCACCCCGATTATAAAAAGATCGTCCTGGATAACTTTAGCAAAAGAAAGGCTGGAGAAGATGTCGAGGATATCTATGAGATCGCTCTTGTCAGAAAAGACGGCTCCTCCTTCCCTGCAGAAATCAATGTTTCCCTTATTCAGTACCAGGGAGAACCGGCCGGGCTTGTGTTTATAAGGGACATCACCAAGCGCAAAAAAACAGAGGAAGCTCTGAGGGAAAGGGAACAACTGTTGAGCAATGTTTTTCAATCAATGCAGGAAGGTGTCCTTGTGCTAAACACTGATTTCAAGTGCACTTACTGGAACAAGGGAATGGAACAAATCTCGAAGATTAAAAGGGAAGAAGTTATAGGGAGTATCCCTTGGAAGAAATTTCAATTCATAAAAGGCAAAATCGAAGAAGCTATGAAAAAAGCAATGAGAGGAAACGTATCCCGCGGTATAGAATTGAAATATTCTTTACCTGATGGAAAAGAAGGATGGACAACAGAAAGCTATTTCCCTCTGAAAGATGCTCAAGAGAATACCATTGGCGTGATCGGTGTGGTTGAGGATATTACAGAGCTCAAAGATACAGAGCAAAAAATCAAAAAATCCCTAGAGGAAAAAGAAGTTCTTTTAAAAGAGATCCATCACAGAGTCAAAAACAATATGCAGGTCATCTCAAGCCTTATCAACATTCAGGCGAATCGCATCAAAGATAAAAAAGCACGGGAGATATTCAGGAACACCAGAAACAGGGTCATGTCCATGGCTCTTGTACATGAAAGGCTGTACCGTTCAGAAAATCTGGCCGGAATTGACTTCAAAATGTATATAGAAAGGATGTCAGTCCATCTTATGAGCTACTACAGGGAATTGTCACAAAACATAGAATTAAAAACAGATGTAGAAGACATCTTCCTTGATATCACTAAAGCCGTACCCCTTGGGCTTATTACAAATGAATTGATAAGCAACTCTATAAAACATGCTTTTTCAAAAAGAAAAAAAGGGAAGGTAACCATAGAGTTTTATAAAAAGGGAAAAACATACCACCTGAACATCGGAGACAACGGTATAGGATTTCCTAAAGACCTGGATTTCAGGAAGGTGGAATCAATGGGGATGGATCTGGTGAATTCCCTTGTAAAGCAGATCAACGGCGTCATACAGCTTATCAGGCATAAAGGCACTCTTTTCAAGATCACCTTTACAGAATAATCGCCTTTATGAGAAACGTGCATCCCTTCTTATTAAGATAATCATCCAGTTTTAGAAAAGCAAGATTTCTCGGGTGAAAAAAGCATAAATAATAAAATTCACTTTAAATCTTTCCGCTTCTCGTGTATATTTGTTCAATTGTATTGAAATCTTTACAGAATGATAAACTCCGTATATTAGAAGAATGCCATGGAATCTGAAGAACATATGACCAAAGGGGTAAAAATCCTTTTGGGCGACCCTAAAAAAGCCATTTTAAAGCTTTCCGCTCCCATGATGCTGGCCATGCTGCTTCAGGCTGTTTATAACATTGCGGACGGTATCTGGGTTGCCGGACTGGGAGCCGACCAGTTGGCTGCCGTAGGACTCTTCTTCCCGTTTTTTATGATCATTGTCGCTTTGGGAGCCGGAATCGGGGTGGGAGGAAGCTCAGCGATTTCCCGGAGAATCGGAGAACGAAATAAGAAAGCTGCAGAAAACACAGCTGCCCATACTCTTGTATTTGCCTTAGGTCTTTCACTGATCATCAGTATGGGGGCACTTCCTTTTACAGGAAAACTCTTTCAATCCCTATCAGGAAACGGTGAAGTGGGGCGTATGGCTGCCAATTATGCCCGCATACTTTTTGCAGGCACTTTCATCCTTGTTTTCTCTCATATAGCAAACGCGCTTCTCAGAGGAGAGGGAGCAGCTAAAAAAGCCATGTACGGATTAGCGGTCGGATCACTCCTGAACATTGTCCTTGATCCCTTATTCATATACGGCTTCAAACTGGGAGTGGTAGGTGCTGCCTGGGCTACTCTGATTTCCATTACGATCTCCGCACTGATATTCTTCTACTGGATATTCATCCAGAAAAAAACTTACCTCCGGATCACATTCTATGATTTTAAGCCGGACATGGGGATTCTGAGGGAAATTCTTTCAGTCGGCTTTCCATCCTCTTTAGCTCAGCTTTCCATGTCAGCGGCCATGATCGTGCTGAATATCGTGGTCATCCAGGCCGGAGGAACAGACGGAGTGGCTGTTTTCACAAGCGGTTGGCGTATCGTAATGGTGGGCACCATCCCTCTTATAGGAATGGCCACAGGAGTTGTCTCTGTGACTGGGGCGGCTTTCGGCGCAAGAGACAAACAAAAATTGAAAACCGCCTTTTTATATGCGGTTAAAATCGGTGTTCTTATCGAACTGGGAGTTGGAATCCTTGTGGCTCTGTTCGCCGGCCATATAAGCTATATTTTCAGCTATTCCAAAGAAGCCTCCCGTATCCAGGATGAGCTGACTAAATTCCTCAGGATTACCACGCTATTCTACCCTGCAGTCCCCCTGGGGATGCTCACTTCTGCCATGTTTCGAGGCATAGGAAAGGGCACCCGTTCTCTGATCGTGACCATCCTTCGGACCATTATCCTTCAGGTTCCCATATGCTATCTTCTCGCTATCACTTTTGGGCTCGGTCTTAACGGGGTTTGGGCGGGAATCGTTGCCGGAAATGTGGCTGCTGTGGGAATCAGCTTTTCATGGGGAAAATATACGGTCGAACACGTGATAAAAAAAAGGGCGGCATTAGAGAATCAGGCCGCCCTTTAGAATTTTTTGTTATTTGGCTTTCCTCAGCAGGATATCCCCTTCGTTGTTGCTGAACACATAAACAGGACCGCCCCCGTTTATTCTGGCGTATATATACCTATTGAAAGAGATATCAAAATACTCTCCACGTGCTAAGTCTCTTGCTCCCCTGAGGCTGACAGCAAGATCTCCCAGAGATTCACCTGAAACAACAACCGGAGCTTCGGGGGGTTTGGGAGGAGTGAGGTAATAAAAACTTCTTAAATTTTCTCTCTTTAGATTTTTCAGCTTATCCGAGTCAAAATCAAATCCTTCATCCGGATTACGGACGATCTGGAGGTCAAAATCAGTGTACACTTCGCCCTCGCCCGATTTCATCTTGAGGTTGGCTTTGGTGTCTGAGGGAAGAGTGATATCTATATCCCCCTGCCAGGAGGTGAAAGACATGGGAAGGTCCGGAGACACGCTCTTGAACACGGCCTTGATCTCTCCGTCATAAGCATGGGCCACCACCGCACCGGAGATCCCTGTTAAATCGATGTCTCCGTTGTGATTGGTGACTTCTATCTCTCCATTTACGTTTTCGATCCTCACATCCCCATTCTCATTAGCGCTGATGCTTACGGAAGTGGCATAAGGCACTCTGATGAAGAGGTCCACCGTCTGCTTGTAAGAACTCACGCTGATGCGCATCACATTTTCGTCTTCCATGACTCTAAGCCCTGTGGTATCGACCTGGATAAGCTTCAGCCCTCTGGCTTTTTCATTCCTTTTGATCTCTTCTTCTGTCACCAGTTTCTCCCTCACCCTGGCTTCCACCACGACCTCTTTCCCGTTATATCCAGTAACAGTGATGCTGCCGTTGTGCACTCCTGCTTTGACCAGCCCCGGCTTATCCGGATTGGAAAACGGGACCGTGGCTTTGTCCGTGGCCTTTTCCTGGGCACAGAGAAAACCGCCTATCATGAGGATAGCCAGAGCAATCCCTAAAAATCGAACATTTACTTTGATTGTTTTTTTCATTTATTTTCTCCTTTGCTTTCTTTTCAATCTATGAATAATCTCCTTTTTCACAGAATTTTTCTCCTTTAAAAACTCAACCTTTGAATACCCTGTTCAGCCCTGTCCTTGATTTCAGGATCCACACCCTCTTGCTCCAGAAGGCTTTTCAGGGCATCCACTGCTTTTCTTTCCCGGATGCTGACTATAAGGTCAATGAGTGAGGCTTGGACCATGGGCGAAGTCTGCTTGGACAAGGAGTCGATCAATCCCTGTTTGACCTTGGGGTGATCGTGGAAAAGATACAGAGCATCCACCGCAGCCAACCTCACATTCACACTCGGGTCTGAGTTGAGAGTGGACAGCAGTTTGTCCAGCAGCTTGTCATCCGGCTTGACCAGAGTATAGCTCATGTTTATTCCCTGAAGCCTTTCACTGGCTGAGTCCTGATCAATGAGGGATGCAGCCAGAGACTGCCTCATAGTCTGGACCTCATCCACCAGCACCGTATTTACAGCTTCCTTATGAGGGATGACCGTCCATACATTTCCGATGACCAATCCCAACACAAGCATTCCCAGGGTCAGGGCAAACTGAAAAGCCGGTTTCCTGGGCCACAGGTTCTTGAGACGGGAAAAAAGACCTTTCCTTTGTTTTCTGCTTTTTTCTTCTTCCGCCTGTTTGTATTCTTGAAGCATGCTGTAGAACCGGGTGCGGATTCTATCACCGGGCTTCTCCTCTTCGAGAACCCCCAGCTTCGTCCATATTTCGGTCAGCGACTCAAGTTCCCTGCGGCATGCGTCGCATTCAGCTACATGCGCCTGGATTTTTTCTCTTTCCTTTTTTAAAAGCTGACCGGTCAAATACTCCACAAACTTCTCCTCTATATTTTCGCATGTCATGACGGAACACCTCCCTGCAGCTCAAGATAGATTTCTCCAAGCTGCTTGACAGCCCTGTGAATACTGGCTTTTATAGTCCCTTCTTTGCATCCAAAAAGCTCTGCGATTTCCTTGTACTTCATATCCTGAAAACGGCTCAGTATCAGGGCTTCCCTTTTCTTCACAGGAAGCAGAGAAAGAGCTTCCTGGATAAGTTCTTTATCCTTCTTCTGCTCAAGAGTATGCACGGGGGAACCCTCTTCGCTTTCCGGCTCTTCAAACTGGTCCTCCAAATTATATGTCTCTTTGTTTTTTCTCAGGTAGTCCACATGCACATTTCTTGCAACACGATACATCCATACCGTGAACCTCCCTCTTCCTTCATAAGAGGAACGGTACTTGAGCATACGGATAAACACATCCTGCACCAAGTCTTCACTCAGGTTGTGGGATCCGGTCAATCGCAAGAAAAAGTTGAAGATCTTCACATGATGCCTCTCAAATAAAATGGCTAATTTTTCAACCTGTCCGTCTCTTACTTTTTCCATAATAGCGCTGTCTGATAAAGATTCCATTCTGTTTGTCCTTTATTCAGCTGTCATTTATATAGACTCCATTATACTTAAAAAGTTACAAAATGATTTCAGTTTTTTCATGTTTGCTTTTTTTGGGATAGTTTGTATATTATCATAACTGTTCCAAGCTATTTATAAAGATATGGCTGCATTCTTATCACACATAAAAGAGGGCTTATTGTGAAAAAAACATCCTTGTTCTTTTTATTCCTGCTGGCTCCGGGCTTTTTGTTTTCCTCTGCACAAAGATTTATTCGATTCGAACATATTTTTCCCAATTATAATTCGGTTCCCATTTCTGTTGTCTCAAGTATCCTGCAGGACAGAGAAGGCTTTCTGTGGTTTGGGACGAATGAAGGATTAGCCAAGTATGACGGATACCGCTTCACTCTTTTCACTCCTCATCAGTCCGGCCAGGAATCCCCTGTTCGGCCGGCCTCTGTCTTTCCCATAATAGAGGACAGCCATGGAGATATCTGGCTTGGGACTAACGGGAACGGGCTTTTTCGGTTCGACGTACAAAAAGAGGAATTTTTTCAATTCATGCACGACCCTGAGGACCCTGTAGGTCTAACCAAAAACATAATTCTATCCTTACAGGAAGATAAAATCGGCGATCTGTATATCGGAACCCGATTTAACGGCCTCTTCCGCTATGAGAGACAAAACAGAGAATTCACCAGGATCTCCTTAGGGGAGAATGTTCAAACCATCTGGGGCCTTCTGATAGACAGCCAAAACAATATCTGGGCCGGAACTCAGGGCTCAGGGCTTTTTCGACTTGACCCGGAGACACGGAAAATCCGGAATTACAAACACGATCCCGCAGATCCGCACAGCATCGGAAGCAACACGGTCTGGTCGATATACCAGGACAGACAAGGGACCATCTGGGTGGGAACAAAAAACGGAGGACTGAACCGGTTCGACAGAGAAAGTGAGGGATTTACCGCCTGTTTCGGAAACAGATTAGGGAGCAGCAACCTCCGGCATTCAAACATAATTTCCATTTGCGAAGATACAACAGGAAATATCTGGGTTGGAAACCAGGAGGACGGAATAAGGATATTCGACAGAAAAACAGAACAGTTCACCACTTACAAACATATACCCAATGACCCGGATTCCCTCAGCGGCAATTATATCAATGCCCTCTATCAGGATTCATCCGGCATCATGTGGGTCGCGACCCAAAGAGGAGGTATCAACAAATCGCTTAACAATCAGGTAAAATTCAAACACTTCAAACACAATCCTTTTGATCCGCAGAGCATCAGTGGCAGCGATGTCCTTTCTCTCTGCAAAGATAAATCGGGATCTCTCTGGATAGGATCCAGCAGAGGATTGGACAGGATTGATGAAAAGAATGGTCTGATTACTCATTTTATACATGACCCTGATAACGACACAAGCATCAGTGCAGGCGCTGTGCAGGCTGTCATTAAAGATGAAAGGGGAATGGTATGGGTAGGCATGGACAAAACGGGTCTTAACCGGCTTGATCTCGGGACAGAGATCTTCACTCACTTCAGCCAAAGAGAGGCTTCGGGAAACAATCTATCCCATAACAAAGTCAATGTGATCCACCAGGATAAAAACGATAAAGATACTTTATGGATCGGCACACAAAACGGACTCAATCAATTCAATAAAAAAACAGGGCATTTCACTCACTATTTCTCTTCTCCGACAGACTCCTCAAAACTCAGCTCATCCCATATCACAGCCGTCTACGAAGACAGCTCAGGTGATCTATGGGTAGGGACGGTATGGGGATTGAACAGAATGGACAAAAAAACAGGAAATTTCACTCGGTTTACGACTGAGTCCAGTGATTCTCAAAACAATACTGTTCTGGATAATCATATCATCTCGGTTCTTGAAGATAAAAACGGAGTGATATGGATAGGCACTTTCGGAGGAATCAGCAAATATGACAGAGCCAATGAGAAATGGGAATACTATACCATCCAAGAGGGTCTTCCAGGGGATATTATCTGCGGGATACTGGAAGATGAAACCGGATGTCTCTGGGTGAGCTCCAACCGTGGGCTCTTCAAGCTCGATCCAGAAACAGACCGCATCACAACCTATGGAATCTATGATGGGATCCAGTCCCAGCAATTTAACAGAGGAGCTTTTTTTAAAACCAGTGAGGGCCAAATGTTTTTCGGAGGTGTAAACGGATTTAACAGCTTCTTCCCAAGAGACATAAAGAAGAATCCCTTTATCCCTCCGGTTGTATGGACAGGCTTCTATATCCATAATAAAAAGTATGACCTAGGGCAACCGCTCTCCTTCCTTAATGACCTGCGGCTCTATTCAAGGACAGGATTTATCACGTTTGAATTTGCCGCCCTATGTTTTTTCAATCCGGAAATGAACCAGTTTGCTTTTAAACTGGAAGGACGGGACAAGGACTGGACCTACACAGGTCCCAACCGCACCATTTCTTTTCAAAGCCCGTCAAAAAAGAAATACATACTTCATGTCAAAGCAGCCAATCCGGATGGAGTCTGGAATGAAAAAGGCCTCTCCATCCCTATCTATATGATCCCCCCTTTCTGGAAAACGTGGTGGTTTATAACCTTAACCCTGGCTGTGGTTTCGTTCATTATCCTGTCCTGGGTGCGCACAAGGGCAAAACTCAGGACCGCCCAAACGGTTAAAAAGGAAAACCTGGAAAAAGTGTTTAAAAAATACAACATCACACAGCGGGAACAGGAAATCATCACAATGATACTGGACGGAGCCAACAACAAAGACATTGAGAAAAAGCTCTTTATATCAAGCAGCACGGTCCGCAACCACATCTATAATATATACCAGAAGCTGGGTATTCAGAACAGGATCGGACTCGCCAATCTCATTAAAAAGCAGTCTTAAGTTCTTTATTCTTTAGGAAAGGCCCTCCGTCTAGGAAAAAAGTTCTAACTTCGAAAATAGGACTTTTGTCTATGGAAATCCCCCTTTTATTCCTTTATATTGAATCCGAAAAAGGAATCTTTTAAGAATGGGGAAAAAAATGAGTCAAAAAAAATGGATTTCCGGATTGCTGTTAATGCTTTTAGCCGTGGTTTTCAGCCTCGGGCTGACCTTTGCCTCCATGGAACTGCCCGGGCTGTTGAACAAAGCCCTTTATGGAAATGTTCCTGCTCTGGATGGCGATTCCCATGCGGATGAGTCTGCTGTCATGAGGACGGAACTGTTCATAAGCCACTATCACTTAAGGATTATCGGTTATATCTGTTTTGGACTTATGGTCCTTCTTATCGCAGCGGGTTTTATAACCGGTAAAAAGGGATTAGCCTCAGCAGGAGCTCTCTTGATGTTTCTTCCTGTTTTTGCTCAGTTTGCTGCAGTTATGTTTTTTCTAGCCGGATTGGGTGTGCTGAACGTCATGTGGATGCCTGTTCTGGATATTTCTTTTAATGCCGGGCAGCTGGGAGATATCGTCTATCTTCCCTACAGGCTTTTAAGGTCTCTGTTTCTAAAAATAGGCTTTGATGTGCATTATCCCCTTGTCTATTTTCTGGTGGGAACCGGGCTTCTTCTTTTTATCATAGGCACATATACCTGGTTTGTCTCCAGAGAACGAAAAAAGGATATGGCGGATTTCTGGATCTACCGGATCTCCCGCCACCCTCAGTATCTGGGATGGATCATCTGGAGCTACGGAATGCTGCTGGCTTTGATGCGTGTCAACTACCCAAAAAGGTCCTGGGGAATTGCTACCTCCCTGCCCTGGATGCTTTCTGCCATGATCATTATCGGAGTGGCCCTTCTTGAAGAGAGGAAGATGAAGAAACAGCTAGGAAATCTATACGAAAGATACCGCGAGAAAACACCTTTTCTCTTTCCCCTTCCCAAGTTCCTGTCAAAACCCTTTGCCATCCCTACACGTCTTCTTTTTAAAAAGAAATTCCCGGAGCGGAAAGGTGAGATCGCTGCAGTGCTTTCTATCTACACACTCCTGCTGGTAGGACTTTCATATGTTTATGTCCGTTCTCTTTCGCTTCCCAAAATCCCTGATGAGATCCAGGCAACCGCATCAGAAAGCCGGGCAGATATGTATATCCGGACTCTGCGGTTGACTGATAACTGGCATTTCCGCAGACATTATGTGGCGGGGCTTGAAAAATTAGGCGAACAATCAGTCGAACCTTTGATCAAACTTCTTAAAGATCCGGATCCCTCTTTGCGCCAAATCGCAGCTTCTGTTTTGGAAAGACTCGAATCGCCCAGAGCAACTGACGCTTTGATAGAGAGCCTTTCTGATAATAACAGCAATGTTCGCTTGAGCGCGGCAGCTGCTTTAGGAAAAATAAGGGCTGAAAAAGCGGTGGACCCTCTGATACGTCTTCTTAAGGACGAATCAGGTCCAGTGGTCTTTGTTACAGCCACAGCATTAGGAAGGATCGGGTCGGAAAAAGCTGTGGATCCTTTGATCCAATCCCTGGATCAACCCAATTCCTGGAGCCGCAAGGCAGTGGTCACCGCTTTATGGGACATCGGGTCGGAAAAAGCTGTGGATCCTCTCTTAGAAATATTAAAAGAGGAGAACCTTGATGTCTCTGTGAAGCGGGAAATCATGGTGGCCTTTTTGAAATTGAAGTCTCCTAAGACGGTGAGTGCTTTAAGAGAAGCCTTGAATGATGAAGATCACGAAGTACGGATTTACGCTCAAGAAGCGCTGAAAAAATTAGGCGCTGACAAAAAAAGGAAACAATTATTAACGGAAAAACACTCTGTGAAAGAGATGCAGGAGGACTTCCTTCAGTTCCAAAAGCACATCGAAGAGATACATCCCTGTCCCTATGAATTCACTGACAAGGAAGACTTTGACAGGGCATTTGAAGAACAAAATGCAAAAATAAAAAAACCTCTGACTCTAAGAGAATTTTATAATGTGCTGGTTCCTCTGAAAGCAAAAATTGGATGCGGTCACGCACATCTGGATTATCCTGCGGAATACAGGAGAAACGTTCAGGTTTATAAATTCCCTCTGATATTGAAATTTGTTGAAAACAGATGTTATGTGACTAGGGATCTGAATGAAAATTCTTCTCTGCCTCTCTACAGTGAAATCGTGTCCATAAATAAAATCGATATCGATCGGATCATTGAGACTTTAAAAGCAGATATTTCTGCTGACGGTCATAACGAATTCTCCAAAACTTCCTCCCTGGAGAACTGCTTCCAGTATTACTATGCCAATCATTTCGGGGCTCCTAAGGAATTCCAAATCAAATACAGGACAGAAGAAAACACAGATATTCAAAAAGCCGTGATCCCAGCCATTCCCTGCTCATCTATCAATTACTCCAATAAAGTGCCCAAATCCCTGAATATTGAAACATTTCCTCAAAGAAACACAGCGGTCCTAACGATAGACAGTTTTATTTACTATGAAGAGAAAAACAAAATCTTTTTTTCCTTTATCGATAAAGCCTTCCAGAAAATAGAACAAGAGAACATCAATAATCTCATTATTGATCTTCGCGGCAATGGAGGAGGAGACCCGTTTTGCGCAAGCTACCTGCTCTCTTATATTGAAAAAGAACCCACTGTCTATTTCTCTAAACCCTATGGAAGATATACAGACTTGTCCAAACCTATCCCCTTAGCCGAGAATCCTTACAGAGGGAATCTCTTCATCCTTATAGACGGCAGCAATTTTTCAACCACGGGGCATTTCTGCTCTATCCTGAAATACCATGATTTAGGAACCTTTATCGGGACAGAGACCGGAAGCACGTATACCTGCAACGCAGCCGTCCATACATTTGACCTGAAAAATACAGGATTGATTTTAAAACTGGCCACAGACAGCTTTGCGGCAGCAGTCAGCGGCCTTCCGAAAGACCGGGGGATCATCCCCCATCATAAGGTTCAGACAAATATTGAAGATTTAAAAAACAAACAAGACACAGTCCTCGAATATACTTTTAGTTTGATTGATAAAATGAAATAAAAAAACAACATTCATCAGGAGGATGAAATGAACAAACAACAAAAAAGAATTTGTTTGATAATGACCCCTGTTTTGCTGGGGTTCTTTATGCTTATAGGATGCGCTACTAAAACCGCTCCTGTATGGGGAGATCCCCAGGCCGGCTTGATCCTTCAGTACCAGATGCCGGAAGGACAGGAATTAACGTATGATTCCTGGGAAAAATCACACCAAGCCTCTGATCTAATGGGAAGAACTATTGAAACTGACACATCCTCAAAAAACTCCTTTTCCGTTCGATCCAAAGGGACAGTGGAAAACAAACACCAGTTAACCATCACCATCAATGACATGAGCCTCAAAGTCCAATCCCCCCAGATTGATCTGGAACCGGATATGAGTCAGGTCATAGGAAAAAGCTTTGACATGAACCTTTCCCTCCTTGGCAAAGAATCAGAGCTTAAAGGAGTTGAGGATATCACCTATGATTTGGGGCCTGAGGGAACACGAAGCATTGCTTCAACATTTAAGCAGATCTTTCCGGATCTTGCTGGACGGCCCCTTAAAATAGGAGATACATGGCCGGATGAGACAACCATCAGCGAAAAAACAGATAACGGAGAGGTGGTCATTCGATTATCAGAAGAGAACACCCTGGATGGATTTGAGACCATAGATGGGATGGAATGCGCCCGGATATTATCTCAGTATTCCGGGACCATTGAGGGCAAAGGAGCCCAGCAGGGGATTGAATTGAATACCAAAGGCAACATAAAAGGCACTTCCACCTGGTACTTTGCCTATAAAAGAGGGATCTTCGTAAAACATACCAACAAAGGCACGGCTGAAGGGATGATCGATGTTCCCAGTCAGGGCCTAGAGATTCCATTTACCCGGGAGATGATATCCGAAATCAGCCTGGCGAAATCAAATTAAAAAAAGGATAAAGATTTCTTTATTGGAGGAACCAACACATACGCAACGCACAAAAAATCGATAAGGAGAAAAATTTTGCTTAAGAAAAAAACAACCTTTTGGATGATTTTGATCGCATTAAGCGCAATCACACTGTCTCATCCTCATGAAGACAAGATCGTTCCTAATGACCTTTTCAACTGCACTATTGTCATGACGGCAAAGGACGGCCTTGTTCTGGCGGGAAACAATGAAGACAGGAATCATCCGGAGACAAAAGTCACTTTTATTCCGGCAACTGAAAAATATCACGGCCGGATTATGTTTGGATTTGATGACTCTCCGGTACAGGGCGGTATGAATGATAAGGGCCTATTTATGGATGGGAACCGAGTCTCGCCCACTAACTGGCAGCCGGAACCCGGGAAGCCAACCCTCAGGGGATCTGTGATCCTGTTCCTTCTGGGAACCTGCGCCACCTGTGACGAGGTGATAATTTTCTTTGAGAGCCACAATATCCCGAGTCTCGAGCGAGCCCGGTTTCCGATCGCGGACCGGACTGGAGCCTCAATGGTGGTCGAGTATGGCCAGGGAAAAACCCAGTTTATTACCAGCGATACCTGGTACCTTATTTCAACCAACTTTATCATGTCCAATATCAAGGACAATAACTATCCCTGCTGGCGGTATCGCACTGCAGATAAAATCCTATCTGATGCGGATGAACTGAATATGGCTCTCATTCGAAAGGTGCTCGAGGAAACCTCTCAGGAGATGGGATCCTTGACTGTCTATTCCAATATCTATGACCTAAAAAAGGGAATCATCTATCTTTACAACATGCGGAATTTCGATGAAGTTGCGGTTATGGATTTGGCTGATGAGCTGGACAAAGGCCAGAGACAGATCGACCTGTCGTCACTGTTTAAATCAACTGGGAATAGACAGCCACTGACTCAGAAACCATGAAAATAAGGAGATACCCATGAAAAGAGAATATTCTGTTGTCTTAGGACTCCTTCTGATAGGAGTTTTTTTCCTGAACTCTGCGGCCATAAAAGAAGAAAATAAAGGGGATATTGTTTTCATTTATTTCGCTTCCACTCAGTTCGGTACCTGTACGGATCCTGAAAGCATCGAAAGAATCAAAAATATCAAGACTGACTTTTCCGAAAAATACAGAGAGGCCCCCATTAAATTTGTGATGGTCTGTTTGGATTCCGATTTTGATAAAGCATTGAAATTTATCAAAAAACACGGACACTGGGATGAGATATCCCTTGGAAAATCTTTTTCCAATGAGCTGTCTCTGAATCTTTTGAATCAATCCGAAATCCCTAAAGTCCCCCATATTTTTGTGTTCAGGAACCGGCAAGAAAAAGGAAAATGGAACCTGCCGCTTATTAAAGAACGGGAACTCATGGTTGATCTGGCAGGAGAAGAACAGATAAGAGAATGGGTTGAGAGAGGCTACCCCTTTCCCTTTCGAAAAGAACAGACTGGATTGATTCAACCGAAAACAACCAGACTCTGAATAATGAAAAATCAGATTCGATCAAAAAAAATTGAGATCGCTGATGATTGATAAAATTCCACCCATCTTAATGGTGCTTTTTATGGTATTTCAAGCCGGAAATCCTGTCCATTTCGCACAAAAAATGTCTACCCCTAAAGTCATCTATAAGAATAAAACATATCCTCTCTATCCAGAGACGCTCCAAGAACTGCCTGTCATTCCCTCTCCGTTCACAACAAATAAAGGATTAGAAATCGTCATCAGCTGTCGAAAAGACGGAGAATACCACCTCTTCTCCGTCACTGTGGAGAACAAAGGATCTTTAAACTATAAAAAATACCAGTACGACAAAGGACGGCAGCTGGAAAAGAATTATCTTGATTTTCCAGCTTTAGCCAAAACAGGCTTGCATGATGAGGTTGAATTGAACCAGACTCGGACTATTACAGGGAAACCTGTTTCAGAAATCACAAACATCGGACGCCCCATGCATTATTCAAGGGCTGGTTTTATGAACGAAAATGAAGACATTCTTTCTGTACTCATAAAAGACAACCATATAGTAAAACAATTGAGATTAACTCATCCGGAGATGGCCAAACCCTTGTTTCATGTGTGGAATATCGTTCTTCAGGGAATCAAACAAGATATCTGGCTTTATGAAGAGATGGAGCTTGAATACATTCTTTACAACGGAAAAAAAGTCTTTATCAAATGGCAAGGAGGCCGAGGTTGGCAGGAGTCTATCTTCAATGATGAGATTTTGGGACAGTATCATTTGGAAATGTGGAGAACACTGGATCCAAGCGAAAAAGAGTTTCTTAACAAAAAATATCCTGAAATCACCGAAAAAGAAATGTCTGAACTGATTCAAAAAATCTCTTACATCCACACCGGTGAGATGGTTCCCTATTACATCATGCGGTATGGCTTTTATGAAGGACACACAGACTTCCGAGCCGATCCCATCTCCATTGCCATCATTTTCGGTTTAAAAAATCTTCAAGAAATCAATGTGGATTTGAGGGAATATTTTTTGACTGGTTATACCCTCGGGAGAGCAGGGTAGTTTATTATGGTGTTTCCTGCTTTGGACCTGATCGTTGCCTCCACGGCTCAGAATTATGACTACGGCTGGGCAGTGAGATTTTATAATTTGGTATACAAATATATTCTTCAGGCGGTAATGCCTGTTTCAGAAAACTAAAAAATAACTATGGAGGATAAAATGAAAAAACGATTAAATCTATGTATCTGGTTGGCATTATCTCTTATTTTATGGGGAAATGCATCTGCCTGCAGCGCTAACGCAGAGTCCCAAAAAACCTATTATGCCATGGAAAATAATGGAGTGGTCTACGGATATACGGAGACCATCATGACTCCTGTTGAAGAGAATGGAAAACAAATGATCCGTCTTGAAGAAAACGTCATATCTATCTCTTCGCTCATGGGAGCTCAAATTAACAACACAATCACAGCTGAGAGCTACCTGGATCCCGGACAAAAAAGGCTCATTTCCCTGGAATTTCTTCTGGACCAGGAAAGCGTGCAGCTCAAAATTTCAATCCGGATAGATGGAGACAAAGCCTATATAACTCAAAACATGGGAGGAGGGACAAAGGAAGTCCTTTTGCCCGAGGATGCTGTTCTTTCAGATTTTTATCTCCATCCTCGTGTGTGGGAAGACTTTGCAAATTCAGAGATCCATCAAAAACAGTATCAAATACTGGACTCCTTTGACCGCGAACTCCAGTTGCACACCTTCACAAAAATTAAAGAGGAAAAAATAAATCTGGCCGGAAAGACCTATGACTCTATGGTGTTTGATGTCCTGAATCATGAGATCGGCGCAAAACATCAGGTATGGATCAATGCTGAAGACGGCACACTTCTCCAGCAAAAAATAATCAATTCAACCATTTCCCTATCGGACAAATCCATAACAAACAAACTGAAGCGAGTGAGTATTGACGATAATATCTTTGCTGACGTCAGCGTTATGATTTCAGATATCATGGCTATCTCTTTTCTGAAGACAAAAGTCACTCTTAATCCCATCGGAAACTTGATCACAAAAGAAAGCCTGAATGTACCCGGACAAAAGTTTGAGGGTACGATCGAAAATAATCTCGTGGAGGGAATTTTTGAAATCACCCACAAAAAATTCGACGGAACAACTGCCCCTCCCTTTCCTCCGGACTTCCGTGATGAACCCGAACTCAAACCGTTTCTAAATCCTGAAGACCTTATTGAATCCGACGATCCTGTGCTCATCAAAAAAGCCCAGGAACTGACAAGCGGTGCGGCTGACTCCTGGGAAGCCGTGAAAAGGCTCAGCAAATGGGTGGCTGAAGAAATCGGGTATAATATCCCCGGAGGCGGTTCGGCCCGCAATACTTTTGACCTCAGAGCCGGAGAATGCGGAGCTCATTCCAGGCTCTTTACCGCCCTGTGCCGGGCAGTGGACATCCCGTCAAGAGTGGTTTGGGGCTGCATTTATGTCCCCAATCGAGGGGGAAGCTTTGGGCAGCACGGATGGAATGAGGTTTACATGGGTGAAACAGGATGGATTCCTCTGGACACCACATTAAGGGAGATCGATTTTGCGGATTCCGGTCACATCCGTCTGGGAATCCTCGCGTCCAAGCACATCGCTTTTAATCCCGATAAAATGGAGATCCTGGATTTTCATGCGGGCTCACAGAGATTCGGAGAAGCGTTGTCCACCACAGTGCCCGAAGAATACATACCTTATGTGGGAGGATATCAGGGCCCTGATAATGTCCTGAAAGCTCTTGTGCAGAACAACAGTCTCGCCCTCGACATCCCCGGAAGGATGATCTTCGAGCTCAAGGAACCGGATGAAAACGGTTTCTGGTATTTTAAGCTCACAACCGATGTGTATGTTACTTTTGAAAAGAATAGCTCCGGTGAGGTGACCAGCATGAACATATACAACAAAGCACGCATCCCCAAAAAATCAGATTCTGAGGAAACAACGGATAATATCCCGGAACAATTCCGACTCTATATCGGCCAGTACCCTATCCCCATGCAGGAAGGAGTGTTCACTGTGTTTTACAGCCAAAACAATCTGGCTGTCAAAGTCCCTACAGGAGAAATCATGTATCTGGAAGACACGGACGAACAGGGGCTGTGGGCCTGCAGAAATAGAGAAGAAAAAATTTCTTTTGTAAAGGATGACGAGGGGCGGGTGAAAGTCATGATCATCCATGAAATAGTTCACGCTCCAAAAATCGATTGATCCGGGGAGGGCTTACCTAGAAGATAAAAATATTAGCCTGCTCTGTATAATTCATGGAAGATTCTTCTTCATCCTTCGTCTAATTATATAGAAGCTGATTTGAATCCAAAGACTGGAGGAGGAGATGAGCATGATAGGAGGCCTTTCATCTAAGTTCCTGATTTTAAGCATTGCTGCATTGACTGTCATTGTCTTCTCTGCATTCTCTGTATACAGTTTCAAACCTCAAGAACTGGATAAAAAGGTCAAATCTTTTTTGGATAGCCACCAATACCAGTGGAGGGACATGAACGTCCCTGAAGTGGACGGCCAGATCCTCTATGATATTATTGTTGAGAACGGCTATACCAGGGCTCTTGAAATCGGAACCTCAACCGGACACTCAGGAATCTGGATCGCCTGGGCTCTCAGCAGGACCGGTGGCAAGCTCGTCACTATTGAAATAGATGAAAGGCGTTACTCCAGAGCCCTGAGTAACTTTAAGGAAGCAGGGATTGATGCATACATAGATGCCTGGCTGGCGGACGCACACGATCTGGTTCCCAAACTGGAAGGGCCATTTGACTTTGTTTTTATTGATGCTGATAAAGACTGGTACACCAATTATGCCAAAGCGGTAATACCAAAGCTGGAAAAAGGAGGCTGTATCGCCGCTCATAATGTCTATCCATCGGACAGAAGCCGCTGGGGAAGGCGCAGCGGAACCAGCGAATATTATGAATTCATGCTGGAGCAGAAAGAATTTGAGACATCTCTTCTTTCAGAAAGCCAGGCAGGGATTTCTGTAAGCTATAAAAGAAAATAAAATCTATTCAAATCTACAAAACCAGCCCTTTTTATGATAGCATGAAGCGTTTAATCATATGAACAAGACATCTCTCACACCGCCCCATAAGAACATAGAAAGAAGAATAGGACCGGTTACAGCTACCTCCATCGTTGTGGCAAATATGATCGGGGCCGGTATTTTCACCACATCGGGAATCATGGCAGGGCAGCTTCCAAGCTCCGGTTGGATCTTTATCTGCTGGCTTCTGGGAGGATCCATTGCCATTGCCGGCGCACTCTCTTATGCTGAGCTGGCAACGCGGATGCCTCAAGTTGGCGGAGAGTATGTGTATCTTAAAAAGATCTATCACCCTTCAGTCGGCTTTCTTACAGGCTGGACCAGTTTTTTTGTTGGATTTTCGGTTCCTATTGCCGCATCAGCCATGGCCTTTTCAGAGTATATCTTTGAGGGACTCAAGACTCAAGTCTTGGGCGTAACCTCAAATCACTTTTTCTTTATGAAAAAAGGCGCCGCTCTTTTTCTCATTATCCTGTTTACCGGAATACACTACATGGGCTTAAAGCTGGGCTCAAAAGTACAGAACTTTCTGACGTTTCTCAAAATAGGAATCGTGGTGGGACTTGCCGGAACCGGAATAGCCCTTAGCGGAGGAAGAGGGATCTCCGCGTTTTCCTTTGTCAGAGAAGGCCAGAGCTCATGGCTGGCTTTTGGAACAGCCATGATGCTGGTTATGTTCTCCTACAGCGGATGGAATGCCAGTTCTTATATTGCCGGAGAGATAAAAAACCCAAGAAAGAATCTGCCTCTGTCCTTAGTATTAGGCACATCTATAGTGATCCTTCTCTATCTGGCATTGAACCTCTTTATATTTCAGGCTCTTCCCTATAATCAGGCGAAAGGAACCATTGCCATTGCAGAAAAGGCTTCTATTGAAGCCTTTGGTCCCTGGATGGGAGACGCCTTGGGGCTTCTTATAAGTCTGGCCCTTCTTTCCTCTTTATCCGCCTTTGTCATCATAGGCCCCCGGGTTTATTTTGCCATGGCCAGGGATAGGCTGTTTTTCCCTTTTGCTGCCAAGATACACCCCAGGTATAAAGTCCCTGGAAAGTCTATTCTTATTCAAGGCGCTATCGCGGTTCTCATGGTGCTCATCGGGTCTTTTGAACAGCTGCTGGTCTATATTGGATTCGCTCTGAATATTTTCCCGTGGCTGGCTGTGTTCGGTATCTTTCTGGCCCGAAAGCGCCGTATCGGTAACACTAGAGCATTCAAAGTCTGGGGATACCCTTTGGTTCCGGTCTTCTATCTTTTCACCAGTCTGTTCCTCATGGCCATAAATTATCTCAACCGTCCTCTTGAATCCACAGCTGCTGTAGTGACTGTTTTACTCGGGATTCCCTGCTACTTCATCTGGATCAAAGGATTCTCACGGAAATCAGAATAATCCTCTGCTTTTCTGGCGCGATAAAAAGAAAAATTTCCTTAACCTCTTTAACTCAAACATTCCTGAGAACTTCCCACTCAATCCCCACGCGTCTCAACGCATAACCCAATTCCTGGAAATAGAGACCGTATCCGGTCATCCAGTGAAAACCCTGCATTTTCTCAGCTAGCTTCCTGGAACTGTATTTAAACCCGACATCGATCTGAGTGCGGCAAATGTCCAGAGAGGGAGAACCAAGAATTTCTCCGGGAAGTCCGAGCCACTTTTTTGAAGTAAAGTCAGGAATGATGATTGTCAGGGCCTGCCCTTTTTTCATCTCAACTTTGGGGGCCGCACCATAATCTGATTCGAAATGAGTCAGGATCCGTGCCGGTTCAAGCGTCTTCCCGTCCATTTTTCTCGGGGCTGTGCAGTGCGCTAATGTAATAACTCCATCATGCGGAAAAGTGGGGTCATTGAGAAAGACGGGTCTCCCTGAGATACTGGCCAGAAGAACACCGGCCGGAATGACCACGAAATCAGACTCGCAGAAAGCCAGATATCCGGAATCATTCAAGACACTCAGGGTCAAACACGCAGATGTCTCCGCCAAAGGCATAATCGTAGCCATACACCCCTTTATAGTCACTGCCCGGCATCCGGCCTTGTTCATTAGCCTTATAAAAACATCTTCCAGGAGGAATGCATTATCAACGAATTCCCTTTTTGTTTCCAATCTGACATGCCTGCCCTGACAGTATTTTTCAGCACTCAATCGGGCTCTCTTAACAGCTTCCTTATCCATCCGGGCTTCCTCAATAAGGGCTCCCAGCTCTCCGTAAGTCACAGTCCGGATGTCATATCCCCATTTTTTTCTGACAAGATCGGGAACGACCTTACCGGGCTGGGACCAGGCTCCAGGTCCTCCTACAGCCAAGATCCTTGTGTTTTTCGCATTTTTCAATCCGCACAGAGCCCGAAGACGCCAGAGAATTTCTCCTTGACTGTCAATGACCACATCATCCTGGTTGACACCCTCCAGAGATAAAGAATCTGTATGCTGACGGAGATACCGAGGACTTATGATTTCGTACCAGAGATACACAGGACCAGACCTGTGCCTGCAGAAAAAAATCATGTCCTTTCCATGTTCATGTACGGCATCAAAAATATCCATCCATCCTCCGGCTGCGTAGATGAGGAACACATCCACGCCGGAAGAATTTTTGAACCTCAAAACTTCGTCTCTGCTACTTACTCCCATAAGAGGTTTGATTTCTAAAGGAAAATCAGCCTCTGCTTTGACCCTTGCCAGCTCTCCTCTTATCCGTGCCCCTTCTTCCTCCGCATCCTGTTTGGTCTGAATGCCTCCCCATGCCCTCCAACTCCTTTGATGCTGACGCTTGGGAATGCTGTACGTCAAAACCGGCTGTACCACCAGAGCAATCCGGTCTAGGTTCAATGGATTCTCAATTTTTTTATCTTGTAATTTTGACCAGGAAAGTCTCCCCAGGGCGGTGCTGGCTAAAGCAGTGACTCCCATACAGTTCAGAAAATCCCTCCTGGAAATTCCATCCGGAAAAGGAACTCCCTCCTTTTTTGATTCATTCTTCTTCATAAAATAATTCCTCTTTAAAAGCCCTCCTTGATGAATGACTCATATTAGTTTGACC